>NZ_JAPQNV010000010.1:0-22079 GCF_030397595.1 Janthinobacterium sp. SUN033
AACAGGACCGTGAAACAACTTTGCGCCGATGATAGTGCTGCAACCAGTGTGAAAGTAGGTTATCGTCAGGCTTGTTATTCAAAAAAACCCCTTCCGGTGATCCGGTTGGGGTTTTTTTACGTCTGGCGGTTTGGTTTTGTCAGCAGACAGGCGTGAAAAAAGCAGCGCCAAGCGCTGCTTTTTTCATTTAATTAAGTTGGCAGACCCTATCCCAATCAAGGTCAAAGCGGGCCAGGTATTTTTTGAGCCGGTCTGCATCGTTGGGTTTGGCTTTTGCCGCGCGCGATACGGCATACAGGGTGCGGCCGGCATCGGACATATTGTTCGATTGCCGGCAAATCTTGATCACTGCCTGCAGCTGCAGCGCATCAAACAGGTCGAGCTGCGTGGCTGCCTCGCTTCCCATGATATCGGCCAGGTCGATTTCCATGCCGCTGGCAGGCTTGTCATGATGCTGCCACATCCGCTTCAAGCGCCGGATTTCCTCATCGACAACACCATCCGTGATACGGCCCGCTTCCGACAGGGTGGCCAGGCGCGTGACAGCGGCGGATAAATCGCGGAAATTGCCCTTCCATGCCGAGGTGGGCAGGGTGGCGAAACGCATGAAACGCTCGTGTGCCTCCTTGTTGAAGCGCACGCGTTCGCCCGTTTCCGCGCTGTATTGTGTCAGCAGGTATTCCAGGTTCGGTTCGATGTCTTCCGGCCGCTGCGCCAGGCCCGGCAATTCGTATGTCCACAGGTTGATGCGCGCATACAGGTCTTCGCGGAAGCGGCCGGCCATCACTTCTTTGCCCAGGTCCCGGTTGGTGCCTGCGATCAGCTGGAAGTCGCTCTGCACCTCGGTGTCCGCACCGACGGGGAAAAAGCGTTTTTCCTCGATCGCTTTCAATAGCATGGCCTGCTCGTCGAGCCCCAGTTCGCCGATTTCATCGAGAAACAACAAGCCCTTGTGCGCGCTGCGCAGCAAGCCGGGTCGATCCGAGCCAGCTCCCGTAAATGCCCCCTTGATATGGCCGAACAAGGTGGAGGCTGCGCCATCGCCATGCAATGTGGCGCAATTGAGGTCGATGAATTTTCCGTCGATCTGGTGGCGCGATTTTTTCAGTTCATACACGCGGCGCGCGAGGAAGGATTTGCCGGCGCCGGTAGGTCCCATCAGCAGCATGGGGGCTTTCGATTTGATGGCGACGCGCTCGATTTCATCGATCATGCCGTTGAATTTCGCATTGCGCGTGGCGATGCCGGACTTCAGGAAGGCCACGCCTTCGGCCTGCTCGCGCGTAAAACGCTGGGCAATCTGGTCGTAGCGCGACAGATCGAGGTCGATCAATGCGTAGCTGCCGGGATTGCCGGTGGCCTGGCGCTTCGGCGGCGATGTTTGCACGAGACGGCCGGGAAAATAGCGCGCTTCCGTCATCAGGAACATACATATCTGTACCACGTGGCTGCCGGTGGTGATGTGGATCCAATAGTCTTCCTTGTCCGGATCGAAGGGGTAGCTATTGGCAAAATCATAGAGCGCACCATACACATTCTCGAAGTCCCAGGCATCGCTGATGGGCAGTTCATGGGAGATCAGCCTGGTTTCAGGCGAGACGCTGGCAATATCCTGCGACACCTGGCGTACCAGGTTGTCAAACTGGCTGCCCGCGTACAGCAACTCGAAGCGGTCGATGATCTTGTCCTCGTGCTGGGTCAGGGCGATGCTGGGACGCCACTTTTCCCAGCGCGCCGCTCCCCTGCCATTGTCGAGCTGCGTGCCGAGAAAGCCGATGACGACGGTGCGTTTTGCTTGCATATATGGGATAAAAATTTATCTGAAAAGATAATTATATTCCAAATTTCAGTGACAGGGATATTTCCACTGAACAGCTTGTATTTAAATATTATTTAATAAAATCAATTGGTTATCGGAATTTTTAAGGAAATATTGAAAGCTGGCACAGCGCTTGCATTAGAGGAGATAGCAACGAGATAAACGTAGAGAGCAGAGAGGGACGAAAAATGGCCAACGCCCAGTTATTCCAGAGCGCGCAACAGACAGCAACCATGCCAGCGGCGCTGGCACGCAATGCCGAAGGCGCACCCGCTTACGCGCTGACGCCCCGGCATCAGCTGGCGCAGTACGCGGCCACCGGTTGCCTGAATGCGACGTTTTATGCCAGCGCCGAAACGCAACTGGCGAAAGTACGCGAGCTGTGCAAGGCAGTCGAGCCGGCCTTCATTGCGCAGACGGCCGTGTACTGCCGCGAACGGGGCTACATGAAAGACATGCCGGCCTTGGTGGTGGCCGTGCTGGCGGGCCAGGGTGCCGCGGAATGCGCGCCGGCCTTTCAGCGTGTGATTAACAGCGGCAAGATGCTGCGTAACTTCGTGCAGATCATGCGCTCGGGGGCCGTGGGCCGCAAGTCGCTGGGATCGCGTCCGAAAAAGCTGGTGCAGGCATGGCTGAACGGCGCGTCGGAACAAGCCTTGCTGGCCGCGGCCGTGGGCAATGCGCCATCGCTGGCCGACGTGGTCAAGATGGTGCATCCGAAACCGCAGGAAGCGTGGCGCGCGGCCTTCTTCGCCTGGCTGATCGGCAAGCCGTACGATGCCGCGGCCTTGCCGCCGGTGCTGGCCGCATTCGAAGCTTACAAGCTTGATCCAGCGCAAACGATACCGGACGTGCCCTTCCAGATGCTGACGGCGCTGCCCTTGAGCGCACAGGATTGGGCGCAGATCGCCCGCCAGGGCAGCTGGCAGATGGTGCGCATGAATCTGAATACCTTTGGCCGCCACGGCGTGTATGCGATAGCCGGCATGCCGGAGCTGATCGCCGCCAAGCTGCGCGATCCCGAGGCGATTGGCCGGGCACGGGTGTTTCCGTACCAGCTGATGTCGGCTTGCATGGCGGCCGGCGAGCACGTGCCGGCCATCGTGCGCGAAGCGCTGGAACAGGCGCTGGAAATATCGCTGCTGAACGTGCCGCGGATCGCTGGCAGGGTGGTGGTGTGCCCCGACGTCTCCGGCTCGATGTCCTCGCCCGTCAGCGGTTTTCGCGGCAGCGCCACGTCGAGCGTGCGTTGCATCGATGTGGCGGCGCTGGTGGCGGCGGCCATGCTACGCAAGAATCCGGATGCCATGGTGCTGCCGTTCGAGCACAGCGTGGTGCCGTGCGGACTTGGCGCGGATGATAGCGTGATGAGCAACGCGGCCAAGCTGGCAGCCATCGGTGGCGGCGGTACCAATTGCAGCGCGCCGCTGCTGCGCATGAACAGCAAGAAGGAGCTGGCCGACCTGGTGATCTATGTGTCCGATAACGAATCGTGGATCGACGCCAAACGCAGCGGCGCCACGGCGACGATGGGACAGTGGAATGTCTTCAAGCAGCGCAATCCGCAAGCAAAACTGGTGTGCATCGATATTGCGCCGCATGCCACCACGCAGGCGATGGAGCGCGAGGATATTCTGAATATCGGCGGTTTTTCCGACGACGTCTTCAAGATCATCGCCGCCTTTGCCGCCGGCCGGCTGGATCCCGCCCATTGGGTGGGAGAAATCGCCGCCATCGATATCGCAGCACCAGGTTGTTGAAGCAAAGCGCATGAATGCGGACAGGACTACATAAGAGGCGTCCTGTCCACGCTTGTCATGCGCCGTAGTACCCCGAATGCCGACAGGATTACATCGATCAGCCGCGTCAGACCGGCCTGGCAGGCGCAGTGCGTCTGCCAGAAATCCTGTCCCCCCTTGTCGGGTTGTCGTACTGATGAATGCCGGTGGAACTACATCCTGGGCCGATGCGTCGGCAACTGTTTCACCAACCCTGGTCATCACCCCCTATACAATAGAAGAAGAGAATAGCGATGAAAAACGAAGAATACGAAGTCCTGCATACCGAAGGCAGCCGTCCAGTGAAAATGTGGACGCGTGGCGTGCCTGTCGAAGAAGCGGCCAAAAAACAATTGCGCAACACGGCGACCCTGCCGTTCATTTACAAGCATATCGCCGTCATGCCCGACGTCCACCTGGGCAAGGGGTCGACCATCGGTAGCGTGATTCCCACCCTGGGCGCCGTGATTCCGGCGGCCGTGGGCGTGGATATCGGCTGCGGCATGATGGCGGCGAAAACCACGCTGACGGCGAACGATCTGCCCGATAACCTGGGACCGCTGCGCAGCGCCATCGAACGCGCCATTCCGCACGGGATGTCGCCGAAGACGCGCGGCCACCGCGGCCGCGATGAAGGTTCCTGGCATACGCCGCCATCGGTGGTCGATGCCGCGTGGCTGCAATTGAAGGATGAATTCGATGCGATTTGCCTGAAAACGCCAAAGCTGAAAAATACGAACAATTACCGTCATCTGGGAACCTTGGGTAGCGGCAACCACTTCGTCGAAGTGTGCCTCGACGAGCAGGGTTCCGTATGGTTCATGCTGCATTCCGGTTCGCGCGGCGTGGGCAATGCCATCGGTACGCATTTCATCGAACTGGCCAAGCAGGATATGCGCATCCACTTCATCAACCTGCCCGACCAGGATTTGGCTTACCTGGCCGAGGGAACGCAGCATTACGACGATTACGTGGAAGCGGTGGGCTGGGCCCAGCGTTTCGCCCGCAACAACCGCGAAGTGATGATGCAGAACCTGATCGCCGCCGTGCGCACGGTCATCCATAAACCGTTCCAGACGCACGTGGAGGCCGTCAACTGCCACCATAACTATGTGCAGAAGGAGCACCACTTCGGCAAGGATGTATTGATCACGCGCAAAGGCGCCGTGTCGGCCCGCGCGGGCGAACTGGGGATCATTCCCGGCTCCATGGGCGCGAAGAGTTTTATCGTGCGCGGCAAGGGCAATGCCGAGAGTTTCCATAGCTGCAGCCACGGCGCGGGACGCACGATGAGCCGCACGGAAGCGAAGCGGCGTTTCAACCTGGATGACCAGATCCGCGCCACCGAAGGCGTGGAATGCCGCAAGGATGAAAACGTGATCGATGAAATCCCGATGGCTTACAAGGATATCGATGCGGTGATGCTGGCGCAGCGCGAGCTGGTCGATGTCGTGCATATCTTGAAGCAGGTCGTCTGCGTCAAAGGATAAGAGAGAGAAAACAGAGATGATAGAAATAGATGGAGCGCAAGGCGAAGGCGGCGGACAGATTTTACGTTCGGCGCTGAGCCTGTCGATGATCACGGGGCAACCGTTTCGGCTGAGTAACATTCGCGCGGGACGGGAAAAGCCCGGCTTGCTGCGCCAGCATCTGCTGGCCGTGCAGGCGGCAACCGCCATTTGCGGGGCGCGCACGACGCCGGTGGCGCTGCGCGCGTCGAGCCTGGAATTCGTTCCCGGCCCCCTGCGCGGCGGCGATTACCGCTTTGCCATCGGCAGCGCCGGCAGCTGCACCCTGGTGCTGCAAACCTTGCTGCCGGCCCTGCTGCATGCGGATGGGCCATCCACCGTGCGCATCACTGGCGGCACGCACAATGCCATGGCGCCTCCCGTGCATTTTTTGCAGCGCGCGTATGGCCGCATCCTGCAGCAGATGGGCGCCGAGGTGGAGATCGCGCTGCAACGCTACGGCTTTCATCCTGCGGGCGGCGGCGAGGTGACGGCCACCGTGCAACCGTGCCGGCGCTTGCAGCCGATTCAACTGCTGCAGCGCGGCGAACGGAAGGCGGGGTATGCGGAAAGCGTGGTGGCGGGCGTGCATGTGCAGGTGGCGCAGCGCGAGCTCGAGCGTGTCGCCAGCGGCATGGGCTGGAGCGGCAAGCAGCTGCGCCTCGTCGGCTTGCCGGCGGAGCAGGGGCCGGGCAACGTCCTGCTGCTGACCCTGGAGCATGAGCATGTCACGGAAGTGTTTACTTCGTTCGGCGAAAAGTCCTTGCTGGCCGAGTCCGTGGCCAAGCGCCTGTTGAACGAGGTGCGCGCCTACCTCAAGACGGACGCGGCCGTCGGCGAGCACCTGGCCGACCAGCTCTTGCTGCCCATGGCGCTGGCGGGCGGCGGTACCTTCAGCTGCAACAAGGTATCGCAGCACGCGCTGACGAATGCGGAGGTGATTGCCCGATTTTTGCCCGTGCGTATCACTTTCGAGCAGCAGGCGCGCGGCAGTATCTGCACGGTGGCCGCCGCCTGAGGCGCGCGGTGACACAACTACGTGTTGCAGCTGTTCCAAATTGATACATGGGCGGCCGGATGTGGGGCATAGACGCATGGCATGGCATTTGCTCTTCTTTGGTATTGACTAAAAAACCAAGGAGACCAGCATGACCTATTCCATTCGTACCCTGCTCGGCGTGGCGGCGGCCGGCGCCGTTGCCCTCACTTCCCTGCTGACCTTGCCGCATGCCTATGCGCACGGCAATGTCACGCCGCAAGGCGTCGATACCACGGGCTTGCCCAAGGTGGGCGACAAATGGCTTGAGCAAAATCCGTATCGGGGCAACAAACTGGCCTTGACGGTAGGCACATCGGCCTACAACCAGAATTGCGCCCGCTGCCACGGCATCGAAGCCATCTCCGGCGGCATCGCGCCGGACTTGCGCCAGCTGGACCGCGATTGTTTCGGTATCAAGAATGAGACAAAGAAACAGGCGTGCTACAAGGAAACGGACAATTACTACCTGACCACCATCCGCCACGGTAAAGTGCGCAATGGTGCCGTGTACATGCCGCCGTTCGAAGGCGTGTTCAACCAGGAAGCAATGTGGGCCATCAAGACTTACCTGGAAACCCGCCGCGAATCGAATTAAGTCGAACTGATCACGAAGGAGTCCCATGCGTTCATTTCAATTCCGGGGCGCGCGCGCGATGATCTTGCTCGCTTGCCTGGCGCTGTGCGCAACCGCGCCGGCGCGCGCCGACTGGCAAAAGGTGCAGCAGTCGGGCAGCCTGAAAGTGGCTGTGTACAACGAATTCGCGCCGTTTTCCGACAAGGGTACGGGCATCGATATCGATATTGCCGAAGCGCTGGCGAAAAAGCTGGGGCTGAAACTGAGCTTGTTGCCATTTCCCGCCGGCGAAAACCTCAACGACGATTTGCGCAATATGGTGTGGAAGGGACATTACCTCGGTTATGGCCCCGCCGATGTGATGTTGCATGTGCCGGTCGACAAGAAGTTGATGGCGGACAACGACAAGGTCGAGATCTTCGCGCCATACTACGTGGAAACCGTGCGCCTGGCGCGCAGTGCGCAAGCCGTGCCGCAATTCGATGGCGTCGCCTCGCTGGCCGGCAAGCGCATCGGCGTGGAAAAGGTGTCGATCGCGGCCATGCTGATGCTGGGTGAAGAGAATGGCAAGTACCGCGACGACGTGCGCATCTTCGATACGGCAGCCGAAGCCTTGCAGCAATTGCAGGCGGGCAAGCTCGATGCCGTGCTGGCCAACCGTTCGGAAATCGAATCGGTGCTGAAAAGCGATCCCGCTTTCCCCATGAGCGAAGTGGCGTTCGCCCGCCTGCCGCGTGCGGGCTGGGCGGTGGGCCTGGCCGTCAGCCGCCAGCAGCTCGACGTGGGCAAGTTGCTGCAGGCAGCCATGAACGAAATGGCGGCCAGCGGCGAATTGAAAGCCATCTTCGAGAAATATAGCGTGAAGGAAGCACGGCCATAGCAGGCCATGTTGAATGACAATAAAGCCCGCGCATCGGAAGAGGCGCGGGCTTTTTAGTTTTAGAAACTATATTGGGCGCTAACGCCCAGCAACCAATTACGTCCCGGTGCCGCTTCATAGTAGCGCTTGTTGCTGTCGCCGACGATGACGGAACCCACGTAGGTCTTGTCGAACAGGTTGTTCAGGCGGGCAAACTCCTTGAAGCGCCAATTGCCCACGTTTTGCCTGGCGTTGAAGCGCGCATTGAATACCGTGTAGCCGGGCGCCGGTTTTTCGATGTTGCTGTCTTCCGCGTAGACCTGGTTGCTAGCCACGCTTTCCAGCGCTGCGCCAAAACGGTCGAGCGTATCTTTCCAGGCCAGCTCCGCAAACAGGTTGGCGCTGGGTACGCCCGGCAAGCGGCTGCCTTCGCGCACGCCGCCAAATGCCTGGTCATACACGGCATGCAGGCTGGTGAGCGCCACTTTGGTCGTGAAGCCATATGGCAGGTTCGAATCCAGCGACACTTCCATGCCCTGGCGCAAGGTTTTACCCCCATTGCGATAGCTGGTGCGCCCGCCGCTGGACTTGTCGACCACTAGTTCGTCGTTGGTCTTGATCTGGAACAAGGCCGCATTCACGTGCGTGTTGTTTGCGATCCTGGCCTTGACACCCGCTTCCAGGTTGGTGCTGGTGGCCGGCTTCAAGTTGAAATTGAAGCCGCCGCCTGTGCCCGAGTAAAACAGTTCGTTCAAGGTTGGGGCCTCGAAACCGCGCGCGGCGCTGGCGTAGACGTTGACGTTCGGCGTCAGTTTATACAGCAGGCCCAGCACGGGCGTCGTGTGGCTGAACTCCAGGCTGCCGCTATCGTTGCCGTTGCTGAGGAAATGGTCGTCGACCGCCACTTTCATCTTGCTGTAGCGCACACCTGCGCTGAGCAGCCATGGGCCGCCTTGCCATTCCGCCTGGATATACGGATCGAGGCTGGAAACGACATCCTGCTCGTCGCGGCGCAGCTTGCCTTTCAATCCGTACACTTCGCCGATATAGTTCTCATAGCCGGTGCGGTCATCGCTGGAGCGGCCATAGTCGATGCCGATGGTGGTGCTCAGCTTGCCGCCGGCCAACTGGTTCACGTGCAGCCAGTTGGTGTCGATGCCATAGAACTGGCGCTGGAAGTCGACCACGCCGCCCGAATGCTTAAGTAGACCGTCCACTTTGGTATTTTGGAATGCTTTATTAAACGCCTGGTACTGGATCACGTCGCGGTTGCCGCCATACACCATCACATGCAGGCGGTCATCGCCGAACGACTGTTCATAAGTGGCGCCGATCTGCTGGTGGTCGATGCTCTTGCGCGTGTTGTAGCGGTCGGCCAGCGTGCGTTTCGGGTTTTGCGTGTCCGTCGTGTCGATTTCGCCGGCGCGCGGGTTGGCGGCAAACGTGGGCCAGGTGACGCCCAGCGGATCTTGCGTGTTGCCCTGGTGCAGGCTGTTGGCGACGATGGTCAGCTTGCTGTCCGCGGTGGGCTTGACGGTGATCTTGCCGAACGCCTGTTCGCGCGTGGCGGCGCTGTGGTCGCGGAAACCGTCCGTGCGGAAGCGCGAGCCGTCGAGCACGTAGCCGATGCCGCCTGCCTGGCCCTGCGCCGAGAGATCGACCTTGCTGGTGCCGTAGCTGCCGCCCGTCACATTCAATTCGACGGACGGGGGATTTTGTCCATCCTTGGAAAACAGCTGGATCACGCCGCCCGAATGGTTGCCGTAGATGGCAGAAAACGGTCCGCGCAGCACTTCGATGCGCTCGGCCGTATCGAGGTTGAAGGTGGCGGCCTGGCCCTGGCCGTCGGGCATGCTGGCGGGAATGCCATCGCTGATCAGCTTGACGCCGCGCACGCCGAAGGCTGAGCGGGCGCCGAAGCCGCGCGACGAGATTTGCAAGTCTTGCGCGTAGTTCTGGCGGTTTTGCACGACCAGGCCCGGCACGGCGGCCAGCGCTTCCGACGCGTTGACGCGGATTTGGCCATCCTGGATGCGGGCGCTGTCGACCACGTCGATCGAGGCCGGCACTTCCTGGCTGGGGTGGGCGATGCGGCTGCCGCTGACGACCACCGTATCCATGAGTTGCCCATTGGCCGGGTCAGCTGCCTCGGCGGCAAAGACATGAGGGGCGAGGGTGGCGCTGCCGGCGACAAACAGGCTGGCGATGGTGTTCAGGCGGAAACGATGCTGCATGCGGATTCTCCAATGTGAATAAAAGCCTGCTTGATCGCGTGCGCGGTACAGGTCTGCGTAGGTGTATCAAGCAATATGCCTGCCATGTCTCCATTGGTGGGCTGAAATTATACGCGTGTCAGTGGCACGGCGTTTGCATACGGTAATTGTCAGAGGCGCCGATGCGGCGCGCTTTTCCCTCGTTTTGCCATTGAAAAGGTGATTATGCCCAACTTCTTCTCGCGCCTGCGCCAGGTGTGCTGGCTGCTGCCGGCGCTCGCCAGCACCGCTGTCCAGGCCGCTCCCTTTGCCTATGTTCCCAATGAAAAGTCGGGCACCTTGAGCGTGATCGACACGGCGACCGACCAGGTGGTGCGCCAGATCGCCGCAGGCAAGCGTCCGCGCGGCATCGCCGCCGACCCCACAGGGCGGCAATTGTTTGTCACGGACGCCGCCAGCAGCGCCTTGCTGCTGATCGACAACGCTGGCGGCGCGCCCGTGCGCACGGTGGCGCTGGGCAAGTCGCCCGAAGGCGTCAGCGCCTCGCAAGACGGTAGTCACGTGGCCGTTGCCGTCGAGGAAAACAATAGCGTGGCCTTGCTCGATGGCCAGACAGGTACCTTGCTCGCCGATATCAAGGTGCAGGGACGCAATCCGGAACACGCCGTCTTCAGCCCGGATGGGCGCTGGCTGCTGGTCAGCGCGGAAGAGGCGGAGCAAGTCGATGTCATTGATGTGGCGCAACGCCGCCAGGTCGCTTCCATCGCCGTGGGATTGCGGCCGCGCGGCATCGGTTTCAGTCCGGACTCGGGCCGCGCCTACGTGGCGTGCGAACTGGTCAATGCCGTCTACGTGATCGACATGGCCGCGCGCAAGGCGATTGCCACCATTCCAGCGGGCAAGAATGCGAATGGCATCGCCGTCCATCCCGGCGGCAAGCAAGTGTATGTCTCGAACGGCATCGACGGAACGGTGATGGTGATCGACACGGCTAGCAATCAGGTCACGGCCACGATTGGCGTCGGCAAGCGCCCGTGGAACATGGCCATCACGCCGGACGGCGCCAAGCTGTACGTGGCCAATGGCCGCTCGAACAGCGTGTCCGTCATCGACACGGCCAGCGCGCGCAAGGTGGCCGATATTGCCGTGGGTGAATTGCCATGGGGCGTGGTGATTCGTTGATTCCTTCATGGCACAGGCGCAGGTGTTCCAGTCTGGTACACCTGTTCCATTGTGCAGCGGCGGCGTGGCGGCTCAGCAGGGCTGGCCCGGATTGGAACAGGATGCCGCCGCCTTGTTCAAAACGCAAACAGCGCCACGCCTCCACCCAAGTCCGGGGCATGCGCTGAAAAGCGGGCCGGGATTGACGTCACGCCCTTGTAACGGGAGTAAAACCGGCTAAGTTTGTAGTGGGACGGCGAGCTGGCACGGCATTTGCGGAAGACTCCGTGTACTCACCCCATCTGTACCAGGACGTTTGATTTTAATTAAGTATTTCCATTCTAATTAACCCGATAGAGGACGACATGAATCTCGCAGACATCAGCAAACTGGGCGTAGCCAATCCCTTCAAACAACGCTATGACAATTACATCGGCGGCAAATTCGTTGCACCAGTGAAAGGTGAATATTTTCCTAACATCACCCCGATCACGGGCTTGCCGTTTTGCGAAATCGCCCGTTCCACGACGGAAGACGTCGAGCTGGCGCTGGACGCCGCGCACGCCGCCAAGGATGCCTGGGGCAAGACTTCGCCTGCCGAGCGCGCCAATATCCTGAACCGCATCGCCGACCGCATCGAACAGAACCTGAGCCTGATCGCCACGGCGGAAACCATCGACAATGGCAAGCCGATCCGCGAAACGATGAATGCCGACATTCCGCTGGCCATCGACCATTTCCGTTACTTCGCCGGTTGCATCCGCGCCCAGGAAGGTTCCGTCGCGCAAATCGATGCGGAAACCTATGCCTACCACTACCATGAGCCGCTGGGCGTCGTGGGCCAGATCATCCCGTGGAATTTCCCTATCCTGATGGCCGTGTGGAAACTGGCGCCAGCCTTGGCCGCCGGCAATTGCGTCGTCTTGAAACCGGCCGAGCAGACTCCGGCTTCCATCATGGTGTTGATCGAGCTGATCGGCGACCTGCTGCCCCCTGGCGTGCTGAACATCATCAATGGTTTCGGCCTGGAAGCGGGCAAGCCGCTGGCCTCGAGCAAGCGCATCGCCAAGATCGCCTTTACGGGTGAAACGGGCACGGGCCGTCTGATCATGGGCTATGCGGCGCAAAACCTGATTCCCGTCACCCTGGAACTGGGCGGCAAGTCGCCGAACATCTTCTTTGAAGACGTGATGGATGCCGACGATGATTATTTCGACAAGTGCCTGGAAGGTTTTGCGATGTTTGCGCTGAATCAAGGCGAAGTGTGCACCTGCCCATCGCGCGTGCTGATCCAGGAATCGATCTACGAGAAATTCATCGAACGTGCCCTGAAGCGCGTGGCCGCCATCAAGCAGGGCAATCCGCTCGACTCCGCCACCATGATCGGCGCCCAGGCGTCGCAGGAGCAGCTGGAGAAAATCCTGTCTTACCTCGACATCGGCCGCCAGGAAGGCGCGGAAGTGCTGGCCGGTGGCGAGCGCAATACGCAGGCGGGCGACCTGGAAGGCGGCTATTACGTGCGTCCGACCGTGTTCAAGGGCAATAACAAGATGCGCATCTTCCAGGAAGAGATCTTCGGACCGGTCGTGTCCGTGACCACCTTCAAGGATGAGGCCGACGCGCTGGCGATCGCCAACGATACCTTGTACGGCCTGGGCGCCGGCCTGTGGACGCGCGACGGTTCGCGCGCCTTCCGCATGGGACGTGCCATCCAGGCGGGCCGCGTGTGGACCAATTGCTACCACCTGTATCCGGCCCACGCCGCGTTCGGCGGCTACAAGCAATCGGGTATCGGCCGCGAAAACCACAAGATGATGCTCGACCATTACCAGCAAACGAAGAACTTGCTGGTGAGCTATAGCCCGAAAGCGCTGGGCTTCTTCTAAACTGGCAACAGGCGCCGCGCCTTCAGTCCAGGCGCGGCGCGCAGAAAGGGATGCCATGAGTGCAGCAATTGCCCGGGTGGTCGCGACCGATGCGGCGCTGGAAATGATGGACAAGTTGCGCCAGCGTCACGGCCCGCTGATGTTTTTCCAGTCGGGCGGCTGCTGCGACGGCAGTGCGCCCATGTGCTACGCGCTGGGCGAGTTCGATGTCAGCGATACCGACATTTATCTCGGCAATTTGAATGGCACACCGTTCTACATGGGACTCGAGCAATTCGAGTACTGGGAGCATACCCAGTTGATTATCGATGTGGTCGATGGCAATGGCGGCATGTTTTCACTCGACAACGGCACGGGCAAGCGCTTTTTGACGCGCTCGCGCCTGTTCACCGATGAAGAGTGCGCGCTGTTGCATGCCCAGCCGCATGAGCACCGCAAGACTTGATACACACATACTAATAAAACAGAGGGAGATGATTGTGCAGAAAAAAATCATGGGGATACTCATCGGTTTGGGTTTGGCATCGCTGGCCCAGGCGGCCGACGTGGGCAATGTCACCAATGCCATGCTCGACAGCACGGCGAAGAATCCGGCCAGCGTCCTGTCGTTTGGCATGGGTACGCAAGGCCAGCGCTATTCGCCGTTGACGCAGATCAATGACAAGACCGTGGCCAAACTGGTGCCGGCCTGGTCGTTCTCGTTCGGCGGCGAAAAGCAGCGGGGCCAGGAATCGCAGCCGTTGATTCACAACGGCAAGATGTTCGTCACGGCATCGTATTCGCGCATCTTTGCCGTCGACTTGAAAACGGGCGCCAAGCTGTGGAAATATGAGCATCGCTTGCCGGACGGCATCATGCCCTGCTGCGACGTGGTCAACCGCGGCGCGGCCCTGTATGGCAATCTGGTGATCTTCGGTACCCTGGACGCCTACCTGGTGGCGCTGGACCAGAACACGGGCAAGATCGTCTGGAAAGAAAAAGTGGACGATTACGCGGCCGGCTACTCGATGACGGCCGCGCCGCTGATCGCTGAAGGCTTGCTGCTGACGGGCGTGTCGGGCGGGGAATTCGGCATCGTCGGCCGGGTGGAAGCGCGCAATCCGATGACGGGCGACCTCGTGTGGAGCCGTCCGACGGTGGAAGGCCATATGGGCCACCGCTATGACAAGGATGGCAAGGCCATCGACAACGGCGTGTCCGGCACGGCGAACAAGACGTGGCCGGGCGACCTGTGGAAAACGGGCGGCGCCTCGACCTGGATGGGCGGCACCTACGATCCGCAAACCAAGCTCGCCTACTTTGGCACCGGCAACCCGGCGCCGTGGAACAGTCACTTGCGTCCCGGCGACAACCTGTACTCGTCATCCACCGTGGCGCTGGACGTGAAAACGGGCCAGATCAAGTGGGCGTATCAGAACACGCCGAACGATGCCTGGGATTTCGATGGCGCCAACGAGTTCGTCACCTTTGACATGGATGGCAAGCGCTATGGCGGCAAGGCCGACCGTAACGGCTTCTTCTATGTGATCGACGCCAACACGGGCAAGCTGCAGAACGCCTTTCCATTCGTGAAGAAAATCACCTGGGCCAGCAGTATCGACCTGAAGACGGGACGGCCGAATTTCATTGCCGCCGGCCGCCCTGGCGACCCCACCAAGGGAGAGGAAGGCAAGAAGGGCACGACCGTGTTTGCCGCGCCCGCTTTCCTCGGCGCCAAAAACCAGATGCCGATGGCGTACTCGCCGCAAACCAAGCTGTTCTACGTTCCCGCGAATGAATGGGGCATGGATATCTGGAACGAGCCGATCAGCTACAAGAAGGGCGGCGCCTTCCTCGGCGCGGGTTTCACCATCAAGCCATTGTTTGACGACTACATCGGCGCCATGCGCGCCGTCGATCCGAAGACGGGCAAGATCGTCTGGGAAATCAAGAACAACGCGCCGCTGTGGGGCGGCGTGATGAGTACGGCCGGCAACCTGGTGTTCTACGGCACGCCGGAAGGCTTCCTGAAAGCCGTCGACGCGAAGACGGGCAAGGAATTGTGGAAATTCCAGACGGGCTCTGGCGTCGTGGCGCCGCCCGTCACCTGGCAGGATGGCGACACGCAATATGTGGCCGTCGTTTCCGGCTGGGGTGGCGCCGTGCCGCTATGGGGCGGCGAGGTGGCGAAGAAGGTCAACTTCCTGGAACAGGGCGGTTCCGTGTGGGTCTTCAAGCTGGCATCGAAGTAACGGGGTGAAGCATCCGGGCCACTCGGATGGGTGTCTCCCTGTCCGCCGGGTGTTTTCTTTTTGCTGACGGCCCAGGCCGTCAGTTTTTTGTTTACCTGGATGCCCGATATGCCTGCTTGCGGTCAAAAAATGAACACCGGCAGTGGCGATTGATCCGCTGCTGCACAAGTCAAATACGTACTTTCTCTTTCTCCCTCTGGGTCGCGCTGGGCACGCTTATTGCCAAAGCTTGAGGTACATCAATCACTGGTGTGCACACTAAAAACAGAGAAGAAAGAGGAGAAGCAATGAATACATTGATCAAGCTGGGGAGCCTGGGTGTCATGACAATCGCAGCGGTGGGACAGGCGCAAGCCGTCGATATCAAGGCTGGCGACTGGACCGTGTCGGTGGGCGGCATCGTCAACGCTTACTACACGCAAGTGTCGTGTTCGGGCGATGCGGTGGGCGGGCTGGCGCTGGGCGGCCAGGCGCTCGGTTGCGGCGGTGAGAAGGACCGCACGACCATCGGCAACGGCTTGCTGCCGAATGGCTTGATCACCTCGGCAAGCTCGCGGCTGGGCGAATACGACGTGAAAGCCTTGATCGGCATCTACAACTCGACGGCCACGGACAGCGCCATCAGCCAGAACAGCGTGGTCGATGTGCGCCAGGCATTCTTTACGTTTGGCAATGAACAGATGGGCACCTTCAAGCTGGGCCGCGACTACGGCATCTTCGGCGCGAATGCGATTTTGTCCGACATGACCTTGCTGGGCTCGGGCGCACCCGTGCAGGCGACGCAGCGGGGCCGGGTGACCCTGGGCCATATCGGCGCCGGCTACACCTATCTGGGCAACTATGGCCAGATCATGTACAGCTCGCCGAAGTCGGGCGGCTTTGGCGCCGACGTGGCGCTGGTCAGCCCCGTGTCGGACACTCCCATCGTGGCAGGCTCGACCTATTCTTCGAAGTCGAGTCCGCAAGTGCAGGCACAGCTGACGTATGTGCAGGAAGGCTTGAAAGCCTGGCTGGGCGTGAAGTCGCAAAAATTCACGTCGAAAACGCCGGGCGTCGATGACTTGACCATGCGCGGCGTGGAAGTGGGCGGTTCGTACCAGATGGGCCCGGCTGGCGTGCTGGTCAACTTCCAGGGCGGCAAGGGGCTGGGCATCCTGTCCGATGCGGACCAGGGCGATACCAAATCGAAGAACTGGCTGCTGCAAGGCACGTACAAGGCGACGGACAAGCTGAAACTGGGCTTGTCCTACGGCATCAGCAAGAACGACGACAACACGGCCGGCACGGGCGGCTTGAAGTCGAATGCCAACCTGACCCTGGGCGCGTATTACTCGCTCAACAGCGCGATCACCCTGGTGGGCGAACTGGGCCAGACGCGCTCGAAAGGCTTTACGGGCGGCGAAGCGAAGATGAATGGCGTGTCCCTGGGCGGCATTATTTTCTTCTAATACATGAACGCGGCGCCTTGCGACAAGGCGCCGCACGGAGCGTGGTGCATGCGGATAATGCGGTTGTTCATCGGATGCTGGCTATTCCTGTTTATCCTGGGACAGGCGTGGGCGGGCGTGCTCGCCAAGGCCGAGCTGGTGCGGCGTTTTCCTGCTCCCATCGTCGTGGGCGACAAGGAGACCGACTTGCCCGTCTGGCCATTGTTCCGGCAAAACGCCACGGCCACGGAGCTGGTCGGCTACGTTTTTGAATCCGTGGACCTGGCGCCGATCCCCGGCTTTTCCGGCGTTCCCGTCAATTTATTGATCGCTATCAATCCCCAAGGGAGTTTTCTGGACGTGGCCGTGCTGTCGCAGCACGAACCCGTGTTTCTCGATGGCCTGGGCGAGGCGCCTTTATTCCAGTTCGTCAAGCAGTATCAGGGACTGTCGCTGAAGCAGAATATCGCTATCGATGCCAGGAAGAAACGCGCCACGGACGCCACGCACGCCGATATCGATGGCGTGTCGAAGGCCACGGCTTCCGTGCGCATCATCAACCAGAGCGTGCTGGCGTCGGCCTTGAAAGTGTCGCGCAAAAAACTTGGCTTTGCGCAAGGCCGTGACCCGGATCAGATCGCGCGCATCCGCATGGACGTGTTCGAAAAGCTTGATGTCGCGCAAATGTTAAAGCAGGGTTTGATCCAGCATGTGCGGTTGAGCAACAAGGAGATTGAAAGCCTGTTTGCCGGCAGTCCCGGTGCGGGACTCGATGGGGAAGCGACGCGCGCGCCGGATGAAGTGTTCATCGACCTGTACCTGGCGTATGTGTCCGTGCCCAGCGTGGGGCGCAATCTGTTGACGGAACGCAGCTGGAACAAATTGCGCAACCGGCTGGACGAAGGCGACCACGCCATCCTCGTCATGTCGCGCGGGCGCTACAGCGTGCTGGGCGACGATTTCGTGCGCGGCACCGTGCCGGACCGGCTATTGCTGAAGCAGGATGGCTTGCCCATCGACATGCGCGACCTGGACCTGGAATTGCAATTGGCGGATACGACGCTGTTGCCGACGGAAAATGTCGCCGTCTTGCGCGTCATCAGCCAGGCGGGGCTCGATGCGGCCAGTCCGCTGGCTTTTACCATGCCGATCACGCGCAGCAAGGGCATCGTGTATCCGGAACGCATCGCGCGCAATGTGGATTTCAATTACCGCCTGCCGGCTGATTTTTACACGGCGCCGCAAGGCGACGATGCCTCGTGGCGCGGCACGTGGAAAGGGCGCAAGACGGAGTTGCTGCTGTTGCTCGCCGGGCTGGCGCTGCTGGCCGGTGCATTGGCTTGGCAGAAACGCCTGGTGCGCGATGGCAGGCAATTTGTCTGGTTCCGCCGTCTGTTCCTGTTGTTTACCATCGGCTTCATCGGCTATTACGCGCAGGGACAGTTATCGATCGTCAATATCACGGGCGTCATCCAGGCCCTGCTGGCGGGGCGCAGCCTGGGCTTTTTCCTGTTTGATCCGATGACGGTGATCCTGTGGGCGTTCGTGCTGCTCAGTTTGCTGATCTGGGGGCGCGGCACGTTTTGTGGTTGGCTGTGTCCGTTTGGCGCCCTGCAGGAATTCACGGGCAAACTGGGCCAGTGGCTGCGCTTGCCTCAATGGAAAATCAAGCCGCGCCTGGATGGGCGCTTGAAATGGATCAAGTATGGCTTGCTGGCGGCCATTCTGGGCAGCAGCGTTTTTTCCAGCCAGATCACGGACAAGCTGGTGGAACTGGAACCGTTCAAGACGGCGATTACCCTGAACTTCGTGCGGGCCTGGCCGTTTGTCGCGTATGCCGCGGGCTTGCTGCTGCTCAGTAGTGTTTCCTACAAATTCTTTTGCCGCTACCTGTGTCCGTTTGGCGCGGCGCTGGCGCTGCTGGGACGTTTTCGCCTGTTCAACTGGATTCCCCGTCGCAAGGAGTGCGGCACGCCTTGCCAGACTTGCCGCCACCGTTGCGAGTACCACGCCATCGCGCCTGGCGGGAAAGTCGATTATGGCGAGTGTTTCCAGTGTATGGATTGCGTGGTGATTTACGCCAGCGATGAAAAATGCGCGCCCTTGATGCTGGAAATCAAGCGTGCCCGCACCATTCCCATCGTCCAGGCCACGGCAGAGGAGAGCAGCAATGCAGCGTAGAACGTTTATTTCCGCCGCCATCGGCAGCGTTGCCGGCATGGCGGGCTTGTCTTTGCCGGGCAGTATGGCGCGGGGCACGGCCACGGCGTCCGGCGTGCGCCCTTATCGAGGGGCCGCGCTGGCGTTTGGCACGACCATCGCCGTTACCGTGTTGCATCACGATCAGCGCCAGGCCGAACTGGCCATCGAGGACGCCTTGCATGCAGCGAGGAATATCGACCGCCTGATGAGCATTTACAGCCCGACCAGCCAAGTCTTCCAGCTGAACCGCGACGGCCGCCTGGCCCGGCCGGATGCGCATCTGCTGACGGTGCTGGCGCAGGCGCAAGCCTTGTCGCAATGGAGCGATGGGGCCTTTGATATTACGGTGCAACCTTTGTGGCAGCTGTTTCGCGCGGCGGCAGACCAGGCAAGCTTGCCGACGGACACCTTGCGCCGCGCGGCGCAGGCGCGGGTAGGCTGGCGGCAACTGGCGTGGGATAGCCGGGAAGTGCGTTTTCTGCAGCCGGGCATGGCGCTGACCTTGAATGGCCTGGCGCAAGGCTACGCGGCAGACATGGCGCTGGCAGCCGTGCAGGCGCGCGGCATACGGCACGCGCTGCTCGATACGGGCGAATTCGTTGCGCGTGGGCAGCGTGGCGTGCGCCGCCCGTGGACTTTGGGCATCCAGGATCCGCGCGACGCGGAAATCCTGGCGGCCACCTTGAAAGTGGAGGGGCGCAGCGTGGCCACGTCGGGCGACTACGAATGCACGTTCACGCCCGATTTCGTGCATCACCACATCTTCGACCCATCGAAGGGCGATTCGCCGCGTGAACTGGCCAGCGTGACCGTGCTGGCGCCCACGGGTTTGCTGGCCGATGGCTTGTCGACCACCTTCATGGTCACAGGAGCCGCACGCGCGCATGCCATGGCCGCACACATGGAGGGCGTCGACCTGATGACCATCGACAAGCAGGGCCGGCGCGCGATGTCGCCCGGTTTTTCCCATTTACTCTAGGCTATTTCAGGTGCGGCACCTTGCGATAGATCGTGTTGCGCGACACGCCCAGGGCCCGCGCCGTGGCCGAGACGTTGCCGCCGTGGGCATCGAGCGACTTGAGGATCACGCTTTGCTCCATCTCTTCCAGGTTGGCGCCGGCGGCGATCATGCGGTCCGTGCTGGCGCTGGCGGCAGTCGCTTGCGTCATCTCAATATCGTCGAGGAAATCATCAGGCATGTGGCGCAAACAGATTTCATGCTCGTCGCCCGCCATGACGATGGCCGTGCGCAAGAGATTGGTCAGCTGTCGGAAATTGCCCGGCCATTTATGCTGGTGGAACATGCGCAGGATGTCCGGCGCCACCGTGTAGCGCGTATCGGGCGCTTCCGTGGCGAGGATTTTCTTCACGACCGTGTCCAGGTCCGTGCGTTCGCGCAGCGGCGGCAGTTTGACGACCAGGCCATTCAGGCGGTAATACAAGTCTTCGCGGAACAGGCCCTTGGCCATGCGTTCGCGCAAGTTGTGATTCGTGGCGCAAATGAGTTCCACGTTGACGGTGATCGATTTGCTGCTGCCCAGGGGCGTGACCATGCGTTCCTGCAACACGCGCAACAGCCGCGCCTGCAAGCCAAACGGCATGTCGCCGATTTCATCGAGGAACAGGGTGCCGCCATTGGCTTGCAGGATTTTGCCGATCGCGCCTTTCTTGCGCGCGCCCGTAAAGGCGCCGTCTTCATAGCCGAACAGTTCGGATTCGATCAGGGTTTCCGGGATCGATGCGCAATTGACGGCAATAAACGGTCCCATGGCCCGCGGCGAGTCGTTGTGGATGGCTTGCGCCAGCAATTCCTTGCCGGTGCCCGTTTCGCCCATGACGAGGATGGGGATGTCGCGCCCCAGCACCTTGTTGACCTTTTCGATCACCAGTTCCAGTTGCGGATCGCCCGTGCGCAGGTAGCGCAAGCCGGACAGGCGCCGCGCCGCGTTGGCCGCATGGCTGGCGGATGCGGGAACCTGTGCCGGCACGGCGTTGATATCACTATGGTCGGTGCTGGCAGTAAAGCCGTGCTGGAAGACGCTATTGGACAGGCGCAACTGCGCGCGCCCATACACGCGCACGCCGCTGTGCATGCACAGGTTCAGCAAACCGGGGGCGGCAGTGCGGTAATGGTCGTACAGGGCAGACACGGGCAAGCCGAACAGGGAGCTGAAGGTATGTGATTGCAGGGCGGCAAATGACAGGCCCAGCTGGAACAAGCCGTTTTTATTGGCGGATAAAAACCGTCCGCCCGGCGTGAACGAGGCGATGCCTTCCATTAAGGTGCCGATGAATTCGGGGCGCGCGTGGAAGTGCACGGTGATGGCGTCTTCGAAGGTGGCGGAAAACAGCTGGTTTTCGATCATCAGCGCCGACATGCGCACGAGTGCCATCGTATGCTTGTGGAAACTGCGCTGGTCGCTCGAGACGTCCAGTACACCGATGACATTGCCCCGGTGATCGGTGATCGGTGCCGCGGAGCACGTCAAGAAATGATTGGCGGCCAGGTAATGCTGGTCCGCATGGACCAAAGTCGGTACTTTTTCCGTGATCGCCGTGCCGATGGCATTCGTGCCGCGGCTCTGTTCCGACCATGCCACGCCTGGCTGCAGGGCGACCCGGTTGGCTTTCTCCAGGAAATCATCGTCGCCCAGCGAATGCACGATCACGCCGTTGGCATCCGTGAGAATCACCATATTGTGCGTGTTGACGATTTGCTGGTACAGGGTTTCCATGGCCGGCAGCGCGTGCGTGTGCAGCATGCGGTTTTGCTCGATCAGCAAGGACAGGTCGGACTTGCCCGCCGGCGTGAAGTCGGGCGTGGCCGTGGGCGACAGGCCAAAGGCGACGGAACGCTGGTGGGAAGTTTCGATGATGACGGGGACGTTGTCCTGTCCTGCCGGCAAAATGTTCGCGTCCGCGATGGACGAAAACGGTGCGCTACGGTAAGTAGCTGACGGTTGATACATGATCTCGTTGCCTCCGTTGGGCCCTGTACTGCGGCGCTCTTTTGAATATCGAGAGTGTTCCATAATGTAGCACCTGTCACAGATGGGAGCAAAGCAAAGCGAACCGGGCTATCCCCAGTGTTGCTGCCTGGCCCAGAGTTGCTCCCCTTGGTGGTCGGTGCATGTGTTCATATAAGCAATTGCGGTGCCAGGCCTATTGCCTTTGATCTGGCGCAAAAAATAGCGCTTGCGGGGTGCGCAGGGCACGGCTATAATTCGCCCCCTCGCTGAACGACGCATGCAAATGCCGAGTGAAGTGAGAAAAGTTTTTAAGCGCAATGCGCTGAAAAACGGGGTTGACGGACGTAGCAAATTGCTTCATACTCTTCCTTCTTCGCAGCTGACAAACACAACGCTTTGTCGATAGCGCGAAA
>NZ_JAPQNV010000011.1:0-6486 GCF_030397595.1 Janthinobacterium sp. SUN033
CCTGATGACCATAGCAAGTTGGTCCCACCCCTTCCCATCCCGAACAGGACCGTGAAACAACTTTGCGCCGATGATAGTGCTGCAACCAGTGTGAAAGTAGGTTATCGTCAGGCTTGTTATTCGAAAAAACCCCTTCCGGTGATCCGGTTGGGGTTTTTTACGTCTGGCGGCTTGCCCGGTGCGCGCTTTTTGTCGTGCGTACGGCGAAGTTGCGCGAAGTTATCGCTCGCGAGCGCTTTTTGCGGGGGGAAGTGTGCCGCAAAAATGCCTATCTTGCCCGGCCCATGTTGCTAACTGCGGGCACCGTCATGTTCTCTTCATATTCACACTGTACGATGGCTTGCATGGCTGCTGCCCTTGGGTGGCCAGTCCCTTTCATCCCATCAAGTAAATGTGTGCATCCATGTTGGCCAAGCTTAAACTCGTCAAAACTCCCAAAGGCATCGATAGCGTCTTGATGCTGTCGGCCATGCTGATACTCTGGATCGGCAATTACAGCAACCTCGATCTCATGATCGCCGACAGCATGTTCGACGGGACGCGTGGGCAATTTGCCGGCACGGGCAGCGCGTGGGCGGGCAATTTCCAGCTCGGCATGATCTCGCTTGGCTGCGCCATGATCTGCCTGGCTATCTGGGACACCTTGCATCCGCTGGCTCGGCTGGCCTCACGCCGCAGCGCCTTGCGCGTCGTGGCCCTGTCGGTCGTCTTGGTGCCGTTAAGCATTTATTTGCTCTCTTCCTTCAGCGATGTGCCTTGTCCCACGGATTTGCTGCGCTATGGCGGACTGGCGCCATACACGCGCTTGCTGGAAACATTGCCCGCCAATGCATCTGCCATGGTTTGCCTGCCCACCATGCAGGCGAACACTGCCTGGTGGATGCTGGCCTTGCCATTGTTTTGCCTGCCCGGACGGCCAGGCACGGCGTTTCTGCTCGCTGGTGTCATGCTGCTGTGCGGTTTGGCGGCAGGCTGGCAGCAACAGTTGCAAGGTACACAATTTTTTACGCACACCCTGTGGTCTGCCTGGATCGCCTCTTTCCTGATATATCTGCTGCATAATCTGCTCCGGGCCGAGGACGCGTTGGCCTGAAACATAAAAGTACGTCACAATCTGCCTGTCTAGTTGTCGTTTCATACAAAAACAGGAGCACCATGAACGAGCAGATTGCGAGAGAAGTGGTATTGGTCCGTGCTATCGAGACGGCCGACCAGAAAAAAGAAGTCCTCAGCGAGGATGACCGCATGTATGCCAGCCGCAGCGCGCGTGAGCTTGCGCAGTGGCAAGCTTCGGGCAAGCAGGCCGAAGTGACGGGTGACGATTTCCTGCAGCAGCGTTCCGAGCTGATCCTCAAGCGCATCACCGAACGCACGCCTGCCTTCGCCGCTTTCGCGAAACGCCGTAACGGCATGAAAACCCTGGCGCTGACCTTACCCCTGCTGGCACTGCTGCTGGGCGCCGGACTCGACCGCATCACGGATCCCCATCGCGTGGATCTGTTGTCGGCACCCTTGCTGCTGATCATCGCGTGGAACGTGCTGGTCTACCTGGGCTTGCTGATCTGGCTATGCATCCCCTCGCATGCCCTCGGCTGGCCGAAGGCGGGATTGGTGCGCCACCTGAGCGTGGGCCGCCTGGCCTTGCCGCGCAAGTTGCCGCACGCTTTGTCCTCGGGTTTGCTCAGCTTCATGGGGGAATGGGCGCACCTGAGCGCCAAGCTGACGGCCGCGCGCCTGAGCCGTACCATCCACTTGAGCGCCGCCATGTTTGCCATAGGCGCCGTCGCCTCGTTATATGCGCGCGGTTTCCTGTCGCAATACGCAGCTGGTTGGGAAAGCACCTTTTTGAGCGCCAGCCAGGTACACAGCCTGCTTTCAACCCTGTTTGCGCCGGCTATTGCCCTGTTTCATTTGCAAGGCTTTTCGCTGGCGGAAATCGAAGCGCTGCGTTTCCCGCAAACGACGACCGTCGAAGGCGGCGCGCGCTGGGTGCATTTGTATGCGGCAACGATTTTCCTGCTGGTGGTCGTTCCCCGCCTGATCCTGGCATTGGTCAACAATTGGCGCGCCGCGCGCCTGGCGAAACATTTTCCGCTGGATCTCGATCAACCGTATTTCCGCAAGCTCAATGAAAGCATCGGCGTGGCCACGGGCGGCATGCTGCGCGTCTTGCCGTACAGCTTTACCGTCGATGAGGCGCGCCACAAGGGCCTGGGCCAGCTGTCCATCATGCTGTTTGGCGAGCAGGGCCGCATGATGCTGCGTCCATCGATGTCGTATGGCGAAGAGCCGCAGGACGTCTTGCGCGACACCGACCTGAATGATCCGCAAGTCAATATCACGGCCGTGCTGTTCAACCTGACGGCGACGCCGGAAAAGGAAAATCATGGCGCCTTCCTCGATTACCTGGCGCAATCGTCGACACGCGGCATCGCCG
The DNA here is from genome assembly GCF_030397595.1 of Janthinobacterium sp. SUN033. Classification (NCBI taxonomy): domain Bacteria; kingdom Pseudomonadati; phylum Pseudomonadota; class Betaproteobacteria; order Burkholderiales; family Oxalobacteraceae; genus Janthinobacterium; species Janthinobacterium sp. SUN033. The sequence goes on from NZ_JAPQNV010000011.1 coordinate 2,438, forward strand.
TCCTGATCGACGAGTCCAGCTACCTGGAGCGCGCGGGCGAGCAGGTGGATAATGGCGCGCGCCTGGCGGAAAGAATCGCCTTGTGGCAACAGTTCTGCCAGTTCCACAAAACCACGGCCACCCTGGTCAATTTGCTCAATCCTGCCTTGCACCCGCTCGATGCCGGTGTCGGGCTGAAAGTATCGGCAGCAGCATGAATGTGAGTGTGAATGTGAATAAAGAGGTGCAGGATGATGCGGTACAGATTCAGTTCGCGCTGATTTCGCACACGAATAATGGCAAGACGACACTGGCGCGTACCCTGGTGGGCGTGGATATCGGCGAAGTGCGCGACGCCGCCCACGTGACCGTGTTTGCGGAATCGCATACCTTGCTGGCGACACCGCAGGGTGATGCCCTGCAATTATGGGATACGCCAGGCTTCGGCGACTCCGTGCGCCTGCTCAAGCGCCTGGGGCAGTCGGGCAATCCCATCGGCTGGTTCCTGCGCGAAGTGCTGGACCGTTACCGCGACCGCCCGTTCTGGCTCAGCCAGCAAGCGCTGCGCACGGCCAAGGATTCTGCCGACGTGGTGCTGTACCTGGTCAACTCCTCTGAAAATCCCCGGGACGCGGGTTACTTGCCGGCGGAAATGAAAATCCTCGCCTGGCTGGATAAGCCGGTGGTGGTCTTGCTCAATCAGATGGGACCGCCGCGTCCGGGTAATGAGGAGCACGGCGAGCAGGCGCGCTGGCGCGAGCATTTGCAGCAGTATCCGATCGTGCGCGACGTCCTGGCGCTCGATGCCTTTGCCCGCTGCTGGGTACATGAGCGCGTGTTTTACGAAGCCGTGGGTGAATTGTTACCGCAGCCGCAGCAAGCTGGCTACGCGCGGTTGTTTGCTGCCTGGCAAACGCAAAATACGGCGCGTTTCCAGCAGGCCATGCATTTGCTGGCCATGCAGCTGGCGGTGGCTGGGCAGGATCGTGAAGCCATTGATCCGGCATCCAGGGGCTTGCTGAAATCGGCCTTGCAGGTCGTGGGTATCGGTAAGAATGCAGAGCAGCAACGCCAGGAAAAGGCCATGGCCAGCCTGGTGGCGCGCCTCAATACGCACAGCAGCGTGACCACGCGTGAACTGTTGATCTTGCACAAACTCGATCCGACCGATGCGCATAAGATTAATAGCCGAATACGGGAAAATTTTGCCGTGCGCGCGCCGATCGACAAGGCGCAAGCGGGGCTCTTGGGCGCCATGATTTCCGGTGCCGCGACGGGGCTGTCGGCCGACCTGATTTCCGGCGGCTTGACCTTGGGTACGGGGGCCTTGCTTGGCGGTGTGGTCGGTGCGCTGACGTTTGCCGGCGCAGCTTGGGGTTTTAATTCCGGTACGGACCGCAATGAGCCCACGATGCAATTTACCGATGCCTTTTTGCGTACCCTGGTGGTGGCCGGCGTGTTGCGTTACCTGGCGGTGGCGCACTTTGGCCGTGGCCGCGGCAACTTTGTTGAAAGCGAGGCGCCGGCCTTCTGGCAGGATGAGGTCGAGCAGGCGGTAGCGCGCCATGACGCTGCTCTGGCCGAGCTGTGGAAAGACGTGCGCCGGGAAAAGTCGCCGGAGCAAGCCGCCGAGCGCGTGCTGCCCCTCCTGTCGTCCATCACCTCCGATACCCTGGCGCGTCTGTATCCGGATGTGGCGCGCCTGGTGTAAATACCTGGTGTCGATTCTCAGGCGCGGGCCTGCAGCCACTGCTCCAGAAATTGCACGCAGGCCCTGACCTTGGCCGAGTTCGATAGCCGCGAGGTGGTCACCGCCCACACGTCGGCCGCCTGTTGATACGCGGGCAGAATGCGCACCAGCTTGCCTTGCGCCAAGCTGCTTTCCACATCCCATGCTGAACGCAAGATGATGCCGTGGCCATCCAGTGCCCATTGATGGACGATCTCGCCATTGTTGGCCGAGAGCGGTCCATCGACCTTCACCGTTTCCACTCCTTGCGGTCCCTGCAGCTTCCAGCGCCGCCCATCCTGGTCGCGTTCGCGAATGACGATGCAGTCATGCTCGCGCAACTGCGCCAGGGTGTCCGGCGCTCCGCGTCGTGCCAGGTAGGCGGGCGCGGCGCACAGTACGCGTTGGTTGCTGGCAATACGGTGGGCGATCAGGTCCGGTTCGTGGACCACGCCGATGCGAATGTCGAGATCGAAACCTTCGCCCAGCAGGTCAACGGGCCGGTCGAGCAATTCCAGCTGTATTTTCAGGTCTGGATACTGCCGTGCCAGCTGGGATAGGGCAGGACCGAGCCGGTTGCGTCCGAAACCGGAACTGGAGCAGATGCGCAGCACTCCCTGCGGCTGCAGTTTCGACTGCGCTACCGCTTCACCCATTTGCTCGACATCTTCCAGGATGCGTTGCGCCCATTGCCGCACGATCTCGCCGTGATCGGTGACGCTGACCCGGCGTGTGGTCCGGTGCAGCAAACGTACTTGCAGCGCCGCTTCCAGCATGCCGATGCGCTTGCTGACGACGGCCTTGGAAATGCCCAGTTCCAAGGCCGTGCCGGCGAAGCTGGTTTTATGGGCAACCTGGCAAAACAGGCGTAAGTCTTCCAGCAGCGGCGTATGTTTCATTGATTGACCACGAAATGTGAATACTTTGGTTATGAATTACCCGATTGTATTCTCATGCGGTGCCAGTATCATCAATGCATCCATCTAGCATCTATCTATAACAGGAGAACCCCATGCCCACACACCGAATCGCAGTCATCGCCGGCGACGGCATCGGCAATGAAGTCATGCCGGAAGGGCTGCGTGTCGTCGAGGCCGCCGCGCGCCGTTTCAATATCGACCTGCAGTTCACGACGATGGCATGGGCCAATTGCGACTATTACCTGGAACACGGGCAAATGATGCCCTCGGACTGGTTTGCCCAGCTCAAGGATTTCGACGCCATCTATTTTGGCGCCGTGGGCTGGCCGGACAAGGTGCCCGACCACATCTCCTTATGGGGTTCGCTGTTGAAATTCCGCCGCGAATTCGACGAATACGTGAATCTGCGTCCCGTGCGCTTGATGCCTGGTGTGCCGTGCCCGCTGGCGAATAAAAAGCCGGGCGATATCGATTTTTATGTGGTGCGTGAAAATACGGAAGGAGAGTATTCATCCGTGGGCGGGCGCATGTTCGAGGGGACGGAGCGCGAAACGGTGCTGCAGGAATCCGTTTTTACGCGCAAGGGTGTCGACCGTATCTTGAAGTATGCGTTTGAGCTGGCGCAAAGCCGGCCTAAAAAACACCTGACATCGGCCACGAAATCGAATGGCATCGCCATCAGCATGCCGTATTGGGATGAGCGGGTGGAAGCCATGAGCCCGAGCTTTCCCGATGTCCGCTGGGATAAATACCATATCGACATCCTGGCGGCCCGCTTTGTATTGAGCCCCGAACGTTTCGACGTGGTGGTCGCTTCGAATCTGTTTGGCGACATCCTGTCCGACCTGGGGCCCGCCTGCACGGGGACGATTGCCATCGCACCGTCGGCCAATATCAATCCGGAGCGCACTTTTCCTTCCGTTTTCGAGCCGGTGCACGGTTCCGCGCCCGATATCTATGGCCAGAATATCGCCAACCCGATCGGCATGATCTGGTCGGGCGCCATGATGCTGGACTTCCTCGGCAATGGCGATGCCAATTACACGGCGGCGCATGATGCGATTGTGCGGGCCATCGAGCAGGTGCTTGAGCATGGTCCGCGTACGCCAGACATGGGTGGCAGCGCCAGTACGACGGATGTCGGTATGGCGGTTGCAGAATTGCTGAAATAAAGCTTGCTGCCCGTGTGTGGCTTTGCTATAGTTCGCCTCCCCAATGAGACGCAGTCAAATGCGGCAGTTGAGGATCACCGGAAACGGTGATAAGTAGTAAAGAAGGTGTTGACGGATTTAGCGAAATGCTTCATACTCTTCCTTCTTCGCAGCTGACAAACACAACGCTTTGTCGATAGCGCGAAAGCAGTAACCGAATACAGTTCTTTAACAATTAACAGTCGATAAGTGTGGGCATTTGATGTCAGT
>NZ_JAPQNV010000012.1:0-3602 GCF_030397595.1 Janthinobacterium sp. SUN033
CATGCCTTGCGTGATTTTCAGGGCCGCGATGCGCGGCACCAGCGCCTCGACCAGTTGGTCGGCCACATTGCCCACCGCCACGACGACGGAAATGGCCATGCAGCGCTCGCCCGCCGAACCGAAGGCGGCGCCCATCAGGGCGTCCACCGTCTGCGGAATGTCCGCGTCCGGCATGACGACCATGTGGTTTTTCGCCCCGCCCAAGGCTTGCACGCGCTTGCCCTGGGCGCAGCCGGTGGCGTAGATGTACTCGGCAATCGGCGTGGAACCGACGAAACTGACGGCGCGCACGTCCGGGTGGTGCAGCAAGCCATCCACGGCTTCCTTGTCGCCCTGCACCACGTTGAAGACACCGTCCGGCAAACCGGCGTCCGTCAACAGCTGCGCCAGCAGCAGGCTCGCCGACGGGTCGCGCTCCGACGGTTTCAAGACGAAGGTATTGCCGCAGGCAATCGCCATCGGGAACATCCACATCGGCACCATCACGGGGAAATTGAACGGCGTGATGCCGACGCACACGCCCAATGCCTGGCGGATCGACCAGGCGTCGATGCCGCCGGCCACTTGCTCCGAATATTCTCCCTTCATCAGCTGCGGGATGCCGCAGGCAAATTCCACCACTTCGATGCCGCGCGTCACTTCCCCTTTTGCATCCGTGAACACCTTGCCGTGTTCGGCCGTGATCAGGGCCGCCAATTGATCCGCATGTTCTTCCAGCAACTCCTTGAACTTGAACATGACCCTGGCGCGGCGCAGGGGCGACGTTTGCGACCAGGCGGGAAAGGCCGCGTGGGCGGCAGCCACGGCCGCGTTCAGCTCGGAAGGCGTCGCCAGCGATACTTTCGCCGTGACGGCGCCCGTGGCGGGATTGTAGACGTCGCTGGTGCGCTCGGAGCGCGACGCCATGGGGTTGCCACCAATAAAGTGGCCAATCATCGGGGTAGTCATTGTCTTGTCCTTGGTTATTTCGTCATCAGCCAGTCATGGGCCGGGTCGTTTTTAAAGTGCCACACGCGTTTCGGGCCGGCCATCACGTTCAGGTAATAGCCATCGTAGCCATACGGCACGGTGACGGGGTGGTAACCCCTGGGCACCATCACCACGTCGTGGTTTTCCACGGCCATGGCTTCGTCGATGCTGCGGTCGTCCGTGTAGACGCGTTGGTACGCAAAGCCCTGCTCGGGGTTCAGGCGGTGGTAGTACGTTTCTTCCAGCGAACTTTCCAGCGGGATATTGTCGCTGTCGTGCTTGTGCGGCGGATAGCTGGACGAATGGCCGGACGGCGTGACCACCTCGACCACCAGCAAGCCATCGGCCTCGGCCGTCTGCGGCAAGATGTCGCACACATAACGGGTGTTCGCCCCCTTGCCGCGCACGGAACGCGTCATCGACTGCGGGTCGATCAGGCGCGCCGGGCGATGGGTCGTGGCCGGCGCGCTACACAGCGCCACTTCCGCGTTGCTCACGGCCGTGATGCCGACCGTGGTTTCCAGCGGCACATACACGGCGTAGGGCGAGACGTCGTCAAACACGCTCTGGCGATTGCCGATGGCTTCCCAGGTCTGCCCGCCCGCCTGCACCGTCACCGTGCCCGTCAGCACGACGAGGCACAGTTCGCGGCTGCCCGTCTCCAAAGTGAGCTGTTCGCCTGCCGCAAGACGGTGCGCGGCAAAGCCCACGTGCGTCCAGCCGGCCGACGCGGGCGTGACTTCGACGATCTTGCCGCTGGTCTTGGCCGCTTTCACCAGCAGCGGGCTCATGCCGCCTCCCGTTTCAATCGCGGAATCGCGTCGACCAGACGCGCCAGGTAATCGTGGCCCATCTTGGCATACTGATAACTGGGGGCCACGGCCGGATCTTGCTCCGCCTCCACCACCAGCCAGCCTTCATAACCGTGCAAATACAGGCGCGTGAGGATGGCGGGGAAATCGATGCTGCCGTCACCGGGCACGCTGAAGGCGCCATTGATGACGGCTTGCAGGAAACTCCAGTGGCCATTTCTCGCCAGTTTCACCACGGTGGGGCGCACATCCTTGCAATGCACGTGGCAGATGCGATCGATGTGCTTGTTCAAGACCGCCAGCGCGTCGCCGCCGGCAAAGGTGATGTGGCCCGTGTCGAACAGCAAGCCGACTTCCGACCCCGTCAAGGCCATCAACTGATCCACGTCGGCGGGCGTTTCCACGTAGGCGCCCATGTGGTGGTGGTAGGCCAGGCGCACGCCGTGGTCGAGCAAGTGTTTCGCAAACGCCGTCAATTTGTCGGCGTACGCCTGCCATTGCTGCGGCGACTGGAAGCGCGGACGTTTATACAAGGGGCGGGCTTCGCCCTGGATCGCGTCCGCCACTTCGCCGTAGACCATGACGGTGGCGCCGCTGTCGGCCAGCAAGCGCAGATGCGGCCCGACGGCGGCAATTTCCTCTTCCACGGACCGGTGCGCCAGCCGTCCCGAATACCAGCCGGACACGCAGGCGAGATTGTATTTCCCCAGCACGGCGTTCAGGGCCGGGGCATCCTTGGGAAACTTGTTGCCCAGTTCAAAGCCCACGTAGCCGATCTCGGCGCCTTCCTTCAGTGCTGTTTCCAGCGGCGTTTCGCCGCCCAGGCTGGGTAAATCGTCGTTCATCCACGAGATCGGGTTGATGCCGATCTTCACATTCCATGTAGTCATTTTTGTTGTCCTTGGCGGTCAAGTTCATAACGGGCGCGCGCAGCTTGCACGCCGGCTTGCGTCGAGACTTCGGGTACGGCCACTTCCCACCAGCAACCGCCCTCCTCGGTCGTGCGCGTGGCGTCCGTATTGATGCAGATCAAGTAGGTGCGCGATGCGGCGCGGGCGCGCAGCATCGCCTGTTCCAGTTCGGCAATGTTGGCCACGTGTTCGGAGAGCGCGCCCAAGGATTGCGCATGCAGGGCGAAGTCGATGGCGGGTGCGCTGTCGGGCAACATATTGTTGAATGACGCGTTGCCGCACGCCTGCTGCAGGCGGTTGATGCAGCCGTAGCCCCGGTTGTCGAGCACGACGATGATGAGTTTTTTATCCAGCATGACGGAGGTGGCGATTTCCGAATTCATCATCAGATAACTGCCGTCGCCCACCATGACGATCACCTCGGCATCGGGTTTGGCCATCTTGACGCCCAGGCCGCCGGCGATTTCATAGCCCATGCACGAATAGCCGTATTCCATGTGATAGCCGCCGGCTGTCGACGTGCGCCACAGCTTGTGCAGTTCGGCCGGCAAGGTGCCTGCCGCGCAGACGACGATGTCGCGGCTGGTGGAATCCTTGGATGAGCGCTGCACGGCGCCGATGACTTCCCCGTCATACGGCAAGCCAGCCACCTCGCGCTGGCCAGTAATGGCCAGGACGGTGGCGCGCCAGGCATTCGCCTCCTGTTGCGCGCGGTTCAGCCATTGGCCCGCGCTGTTCCAATTAGGCAAGTACCGCGACAAGCCCTGCAAGCCCAGTGTCGCGTCCACCTGCACGCCCAGGCCACGGCGTTTCAGCGCATCGAAAGCGTTGACGTTCAGGCTGACCAGTTGCGCCTGCGCAAACAGGGAATTCGAGCCCGTCGTAAAATCCTGCAAGCGCGTGCCCACGG
>NZ_JAPQNV010000013.1:0-3247 GCF_030397595.1 Janthinobacterium sp. SUN033
CATGCCTTGCGTGATTTTCAGGGCCGCGATGCGCGGCACCAGCGCCTCGACCAGTTGGTCGGCCACATTGCCCACCGCCACGACGACGGAAATGGCCATGCAGCGCTCGCCCGCCGAACCGAACGCGGCCCCCATCAGGGCGTCGACCGTCTGGGGAATGTCCGCGTCCGGCATGACGACCATGTGGTTTTTCGCCCCGCCCAGCGCTTGCACGCGCTTGCCCTGGGCGCAGCCGGTGGCATAGATATACTCGGCAATCGGCGTGGAACCGACGAAACTGACGGCGCGCACGTCCGGGTGGTGCAGCAAGCCGTCCACGGCTTCCTTGTCGCCCTGCACCACGTTGAAGACGCCGTCCGGCAAGCCCGCGTCCGTCAACAGCTGCGCCAGCAGCAAGCTCGCCGACGGGTCGCGCTCGGACGGTTTCAAGACGAAGGTATTGCCGCAGGCAATCGCCATCGGGAACATCCACATCGGCACCATCACGGGGAAATTGAACGGCGTGATGCCGACGCAGACGCCCAATGCCTGGCGGATCGACCAGGCGTCGATGCCGCCGGCCACTTGCTCCGAATATTCTCCCTTCATCATTTGCGGAATGCCGCAGGCAAATTCCACCACTTCGATGCCGCGCGTGACTTCCCCTTTCGCATCCGTGAACACCTTGCCGTGCTCGGCCGTGATCAGGGCCGCCAATTGATCCGCATGTTCTTCCAGCAACTCCTTGAACTTGAACATGACCCTGGCGCGGCGCAGGGGCGACGTTTGCGACCAGGCGGGAAAGGCCGCATGGGCGGCGGCCACGGCCGCGTTCAGCTCGGAAGGCGTGGCCAGCGATACTTTCGCCGTGACGGCGCCCGTGGCGGGATTAAACACGTCGCTGGTGCGCTCGGAGCGCGACGCCATGGGGTTGCCACCAATAAAGTGGCCGATCTGTTGCGTTGTCATCTTCTTGTCCTCGTTTATTTCGTCATCAGCCAGTCATGGGCCGGGTCGTTTTTAAAGTGCCACACGCGTTTCGGGCCGGCCATCACGTTCAGGTAATAGCCATCGTAGCCATACGGCACGGTGACGGGGTGGTAACCCCTGGGCACCATCACCACGTCGTGGTTTTCCACGGCCATGGCTTCGTCGATGCTGCGGTCGTCCGTGTAGACGCGTTGGTACGCAAAGCCCTGCTCGGGATTGAGGCGGTGGTAATACGTTTCTTCCAGCGAACTTTCCAGCGGGATATTGTCGCTGTCGTGCTTGTGCGGCGGATAGCTGGACGAATGGCCGGACGGCGTGACCACTTCCACCACCAGCAAGCCATCGGCCTCGGCTGTCTGCGGCAGGATGTCGCACACATAGCGGGTGTTCGCCCCCTTGCCGCGCACGGAGCGCGTCATCGACTGCGGGTCGATCAAGCGCGCCGGGCGATGGGTGGTGGCCGGTGCGCTGCACAGCGCCACTTCCGCGTTGCTCACGGCCGTGATGCCGACCGTGGTTTCCAGCGGCACATACACGGCGTAGGGCGAGACGTCTTCAAACACGCTCTGGCGATTGCCGATGGCTTCCCAGGTCTGCCCGCCCGCCTGCACGGTGACCGTGCCCGTCAGCACGACGAGGCACAGTTCGCGGCGGCCCGTCTCCAACGTCAGCTGTTCGCCTGCCGCCAGCCGATGCGCGGCAAAGCCCACGTGCGTCCAGCCGGCCGATTCCGGCGTCACTTCGACGATGGCCGAACCGGCCCTAGCCTTGACCAGCAGCGGGCTCATGCCGCCTCCCGCCCCAGGCGGGGAATCGCGTCGACCAGGCGCGCCAGGTAATCGTGGCCCATCTTGGCATACTGATAACTTGGCGCCACGGCCGGGTCTTGCTCCGCCTCCACCACCAGCCAGCCTTCGTAGCCGTGCAGATACAGGCGCGTCAGGATGGCGGGGAAATCGATGCTGCCGTCGCCGGGCACGCTGAAGGCGCCATTGATCACGGCCTGCAGGAAACTCCAGTGGCCATTTCTCGCCAGTTTCACCACATTGGGGCGCACGTCCTTGCAATGCACGTGGCAGATGCGATCGATGTGCTTGTTCAAGACCGCCAGCGCGTCGCCGCCGGCAAAGGTGATGTGGCCCGTGTCGAACAGCAAGCCGACTTGCGGCCCCGTCAAGGCCATCAACTGGTCCACGTCGGCGGGCGTTTCCACGTAGGCGCCCATGTGGTGGTGGTAGGCGAGGCGCACGCCGTGGTCGAGCAAGTGTTTCGCAAACGCCGTCAATTTGTCGGCGTACGCCTGCCATTGCTGCGGCGACTGGAAGCGCGGACGTTTATACAACGGGCGGGCTTCGCCCTGGATGGCGTCCGCCACTTCGCCGTAGACCATGACGGTGGCGCCGCTGTCGGCCAGCAGACGTAAATGCGAGGCTACGGCGGCGATCTCTTCTTCCACGGAGCGGTGCGCCAGCCGTCCCGAATACCAGCCGGACACGCAGGCGAGATGGTATTTCCCCAGCACGGCGTTCAGGGCGGGGGCATCCTTGGGAAACTTGTTGCCCAATTCGAAACCCACGTAGCCGATCTCGGCGCCTTCCTTGAGGGCTGTTTCCAGCGGGGTTTCACCGCCCAGGCTGGGTAAATCGTCGTTCATCCACGAGATCGGGTTGATGCCGATCTTCACATTCCATGTAGTCATTTTTGTTGTCCTTGGCGGTCAAGTTCATAACGGGCGCGCGCCGCTTGCACGCCGGCTTGCGTCGAGACTTCGGGTACGGCCACTTCCCACCAGCAACCGCCCTCCTCGGTCGTGCGCGTAGCGTCCGTATTGATGCAGATCAAGTAGGTGCGCGATGCGGCGCGGGCGCGCAGCATCGCCTGTTCCAGTTCGGCAATGTTGGCCACGTGCTCGGACAGCGCTCCCAGCGACCGGGCATGCAGGGCGAAGTCGATGGCGGGTGCGCTGTCGGGCAACATATTGTTGAATGACGCGTTGCCGCACGCCTGCTGCAGGCGGTTGATGCAGCCATAGCCCCGGTTGTCGAGCACGACGATGATGAGTTTTTTGTCCAGCATGACGGAGGTGGCGATTTCCGAATTCATCATCAGATAACTGCCGTCGCCCACCATGACAATGACCTCGGCATCCGGTTTCGCCATCTTGACGCCCAGGCCGCCGGCGATTTCATAGCCCATGCACGAATAGCCGTATTCCATGTGATAGCCGCCGGCTGTCGACGTGCGCCACAGCTTGTGCAGTTCGGCCGGCAAGGTGCCT
>NZ_JAPQNV010000014.1:0-2322 GCF_030397595.1 Janthinobacterium sp. SUN033
ATATCCGCAGCTTCGGTGACTGGCTTAGCCCCGTTACATCTTCCGCGCAGGACGACTCGATCAGTGAGCTATTACGCTTTCTTTAAATGATGGCTGCTTCTAAGCCAACATCCTGACTGTTTTAGCCTTCCCACTTCGTTTTCCACTTAGCCAATCTTTGGGACCTTAGCTGGCGGTCTGGGTTGTTTCCCTCTTGACGCCGGACGTTAGCACCCGACGTCTGTCTCCCAAGCTCGCACTCATCGGTATTCGGAGTTTGCAATGGTTTGGTAAGTCGCAATGACCCCCTAGCCATAACAGTGCTCTACCCCCGATGGTGATACTTGAGGCACTACCTAAATAGTTTTCGGAGAGAACCAGCTATTTCCAAGTTTGTTTAGCCTTTCACCCCTACCCACAGCTCATCCCCTAATTTTTCAACATTAGTGGGTTCGGACCTCCAGGGCGTGTTACCGCACCTTCATCCTGGCCATGAGTAGATCACTTGGTTTCGGGTCTACACCCAGCGACTGATCGCCCTATTCGGACTCGATTTCTCTACGGCTTCCCTATCTGGTTAACCTTGCCACTGAATGTAAGTCGCTGACCCATTATACAAAAGGTACGCAGTCACGGAACAAGTCCGCTCCTACTGTTTGTATGCACACGGTTTCAGGATCTATTTCACTCCCCTTCCGGGGTTCTTTTCGCCTTTCCCTCACGGTACTGGTTCACTATCGGTCGATTACGAGTATTTAGCCTTGGAGGATGGTCCCCCCATATTCAGACAGGATGTCACGTGTCCCGCCCTACTTGTCGTACGCTTAGTACCACCGGTCCGATTTCACATACGGGGCTATCACCCACTATGGCTCCTATTTCCAGAGGATTCTGTTATCGGTCCGACTATCACGTACAGGCTCTTCCCATTTCGCTCGCCGCTACTTTGGGAATCTCGGTTGATTTCTTTTCCTGCAGCTACTTAGATGTTTCAGTTCGCCGCGTTCGCCTTGCATACCTATGTATTCAGTATGCAATACCCTAAAAGGGTGGGTTGCCCCATTCGGAAATCTGCGGATCAAAGTGTGTTTGCTCACTCCCCGCAGCTTATCGCAAGCTACTACGTCCTTCATCGCCTGTAATCGCCAAGGCATCCACCATGTGCACTTATTCGCTTGTCCCTATAACGTTAGCCTCTTCATTCTTTCAAACGAAAAGAGCGCTACAGGGATAAGAAAGTACAACGTTGTTGTTTGTTTGTTGATACATACAATCATTACCCATCGATTTACCTTTTACGGCAAACCGATCAATAAATAATCTTTACTTCTTCCAGATTGTTAAAGAACGAAACAGCTTTGATCGCTAAAAGATCAAACCTAAACCTGGCGGCTTACGTTTGCACTTTCGAGTAAAACCTTGGTGGAGGATGACGGGATCGAACCGACGACCCCCTGCTTGCAAAGCAGGTGCTCTCCCAGCTGAGCTAATCCCCCTGAGATATTACTAATTAGCTGGTAGGGCTGGTTGGACTCGAACCAACGACCCCCGCGTTATCAACACGGTGCTCTAACCAGCTGAGCTACAGCCCCAACGCGGTGCTACTACGACTACTGTTTCTTCTTAATTAAACAGCCGATAAGTGTGAACATTTGATGCGTGAATCATTTACATGATTCGTGCAAACTCTAGAAAGGAGGTGATCCAGCCGCACCTTCCGATACGGCTACCTTGTTACGACTTCACCCCAGTCACGAATCCTACCGTGGTAAGCGCCCTCCTTGCGGTTAAGCTACCTACTTCTGGTAAAACCCGCTCCCATGGTGTGACGGGCGGTGTGTACAAGACCCGGGAACGTATTCACCGCGACATGCTGATCCGCGATTACTAGCGATTCCAACTTCATGCAGTCGAGTTGCAGACTACAATCCGGACTACGATACACTTTCTGCGATTAGCTCCCCCTCGCGGGTTGGCGGCGCTCTGTATGTACCATTGTATGACGTGTGAAGCCCTACCCATAAGGGCCATGAGGACTTGACGTCATCCCCACCTTCCTCCGGTTTGTCACCGGCAGTCTCATTAGAGTGCCCTTTCGTAGCAACTAATGACAAGGGTTGCGCTCGTTGCGGGACTTAACCCAACATCTCACGACACGAGCTGACGACAGCCATGCAGCACCTGTGTACTGGTTCTCTTTCGAGCACTCCCCAATCTCTTGGGGATTCCAGCCATGTCAAGGGTAGGTAAGGTTTTTCGCGTTGCATCGAATTAATCCACATCATCCACCGCTTGTGCGGGTCCCCGTCAATTCCTTTGAGTTTTAATCTTGCGACCGTACTC
>NZ_JAPQNV010000002.1:0-997811 GCF_030397595.1 Janthinobacterium sp. SUN033
CCGAGGCGGACGAGTTATATGTGCTGGAATCGGAAAAAGGATCCAGGCAGATGACGCGTCCGGCCCGCCGCCGGGGCGGCCATGCCCGCCAGCGCGGTATTTCCGATGAGCAGGTCTGTATCCCGGTGGCGCGCGATCGTACAGGCCAGACCCTCGATTTCGTCGCTGGCAAAGGGGCGTTGACGAAGGCACAGCTGCACCGCTGTTTGTTGCCCGTCATCGATAAGGATGTCCTGCTGGTAACGGATGGCCATGCCGCCTACCGGGCGTTTGCCAGGGAAGCGGGCATCAGCCACCAGGCCGTCAACTTGCGCGCCGGCATCCGTGTGCAGGGCGCCGCGCATGTGCAGAACGTCAATGCGTATCACAGCCGTCTGCGGGACTGGCTGCGGCCCTTTCGCGGCGTGGCGACGCGCTACCTGCCGAATTACCTGGGCTGGCGCTGGATACTCGACGCCAGGCGTATCCGCTCACCAGAAACGTTATTGAAAGCAACGCTGGGAGCATTCCCACATTTGACGGTGACATAGCCAAAATTATCCCATTGCAATTTCTGTATCAGGCGGCCGGCCGTCCCGTCCCCTGCAAGGGGATCTGCAGGGCCAGCCGGCAACCGGCGCCCGAGGCCGGCACACCGACCTCGAACTGCCCGCCCAGCGCCGTCACGCGCTCGGCGATGCCGATCAGGCCAAAGCACTGCTTCTTGCGCTGCTGCTGCGGCGTGATGCCGATGCCGTTGTCGCTGATGGCCACGTACACGGCGCAGGCATCCGAACTGAGTTCGATCTCGACCTGGCTGGCCTGGGCATGGCGCATGACGTTGCTGAGCGCTTCCTGCACGATGCGGAACAGCACGATCTCGACCTGGCTGCCGATGGCGGAAAACAATGCCTCGTCGCGTATCAGCAGCTGGCAAGCGACGCCGCTGCGCTTGCGGAAGTCGCCCACCTGCCATTCGATGGCGGCTTGCAAGCCCAGGTCCAGCGCCATCGGGCGCAGCTCGTTCATGATGCCGCGCACGCTCTTGATGGTGGTGTCGACGTTGCTGAGCACGGCGCCGACCCGGCGGTGCAGGCGCGGATGGGAGCCTTCCGTGCGCGCGCTGAGCATGGAAATATCGATGCGCAGCGCCAGCAGGTTTTGCCCCAGTTCATCGTGGATATCGCGCGAAATGCGCTTGCGCTCGTCTTCCTTGGCCGTTTCCAGGTGCAGCGCCAGCTGGCGCAGCTGCGCATGCGACTGGCGCAGGGCGCCATCCATCAGCTTGCGTTCGGTGATGTCCGTATGCGCCACCACCACGCGCAGCGGCCCTTCGCCGAGGAAACGACTGATCCTGGCCTGCGACCAGCGGGGACCCGAGCGCGTGGCAAACTCATACTCGAGCGCAAACGTGTCCGCGTTGCCGGCGATGACGGAGCGGATGCCGGCGGCCAGCTCGCGCCCGGCGCTGCGCTGCCAGCGCGGGTCCGTGTCGCAAAATTCCAGGTAGTGCAGCGGCTGCGGCGTTTGCCCGACGAAGGCCAGGCAAGCCTGGTTGGCATGCACGACGCGGCCCGACCGGTCCAGCACCAGCACCCGGTCCGTCAGGGAATCGATGGTGGCGTGAAAGAAGCGCTCGGCATCGCGCAAGGCTTCCTGCGCCCGCTCGCGCTGGTGCACTTCCAGCTGCAGGTGCTGGTTGGCCCGCAGCAATTCGGCCGTGCGGTCGACCACCCGCTGGTCCAGCTCGCGGTGCAGTTCGCGCAAGTCCGCCTCGGCCAGCTTGCGCTCGGTGATATCGGAAAACACGCCGACAAAATGGCTGATCGCGCCATCCGGGCTGCGCATCGGCGTGATCGACAGCGATTCGACGAAGCGCTCGCCATTCTTGCGCCGGTTCACCAGTTCGCCATACCAGCTGCCATCCTGGTGCAGGCTGCGCCACATGGCTTCATAAAAATGCGGCAGATGCGTGCCGCCGCCGAGGAAGGACGGATCGCGGCCGATGGCTTCCTCCGCCTGGTAGCCGGTGATGGTGGTGAACGCGGGGTTGACGGAAATGATGCGGTTGGCGCTGTCCGTCACCAGCACGCCTTCGCGTATGCTGTCGAGTATCACGAAGGCCCGCCGCAAGGCCGATTCGCGCGCGTGCTCGTCGCCCAGGTCCGTCACCAGCATGCGCGCCGTGGCGCTGTCCGCATCGTAATTGGCTTCGATGCGCACCATGCCGCACATGCCGCCCGCTTCGCCTTCGAACAGCGGCGCTTCGAGCACCTGGCGCGCGCCGCCGGTGAAGACGGCGTCGAGGAAGCGCCGGAAGCCGCCCTGCGCCTGGGGGGCGACGAATTGCTCGAAACGCCGTCCCAGCAGCCGGTTCTTATCACGTTGCAACAAGCCGCAGGCCGCCACGTTGACACGCGTGATCACGCCTTCGCGCGCCAGCGAAAAGTAACTGACGGGCGCCTGTTCATACAGCTGCGCATAACGGTCGCGGCTGCTTTCAAATTCGTTTTTCAGCTGTTCCAGCTCGGCCAGGGCCGCGCTCTGCATTTCCAGCTCGATCTGGCTGACCTGCAACTCATGCAACTGACGCATCACGTCTTCATTCGACTGCGGCACGGGCTGGCGCTGCTCCGCGGCCAATTGCTCCGCCTGCTCTCTCAGGCGGGCCGGCGCGCTGCCGTCGAATGGTTCGCTCATGACGCGTGCTCGCCGCTACTGCCGCCGGCCACGGCGCCGGACTGGATCTGGCGCAGCTGGGCTTCCAGCAGTTTCGACTCTGTAATGTTGATGAAGGTCACCACCACGCCATCGATCACATTTTCGATCGTGCGGTACGGCATGATGCGCACGTTGTACCAGCGCCCCGTCTTGGTTTCCACTTGCCGCTCGCAAAACACCAGGCTGCGGATCACTTCCAGCGCATCGTCTTCCAGGCCCGGATAATCGAGGTCGTTGACGATGTCGCTGAGCGGACGGCGCAAGTCCGTCTGGATCAGCTTATAGATTTGCGTGGCCGGCGCCGTGAAGCGGCGGATGCGCAGGTCGCTGTCGAGGAAAATGGTGGCGATATCGGTACTATTGAGCAGATTCTTCATGTCGCTATTGACCAGCGACAAATCATCGACCTTCGATTGCAGCTCGGCATTGACCGTGTACAACTCTTCGTTGAGCGACTGCATCTCTTCCTTCGACGTGGTCAGCTCCTCGTTCGTCGATTGCAGCTCTTCATTGGTCGACTGCAGTTCTTCGTTGGCCGATTTGAGTTCCTCGCGCGACGTCTGCATCTCGTCGCGCACGGCCTGGATTTCATTGCGCGCCTGCGCCAGTTGCTGTTCCAGTTCCAGCACCTTGGGGTTCGGCGAGCGGCCGCGGCGCGCCTCGGCCACCAGCGGCGCGCTGGCAAACGTGACAAACACCATGCCGCGCAAGGATTCAGGCTGGCTCAGCGCTTCCGCACTCAGGTCGACGCCCAGCGACTGTCCCAGGTGATCCTTGACCACCAGCCCCTTCAGGCGCACCACCCTCTCGCTCTGCAAGGCTTCCTTGATGAGGCCAGCCAGCTCGTAGCGCAAGCCTTCGCGCGCCATCGCATGGATATTCCAGTTGGCCTTGCCGGCTGCCGGTTCGAGGAAGGCGCCCGTGCGCCCGTTGATGTACAGGATGTCGCCATCCTGGTTCAGCAGCGCGGCAGCCGGTGAATATTTCTGGAGCAATAATTGCTCGACATGGGATTGAATCTTTCCAGTCATGCTGACTTCTCTCGTGTCGCTAGGTGTAGGGGGGGATGCCAACGATACCTTGGTGGGGAAATACGTGGGCAGGCGCTGACGCGCCAGGTTGTCGAGGCGGCGGTACAGCCGGGTCGACGTGGTCAGCGGTGAAAACAGGTCGGAAAAATGACCGGGCGTGTCGGCGCTGCCTAGCAGCAAAATCCCGTCGCGGTTCAAGGCGTAATGAAACAGGGGTATCAAACGCTGCTGCAGCTTGGCATTGAGATAAATCAACAAATTGCGGCAGCACAGGATGTCGAGCTTGGTGAACGGCGGGTCCGAAATGATGTTTTGCTGGGCAAAGATGATCGTGTTGCGTATCTCTTTTTTCACGTGATAATCGTTCTTGTCGCGCAAGAAGAAACGCCCGAGGCGTTCGGCCGACACGTCGCTGCTGATGCTGTGCGGAAAGCGTCCCTGGCGCGCGCGGTCGATGGCGTCGGCCGACAGGTCGGTGGCGAAGATCTGCAGACTGTACTTCGACGGCGGATTGATGCTGGCCACCACTTCATGGAACACCATGGCCAGCGAATACGCTTCCTCGCCCGTGGAGCAGGCGGGCACCCAGGCCTTGAACGCGCGTCCGTCCGGATGGGCCGCCAGCAATTGCGGCAAGGCGACCATCTTCAGGTATTCCCACACTTTCGGGTCGCGGAAGAAACTCGTCACGCCGATCAGCAATTCCTTGAACAGCAAGTCGATTTCGGTGGGATTGGCGCGCAAGTACGGCACGTATTCTTCCATCGACGTCATTTGATACAAGCTCATGCGCCGCTCGATGCGCCGCAGCACCGTGTTGATCTTGTAATCCGTAAAACTGTTGCCCGTGTGTTCGGACAGCAAGGCGACAATTTCCTGCAAGGAATTTCGCCCGTTCGGTTCATGGCCCGGCAAGCTGAGGAAGCTGCTGCGGAACAGATAGGTGATGATCTTGTCCGGCATCTTGTCGGGAAAGTCGACCAGGTCCACCACTTCCGCGGCAATCGCGCTTTGCGGCATCATGTCGAACTTGGCCGTGTCCGGATGCTGGGCCAGGGTCAGGCCCCCTGCCTGCTTGATCGCCTGCAAGCCGCGCGTGCCATCGTTGCCCATGCCGGAAAAAATCACGCCCACGGCCAGTTCGCCCAGTTCGCTTGCGAGGCTTTCGAAAAAGGTGTTGATGGGCAAGCGGTGCCCGCGCAGCTGCACCGGTTCGCTGAGCACGAAACGCCCCTTGGACAAGCCCAGGTCGGCATTCGACGGTATCACATAGATATGGTTGGGCCGCAACTCCGCCTGGTGCGTGATTTCCGTGACGGGGATGCTGGTGGCGCGCTGCAGCAGTTCCGGCAGCATGGCCTTTTGCGTGGGATCAAGATGCTGGATCACCACATAGGCAATCCCGCTCTCCTGCGGCACGTTCGCCAGGAAGGCAACGATGGGATCGAGTCCGCCGGCGGATGCGCCGATGGCCACCACGGGGAAAACGATGGTGGCCACTTCAGGGACGGAAGCATTGCTGTGTTTACTGCGTGTCATCTTCTGCAAGAGTGCAGCCACGGCCAAAGCGTCAGGCTGGGAATTGATAATCTTGCATTCTAGCACTCAAGATGCGCGGCAAAACACGAATTTGGCGCAGGGCTTTTCCCTGCGCCAGGCTGCCCCCTAGCCGTCCCCTTTACTGCGCCTGCGGCACGTGCCAGCCGCCGCCCAGCGACTGGATCAGGGCCACGGCCGTCGTCTGGCGGTCCGCCTGCGCCTGCACCAGCGAACGGCGCGCCGACAGGGCCGTCACTTGCGCCGTCACCACGTCCGTATAGCCGACCTGGCCCGCGTTGTAGCGGTTCAGCATCTGCTGCTCGACCTGGTCGGCGGCGGATGACGCCTGCTGGCGCAGGGCCAGCTGTTCGGCCAGCGCGCGCGTGGCCGACAACTGGTCTTCCACGGCGCCAAAGGCACTCAATACCGTCTGGCGGTAGCGCGCCACGGCCGCCTCGTGTCCCGCCTTGGCCGCATCCACGCTGGCCGTGGTGGCGCCCGCGTTGAACAGGGTTTGCGCGGCCGACACGCCCAGCGACCACAGGCTCGATGAGGCATTGAACAGGTCGCCCACCTTGCTGGCGCCGGAACCGTAGGAACCCGTCAGGTTCAGGCTCGGGTAATACGCGGAACGGGCGATGCCGATCTGCTCGTTGGCCACGGCCACCCGGCGCTCGGCGGCGGCGATGTCGGGACGGCGCTGCAGCAGCGTCGACGGCACGCCCAACGGCACTTCGGGCACGGTCAGGGTCCACGGCGCCACGGCCAGGCTGAAGTCGGACGGCGCGCGGCCCAAAAGTATCGCGATCGCATGTTCCAGCTGCGCGCGTGAACGCGTCTGGCTGGACAGGTCGATCTGCGCATTGGCCAGCTGCGTCTGCGCCTGCAGCAGGTCGGACTTGGCGGCGATGCCCGAATTGAAGCGGTTGCTGGTGATGTCAAGCACGCGCTTGTAGCCATCGATGGTGGCATTCAGCAGCGCGATCTGCGCATCGCTCTGGCGCAGCGAAAAGTAATTGGTGGCCAGTTCGCCCTGCGCCGACAGGCGGGCGGCGGCCAGGTCGGCCGCACTGGCACTGGCGCTGGCGTCCGCCCCCGTCACGCCGGCGCGCAGCTTGCCCCACACGTCCGGTTCCCACGACGCGCCGATGGCGGCCTTGAAGTTGTTGTTGGTCTGCTGCTCGCCCCCGCCGCCCGAGCGGGCGCCGCTGCCCGTCAGGTTCACGGTGGGGAACAGCGAGGCGCGCTGTTCGCGCACCAGCGCGCGCGCCTGCTCGTAGGAAGCGATGGCGGCGGCCACGTTCTGGTTCGAGATGTCGATGCCTTCGGCCAGCTGGTTCAATTGCGCGTCGCCGAACAGGGTCCACCACGGTCCCCGCTCCAGGGTGTCGGCCGGCACGGCAGGCTGCCAGCCGGCCGCCTCCTTGAACGTTTGCGGCGCGGCGGCCGTCGGCGTTTCATACGCGGGGCTGACGGCGCAGCCGGCCAGCAGGAGGACGGCGGTAGCCACGCCCAGTGCCAGCAGGTGGCGTGCAGGGACGGTCGATACGATAGGTTTTACTTGCTTCATGATTGTGTGCTCGGGTTATCTGGCCCAGGAATGCGGCTCAATTGCTGCTCGTCGGCGCTGCGCGTGCGCAGCTTGTCGAGCAGGATGTAGACCACCGGGGTGGTCAGCAATGTGAGTAACTGGCTGGCAATCAGGCCGCCGATGATGGCGACCCCCAAGGGCTGGCGTAGCTCTGACCCCTCGCCGAAACCGATCGCCAGCGGCAAGGCGCCAAGCGCCGCCGCCAGGGTGGTCATCAGAATGGGGCGGAAACGCAGCAAACAAGCCTCGCGCACCGCTTCCACAGCTGTCAGCCCGCGCGAACGCTCGGCCTCCAGCGCGAAGTCGATGATCAATATAGCATTTTTCTTGACGATACCGATCAACAGGAACACGCCGATCAGGGCGATGATGGAAAACTCCATGCGGAACAGCAGCAGTGCCAGCACGGCGCCCACCCCCGCCGACGGCAAGGTCGACAGCACGGTGACGGGATGGATCAGGCTTTCGTACAGGATGCCCAGCACGATGTAGATCACCACGATGGCCGCCAGGATCAGCAGCGGCTGCTCCTTGTTGCTGTCCTGCGCGCTCTTCGCCGAACCCTGGAAGCTGCCGCGCACGTTCACCGGCATGCCGATTTCCGACTCCGCCTGGGCCACGGCAGCCTGGCCGTCGCTGAGCGGATAGCCGTCGGCCAGGTTGAACGACACGGTGGTGGCCAGTTCGCCGCCCTGGTGGTTGATCGACGTCGCCGTCGAGCTTTCCGCGAAGCTGCTGAACGACGACAGCGGCACCATCTTCGCCAGGGTGGTGCTCAAGGCCGAGCCGCTGGACGGGTCGCGCGCCGCCGTCGTATTGGACGTCGTCGCCGCCACGCTGGTGCTGGCCGCGGCGGTGCTGGCGGCCGTCGTCCCGGTGGCGGCGACGGCGGCCGCATTCGACGCGGGCACGTACACGGAGCGCAGCGCTTCCGGGCTTTGCGCGTAGCGGGGCGCCACTTCCATGATTACGTGATACTGGTTCAGCTCATCGTAGATGGTCGCCACCTGGCGCTGGCCGAAGCTGTTGTACAGCGCATTGTCGATATCCTTCACCTGCACGCCCAGCTGCGTGGCGCGGTCCTTGTCGATGCTGACAAACGTTTCCACGCCATTTTCCGCCTGGTCCGTGTCCACGTCGATCAGGGCTGGCTGCAGCTTCATCTGGTCGGCCAGTTTCGCCGCCCATTTCTTCAAGTCCGCCTGGTTGTCGCTGATCAGGGTGTACTGGTACGTGGAATTGCTGGAGCGCCCGCCCATGCGCAAATCCTGCACGGGGTTGAGGAACAGCGAAATGCCCGTCACCTTGGCCAGTTGCGGGCGCAGGCGGGCGATCACAGCTTGCCCCTTGTCCGTGCGCTGCGAGGCCGGCTTCAAGTCGATGAACATGAAGCCGCCCCCCGCCCTGCCGCCGCCCGTGAACCCGACGACGGTGGCGACGGCCGGATCGTCCTTGATGATGTCGACCAGCTGGCGCAATTTGGCCTGCATGGCCTGGAACGAGATGCTCTGGTCGGCGCGCATGCCGCCATTGATCTGGCCCGTGTCCTGCTGCGGGAAGAAGCCCTTGGGCGCGGCCGCGAACAGGTACACGTTCAGGCCGACGACGAACACGAGGATCGTCATCACGAGAGCGGCGCTCGACAAGGCCCAGTCCAGGCAGTGTTCATACACGTTCAGCATGCGCTCGAAACCCCGCTCGAACCAGCGCGCGACGACGCCTGGCGGCTTGTGCTGCTCGCCGCTCTTCAGCAGCCAGGCGCACATCATCGGCGTGGTGGTGAGCGAGATGACGAGCGAAATCATCACGGCGGCCGACAGGGTCACGGCGAATTCGCGGAACAGCCGCCCCACCTGGCCGCCCATGAACAGCAGCGGGATGAAGACGGCCACCAGCGACAGGCTGATCGACAGCACCGTAAAGCCCACTTCGCGCGCGCCCAGCAGGGCCGCCTTGAAACGGTCCATGCCCGCCTCGATGTGGCGCTGCGTATTTTCCAGCACCACGATGGCATCATCGACGACAAAGCCCGTGGCCACCGTGAGCGCCATCAAGGAAAGGTTATTTAGCGAAAATCCCAGCATGTACATCACGCCGAAAGTGCCCAGCAGCGAGACGATGGTGGCCACGGCGGGGATGATGGTGGCGCGCACGCTGCGCAAAAAGGCGCTGACCACCAGCACGACGAGCACGATGGACAGGATCAGCGTGAACTCGATCTCGTGCAGGGACGAGCGGATGGAATTGGTGCTGTCGGACGCCACCTGCAGCTTGATGTCGCCGGGCAGCTGCGCCTGCAGTTGCGGCAGCAGCGCGCGCACGCCGTCCACCGTGGCGATGACGTTGGCGCCGGGCTGGCGCGTGATCAGCACGATGACGGCCGGGTCGCCATTGAACAGGCCCAGGGTATTGCTGTTTTCCACGCCGTCGACCACTTCGGCCACGTCGTCGAGGCGGATGGCGGCGCCGTCGCGCCAGGCCACCACCAGGCTGCGGTAATCGGCGGCGCTGCGCCCGCCCGACGCCGTCGCCGCGCCCGAATAGATCTGCAGGCTGCGCTCGTCGCCGGAAATCGCCCCTTTCGGGCGGTTGGCGTTGCTGGCCTGGATGGCCGCGCGCACGTCTTCCATCGATACGGCATAGTGATTGAGCTGGTACGGCAGCAATTCCACGCGCACGGCCGGCAGCGAGCCGCCGCCCAGTTCCACGTCGCCCACCCCCTTCACTTGCGCCACTTTCTGCTGCACCAGGTTCGACACGGCGTCGTAGATCTGGCCCGGCGTGCGCGTTTTCGACGTCAGCGCCAGGATGATCACGGGCGCGTCGGACGGATTGGCCTTGCGGTAGGTCGGGTTGCTGCGCAGGGTGGCCGGCAAGTCCACGCGCGAAGCGGCAATCGCTGCCTGCACTTCGCGCGCGGCCGAATCGATCTTGCGGTTCAAGTCGAACTGCAGATTGATGCGCGCCGAGCCCGTGCCCGACGACGACGTCATCTCGTTCACGCCCGAAATCACGCCCAGGCGCCGTTCCAGCGGCGTGGCCACCGACGTGGCCATGGTCGCGGGGCTGGCGCCGGGCAGGCTGGCGCTGACGGAAATGGTCGGATAATCGACCTGCGGCAGCGGCGAGACGGGCAGCACGAAGAAGGCGCCGATCCCGGCCAGCGCGATGCCGATGGTCAGCAGCACGGTGGCGATGGGGCGCTTGACGAACGGTTCGGACAGGTTCACGCGGCGCTCCCCGCGTTATCGGCCGGCTTGTCCAGGTTCACCGCGGGCGTCTTGCGCGCAAAGCGCTGGCCCAGGCGGTCGAAGCCCAGGTAGATGACGGGCGTGGTAAACAGGGTCAGCACCTGGCTGACGATCAAGCCGCCGAAGATGGCCAGGCCCAGCGGACGGCGCAACTCGGCGCCCTCGCCCCAGCCCAGCATCAGCGGCACGGCCGCGAACAGGGCCGCCAGGGTCGTCATCAAAATCGGGCGGAAGCGCAGCAGCGCCGCCTGGTGGATGGCTTCCTGCGGGCTTTTCCCTTCATCGCGCTCGGCTTCGATGGCGAAGTCGATCATCATGATGGCGTTCTTCTTGACGATGCCGATCAGGAGGATGATGCCGATGATGCCGATCACGCCCAGGTCTTGCCCGGAAATCATCAGCGCCAGCAAGGCGCCCACGCCGGCCGACGGCAGGGTCGACAAAATCGTCAGCGGGTGGATGTAGCTTTCGTACAGCACGCCCAGCACGATGTACACGCAGACGACGGCGGCCAGAATGAGCCACAGCTGGTTCGACAGCGAGTTTTCATACGCGCCGGCCGCGCCGAGGAAGGTCAAGGTCACCGATGGCGGCAAGGCGATGTCTTTCGCCGCCTGGCGGATGGCGTCGACGGCGCTGCCCAGGGCCACGCCTTGCGTCGCATCAAAGCCCAGCGTCGTGGCCGGGTATTGCGCCACGTGCGTGATTTGCAGCGGCGCCTGTTTTTCGCTGACGCTGGCAAAAGCGGACAGCGGCGTCGACTTGCCGGAACCCGTGCGCACCTGCAGGTCCGACAGGTCGGACGGCGTCGTGACGATGCCCGGCTGCGCTTCGAGGATCACGCGGTACTGGTTGGTTTCCGTGAAAATCGTCGAAATGATGCGCTGGCCGAAGGCGTTGTACAGCGCATCATCGACGGTAGCCGTGGTGACGGACATGCGCGCGGCGCTGTCGCGGTCGATGGCGACCGTCACGGCGGCGCCCGTGGCGCCCGCGTCCGTGACGACGTTGCGCAGCTGCGTTTTTTCGCGCATGCGCGCCGCCAGCTTGCCGGCCCACTCGGTGACGGTGGCCGTGTCGGCCCCTTCGAGCGAGACGCGGTACTGCGTCGGCCCCGATTCCGCATCGATGGTCAGATCCTGCGTCGGCTGCAGATACAGGGTCACGCCGGCCACCTTCGCCACGCGGTCGCGCAGGCGCTCCATGATCTCGTCCTGGCTGCCGCTGCGCGGACGCTTGAGATTGATCAGCATGCTACCCGTGTGCAGCATGGTATTGTTGGCCGCATCGACGCCGACGAGGGAACTCAAGGTATCGACAGCGGGGTCTTCCAGCAGCGCGCTGGCGGCTGCCTGCTGCAAGGTGGCCATGCGCTCGTACGAGACGGCTTGCGAGGTTTCGATGCGCGCCTGCAGCTGGCCCGTGTCCTGCGTGGGGAACAGGCCTTTCGGAATCGTGATGTACAGGATGACGGTCAGCAGCAAGGTGGCCAGGGCGACGAGCAAGGTCAGGCCCTGGCGTTTCAAGACCCACACGAGGGCATGGTCGTACTGCACGATCACCTTGTCGAGGAACGCCTGGATGCGCTGGCCCGTGGCGCTGATCTTTTCATCGGCGTGGCTCTTCAGCCAGCGCGCCGACATCATCGGCACCAGGGTGAGCGAGACCACGGCGGAAATCAGGATCGTGATGGCCAGGGTCATGGCGAATTCGCGGAACAAGCGGCCCACCACGTCGCCCATGAACAGCAGGGGAATGAGCACGGCGATCAGGGAGACCGTCAGCGAGATGATGGTAAAGCCGATCTGCGACGCGCCTTTCAGGGCGGCGGCCATCGGCGTTTCGCCCTCCTCGATGTAGCGGGCGATGTTTTCGATCATGACGATGGCGTCATCGACGACGAAGCCCGTGGCGATCGTCAGCGCCATCAGGGACAGGTTGTTCAGGCTGTAGCCGAGCAGATACATGACGCCGCAGGCGCCGATCAGCGAAATCGGCACGGACAGGCTGGCGATCACGGTGGCGCGCATGCTGTGCAGGAAGGCGAAGATCACCAGCACCACCAGCAGCACGGATAGCAGCAGTTCCATTTCCACGTGTTCGACGGAAGCGCGGATGCCCGTCGTGCGGTCGCTCAGCACTTCGAGCTTCATGGCCGCCGGCAGGCTGGCCTGCAGGTCGGGCAGCAGGGCCTTGATGGCGTCGACCGTCTTGATGACGTTGGCGCCGGGCTGGCGCTGCACGTTCAGAATGATGGCCGGCTGCTTGCCGGACCAGGCGCCCAGGCGCGTGTTTTCCGCGCTGTCGACGACATTGGCCACGTCGGACAGGCGCACGGGCGCGCCGTTTTTATAGGTGATGATCAGGCGCTTGTAGTCTTCCGCCGTCACGAGTTGATCGTTCGCGTTGATGGTGAAGGAGCGCGTGGGGCCGTCGAAACTGCCCTTGGCGCTGTTGACGTTGGCCGCCGCGATGGCCGTGCGCAGGCTGTCGAGACCCAGGCCGTACGAGGCCAGCAATTTGGTGTCGCCCTGGATGCGCACGGCGGGACGCTGGCCGCCCGACAGCGACACGAGGCCCACGCCATTGACCTGGCTGATTTTCAGCGCCAGGCGCGTGTTGACGATGTTTTGCACCTGCGTCAGCGGCATCGTGTCCGAGGTAATCGCCAGGGTCAGCACGGGCGCGTCGGCCGGGTTGATCTTCGCGTACACGGGCGGCGCCGGCAAGTCGGTGGGCAACAGCGAGCCGCCCGCGTTGATGGCCGCCTGCACTTCCTGCTCGGCCACGTCCAGGGTCTGGCCCAGCGTGAATTGCAGGGTGATGAGGGAGACGCCGGCCGCGCTGGTGGAACTCATGCGCTGCAAGCCCGACATCTGCCCGAACTGGCGCTCCAGCGGCGCCGTCACGGTCTGTCCCATGACTTCGGGACTGGCGCCCGGGTACAGGGTCTGCACCTGGATGGTGGGGAAGTCCACCTGCGGCAAGGCGGCCAGCGGCAGGAACTTGAAGCCAACCAGCCCCGCCAGCACGATGGCCAGCATCAGCAGCGCCGTGGCGACGGGGCGCTTGATGAAGGGAGTCGATGGACTCATTGCGCTGCGCCCTTCGCCGGCGCAGTAGCTGGCACTGCGGCTGGCGCGGATGCCGATGCGGACGCCGAGGCGCTGGCCGCGCCGTCAGCGTGCTGGCGGCGGTGGCGGCGTTCGCCGTTCGCCCCGGCGGCACCGGCGCCGCCCATGGCAGGCTTGTCGCCCGCCAGGGTGACTTTCGCGCCTTCCTTCAGGCGGTCGGCGCCTTCCGTGATGACTTGCTCTCCCGCTTCCAGGCCAGCGCGGATTTCCACCATGTCGGTGGTCGCCTGGCCCCGCGTGACCATGCGCACGGTAACGGTCTTGTCCGCTTTCAGCACATACACGAAGTCGCCGTTGTTGCTGTGGCGCAAGGCCGTCACGGGCACCAGCACGGCGCCCGTGATGTTGCCCAGTTCCAGGCGCACGTTGACGAACTGGCTGGGGAACAGGGCCATCTTGTCGTTCGTGTAGCGGGCCTTGGCGCGCACGGTGCCCGTCTGCACGTCGACCTGGTTGTCGAGCGCCGTCAGGCTGCCCTTGTCCAGGGTATGCGTGCGCGTGCGGTCCAGCGCCAGCGCCGCCAGGGCCGTGCCGCCATTCAGGCGTTCCTGGATGGTCTGCACCTTATCCTGCGGCACGGAAAATTCCACGTCGATGGGCGACAGCTGCGTCACCACCACCACGCCGCCCGTGTCGCTGGTGCTCACCAGGTTGCCGATATCGACCACCTTCAAGCCCGCGCGGCCGCTGATCGGCGACACCACCTTGGTGTAGCCCAGGTTCAGCCTGGCCGTGCCTTCGGCGGCGCGGTCCGTCATCACGGTACCTTCCAACTGTTTGACCAGGGCGGCCTGCGTGTCGACATCCTGGCGGGCGATGGAATCCTGGCCCAGCAGGGTTTGATAGCGTTTCAGGGTCAGGCGCGCGTTTTCCAGCTGCGCTTCATCGCGCTGGCGCTGGCCCGTGGCCTGCATCAGCGCCATCTCGAACTGGGCCGGGTCGATCTGCGCCACCACCTGGCCCGCCTTGACCATGCCGCCTTCCTTGAATTTCAACTCCTTCAAAATGCCCGACACTTGCGGGCGCACCGTCACGGTGGACGCGGCCGTCACCGTGCCCAGCGCATCGAGCACCACGGGCAAGTCGGATTTCACGGCCGTGGCCACGCCCACGGTGGTCGAGGGGCCGCCGCGGCGCCCGCCCGGGCCTCCCGGCCCTCCGGGGCCACCGGCGCCGGGCTGCGCGCTGACGCCCGAATGGGTCAGGTACCAGGCACCGCCCCCCAGCGCAGCCATCACGGCCAGCGCGATGACCGTGCCGACGATTTTCGAACGGCGGCTGCGCCGCGGGGTGTTGGGTGTAGTCTGCGAATCCATCGCTTATCCTTGTCTAGGCCGCTGGCACGGCGAGTCTGTGGCGCCGGCCGAGGTGGAACACACTCAGGCCGGACAACCGTTTTTCGGGGTTGTTTCGGTACAAAGCCGGGGGAGTCAAGAGCTGAAAGTCAGCTGAAAAAACATCGCTCCCTAGCGTGAAACGACTCTAGCATAGTCATGTAACTGTTTCATTTCTACTTGAAACAATTACACACAGCCTGGCAGGCATGGAAGGATCAGGCGGGCCGGCAGGCACGCCGCCCCTGTGGGGGAACGGTGGAAGAATCAGGCTTGCGGGGCGTCGCGCCCCGGCGCCGGCGGCGCGCGGGCGACTCGCATGCAGATACAAACTCGCTACAAATCTCCCGCCAGCCGGCTTGACCTGGCGCCGCGCAGGCCGTTGGCGCTTACAGCGTCATGCCGAGGATGACATCCTGATAGTCGGTGCGGCCCACGCGGAAGGTGCGCCGGCCCACCTGCGCAAAGCCGCAGCGCGCATAAAACGCCAGCGCATCGTGGTTTTCCGCGTACACGCCCAGCAGCACCCTTCCCGCCCCGCCGGCGCGCGCCTGTTCCACGGCCGCCTGCATCAGGCGCTGGCCCACGCGCTGCCCCTGGAAGCGGTGCAGCAGGTAGATGCGCTTGATTTCCAGGTCGTCCGGCCGCGGGTCGGCCACCGGCAGGCCGGCGGGACTGAGGACCAGGTAGCCGACGGGCGCGCCGCCAGGCGTGGCCTCGGCCAGCCACAGGCGCATGGCCGGCAGCGCCAGCCAGTCGCGGTACAGCTGCGCGTCGTGCTGGCGCTGGCAGTGGGCGATGACGTCGGCGCCATCGAGGATGCCGGCGAACGCTTCCAGGAAGGTCGCTTGCCCCACCAGCGCCAGCGCCAGCTCGTCGCCCTTGGCGCAGGGGCGGATGGTGATGGCCGTGTCGGTTTTTTCGTTCATGTCGCTTGCCATGCCTTGCTCCTGATGTGAAACAAGCCGGGCGAAGCCGGCTTGGGTATGTCATCTATATTGCCGTGTAACGCCTGACAAAATCGTAGCGAGCGAAGATGAGTTGTGACCGAGAAGCGGAGCTGTGCTTGAGCACAGTGAGCATCGCAGGCCGCAAATCATCGAGCGCAGTAGATTTGGTCAGGTGTTACTTGCTGCCGAGTGGCACTTCGCACAGGCAGTGCGTGAGGGCCATGAATGGTTTGTGCTCGCGCGTGATGCCGGACAGCCAGCTCAGGTCCTGCGCCATGCCCAGCGCCGCGTCGGCCGGCAAGCCCGTGCCGGCCAGGCCCAGTTTCACGTGCTCGCCCAATCCCAGCGAGGCCATGGCCTTGGAGCCGAACATGCCGATCAGGCGGTCCACGTTCGACGTTTCCTGCTCCAGGTACGTGACGCGGTAGTCGGCGCCCAGGTTGGCGCGCTTGGCGGCCGACGCCAGCGCATCGCCGTAGCTGCCGATGCGGTCGACCAGGTTGCGCTCTTTCGCCTGCAAGCCCGTCCAGACGCGGCCCTGCGCCACTTCATTGATCTTTTCCGGCGTCGTCTTGCGCGCCTTGGCGGCCAGGTTCAGGAAGTCGCCATACACGTGGTTGATCGAACCCTGGATCACTTGCGCAAAGCGGGGGTCGAGCGGACGCAAAGGGTTGCCCGCGTCGGCCAGCCAGGTGGTCGGCGAGCCGGCCGTGTGGATGCCCAGCTTTTCCACCACCTTGTCGGCCGTCGGCAAAATCGCGAACACGCCGATGGAACCGGTGATGGTGGCCGCGTCGGCGATGACTTCGTCGGACGAGGTGCTGATCCAGTAGCCGCCCGAAGCGGCCACATTGCCCATCGAGACGACCACCGGCTTGCCGGCGGCGCGCGTCAGTTCCAGTTCGCGGCGGATCAATTCCGAGCCGAAGGCGCTGCCGCCCGGCGAATCGACGCGCAGCACGACGGCTTTGATCGACTTGTCTTCGCGCGCCTGGCGGATCAGACGCGAGGTGGACAGGCCGCCGATGGCGCCCGGTGGCGCGATGCCGTCGCCGATTTCACCGGAGGCGATGACCACGCCGACGGCGTCGCCGATGTGCACGGGGCGCAGGCGCGCCAGGTAGTCGGTGTAGTTCACCTGGCGGAAATTCGTGCCTTCCGTGTTCTTCGCGCCGCGCGCCATCATGAACTGGCGCAGTTCGTCGCGCGTTTTCAGGCCGTCGACCAGCTTGGCGTCCAGCGACAGCTTGCCCAGGTCGCCGCCGGCCGCCGTCATCAGCGCCGGCAGCGCATCGATCGATTGCATGATGGCTCCGGCCGGCAGCTTGCGCGCCTTTTCCACGTCCGTCGTGTAGGTGGTCCACAGGCCGTTGTTCAGGTAGCGGTCCGCTTCGGCCGCCGCTTCGGACGGGCCATTGGCGATGAACGGCTCGGCAGCACTCTTGTACGTGCCCACTTTCAGCAGGTTCACCGTCACGCCGACCTTGTCGAGCGCGTCGCGGTAGTAATTGCGGTAGCGGCCAAAGCCTTCCAGCATGACGCCGCCCATCGGGTGCAGGAATACCTCGTCGGCCTTGACCGCCACCAGGTACTGGCGCTGGTTGTAGCTCGAACCCCAGGCCGTCACTTTCTTGCCCGTGGCGCGGAAGCGTTCCACGCCGGCCGCCACTTCGCGCAGCGAAGCGAGGCCGCCGCCCTGCAATTCGTCGAGCAGGATGACCATAGAACCGATGTTCTTGTCCTTGGCCGCCGTGTCGAGCACGGCCAGCACGTCGCGCAGCTGCACGTTTTTCTTGACTTCGCCGCTGACATTGGCCAGCACCGCTTCGCGCACGCCGCCCGGGGTTTCCTCGACCAGCGGGCCTTGCAAGTCCAGCACCAGCGTGGTCTTTTCCGCCAGGGGCTTGGCGCCGCCGCCAAAGATGGCGATCAGGATGGCGATGACGATCAGCAGGAAAATCAGATTGATGACCGCGCGGCGGGTGGCGTCCAGCGCGCGCCAGAATGCGCCAAAGCCGCGGCGCAGCGGCGGGAAGGGGTTGAGTGACATTGATGCTCCGTGAGGTTGTGTACCTAAAGGAAATCAATATAGCTGAAAATGGCCGCGATCGCCTTGGGATTCGTCTTATTTTGACAAGTATTGCGCGCCCTGGGCGCCCTGCCCTGGCGGCGTGGAAATGAGGAACAGGCCGCCCAGCACGAGGGAACCGTTCAGTATCAGCAATTCCAGGCCGAGGCGGTAATGCACAAACAGCAGCGCCTGCTCCTGCTCGATCAGCGCACACAGCAGTGGCCCGGCCACGGCCACCAAAGGCACCCAGCGGTCGCGCACGCCGCGCCGGCTCAGCAGGCCGAAGGCGAACAAGCCCAGCAGCGGACCGTAGGTATAGCTGGCCAGCTTCAGGATCACGCCTATCATGCTGGGATCATCGAGCCACTTGAAGACCATGATCAGGATCAAAAACAGGGCCGCAAAGCCCAGGTGCACCTTGCGGCGCCAGCGCATCTGCACGGCCGGGCTCAAATCCGGCCGCCGCTGCAAGCCCAGGATGTCGATGCAGAAGGTGGACGTCAAGGCCGTGAGCGCCCCATCCACGCTGGGAAACAGGGCGGAAATGAGGGCGATGAAGAAAATCAGCTGCACCACGGCGGGGAAATGCCCGAGCACCACGGCAGGGAACAATTTATCGCCCGTGGCCGTCACGCCGGCCAGCGGCGCGTACAGGTGCAGCAAGCCGCCGAGGAAGAGAAACAGCAGCAGCACGCCGGTCAGCACCACGGTCAGGCTGAGCATATTCTTTTGCGAGTCGCGCAGGGTGCGCACGGAGATATTCTTTTGCATCATTTCCTGGTCCATGCCCGTCATGGCAATGGTGATGAACATGCCGGCAAGAATGTGCTTCCACACGTAGGCGGGGCTGTCCGGGTCGGTGGTGAAGATGCGCGTGAGGCCTTGCGCGCGCATGCGTTCGAGGCTGTCGACGAGCGACAAGTCCATCTCGCGCAGCAAAAACACGCTGCAGATGACGAGACCGGCCAGCATGCACGCCGTTTGCAGGGTATCGGTCCAGACGATGGTCTTGACGCCCCCTTCATACGTGTAGAGCAGGATCAGCAGCAGCACGACGCACGCCGTCAGCCAGAACGGCACGCCGAAACTGTCGAGAATAGTTGCTTGCAGGATATTGACCACCAGATACAGCCGCGCCGTGGCGCCCAGCAGGCGCGAAACGATGAAAAACGCCGCCCCGCTCTGGTAGGAACGCCGCCCCAGGCGCAATTCCAGATAGCGGTAAATCGACGTGAGCTGCAGCCGGTAGTACAGCGGCAGCAAGATGAAGGTGATGGCCAGGTAACCGAGCACATAGCCGATCATCAGCTGGATATAGCCGAAGCCGTTGCTGCCCACGGCGCCGGGCACGCTGATGAAGGTC
This sequence comes from Janthinobacterium sp. SUN033, assembly GCF_030397595.1. Classification (NCBI taxonomy): domain Bacteria; kingdom Pseudomonadati; phylum Pseudomonadota; class Betaproteobacteria; order Burkholderiales; family Oxalobacteraceae; genus Janthinobacterium; species Janthinobacterium sp. SUN033. Next base: position 18,965 of record NZ_JAPQNV010000002.1, read on the forward strand.
ACGCCCGTCAAGGTCGTGCCCACCATGCCGAAGGCCACCAGCATCCAGTTGCTGTCCTTGTTGCCGATGAAAAAACTGTCGTTGGTGGCATGGCGCGAGGTGCGCCATGCCACGCCCAGCAAGATCAGGAAATACGCGAGGACGACGGCAAACAGGATGACTGGGGACATGGATGTTGCGCTGGCGGCAAAGAGGAACAGGGGCAGCAATATACAACAAAGCGTACAGCAATGCCCCCAGGCAATCAGGCGTCAGCAGCCGGTCGGTTTGACTTTTTCCACTTCCAGGCCGAACCACGGACGCAAGCGCGTACCGATGACGTTGCCCAGGAAGGCGCACACCAGCCACAACCAGCCGTGCAAGCTGCCCGAGACGATGCCGCTGAAATACGCGCCGATGTTGCAGCCGTAGGCCAGGCGCGCGCCGTAGCCGAGCAGCAAGCCGCCGACGATGGCGGCGATCAGCGAGCGGCGCGGGATGCGCCACACGGGCGCGTAGCGGCCGGCCAGCGCGGCCGCCAGCATGGCGCCCAGCACGATGCCGATATCCATCACGGAAGTCTTGTCTTGCGTCAATGGCGCGGCCAGCGCGGCGGCGTTCGCCTTGGTGGACCAGTAAGCCCAGCTGGCCGTGTCGATGCCGGCCACGGACGCCGCTTTCGCACCCCACAGGGCGAACGCCGACGTCACGCCCCATGGACGGCCCGACAGCGCCAGCGTGGCGAAGTTCAGCACGACGAGCGCAACGGCGCCCGCCACCAGCGGCCACGGCCCATGCAGCCAGGGCGACGCCTGCGCCGGGCGCAGGGGCGTGGCGACGAGCTTGCCGTGGCGGCGCTTTTCAACGAAGACCGTGATGGCGGCGATCAAGGCAAAGACGATCCAGTTCAGCGCCAGCGCGGGCGCCAGGCCCAGGGTCGTGACGAGGGAAATCGGTTGCAGTTGCGGCAGCGCCGTCCAGAACGGCATGTGCGCCGTGCCGATCACGGAGCCGACGATGAAGGCGGCCAGGGTGATGAGCATGCGCGTGCTGCCCCCACCGACTGTATACAAGGTGCCGGAGGCGCAACCGCCGCCCAGCTGCATGCCGATGCCGAAGATGAAGGCGCCGAAGATGACGGAAGTGCCGGCGGGCGAAACGAGGCCCGCGACGGGCGTGCCGAACAGGGTGCCGGCCGACAGCGCGGGGAAAAACAGCGCCACGCCCACGGCCAGCATCAGCATTTGCGCGCGCAAGCCGTCGCCGCGGCCATCGGCGATGAAGACGCGCCAGGCGGACGTGAAGCCGAAAGCCGCGTGATACAGGGTGATGCCGAGCAAGGCGCCCACCACGTACAGCGCGGCCTGGTTGATGCCGACGGTGTGCGCCAGGTACCACGCACCGATCAGGATGAGCAACAGGGCGACGCCCAGCGGTTTTGGATTGATGGCGGCGCGCAGGCCTGGCGGCGAAGCTGCAATATCGGACATGATGGGGGACGCTAAAGGGAGGGAAACGCCATTTTCCCCCGTTTTGCTGTTTTCTGCCAGCAAGTTAGCCGTCCGCCTGGCGCCGCCACGCCCAACGCCCCGTCCCCCGGGTCGAGGGACGGAGCGGATGGCGAGGGGCACGCAGCGGCAGAGAAGGCCTGCGCCTGCCTGCCCTGCGTGCCCGCTGCGGCGTCAGCTGACGCGCATCATTTCGACAGTTTCACCTGCGCCAGTTCCGCCGTCAGGTAGCCGACAGCACCGCTGGCCTTGCTGTTGTAGTTGGTGTTGATGATGATGTTGATCTGGTCCTTCAGCGCGGACGGCAAGGCAGGGAAGCGGCTCCACTCGTCGCCCGGATGCTGGAAGTTGCTCATCACATAGGTCCAGCCATTGATTTCATCGACCGCATGCAGGCCCGTCGATTCCGCGCCGGCCGGGCACGACAGCAAGCGCTCCAGCTTCTTGGTATCGACGTTGTACGCCCACAGGAAGTTGTTCAGGTGGTTGCCGCTGTCCTCGCCGATGAACAGGGTGCGCAGTTTTTCCGAGAACTTCAGGTTGTCGGGGCTGGCGATCTTGGCCGGGTTGGCCGTGTTGCCCAGGCCATCGGCCGCGATGTCTTCGCCCGCGATCAGCAGGGTCGACTCGCTTGGCACCCATTCGCTGTCGATCGCCGCGCCCGTGTCATCCTTCTGTCCGCCCGTCAGCTTGTGCGACACGACGGCGCCCGCCACCAGCTTCTTGAACTTGACGTTGTGGCCGGCCACGTAGCCCGAACCGCCTTCGACCATCGAATCCTGGATGTTGGCATACGCCGAGTAGGCGATCTTGTCCTTGGCGTTGACCGTCGTGCCCTCGTTCTTGGTAAAGGCCATGCTGCCGCCCTTCAGGGCCGCGTAGCGGTGGGTTTCCAGGAAGGCGGCGGCTTTTTCCTGGCCGGCCTTGACCCTGACCCAGGCGGTTTTCTTGTTCAGCACAATCTTCGTGTAGCTGGCGTCGGACGGATCGGCCAGGGTCGAATCCATGATGTCGGTGGCCTTGATGCCGCCGTCGACCAGCGCCTTGATCTCGGCGTGCGTCGCATGGCCCAGCTTGACCCATTGCAGCTTGCCGGTGGTGGTCTCGGTCAGCTGGGTCGTGTATTTGGCGACGTACAGGGTGCCGCCTGCGGCCAGGTCGGCCACCTTGTCGGCCACGAACATGAACAGCCCGCCATTCGTATAGTCGTCGCCGCCCAGGATGGTGCGCTGATCCGGCATCACCTGCACCAGTTCGCGCGAGTAGCGGCCCAGGCAATAGTGCTTCTTGATGCTGCCGGTGCCGTCCGGGTTGACCGACACTTCCGGCAGGTGGCCGTAGTCGTACGGATTGGCGGTCGTCGTATCGCCGAAGACGTTCTTGCTGAATTCCTTGAGCACGGCCAAGGTCTGGCCACCCAGGCCCTGGTCGAAGGCGTCGGGTTCGTACTCTTCGCTCGACAGATGGGTATTCCACGGCGACAAGCTGGCGCCGCAGGTAATCCACAGGCCCTTCACCAGCGAGGTATCGACATTGTGGTATTTCACCAGCGACAGCTTGCCGGTGGTCTGGTCCTGGTCCAGGCTCAGCACGGCGATCGGCGACGGCAGCGTGCCGTAGGTGGAGGCGCCGGCCTGGTTCAGCGAGTTGTATTCAAATTGCACCACGGCAAACACCGGCTTGCCCTTGACGCCGCTCACGCTGGCGTTGGCCACCGTCAGCATCGAGCTGCCGTCCGGCGAATCCGAGAAGAACTGGCGTTCCTTGCCCGGCACCGAACTGTCGATGATGGGCTGGTTCTTGATGTCGAAGTAGCCGCCCGCGATCACGGTGCCGCCCTTACCGTCCGGCACCCGGTCGCCCGTCAGGAAGAAAGGCTGGTACGCCAGGTTATAGCTGTTGCTGCTGCCATCGCTGAAATTGACCTTGAGCTTGGAGCCGACGGTGGTCGTGGCCAGCGCGGCTGGCGAACTCGCCAGTGGCGCGGCCATGCCGGTGAATTCCGCCGTGGTAAACGTCGCGGCAGGAACGACTGGCGGCGTCACCGCTGGCACGTCATTATCCGAACTGCCGCCACAACCGGACAGAAAAGCGCTGACGCCGGTCAAGCCGGCCAAAGGCAGCATGGGGGCACCGGCAAACAGTTGCAACAGGCGGCGGCGTGATGACTCAGGGGCGTAATTCGACATTTTTTGTTTCTTCCGTTATAAATAAATATCGTGGGACAGACCTGCTGGAATACGAGGCCGGAGCATAAACGACAAATATTTCAGCTTGATTACAGGCAAGCTGCACCGTGGAAGCGACGCCAAGCGGACGCCCCGCTTCTCAATGCCCCGTCGCCTGCATCGCTTTTGCGCCAGCGGGCCGCACGGGGATCGGGTTCAAACGGTCCAGGCGGCCGCTCAGGGCCGTCAAGCCGAATGCACCCAGCACGACGAGAGCGCCGATCCAGCCCGTGTGCACGAGGCCCAGGTGTTCCACGATGAGGCCGCCACCCCAGGCGCCGCCGGCGATGCCCAGATTGAAGGCGGCGATATTCAGGCCGGACGCCACGTCGACGGCACGGGGCGTGAAGTGTTCCGCTTGCTGCACGACATACACTTGCAAACCAGCCACGTTACCGAAGGCCACGGCGCCCCACAGCAGCACGGTGATGACGACGAGCACGGGATGCGGCGCCGTGAAGGTGAGCAGCAACAAGACGGCCGCCAGCAGCAGGAAGATCAGTTTCAGGGCGCTGACAGGGCCTTTCTTGTCGGCCAGCTTACCGCCCCAGATATTGCCAAACGCCACAGAGACGCCATACACGAGCATCACCACGCCCACGGCGCCGGCGCTGAAACCCGACACTTGCTGCAGAATCGGCGCCAAATACGTGAAGGCGATGAAGGAACCGCCATAGCCGACGGCCGTCATGGCGTACACCAGCAGCAGGCGCGGCTGGCCCAGCACCTGCACTTGCTGCAGCAGCGAGGCCGGTTTGCTGTGCTTGATGGTCGATGGCACGTACAGCAGGCTGCCGACAAAGGCGATCAAGCCCAGCGCCGAAACGGCGAGGAAAGTTTCGCGCCAGCCGAAATGCTGGCCGATGAAAGTACCCAGCGGCACGCCCGTCACCAGGGCCACGGTCAAGCCCGTAAACATGATGGCAATCGCGCTGGCCGCCTTGTCTTTCGGCACCAGGGACGTGGCGATGGTCGAGCCGATGGAAAAGAAGACGCCATGCGCCAGCCCCGTCAGGATGCGGGCGATGACGAGGGTTTCGTAGCCCGGCGATTTCCAGGCCAGCAAGTTACCCAAGGTGAACAAGACCATCAGCGAGAGCAGCAAGGTCTTGCGCGCAATCTTGCCCGTCAGGGCAGTCAGCACGGGCGCGCCGACGGCGACGCCCAGCGCATACAGGCTGACCAGCAAGCCGGCCGATGGCAGGTTGACGCCCAAGTCCGCGGCGATGGTGGGCAGCAGCCCGACGATGACAAACTCCGTGGTTCCGATGGCAAATGCGCTGAGGGTCAGCGCGAGCAAGGCAATGGGCATGGCAAACTCCGATAAATGATGTTGGCATGCAGTATCGGGGTTTTCTTTGTTTCGAAAAATACCTCATCAGGCAGAAAATAGTTGCGCACAGCTCAATAATAGAGCGGTCTGCTACACTGGCCGCATCCACACGGGGTCACCACCATGAATTCAGAAAAACTGGCGCTGCTGGTCACGCGCGAAATGCCATATGGGAAATATCAGGGACGCTTGCTGGCCGACTTGCCGGGCCACTACCTGGGCTGGTTCGCGCGCGAGGGCTTTCCCTCGGGCGAACTGGGCAGTCTGATTGCGCTGATGTACGAACTCGACCACAACGATCTGCGCAGCTTGCTCGACCCCTTGCGCACGCGCAAGTCGCCGTGGCGGCCGGGCGAGTAAGGCCGAGCCGAATGTCATGAAAAATAGAAACAGACTATTGAGATTGAAAAAATTTTAAATGTTATAAAAATTAATCTAATAAGTTGCGAAAAAAATCATTATCGTTCTTCATCCCAGCCCCAAGACGAAAATGACTGCAAACAAAACAATATTACACAATTATAAATTGCAATCGACATATAATTTTGAAATTTTCCACTACTAGCGGAATCCACCATCAGAAATCTCATTTCACTTAAAACATCTAATTTATTTCTAATATTTCTAAGTCCCCGCGAAATCTTCGGAGATTCATCAATGGAAAATTGATCTAACCTACTTACTTCCAAGATGTCATTAATCTCCTTTACGCTTTCAGCTGCACTCTTCCTCAGCAATGACAAATCGACATCAATAGAGCTTAGTGCATCACTCATCTTCATAAGAAATTCAGCAGCTCGCCTGGGGTCCATTCTACATTTCAATTCGGACACAATCTTACAAAAACCAATATCTTTTAATAGCTCATATTCCTGTCGGGAATTGACATTTGAAAAATATAAACCCTCCAATTCCCTTCTAAAATTACTACTAACATAATTCGACACTGAATTAATATCACTTTCCAAATCGATCATGTGATGCAGTCTCCCTGCCATATGAATTCCAGGCTGCCATCCTAAATGTCCCTTGAAAGCACACGCTATCATTTCGGCCGCCTCCAGAGAAAGGTGACGGAGTGGTCGATGATAAATTCCGCCATCGCACCCCACATTAACTGCATCAAAAAACAATCCTATTTTATTTAAAACATCACCAGCATCACTGCCAATATCAAGTATTGTCTTGCGGTATTTTTCCTGGATAGCTATCAATCTTAGCCGATAAGAATCATGGTATTGCGCCAAGTAAGATTTTTTATCATTATTTCTTGAGGATGCAGCTATTTCGCTTTGTTTTTTTGCATAAAAAACACTAAAAATAGCTGACAGAAGTGCCAAAACAGAAACAATGAAGGCGGCAACATCAAAGGAAAATTTCATGAAAATTCTCAGTATCAAAGCGAAAATATATTGATTAAATAGCAATTGAATACATTCATAACCCCTGCACTTTCTTTGCCAGCATGGAGCTGAACTCGCCGTTTTCCACGAGCTTGTGCAGCTCGCTGGCACCACCGATGAGCACGCCGTTGACGAAGACCATGGGGAACGTGGGCCAGCCCGTCCACATCTTGAGGGCATTGCGGCGGTGCCACTGGTTCAGATAACTGCCGTATTGCAGGTACTGGTAGGGCGTGCCCAGCACGTCAAGGATCTTGCGCGCCTTGCGCGGAAACGGATTGAGCGCCATGCCGACGACGACCACCTGGTGCGCGGCGATGGCCGCCTGCACTTCGCGCACAATGTCCTTGTGCTTGCTGCCGATCAAAGGGCGGGCGGCGGAATGGATCTGGGCTTGGTCAAGGATGGCGCGGGTCATGAAAGTCCTGGGGTGAGTGGCATGCGGAACACGCATTGTGCCACGCGCCCAGGCCGGCGTGGGCTACACTGCGCTTCTCCTCCTCTACGCGTGAAATATATGCAAGAAATCATTCCCATGCCTGAATACCGCACCCGCCGCCTGCTCGGCGCTCTTCTGCTCGCCGCCGCCACTTGCGCCAGCGCCGCCGCTGCAGCATCTGCTGCCGCTGCCGACGGGGGGCTCGAAAGCGGCCTGGTCCATGCGCTGCACCTGAAAAAGGGCACGACGCAGCGAGTGGGCACCTCCGGCAAGGCCATCGCCGCCTACATGCGCGAAGGTTTTATTGGCAAGCGCCCCAACCAGCGCGCCGACTACACGGATTACTACCTGCTCAAGAAACCGGCCAGCTTCATGGGACACGAACTGGTGCTCATCGAAGAGGAATACATCACGCAATACATAGGCTGCTGCGTCAGCCCCGGGGCCGGCGTGACGGTAAAGGTCAACGGCAGCACGCAAAAGCTGCAGGCGTTCGCCCGCGCCCAGCGCTGCACCCTGACCGACCCCGTCGATATCCGGAAAAACCTGCGCGAAGTGGCCATCCAGACCACGCTGCCCAAGGGCCATTACGCATCCTTGAGTTGCCGCGAACGCGACGCCGAGCGCGAAGAGCCGTGATGACTGCCAGCACTCAGAATAGCTCGTCGAGCAGCAGATGGAATTGCAGCTTGCCTTGATCGATATCAACGATCCCATATTGCTGAACAAACCTTGGCGGTAGCGCGGCGTCCAACTCACCAAGAGCACGCCAAACGATGGCCAGGTCCTGGTAACGGTCGGCAACGCCCGCCCGGCCCACGTCCAGGCAGCCGACGACGGCGCCATCGTGCATCAGGATATTTTCCAGCGAAAAATCGCCATGCGTGACGACGAGATCGGGGGGGAGCGGCAGGTAGCCTTGCAGCGCCAGCCACACTTGCTGCGCCGTCCAGCCTTCCCGCTCGGCATCGAAATCGCCGGCATCGACGAAGCCCGCATCGATGCGCCGGCGCGCCTGGACCAGCCGCGCGGCATGGCTGGCGTCGAACGGGCAGTCGCTGACGGGAAGCGCGTGCAGGCGGCGCAGGAAGACCGCCAGCGCGTCGGCCACGGCGGAGCCCAGCGCAGGATTGTCTTCCAGCACCTGGCACGCCGTGTTGCCCGGCATGGCCGCCGTCAGCAGCCATGCCTGCTCCGGGCTTGCCGCGCGGGCAAATTGCGCCACCGCCGGCACGGGGAGATACTGCGCCAGCCAGCGCAGGCGCGCCAGTTCGTCGGCGAGCTCGGCAGCGGCGGCACCCGTGCCGTGTTTCAGGAACAGGTCCGGCGCGCCATCCCTGCCCTGCAAGCGGTAGACGGCAGCGTCCGACTCACCGACGCTGTCGCGCGCCCAGTCGTACCCTGCCACGGCGGCGCGCATGCTGGCGGGCATGGCGGCCAGCATGGCCGCTTGTGTCTTGTTAGAAATGCTCATCTGCCTGGCCCTTGTTCTATGTCAGCGGCACGTGCAAGCCCATCTTGAGGCAAGTCAAGGCCACCGACGTGCGGTAGCGGCGGATATTGTCGTCGCCGCCGAACAGGCGTTCCGTCAGCGCCTCGTATTCGGCCATGCTGCTGGCCGTGATGACCAGCAGGTAATCGGCCTCGCCCGTGATGCCGTAGCACTGCTGGATGGCGGGTTCGGCCATGATGCGCGCGCGCATGCCGGCCGTGCGCTGCGGATGCTCGTCGTGCAAATGCACTTCCACCGTCAGTATCAGCGGGCGGCCCAGGCGGCTGGCGTCGAGCACGGCCACCTCCTTGCGGATCACGCCGCTCTCGCGCAGGCGGCGGATGCGCCGCTGCACGGCCGGCGCGGACAAGTGCACGGCCTGGGCGATTTCGCGCTGCGAGGTCGTGTTATCGCGCTGCAAGATATCGAGGATGGCCAGGTCGAAGGCATCGAGGGCGACAGCAGGCGTGAGCGAAAGTTGCGTCATAAAGGTCAAAATGCAGTGCAAATATCGGAGCAGACACAATAAACTTTCACCACTTCGATATCAAGCCATTTATCACCATGCCATTACGCCGCTATTCCTCCTTGATTCCCCTGCTGGCCATCCTCGGCTCCGTCACCTGCCTGGGACTGGGCACGTCGTGGGCCAAGCACAGCCTGTTCCCGCTGGTGGGCGCGCAAGGCACGACGGCCGTGCGCGTGGGCTTTTCCGCCTTGCTGCTGTTGCTGTTCTGGCGCCCGTGGCGCTGGCAGCTGAGCCGCGCCGACTTGCGCACGGTGGCCCTGTACGGCGCGGCGCTGGGGCTGACGAACCTGTGCTTCTACATGGCCTTGCGCACGATACCGTTCGGCATCGCCGTCGCCATCGAGTTTTCCGGCCCGCTGGCCGTGGCCCTGCTCGCCTCGCGCCGCCCGCTCGACTTCGTCTGGGTGGCCCTGGCCGTGGCGGGACTGGCGCTGCTGTTGCCGCTGGGTCACGACGTCAGCAATCTCGATCCCACGGGCGTGCTGTTCGCCCTGGGCGCCGCCGTCTGCTGGGCTTCGTACATCGTCTTCGGCAAGCGCGCCAGCCATTTGCATGCGGGCCACTCCGTGTCGCTGGGCCTGGCCATGGCCGCGCTGGTGGTCGTGCCTGTCGGCGTGATGCACAGCGGCGCCGCCCTGCTCTCGCCCGTCGTGCTGGGCGTGGGCCTGGGCGTCGCGCTCATTTCCAGCGCCATCCCGATCTCGCTGGAAATGGTGGCCCTGAAACGGCTGACGCCGCAAGCGTTCGGCATCATGAGCAGCATGGAGCCTGCCGTTGCCGCCATGCTCGCGTTCATCCTGCTCGACGAACGCCTGGACACTGCGCAATGGCTGGCCATCGCCATGATCATGGCGGCATCGATGGGCAGTTCCTACATGGCGCAGCGCATGAAGAAACCGGCACCGGCCGTCGCCGTGCATACCTGAACCTCAGTGCGCGGCCGCACCCGCCACATGCGCCGCCAGGTTCTTGCGCGCCAGCCACGCCAGCGGCAGCAGGGCCAGCAGCGCGGCGGCCACGCCGGCCCAGGGCGACGACGCCATCAGTTGGCGCGAAACCATCAGCGCACCGAGCATGGAACCGAAGGAAATGCCGAGGTTAAACGCGGAAATGTTCAGGCCCGAGGCGAAATCGACGGCGTGCGGCGTGTAGCGCTCAGCCGTGGCCAGCATGCCTGCCTGCAGGGCGGGCGACAGGCCGAAGGCGAACACGCCCCAGACGAACAGCATCACCGTCATCATCCAGGGCGAACTGATGCTCAGCGCCACGCCCGCTTGCGTGACGGCCAGCAATAGCAGCATCGCGCGCAAGGCCTTTTGCCAGCCCAGGTGGCTGGTCAGGTAGCCGCCCGCCAGGTTGCCGGCAAAGGTGGCGGCGCCAAACACGATCAGCAAGGCGCTGGCCATGGTGGCGGAAAAGCCCGTCACATCCGTCAGGATGGGCGTGATGAACGTGAACGCGGCAAAGCTGCTGCCAAAGCCAAACGTCGTAATCGCCATCATCGTCAGGATGGGGCCGCTGCCCAGCGCCGCCAGCTGCGTCATGGCCTTGCCGCCCTTACCCTGCTGCAAACCGGCCGGCAGCCAGCGCGCCATGGCGGCCAGGCCCAGCGCGGCCAGCAGCACCACGGCAAAGAAGGGCAGGCGCCAGCCCATCAAGTTGCCGAGGAAACTGCCGAACGGCACGCCGATCACCATGGCCAGGGTCAATCCGGCAAACATCACGGAAATCGCCCTGCCCGCCTGCGCCTTGGTGACGAGGCTGGTGGCCACCGTGGCGCCGATGGCAAAGAAGGTGCCGTGCGCCACGGCCGTGATGACACGCCCCAGCAGCAACAGTTCGAACGTGTGCGAAAAGGCGGCCAGCAGGTTACCGGCCAGGAACACGCTCATCAGCCCCAGCAGGGCAGCCTTGCGCGGCAGGCGCGACATCAGCAGCACCAGCAGCGGCGTGCCGATGGCCAGCGCCAGCGCATACAGGCTGACCAGCGAGCCGGCCGATTCGATGGAAATATGCAAATCTTTTGCGATGGTCGGCAAGATGCCGACGACGATGAATTCGGTCACGCCGATGGCAAAGGCGCCGACGGCCAGCGCCAGCACGCCGGGCGGCATCTTGCTGGCTGAAGTGGAAACAGGGTTTGCGGTGGTCATGGTATTTCTCCGGCAGAGTTCAAGCCAGCCAGTGTATCGATGCAAACGCTTTTGATATAGACTCCAATAATGGAAACACCTGTGAAATGGATTCAATAATGGCCAGGCAAGACATCAACCGCGCGTTCGAGATGGCCGTGTTTGCCGCCGTGGTGGAAACGGGCGCCTTTTCCGCCGCCGCGCGCCGCCTAGCCTTGACGCCGTCGGCCGTCAGCAAGCTCGTCAATCGACTGGAAGCGCGGCTCGGCGCGCGGCTGCTCCAGCGCAGCACGCGCCAGCTGCACACGACGCCCGAGGGCGACGCCTTCTTTATCCAGTGCAAGCGCATCCTCGACGATATCGAGAGCGCCGAGCGCGAAGCATCGCAGGGCGCCGCGCCGCGCGGGCGCCTGCGCATCAACTGTTTCGTGCCGTTCGGCGTGCGCCATCTGCTGCCCATCCTGCCCGAGTTCGCGCAGCGCTATCCCGACATCGTGCTCGACGTCGTCGTCAGCGACGCCATCGTCGATCTGCTGGAAGACCGCACCGACATCGCCATCCGCACGGGCAAGCTGAAGGAATCGAACCTGGTGGCGCGCAAACTGGGCGAGGATGCGATGGTCGTCGTGGCCTCGCCCGCCTACGCGGCGCGCCACGGCTTGCCGCGCACGCCGCAGGAATTATCACGGCACAATTTGCTGGCGTTCAACTTCCGCTGCCAGAACGAAACCTGGCCCTTCCTCGATGGCGCGGGCGGATCGATACAGGTGGCGCCGCAGGGCAATACCTGCGTCAGCGATGGCGAAAGCATGCGCCAGCTGGTGCTGGCCGGCATGGGGCTGGGACGCTTTTCGCGCCAGCACGTGCTGCGCGACATCGAGCGAGGCGATTTGCTCCCCGTGCTGCAGGACTACAACCCGGGTGACAAGGAAGTCGTGCACGCCGTCTTCGTGGGACCGGGCTTGCAAGTGCCCGCGCGGGTGCGCGTGATGCTCGATTATCTGCTGGAAAAAGTGCAGCTGGGTGGCGCTTAAAGCGCCAGTTCTTCCAGCCGCAATTGCCGGCCTTCACCCAGCATCAGCTCGAATTCGGCCGCCGGCACGGCCGGACTGAACAGATAACCTTGCAACTGGTCGCAGCCGAGTTCACGCAGGAAGCGCATCTGCTCGGCCGTTTCCACCCCTTCAGCGACGATTTCCTGGCGCAGCTGCTGCGCCATGGTGACGATGGCGCGGGCGATGGCGCAATCGTTTTCCTCGAAGGGCAAGCCGATGACGAAGGAGCGGTCGATTTTCAAGGTGCTGATGGGGAATTTCTTCAGGTAGGCCAGGCTGGAATAGCCGGTGCCGAAGTCGTCCAGCGCCAGCGCCAGGCCCATGGCCACCAGCTGGTTCATGATGTCGATCACCTTGTCGGCGCCGCGCATCAACAGACTTTCCGTGATTTCCAGCATGATCTGCTCGGGCCGCACGCCGTAGCGTTCCAGCACGGCGGCTATGCGCGCCGGCAACTGTTCATCGAACTGGCGCGCCGACAGGTTGACGGCGATGGCCGGCATGTGCAGGCCACGGTCTTCCCAGCTGCGGATCTGGCGGCACGCCTCGTCCAGCACCCAGGTGCCCAGCTCCAGAATCAGGCTGGTTTCCTCGGCGACGGGGATGAAGAGGCCGGGCGAGACCATGCCGCGCATCGGATGCTTCCAGCGCAGCAAGGCTTCCGCGCCCACGATGCGCCCGCTGGCCAGGCTCACTTTCGGCTGGTAATGCAATTCCAGTTCCTTGTCGCCCAGCGCCAGGCGCATTTCGCTTTCCAGGCGCAAATGTTCCTTGGCCCGGCGGTTCATGTCTTCGCGGTAAAACAGGAAGGTCGATTCGATCGTCTGCCCCGCCTTGGCCACGGCCACGTCGGCAAAGCGGAACAGGGCCGGCGCTTCCAGGCCGTCTTCCGGATACACGGTGATGCCGATGCTGGCGCCCACATGCAGGGCGTGCGCATCGATATTGATCGGCGCCTCCAACAGGTTGAGCAGCTTTTGCGCCACGTTCGCCGCGTGTTCGCGCTTTTCGATATGCAGCAGGGCGACGACGAACTTGCTGTTGTCGACGCGTGCCAGGATGTCGGCGTCGCGCAGGGCGCCGCGGAACAGCTGGCCGATGGCGATCACCAGCTGGTCGCCCACTTCATGGCCCAGCGTGTCGCTGATGGAACCGATGCGGCTGATGTCGATGACCATCAGCGCGCCATGCGTGCCCTGGCGTTTCGCTTCGGCCAGGCCCTGGTCGACCAGCTGGTTCAGCAGGCAGCGGTTGGGCAAGCCCGTCAGGCTGTCGTAGTTGGCCATGCGCTGCATGCGCGCTTCGGCATCCTTGTGCACCGAGATATCGGAAAACAGGGAAAACACGTGGCTGATTTCGCCGAATTCGTCGCGCACGACGCTGATGGTGACGTCTTGCGGGAACAGCTCGCCATTCTTGCGCTTGCCGATGATTTCGCCGCGCCAGGAGCCGTGGCCGCGCATGGCGGCGCGCACCTTGGCGCGGAAATCGGGATCGTGCACGCCCGAGCGCAGCAAGTCCGGCGTGCGGCCGATGGCTTCGGCCGGCGAATAGCCGGTGATGCGGCTGAAGGAACTGTTGATGGAGACGATGCGCTCTTCCGCATCCGTGATCAGCACGGCTTGCTCGCTGTCTTCGATGATGCGTGCGTGCAACCTTACCTTGTCCACGTCGGACAGCGGCTCGCTCATGGCCGACAGGCGCACGGCCATGCCGCACGCCTTGCCCGCCTGGTCGTGGATCACGTGGCGGTGCATGCGCAGCCACGTCACCATGCCCGACTTCTTGCGCCGGCGCACATCGGTGGCCACGTCGCCCTGCGTGAAATGCAATTCCAGCACGCTCGCTTCCGCGTCGTCTTCCGGATACAGGAACAGGATGTGCTGGCCCAGGGCTTCCAGCTCGGAATAGCCGAACATCTGCTCGGCGCCATGGTTCCAGCCGATCAGGAAGCCGTCGGGATCGATTTCCAGCAAGGCGTCGGGGGGCGCCACGCGCACCACGGGCCGGCTGGCGCCGCGCAGCCGCTCCAGTTCCTCCTCCAGCCGCGCCAGGGTGGCGGCCTGCTGCGGCCCCGCCTGTTCACGGGCATCCTGGGCCAGGCGCAGGCACAGCGCAACCTTCGCCTCAAGCATGGCAACCCCACTCTAGGGCCAGGTCAGGGGAACAGATCAGGGGCGCTGCGGTGTGTGTAATCATCAAAATCCCACTGTGGGGCGTGGAGGTCGGGCGGAAATACTGTGAATATGGTAACTTAAAAATGTTGGCGTATGTCAACATTTTAAGACCTACGCCGAATGGCCCGGCAGATGCTGCGCCAGGCGGGCAAACACATCCGGTTCGCGCATGCGCGCCATCCACCAGCGCAGCGCCGCGCCATCCTCACCCACTCTCCAGGCCAGGTAAAACGTTTCCGACGGTTTCGGCTCTTCCACGGCCTTTTCCACCAGCAAGCCACGCGCGATGGCGGCGCGGGCGCACGGTCCCGGCAGGAAGCCAAAGCCCAGACCCAGCACCTGGTAGTCGAACTTGACCTGCATGTTCGGCACGCTCAAGGCATCCTGCCCCAGCAGCAGGCCCACCGTGCGCGGCGCCATCTGGCGCGCCGAATCGGCCACCACCACGGCCCGGTGCTGCTGCAGGTGGCCGCGCGACAAGGGTTCCTGCACCTGCGCCAGCGGATGCGCGGGCGCCACGGCAAACACGAAGTCGAGCATGCCGATCGGCTGCGCGATATAGCCGCCGCCCGCCGGCCCGTCGCCAGGCGCGCCCACCAGCAAGTCGGCCCGCCGGTCCAGCAGCGCTTCCCACGTGCCCGACAGCGTGTCTTGCGACAGGCGCAAGCGCGTCTGCTGCGCCACGTCATAAAAGGCGCGCACGTCGTCAGCCAGGGCCACGGCGGAAAACATGGAATCGATGCCGATGGACAATTCCGTTTCCCAGCCGGACGCCACCCGGCGCACGCGGTGTTCGAGGTCCTGCGCCGCCTTCAGCAGGTAGCGGCCCTCTTTCAGCAATTCCTGGCCGGCCGCCGTCAGCATGACTTTCGGGCCGTTGCGCTGGAACACTTGCACGCCGAGGTCGTCTTCCAGCTTGGCCACCGTATAGGAAATGGTGGACGGGACTTTGTGCAACTCCTTGCCTGCCGACGAGAACGATCCGCGGCGGTCGATGGCGTCGACGATTTGCAGGGCTTCCAGGCTCAGTCTTAACATTCGATTTTTTCGATCATAGGTCGCAAGATTTTCCGTTTTTCTTTCCCGACACAGGGGCCTATACTTTGTTCATCGTACAGCGAAGGGCAGAAAAGAGCCGCGGCGTAGCGCCAGGCAATGGTCCTTCGAAATTATCGCACATTAACTTATAGAAACGGAGTCCACCATGTTACAGATTCGTCACAGCGAAGAACGCGGCGCCGCCAACCACGGCTGGCTCAATTCCCACCACAGCTTTTCCTTCGGCAGCTACCACGATCCGCTGCACATGGGCTTTGGCCCCCTGCTGGTGATCAATGAAGACCGCGTCACGCCAGGCCAGGGTTTCGGCACGCACGGCCACCGCGACATGGAAATCATTTCGTATGTGCTCGACGGCGCGCTGGAACACAAGGACAGCATGGGTACCGGCTCCGTCCTGCACTACGGCGATGTGCAGCGCATGAGCGCCGGCAGCGGCGTGCGCCACAGCGAGTTCAACCACTCGGCAACGGATGGCTTGCACTTCCTGCAGATCTGGATCCAGCCGAACGTGACGGGCATTCCGCCCAGCTATGAAGAGAAACACTTCACGCCGGACAGCAAACGGGGCAAGCTGCGCCTGATCGCTTCCTCCGACGGCCGCCAGGGTTCCGTGCTGATCCACCAGGATGCGGCCATCTACGCCAGCATCCTGCAGGAAGGCGAACAGGCCGAACACGCGCTGGAAGAAGGCCGCCTCGCCTATGTGCACCTGATCCGCGGCAGCCTGGTGGTCAACGGCACGCCCTTGAAAGCGGGCGATGCGCTGAAACTGACGCAGGAAGCGGCCGTGATCATCACGCAACCCGAGGACGCGGAATTCCTCCTCTTCGACTTACCCAAATAATTGATAAATATAAAGAAAGAGAAAATCATGGAAAACAAAACCAATGTATTGCTGCCCCTCGGCCGTGCCGCCCTAGGCGTGCTGTTCTTTGTCTCGGGCTTGCTGAAAATCGGCGCCTTCGCGGGGGTGGCCGGCTACATGGCCAGCCAGGGCTTGCCAATCGCCAATATTTTGCTGGTGGGCGTGATCGCCCTGGAAGTGGGCGGCGGCTTGCTGCTGATCACGGGCTGGCAGGCGCGCTGGGCGGCGCTGGCCCTGGCGCTGTTCCTGATTCCGACCACCGTGATCTTCCACGCCTTCTGGAGCGCCGATGCGGCCCACTTCCAGGACCAGCTGACGAACTTCCTGAAGAACCTGTCCATCTTCGGCGGCATGCTGTTGCTGGTGGAGCGGGGCTTCTGCAAGGCCAGTCGTCTTGTAAAAGGCTGATCCGGCCGCAATTAGAGCAACATCACCAGGCATTCCAGCTTTCAAATCTCAGCCAGGGGAAATGGCTTCCCCTGCTTTTTGGTATGATGACAGGGCGCGCCGGCACCGGAGTGGTGTCGCGCGCCTTTTATTTTTGACAATTACCTATATGAGCACAACCATGCAAAGCGGCGCAGACCTCCTGGCGACAGGCGAATTGGATTACACGACTTCCTGCGCACTGCCGACGCCGTGGGCCCAGTTCACCTTGCACGCCTTTGTCGAGCACGCCACTGGTAAAGAACACCTGGCCATGGTGCTGGGCGATATCGGCAACGGCGAACCGGTGCTGGCGCGCGTGCATTCCGAGTGCCTGACGGGCGACGTGCTGTTTTCGCAGCGCTGCGACTGCGGCGCCCAGCTCGAGGGCGCCTTGAAACGCATCGCCGAAGAAGGCCGCGGCATCTTGCTGTACCTGCGCCAGGAAGGACGCGGCATCGGCTTGATCAACAAGATCCGCGCCTACCGCCTGCAGGAAGCGGGCGCCGACACGGTGCAGGCAAATGAACAGCTGGGCTTCAAGGCCGACGCGCGCAACTACACCCTGTGCAAGCCCATGTTTGCGCAATTCGGCATCCACAGCCTGCGCTTGATGACGAACAACCCGCGCAAGATCGCCGCCATGGAAGCGCTGGGCATCACGGTGGCCGAACGGGTGCCGCTGCTGGTCAACCGCAACGCCTTCAACCAGCACTACCTGAATACCAAGCAAAGCAAGCTCGGTCACATGATGACGCCGCAAACGGCGCCGGCGCTGGAAGACGGCGCCCTGTAGTCCCCCGGGCCGGCGCGTGCGCGATACCGCGCCGCGCCGGCCGCGCTCCTGCTCACGCACAAAGGATGCATGAAATTATCTAACTACGCCTGCTTGCTGGCCAGCCTGTGCGCTGCCGCAGGCGCCCACGCGGCCGCGGCGCCTGCGCCTGCCGCGCCTGCCGCAGCCACCACCGCTTCGACTCCCCCCATCAAACCGCCGCCGGCCACCGCCGCGCCCGCCGCCACGGAACATGCGGCCCTGCCGCCGCCCTCGTCGGCCGCGCAAAAGCTGTACACGGCGGCGCGCGCCGACATCCTGCAAGTGCGCGTGCTGCTGAAAAACGGCCGCACACAATCGTCCGTGGGTTCCGGCTTTTTGATCGGCACGGGCGACCTGGTGGTGAGCAACTATCACGTGGTCTCCCAATTCGCCCTCGACCCCGATACCTACGTGGGCGAATGGGTCGACACCAGCGGCCAGCGCGGCAATGTGGAATTGCTTGCCGTCGACGTGCTGCACGACCTGGCCGTGCTGCGCGTGAACCGCCATGGCACGGGTTTCTTCAAGATGCCGGAGCCGCTGGCGCCGCTGACGCAGGGCCAGTACCTGTATTCGATGGGCAATCCGCTGGACCTGGGCTTCGCCATCTCGGAAGGCTCGTACAACGGCATCGTCACGCGCAGCTTCTACGACCAGCTGATGTTTACGGGACCGATCAATTCCGGCATGAGCGGCGGCCCCAGCGTCACGGCGAATGGCGACGTGGCCGGCGTGAATGTGTCGAAACGCCTCGATGGCGAACTCGTCAGTTTTCTCGTGCCTGCCCGCTATGCCAAGCAATTGCTGGCCAAGGTGGCGCAGCAAGGCAAGCCGCCGAAGGACTTCAAGCCGCTGGTGACGGCGCAACTGCTGGCGCACCAGGAAGTCATGCTGGCGCGCCTGCTCGCTACGCCATTGAGCCTGAAAGCCATGGGCCCGTACCGCGTGCCCGTGCGCGAATCCGACCAGATGCGCTGCTGGGGCCGCTCCAACGTCAAGTCCGACAAGCCCTACATGCTCGACAACACCAGCTGCGCCATGGAATCGGCCATCTTCATCTCCGGCGCCTTGCAGACGGGGCAAGTGTCGATGCGCCACGAATTTTTGCGCAGCAGCGGTCTGGGCGCCCTGCGCTTTTCCGAACTGGCAAGCGCTTCGTTCAAGAATGAAAGTTTCGGCAGCTACAAGAGCGCCAGCCTGACGGGCCCGCAATGCACCGAACAATTCGTCAAGAACAAGACCCTGCCCTTGCGCGCCGTCCTGTGCGTGCGCGCCTACCGCAAGTTTACCGGCCTGTACGACTTTGCCCTGCTGGCCGCCAGCACCGATGAGCCACTCATGAGCCTGCAAAGCCGCATCGACGCGCGCGGCGTGTCCTACGCCAACGGCATGCGCGTCACGCGCACCTTCCTCGAAGCGCTGTCGCGGGAAAGCCGCCGCAAGCCATGAAAGCACCATACTTCATCGAAATCCTCGCCGACAATGGCGAAGTGCGGCAACGCCAGCGCATAGCCACCTTGCCGATCCGCATCGGGCGCGGCTACGACAACGACTTCATCCTCGACGACGCGCATACGGCCGCCGCGCACGCCATCGTCGAAGACGACGGCGCAGGCGGCCTGCTGCTGCGCGACCTGGGCAGCCAGAATGGCGTGATCCACCGGGGCCAGCGGCAACTGCAGGTGGCCATGACGGGCAACAGCATCGTGCGCCTGGGCCACACGCGCCTGCGCGTGCGCGCCAGCGACCACCCGGTGGCGCCCGAACTGGGCGACACGACCCGGCACGACTGGGAAGGCTTGCGCCCCGCCATCGCCGGCCTGGCCATGATCGGCGCCTCGGCCGCCTTCAGCAACTGGCTGAGCGATGCGGACGCCTTCGAGCCGATTTCCTACCTGATGATCATCGCCTACGCGCTGGCCGGCGGCCTCGTGTGGGCGTCGATCTGGGCCGTGGCAAACCGCCTGTTTGGCCATGGGGCGCGTTTCGGCCGCCACCTGTTCATCATAGGCTGCGGCTTGCTGGCCATGGAAGTATGGGAACTGGGCAGCAATGTGACGGCGTATGCGCTGTCGCTGGAAGTGCTGACGCGCTACGGACGGCATATGTTCATCGTCATTGTATGCGCGATGATCTATTACCATTTGTGCACGATCAAGCCGCAGCATCCGCGCCGCTTCGGCCTCGTCGCCGTCGTGCTGGCCATCGTCGGCTCGACCCTGATCCTGCTGAGCAACCTGCAGGCCAGCGGCCGCCTGGCCGACGAAGCCTACATGGCCGTGATCTACCCGCCAGCCTTGCGCCTGAGCCAGGATCACACGACGGACGCCTTCTTCCGCGATGCGGCCAGCCTGCAGCGCGCCGTCGACGCCGAGCGCGGCCAGGCGGCCAAGGGCGCCGACGAAGACGAAGACAGCGGCGACTGAACCGCTATCAAGCAAAAAGCCCGCCGCATCCTGACGGACCGGCGGGCTTTTTTACGTGCGCTCAGGACGTGCGCTTAAAACTTGTCTTCCTGCTTGCGGCGCGCCGTGAAGCCCAGCAAGCCCAGGCCGATCAGCAGCATGGCATAGGTGCTTGGTTCCGGCACGGCCGAGACCAGGCCGTCGGCGCTGGAAAAGCTGGCGAAATTGTTGTTGCCCGCCTTGAACTGGACTTGCTGGCCGCCATCGCAGCAGCCTTCCAGGCCGAAGATGCTCAAGGTATGGTTGCCTGCAGCCAAAGTGCCCGAACCGGCGAGGAACTGGCTGCTGCTATTGTAGTTACCGGCCCACCACAGGTCGCTGCTCTTGAAGTCCAGCGCCACGCCGTCAAGGAACAGGGCGCCGCCCTTGCCGAAATCGACGCCGCTGCGGAAGCTCCAGGCGCCCGCATCGGCCGCGCTGACGCCAAAGTTGATCACCGACTTGAAGGCGATATTCGAACCGCTGCCGAACAGGCTGCTATTCGTGACATTGTTGTAGCTGGCAATCGTCGTCGTGCCATAGCCGGCGCCCGGCGTGGCCACGGCGGCATTCACGACGGACTGGTAAGCGGCGGCGGACGCTTGCGCGCCGGCATTCGAGTAGCCGGTGGAAACGGTGATGGTGCTGGCGTTCGCGTGGGCAAACACACCAACGGCGATCAGGGACAAAGCGATTTTAGGCAAGTTTTTCATAATGGGTATCCAGTCAATAAGTATTCAACGGGCGCAACAGGCGTGAAGGCGCTTGAGCTGAATACACGCTGCATTGAGGCGTGTCGGCATAGCGCAAGAATTGCAAGAATGAGCGGTCGGGGGCGTGGCTTCCGCAAAACTTCGCGGACTTGCGGCGTGCCATGGCGGCACTGCAAGCGTCCTGGAAAGGGTTCGGGTTCCCGGGACAAAACCAGACAATTGACGGGTCAGGTGAAACGTTGAATCTATTCTATCTTAAATTCCCTAGAAGAAAAGTATTTTTCTTTTAGCCATGTAAGATATTTATATGACAAGCACCTTGAAACAGGCTGAACAAGCCTGCCTGGATGGGCATTTTACCCCTGGCGCGCTGGCCGGACCTGTCGCGCAAGCGCCACAAGCGCGCGCGCCAGTGTCGCATCTTGCGCATTTCTTTTCGCATGCCGCTGCACCACGCGGCGAAACAGCATGGCAAAATGTAGTCACGCTGCTATCTATCCGAACTGGGGGAAAGAGGAATGGTCGACCTGGAAGAACTACGCTATCTGGCACTGTCGTTTCCCGACGCCACCGAGGAAGAACACCACGACCGTCCGGCCTTCCGCGTGGGCGGGAAGATCTTCGCCACCCTGCCCGATGACGAGCACATCAATGTGCTGCTCGATGCGGAAGCGGCGCATATCGCCACCGTCATCACGCCGTCCGGCTGCGAGAAGCTGTGGTGGGGCGAACGCCTGGCCGGCATCACGGTGCGCCTGGCGGACGCCGAGCTGGACATGCTGGCCGCCGCCCTGACGGCCGCCTGGCGGCGCAAGGCGCCCAGCGACCTGGCCAAGACCATCGCCCCGACGGAGTAGTTACATCGGCCAATTGCGCAGCAGCAAGCCCACCATCTGCTGCAATTGCTCGCGAGATACGCCTGCCGCCGCCTGGATGGCCATGCCCTGCGACAGGGTCACGACGAAGCGCGCCTGCTGCTCCGGGCAGGAATCGGGCGGCAAATCCCCCTCTTCCTTCGCGCGCCGCAAGCGGTCGCGCAACTTGATTTCACCGCGCAGCCGGCGCGCGAACAATTCATCGCGGATCGGCAAGGCATCGTCGCTGCAGGCGAGCGCCGCATTGACGCCCATGCAGCCGTGCGGGCCGTCCGGCATGGTTTGCGCGTCGACATATTGCGTCAGCAAGGCTTCCACCACCTGGCGCGCCGTCGGCTGTTCCAGCGCCGCATCGAAAAACCGCATGCGCGTATCGCTGTAGCGCTCGAGCGCCTTGTGGAACAATTGCTCCTTGTTGCCGAAGACGGCATACAAGCTGGGCCGGTTCATGCCCATGGCTTTCGTCAATTCCGGCAAGGAACTGCCTTCATAGCCTTTTTCCCAGAATACTTTCATGGCGCAATCGAGCGCCTCGTCCGCGTCGAACGTGCGTGGCCGCCCCGTTTTCGCCTTGACCGCCTCTTCTTTTTTATCTTGTTTCATACCGTTCGGTAAAAAATTATTGACAACAATGTCCACCTGCCCTGATTATATACCGACCGGTTAAAAACCTCTCGGCTTTTCAGGAACCTCTCATGCATACACTTTCCAACGCTACTGACGACGATACCACCGTGGCGCCGTGGCTGGCCGTCTTATCCGTCGGCATCGGCGCCTTCGCCCTCGTCACGTCCGAATTCCTGCCCGTCGGCCTGCTGCCCGCCATGGCCGCCGAACTGGCCATCAGCAAGGGCCAGGCGGGCTTGATGATCACCACGCCCGGCATCGTTGCCGCGTTTGCCGCCATCTTCGTCACCGTCGGCTCGGGCCGCCTGGACCGCCGCATCGTACTGCTGGCCCTGACGGCCCTGCTGGTGGCATCGAACCTGCTGGTGGCGCTGGCCCCTTCGTATGCGTGGATACTGCTGGGCCGCGCCATGCTGGGCGTGGGCGTGGGCGGCTTCTGGGCCATCGGCAGCGCCATCGGCCCGCGCCTGGTGGCGCCGCAGCATGCCTCACGCGCCATGTCCATCATCTTCGCTGGCGTCTCGCTGGGTACGGTGGCGGGCGTGCCGGCCGGCGCGCTGGTGGGCGATCTGGTGGGCTGGCGGGTCGCGTTCGGCGCGGCCAGCGCCATTGCCGTGCTGGTCTTCCTTGGCCAGTTGTTGCTGCTGCCCAAGCTGCCACCGACACAGGCCATCCGACTGCGCCAGTTGCCGATGATTTTCGGCATCCGCAAGGCCAGGCTGGGCCTGATCGCCACGGCCATGCTGTTCACGGGCCAGTTCGCCGCCTACACGTATATCGCGCCTTTCCTCACGCAAATCTCGCACCTGGCGGCCGGCACGGTCAGCGCCATGCTGCTCGTGTACGGCGCTTCCGGCTTCATCGGCAACCTCGTGGGCGGCTGGGCCGCCGGCCGCTACGAACGGGCCGCGCTGATGGCGACGGGCGCCGTGCTGGGCGTGTCCACCCTTGCCCTGGCCGCGTTCGGCAGCCATTCGCTTACCGCCATGCTGCTGGTGGCCGTGTGGGGTTTCGGTTTCGGCGCCATGCCGATCGCCGTGCAGACGTGGATGTTCAAGGCGGCACCGGAGCTGATGGAAGGCAGCAGCGCGCTCTTCGTTGCCATCGTACAAGTGTCGCTGGCGTCCGGCGCCTTGCTGGGAGGCGTGGCCGTCGACCGGCTGGGCGTGTCCAGCGCGATGGTGGTCGGCGGCTTGTTCGCCCTCGGCTGCGGCTTGACGATCGCTATCTTCGGCAAGCCGCAGGCCGGCGCCAAGGCCGGCGCGGCCTGCATCGCCTCGTAGGAATCAGATGCGGCCGCGGCGGAATTCCCCAAGGAATTTCGTCACTTCGGCCGGCGTCATCACCACGTCCGCGTCGCCGTGATACGCATACAGGAAAGGCGTGCCGCCCAGGCGGTCCGTCAGCTTGGCAAAGAGCAGAAAGCGGCTGCCCAGCGGATGGCGCTGCAGGTCGGCCAGGCGGCGCGAGCACTGCACGGCCAGCTCGGGCGAAAAGGCCTGGCCCGGCACGGGCCGGATTTCCACGCGGCCATTAATCGCGCGCGATTCGACGGCGACGTGCCGGTATGCATAAGTATCACGGGCCATGCCGCCACCTTGAATGAAGTAAAGGCGCCATCTTAAGCGAAGTGGGCGCCTGCCGTGCTACTGCGGCACGATGCGCAACAGGCGGCCGTTGTCTTCGTCCGTCAGCGCGTACAGGTAGCCGTCCGGTCCCTGGCGCACGTCGCGCACGCGCGCGCCGATGGCCAGGCGGTCCTGCCCCGTCACCTTGCCATGCGCATCGACGGCGATGCGGCGGATATCCTTGGCCGCCAGGCCGCCGCTGAAGATGCTGCCGCGCCAGGCGGCAATCTTGTCGCCCGTGTAGACGGCCAGTCCGGACGGGGCCGGCGACGGCACCCAGGCCACGCTCGGATTGAGCATGCCGGCCGCTTCGTGCTTGCCGACGGGTTCATGCGTCGTATAGTCGGCGCCATAGCTTTGCAGGGGCCAGCCATAGTTGCCGCCCGCCACCACCAGGTTCAGCTCGTCGCCGCCGTACGGACCGTGTTCCGTGGCCCATACGCGGCCGGAAACGGGGTCGAGCGCCAGGCCCTGCACGTTGCGGTGCCCATACGACCAGATTTCCGGCAAGGCGCCCTTGGCGGCCAGCGGATTGCCGGGCGCCGGCTTGCCGTCTTCCGTCAGGCGCAGGATGGAACCCTGGTGCGTGGCCAGGTTTTGCGCCTGCTCGCGCGCCAGGCGGTCGCCAATGCGCAGCGGCGGGTTGCCGCCATCGGCCACGCTCATCAGCAAAGTGCCGTCCGGCAGCCACAGCAGGCGCGAGCCGAAGTGCTGGCCGCCACTCTTGTCCGTAGCCACCTTGAACAGGGTCTGGATGCCCGTCACCTTCTTGCCGTCGAACACGCCGCGCACGAGGGTCGTGCGGTTGGCGTCATTGTTACCGGTCGACACCGTCATGTAGACGCGCTGCTGCGCCTTGCCCGCATCCTGCGGGTGCAGGACGATATCGAGCAAGCCGCCCTGCCCGCCCGTAAACACCTTGGGCATGCCTTCCAGCGCCACGTCGGTAAAAGTCTTTCGATTGAGTAAATGCAAGGTGCCCTGCTTGCTGGTGACGAGCGCGCGCCCCTCGCCCAGCCAGGCGATGCCCCACGGCTGGCGCACGCCTTCGGCCACGGTAACGGCCTTCCACGGCTGTTTCGCGGCGGGCGGTTCGCCCGTGGCTTGCAGTTCGGCGTGGGCCGCTGGCGCGGCGGCCAGTGCCCATGCAAGCAGGATGCTGCTACGGCGTAGCTGGAACATGCTCTCTCCTGTCAGTGGTCGATGGTCGGTGGCCTATCAGGCGCGCAGCAGCAAGGCCACGGCTTCGGCCGCGATACCCTCTTCGCGGCCCAGGTAGCCCAGTTTCTCATTCGTCTTGGCCTTGATGTTGACCTGGCCCACACTCACGCCCAGGTCTTCGGCCACATTGGCGCACATGGCGGCGATGTGCGGCGCCATTTTCGGGCGCTGGGCGATGATGGTGGCGTCGATGTTGCCGATGATATAACCGGTCGCCTGCACGCGGCGCACGGCTTCACGCAGCAGGGTGCGCGAATCGGCGCCCTTGAATTGCGCATCCGTGTCGGGGAAATGGCGGCCGATGTCGCCCAGCGCGGCGGCGCCGAAGAGCGCGTCCGTGATCGCGTGCAGCAATACGTCCGCGTCGGAATGGCCGAGCAAGCCCAGGTGATGGGGGATTTTCACGCCACCGATGATCAGGTCGCGGTTTTCCACCAGCGCGTGGCAGTCATAGCCCTGGCCGATGCGGAAAGGCAGTACGGGAGTGGTGATGGTCGTCATGCGGTCTTTCTGTTCTGGATTCAAGGATGGGCCAAGTACAGCTCGGCCGTGTGTATGTCGCGTGGCAAGGTCACCTTCAGGTTGCGCGGGTGGCCTTCGACCAGCCTGGGCGCCAGGCCCAGCGCTTCGACGGCGCTGGCGTCGTCCGTGATCGCTTGCGGATCGGGCGCTTGCGACAGGGCCCGGTGCAGCAGCGCATAGCTGAACATCTGCGGCGTCTGCGCCAGCCATAAATGGTCGCGCGGCACCGTCTGCGCCGACAGGTTGTTCTGCCCTGCCCGCTTGACGGTGTCGACCACGGGCAAGGCCAGCAAGCCGCCGGCCGGATGGTCAGCGACTTCGGCGATGAGTTTTGCGATCAGCGCCGGCGTCAGGCCGGGGCGCGCCGCGTCGTGCACCAGCACCTGGTCGTGGGCGGCTATGCTGCCGTGCAGCGCCTGCAGGGCATTCAGTATCGTTTCCATGCGCGTGGCGCCGCCGCAGCGCAGCACGGTCACGCCTGCACCTGCGCCCTGCCCCGGCACGACGGCGTCGATCTGGCCATCCTCGGCACTGACGACGACATACGTATGCGCGATCAGGGGGCTGGCGAGAAAGGCGTCGAGCGCGTGGCGCAGCATGGGCTTGCCGGCGATGGGTAAATATTGCTTGGGACTGCCCGCTTCCATGCGCGCGCCCACGCCGGCGGCGGGGATCAGGGCAAAATAACGGGGGCGATTCGGTGCTGCTGTCATGCCATTCCTTGTCTAGTTGGCGGGCGCTGTCTTGCCCGCCAGGATATTCTGGATCTCACCATTGCACGCCTTGCCCAGGCGCGCATATTCCTGCGGAGAATCGATGGCCGCCTGCAAAATTTCCACCTTGCGCATTTCGGCCTTGACGTACGGCAACCAGCCCGTGTCGATCTCGCGCGCCAGCGCCGCCTTGGCCGTGCCGTTGGGCGCATACAGGGGCCGCGCCTCGAAGCGCTTCGCCAGCGCGGCGCGCACGGTCTTTTCCACGCGCGGCAAGTGTTCCATATAGGTTTTCATGTGCCGCAGTTCGTGCGCCAGTATCTCATCATACGCGCAAGTGCCGGGGGCAAATTCGCGGCCGATATAGATCACCACGGGCGCATACGTGAGGGTGACGGTAATCTGCGGCGCCACGCATTCGTAGCCGCTGGCCGGGTCTTGCAGCATGGGGCCGGCCAGGGCGATGGCCACGCGCGACTCGGTCTTCGTCAAGCCCAGCACCCAGGTATTGGCGCGCGCCGTGCCCTTCATCACCGTCAGGGCCTTGTACGGCAGATGCGTGTCGATGCTGTAGCCGTTCTGCTGCGCCGTCAGCACGGACACCGTCTTGCTGATCGTGTCTTCGCAGCGCACCTGGAACGGCGTGCGCGCCGCCCCGTGTGCGCCCAGGCTGGCCGACGCCAGCAACAGGAAGATCGCCGTGCGCATGCGCAGGATCAAGCCGGCTGCCAGGCGCCGCTGGTAATCTTGTCGAGCCAGAAGATGCCGATGACGGTTTTCACGTCCGTGATCGTGCCATCCTTGACCCAGTCGAGCAGCTGCGGCACGGTGGCCGTGAACGTTTCGAGGAATTCGCCTTCATCGAGCTGGCGTTCGCCCGCTACCAGGCCGCGCGCCAGGAACAGTTCCAGGTGCTCGTCCGAATACGCGATGGCGTTGTGGATGGTGGAGACGAATTGCCAGTCGCTGGCCGTGTAACCCGTTTCTTCCAGCAACTCGCGCTGGGCGCAAGCCAGGTGCGATTCGCCCGCATCGATCTTGCCGGCCGGGAATTCAATGAAGACCCGGTCCAGCGGATAGCGGTACTGGCGTTCCATCAGCACGGTGCCATCGTCGAGCAGCGGCAGGATGACGACGGCGCCCGGATGCAGGACGAATTCGCGCGCCGTGATCTTGCCGTCCGGCAGTGCAACCCGGTCGCGCTGCACGCGCAGGAAGCCGCCCTGATAGACGAGCTCGCCGTCCACCTTGGTCTCAGTTAAATTCATATCCATGCGTTCAGTATCCATACCTTGATTATGCTCAATAAAAAAAAACGGCGCCAGAGGCGCCGCTTTCGGAGGGGAGGAACACTGACAAAACCGTAGCGAGCGGCTGTGATTTGTGGCTGAGAAGCGGAACTGTGCTTGAGCACAGTGAGCATCGCAGGCCGCAAAGCGCGACGCGCAGTAGGTTTGGTCAGCGTTCTAGCGCCGTTTGCGCAGGTAGCGTGTGACAAAGCCTGGGAAAGCCAGCACCAGGAACAGGCATCCCGTGATGGCATAGAACTCCCACGTCTGCGGGAAACCGTTGCCGATGCGCGCTTCGAGCGCGAACGCCACGGCGCCGACGATGAAGTACAGAATCACCATCTCCAGCAGGCGCAGCGCCAGCGGCTTGCGCCAGCCTTTGCCCCCGTCTGCTTGCGCCGCCTTTTTCAAGGGCACGGCGGCAAACAGTTTCTCGTTCAGGAAAGGCAGGTTGGCGCCCAGGATGCCCAGGGCGATCACCAGCCAGCTCGAGACGGTCACATCCATCGGTCAGGACGCCAGGGTCTTGGTGATGGCGGTCGCGCAGGCAGCCAGGATGCTGTTAGGCATCGCACCCAGCGCCAGGACGAACACGCCGTTCAGGGCCAGCACGACGCGCATGTCGCCATGCACGACCAGCGCATTGCTGTCGGTCGGCTCGTCGAACCACATCATCTTCACGACGCGCAGGTAGTAGAAGGCGCCGATCAGCGAGAACAGCACGGCGGCGATGGTCAGCCACAGCTGGCCCGTGGCCAATACCGATGCCAGCACCGAGTACTTGGCCATGAAGCCCATCAGCGGCGGCACGCCGGCCAGCGAGAACATGAACAGGGTCATCACCAGCGCGAAGATCGGGCTGCGTTTGCCCAGGCCCTTGAAGTCGGCCAGTTCGTCTGCTTCGAAACCATTACGTGCCAACAACATGATCACGCCAAAGGTGCCCAGGGTGGTGAACACATAGGTGATGACGTAGTACATCGAGGCGCCGTAGGCGGTGGCTGCGCCAGCCGCGTTCAGGGTGTTGTTCGGTGCATCCACGGTACCGGACAGCAGGCCCAGCAGAACGAAGCCCATTTGTGCGATGGTCGAGTACGCCAACATGCGCTTCAAATTCGTTTGCGCGATGGCGGTGAAGTTACCGATCGCCAGCGACATCACGGCCAGCACCAGCAGCATTTGCTGCCAGTCATGCGCCATCGGCAGCAAGCCTTCGGCCAGCAAGCGCAGGGTGATGGCGAAGGCGGCCAGTTTCGGCGCCGCGCCCAGCAGCAGGGTCACTGCCGTCGGCGAACCTTGATACACGTCAGGCACCCACATGTGGAATGGCACGACGCCCAGTTTGAAGGCCAGGCCGGCTACCAGGAACACCAGGCCGAAGACCATGATGGTGCCGTTGGTCTTGCCGTTTTCCAGCGCCACGCGCAGTTCGCCCAGGTCCAGGGTACCGGAGGCGCCGTACAGCATCGAGATACCGTACAACATGAAACCGGAAGCCAGTGCGCCCAGGATGAAGTATTTCATGGCCGCTTCCGTGGCCTTGGCATTGTCACGGCGCAAGGCGATCAGTGCGTACAGCGACAGCGACATCAGTTCCAGACCCAGGTAGATGATCAGGAAGTTGTTGGCCGAGATCATGATCATCTGGCCCAGCAGTGCAAACAGGGCCAGCACGTAGAACTCGCCGCCCAGGTTGCCCGACAGCATGCTGCGGTCGGTGGCGTAGGCACGCGAGTAGATCAGGGTCAGCGCCACGGCGCCGTAGGAGAACAGTTTCAGCAACTGCGACATCGGGTCCGACACGAACATGTTATTGAACGTGTAGACGGTGGTGCCCGCGTTGAAGTCGCCCACGGTCAGCAAGGCGCAGCCGGCCAGGGTCAGCAAGGCCAGCACGTAAGTGATCGAACGCTTCGCCGCAGGCAAGAACATATCGATCAGCAAGAGCGCCGACGTGGCGATCAGCAGAAAGATTTCCGCGTACAGCGGTACCAGATTAGGTGCATTAGTCATGTTATCGGTCTTCTATTTAAGGCAACTTGCTGGTGGCGACATGCTGCAGCAGGTCGGCAACCGAAGTTTGCATCGTGTCGGTGAACGGGGCTGGGTACAGACCCATCACGAGCACGGCGATGGCCAGCACAGCAAGCATGAAGAATTCACGTTTGTTGATGTCGGTCAATTCGGCCACATGCTTGTTCTTGATCTTGCCGAACACCACGCGCTTGGCCATCCACAGCGAGTACGCCGCGCCCCAGATCAGTGCCGTTGCAGCCAGCAGACCAATCCAGAAGTTGAATTTCACCGCGCCCAGGATCACCATGAACTCGCCTACGAAGCCGGAAGTCGCTGGCAGACCGCAGTTAGCCATCGAGAACAGCACGAAGAAGGCGGCAAATTTCGGCATGCGGTTCACGACGCCGCCGTAGTCGGCGATGTTGCGGGTATGCATGCGGTCATACAGCACGCCGATGCACAGGAACATCGCGCCGGAGATGAAGCCGTGCGAGACCATCTGCACGATACCGCCCTGCACCGAGATGTCGTTGAACATGAAGAAGCCCAGGGTGACGAAACCCATGTGCGCGATCGACGAATAGGCAACCAGTTTTTTCATGTCGGTTTGCACCAAGGCAACCAGACCGATATAGATGACGGCGATCAGCGACAAGGCGATCATGAAACCCGACAGGTAATGGCTGGCGTCCGGCGTGATCGGCAGCGAGAAACGCAGGAAGCCATAGGCGCCCAGTTTCAGCATGATGGCGGCCAGCACGGCGGAACCGCCCGTAGGCGCTTCCACGTGGACGTCCGGCAACCACGTATGCACGGGGAACATCGGCACCTTGACGGCAAACGCCATCAGGAAGGCCAGGAAGATGAAGATCTGTTCGTTCATCGTCAGCTTGAACGCATGCCAGGCCAGGATGTCGAAAGTGCCCGACACATTGCGCAGGTAGATGATGGCAACCAGGGTCAGCAGCGAACCGAAGAAGGTGTACAGGAAGAACTTGAACGACGCGTACACGCGGTTCGAACCGCCCCAGATACCGATGATGATGAACATCGGGATCAGGGTTGCTTCAAAGAAGAAGTAGAACAGCAAGCCGTCCAGCGCGCAGAACACGCCGATCATCAGGCCCGACAGGATCAGGAACGAGCCCATGTACTGGGCGATGCGCTTCTCGATCACTTGCCAAGCCGAAATGACGACGATGACGGTGATGAAGGCCGTCAGTGGCACGAACCACAGGGACAGGCCGTCGATACCCAGCGAGTACCAGATATTGAAGGTTTCAATCCACGGTGCTTTTTCGACGAATTGCATGCCGTGCGCGGCGTTGTCGAAATGCTGGATCAGGGGCCAGGTGCACAGCATGCTGAGCACCGCGCCGGCCAGCGACAGCCAGCGGGTAAAGCCCGCTTTGCTGTCACGGCCGAGAGCCAGGACCAGGACGCCGCAAATGATCGGCACCCAGATCGACAGACTCAGGTAAGGAGGTAGTGTAGAAATCGTAGACTGCATCATGGTTCTCAGTATTCTTTTATCAGGTCAGCTTACTTAGCGGGCCAGAATGGCAGGAAATAGATCAGGAAGCCCAGCACGCCCAGGATCATCACGAATGCATAGTGATAGATGTAGCCGGTCTGCAACACTCGCGACAGCGAGGACAGCCAGGCGACGACCTTGGCGCTACCGTTGACCAGCAGGCCATCGATCAGCTTCTTGTCACCGAAGTTCCACAGGCCATTACCCAGCAAGCGGGCACCGCCGGCGAACACGACTTCATTGAACTTGTCCATGTAGTACTTGTTGTCCAGCAGGGTGTGGATCGCGTGGAACTTGGCAAAGAACCAGGCCGGCACACGCGGGTTGACCATGTAGCAGTAGTAGGCTGCCACCACGCCGGACAATGCCAGCCAGAACGGTGCCGTCGACAGGCCGTGGATCGCCATCGCCATTGCGCCGTGGAATTCATGCGACAACTCTTCCATTGCTGGATGGTTTTCGCCGACGAAGATCACGCCCTTGAAGAAATCGCCATGCAGCATCGGGCCGATCGTCAGGTAGCCGATGATCAGCGATGGAATCGCCAGCATCACCAGCGGGAACCACACGACGAACGGCGATTCATGCGGCTTCTGGCCAGGTTCCAGGCCGTGGTGGCCGTGGTCGTCTTCCTCTTCTTCGTGGTGGTCGTCATGTGCATCGCCGTGCGCGCCATGGGCCGCTTTCGGTGCGTGATGGTCGTCATGGCCGTGCGCATGCGGCTGGCCGAAACGTTCCTTGCCGTGGAAGACGAGGAAATACATGCGGAACGAGTAGAAGGCGGTAACGAACACGCCAGCCAGCACGGCGAACTGGGCAAAGCCAGCGCCCCAGATGTGCGTCGCTTCGACGGCTTCGATGATGCTGTCTTTCGAGTAGAAACCGGAGAACAGCGGCGTGCCGATCAGGGCCAGCGAACCGACCAGGGAAGTGATCCACGTGATTGGCATGTACTTGCGCAGGCCGCCCATGTTGCGGATGTCCTGGTCATGGTGCATGCCGATGATGACGGAACCGGCGCCCAGGAACAGCAGTGCCTTGAAGAATGCGTGCGTCATCAGGTGGAACACGGCCACGGAGTACGCGGACGAGCCCAGCGCCACGGTCATGTAACCGAGCTGCGACAGGGTCGAGTAAGCGACGACGCGCTTGATGTCGTTCTGGATGATGCCCAGGAAGCCCATGAACAGCGCCGTGATGGAGCCGATCACCAGGATGAAGGACAGTGCCGTGTCGGACAGTTCGAACAGCGGCGACATGCGCGAAACCATGAAGATACCGGCCGTCACCATCGTCGCGGCGTGAATCAGTGCCGAAATCGGGGTAGGACCTTCCATCGAGTCAGGCAGCCACACGTGCAGCGGGAACTGCGCCGACTTGCCCATCGCGCCGATGAACAGGCAGATGCAGGCAACGGTCAGCAGGGCCCAGTCGGTACCTGGCAAGCTCAGCAGTGCCAGTTCGTCTTTCTTGGCGAACACTTCCTGGTAGTTCATGGTGCCGGCGTAGGCCAGCAGCAGGCCGATGCCCAGGATGAAGCCGAAGTCGCCCACGCGGTTGACGAGGAAAGCCTTCATATTGGCCACGATGGCCGTCGGACGCTGGTACCAGAAACCGATCAGCAGGTAAGAGACCAGGCCCACTGCTTCCCAACCGAAGAACAGTTGCAGGAAGTTGTTGGCCATGACCAGCATCAACATCGAGAACGTGAACAGCGAGATGTAGGCGAAGAAGCGGTTGTAGCCTTCGTCATCCTTCATGTAGCCGATCGTATAGATATGCACCATCAGGGAGACGAAGGTGACCACGCACATCATCATCGCCGACAGCGAATCGATCTGGAAGCCCACTTCCATCTTCAGGGTGCCGATCGTCATCCAGTTATAGATCGTGCCATTGAATGTCGCGCCATCCATCACTGCCAGCAATGTCTGCACGGACAGGATGAACGCAATCAGTACGCCCAGGATCGTCGCGGTATGCGACGTCTTGCGTCCGACCAAATTACCCAGGAACTGGGTGCCAAGCAAGCCTGCAATCGCGGCACCGGCCAGCGGCGCCAGCGGTACGGCAAGAAGGAGGTTAGGGTTGAGGAGTTGCCCCGCCATGATGAACCTTAATCGTTATTATTCGAGAGATCGAGTCTGAAAAACATCAGCCTTTGAGGCTGTCCAGGTCTTCGACGTTGATGGTATCCAGATTACGGAACATCACCACCAGAATAGCCAGACCGATAGCCGACTCAGCGGCGGCAACCGTCAGGATGAAGAAAACGAAGATCTGACCGGCCGCGTCGCCCATGAAATGGGAGAACGCGATGAAATTCATATTCACCGCCAGCAGCATCAATTCGATTGCCATCAGCAATACGATGATGTTCTTGCGGTTCAGGAAAATACCGACGATCGAGATTGCGAACAGGATCGCGCCCAGGACCAGAAAATGTGTGAGCGATAATGTCATGGTGCCTCCTTAACTTCCGGCTCAGCCGCAGGACGCTCGACGACCGCGTCCATCTTGATGATCTTCAGGCGGTCGTTGCGCTTGACGCGTACCGCATCGCCTGGAGCAAAATGCTTGGTGTCCTTGCGTTTGCGCAAAGTCAGTGCGACCGCGGCAACGATGGCCACCAGCAGCACGACGGCGGCGATCTCGAAGGCGAACACATATTTCGTGTAGATCAGCAGGCCCAGTTCCTTGGTGCCGCCCAGGTTGACGTTCACCGGAGCGATGCTAGGCGCAAAGTTGCGGAAACCGTGCCACAGGACAGCGGCCATTTCCAGCACGATGATCACGCCCACCGTCACCGACAAAGGCAGATAGCCCCAGAAACCTTCGCGCATGCGGTCGATATTGATATCGAGCATCATGACCACGAAGAGGAACAGCACCATCACGGCGCCGACATACACCAATACCAGCACGATGGCCAGGAATTCAGCTTGCAGCAGCATCCAGATGCCCGCTGCGGAAAAGAAGGACAGTACCAGGAACAGTACTGCGTGGACCGGATTACGGGCCGTGATGACGCGCGTCGCTGCCAGAATCAAGATCAGCGCGAAGGCGTAAAACAAAATTGTTTTAAAGTCCATAAAAAACCCAATAGACGTACAGATGAACGAGGGGCGCGCCGCAGCTTGTCAGCTGCGGCGCATCCATCAGCGATAAGGTGCGTCGGCGGCGCGCGCAGCGGCGATGTCATTTTCATAACGATCACCTACGGCCAGCAACATCTCTTTCGTGTAATACAAATCCCCGCGTTTCTCGCCGTGGTATTCCAGGATTTGCGTCTCGACGATCGAATCGACCGGGCAGGACTCTTCGCAGAAACCGCAGAAGATGCACTTGGTCAAGTCAATATCGTAACGCGTGGTGCGGCGCGAGCCGTCGTCACGCTGTTCCGATTCGATCGTGATGGCCATCGCCGGGCAAACCGCTTCGCACAGTTTGCAGGCGATGCAACGTTCCTCGCCGTTCGGGTAGCGGCGCAGCGCGTGCAAGCCACGGAAACGCGGCGAGATCGGTGTCTTCTCTTCCGGGAATTGCACCGTGATCTTGCGCGAAAACATGTACTTGCCTGTCAACGCCATGCCCTTGATCAGCTCGCCTAACAAGAGGCTGCTGAAGAAATCTTTTACCTTATCCATTCGTATGCACTCTCTTACTTCCAAATATTCCAGGATGTCTGCATCCAGGCAGCGACGAAGACCAGGTAGACCAGCGTCAACGGGATAAACACTTTCCAGCCGAGGCGCATGATCTGGTCATAACGGTAGCGTGGGAAAGTACCGCGCACCCAGATGAACACCGACACGATGAAGAAGGT
The DNA here is from genome assembly GCF_030397595.1 of Janthinobacterium sp. SUN033. Classification (NCBI taxonomy): domain Bacteria; kingdom Pseudomonadati; phylum Pseudomonadota; class Betaproteobacteria; order Burkholderiales; family Oxalobacteraceae; genus Janthinobacterium; species Janthinobacterium sp. SUN033. The sequence goes on from NZ_JAPQNV010000002.1 coordinate 53,818, forward strand.
CTTGGCGAACAGCCAGAAGAAGCCGCCGAAACCACCCCAGAACTCAAGGAAAGCAAATGGTGCGGACCAGCCACCGAGGAACATGATCGAAGCCAGCGCGCCGATCAGGATCATGTTGGCGTATTCGGCCAGCATGAACATGGCGTAGGCCATGCCCGAGTACTCGACCATGTGGCCGGCCACGATTTCCGACTCGCCTTCGACGACGTCGAACGGGTGACGGTTGGCTTCAGCCAGGCCCGACACCAGGTAGATGACGAACATCGGCAGCAGCGGCAGCCAGTTCCACGACAGGAAGTTCACGCCCTTGTCGGCGAAGAAGCCGATTTGCTGGCCGCCGACGATGTCGATGAAGTTCAGGCTGCCCGACACCATCAGCACGATGACCATCACGAAGCCCATCGGGATTTCATACGAAATCATCTGTGCCGAAGCGCGCATGGCGCCCATGAACGAGTACTTCGAGTTCGAGGCCCAGCCGGCGATGATGATGCCGTAGACTTCCATCGAGGTAATCGCCAGCAGCATCAGCAAGCCTGCGTTGACGTTGGCCAGCACGGCTTGCGGACCGAACGGCACGACCGACCAGGCGGCCAGGGCCGGCATGATGGTCATGATCGGGCCGATCACGAACAGGCCCTTGGCGGCCTTGGACGGGATGATGATCTCTTTGAACAAGAGTTTCAGCGCATCGGCGATCGGTTGCAGCAAGCCCAGTGGACCCACGCGGTTCGGGCCGACGCGGATCTGGATCCAGCCGATCAGCTTGCGTTCCCACAAGGTCAGGTAGGCAACCAGGCCCATCAGCGGCAGCAGCACGCACAGGATCTTGATCAGGGTCCAGAAGAACGGCCACGAGCCGCCCAGCAAATCCTGGCCGCTGCTGTTGATGACGTTTACAAATTCAGGCAGAGCCATCAGATTTTCCCCTCTGCTGTTTCAACTGTGATGTCACCGAACATGCCGCCCAGGCTAGCCGTCGAGGCATGCGCCGCCGACACTTTCACCACATTGGCTGGCAGGCCGGCATGGAGTGCCGCCACCAGGATGGCGCTGCCGGAGCCTTGCGCCACTTTGACCTTGTCGCCCGCCTTGATGCCCAGCTTGTCAGCCAGCGCCAGGGACAGGTGCGCTTGCGGTGCGGCGCCATCGACCGTGCGCAACAGCGGTTCGGAGCGGCGTACCAGCGCGTCGGCGAAGTAGATCGGCACGTCGGCGATGCGTTGCAGCGCCGGCGAAGCCGGTGCGTAGCTTGCCGCTTCCGGCGCGTTCTTGGCGATGTTGTTCAGCTGTGCCGACAGATCGGTCACGCCGGCGCCAAACGCTTCGTCGCGGATTGCTTCGGAAGTGTCGTAGTCGAAACCGGCCAGGCCCAGGATGTTGCCCAGGACGCGCAGCACTTTCCAGGCTGGACGGGTATCGGCCAGCGGTTTCACGGTGCCGTTGAAGCTTTGCGCGCGGCCTTCGCAGTTGACGAAGGTGCCCGAGGTTTCAGCGAACGGGGCGATCGGCAGCAAGACGTCGGCGTAATCCATGCCGTGCTTGAAGGCGGACATGGCCACGACCATGTCGGCGCCATCCAGGGCGGCACGGGCCGCTTGTGGATTGGCAGCATCGAGTTCCGGCTCCGCGTGCAGCAGCACGTAGGCTTTTTTCGGCGCGGCAAACGCAGCTTGCACGTTGGCGCGCGGCTTGGCGACCAGGTGCGCGCCAACCGTGTTGGCCGCTTCCGTCAGGTAACCGAGCTTGGCGCCCGTCTGTTCGGCGATCCATTGCGCGGCAGCATGCAGTTGCGACGCTTGCGGGTGTTGCGTTGCCGCATTACCCAGCAACACGGCGCCGTTGTCGCCGGCCATCAGGCTGGCGGCAATCGCGACGGCCACGTCCGAAGCGGTCACCGCTTCAAAACCGGCTGGCGCGGCGATTTCTTTCGCTTTAGCAACAGCAACGACCACTTCCGACAAGGCCGCCAGCCAATCGCCAGGCGCGACAATCATCTTGTTGGCGATGGTGATCAATTGATCATCGTCGGAGGCGTGCAGGATCGACAGCTTGGCGCCGCCCTTGACGGACGCGCGCAAACGCGTGGCCAGCAATGGGTGATCCTTGCGCAGGAACGAGCCGATGACGAAGGCGCGCTTGATCTGGCCAAATTCGTTGATCGGCATGCCCAGCCAAGGTTTGACGGACGCGTCGAGCGCGAAGTCGGTCTGGCGCAGGCGGAAGTCGACGTGCTCGGAACCGAGACCGTTGGCGACCTTTTGCAGCAGGACCAGCTCTTCGACCGTCGAATGCGGCGTTGCCAGCGCGGCGATGGCGTCGGCGCCATGCTCGTGCTTGATATTTTTCAAACCGTGCGCCACGTATTCCAGTGCCGTTTGCCAATCGACTTCTTTCCACTCGTTGCCTTGTTTCAGCATCGGGGACGTCAGGCGTTCGGCGCTGTCCAGCGCTTCGTACGAGAAACGGTCCTTATCCGAGATCCAGCACTCGTTGACGGCTTCGTTTTCCAGCGGCAATACGCGCTTGACCTTGCCAGCTTTCACTTGCACGATCAGGTTCGCGCCCAGGCCGTCATGCGGGCTGACCGATTTGCGGCGCGACAGTTCCCACGTACGGGCGCTGTAGCGGAACGGCTTCGAGGTCAGTGCGCCGACCGGGCACAGGTCGATCATGTTGCCCGACAGTTCGGAGTCGACCGTCTGGCCCACGAAGGACACGATTTCCGAGTGTTCGCCGCGGCCGATCATGCCCAGTTCCATCACGCCGGCCACTTCCTGGCCAAAGCGTACGCAACGGGTGCACTGGATGCAGCGCGACATTTCTTGCATGGACACCAGCGGACCGGCTTCCTTCGGCTGCACGACGCGCTTGTCTTCCTTGTAGCGCGATTCGCTCTTGCCGTAACCCACTGCCAAGTCTTGCAACTGGCATTCGCCGCCCTGATCGCAGATAGGGCAATCGAGCGGGTGGTTAATCAGCAAGAATTCCATGACCGACTTTTGCGCCTGCACAGCTTTATCGCTGGCGGAGCGCACGATCATGCCGGCACTGACCGGGGTCGCACAAGCGGGCAAAGGCTTGGGCGCCTTTTCCACTTCGACCAGGCACATGCGGCAGTTCGCTGCGATCGACAATTTCTTGTGATAGCAGAAGTGCGGAATGTAGGTTCCCAATTTGTTGGCGGCGTCCATCACCATGCTACCAGCAGGGACTTCGACTTTTTTGCCGTCTATTTCGATTTCAACCATGGTGATCGTTACCTGACGCAGCTTAGATATATGCGGGCACTAAGCAATGCTTGTGCTCGATATGATATTCAAATTCTTCACGGAAATTCTTAATGAAGGCCCGTACCGGCATGGCAGCCGCATCACCCAGCGCGCAAATGGTGCGGCCCTGGATGTTGTCGGCGATCGAGTTGAGCATGTCCAGGTCGTCTGGACGACCCTGCCCCTGCTCGATGCGGTGCACCATGCGGTACATCCAGCCTGTGCCTTCACGGCAAGGCGTACACTGGCCGCACGATTCTTCAAAGTAGAAGTAGGACAGGCGTTCCAGCGCCTTTACCATGCAGCGTGTTTCGTCCATCACGATGACGGCGCCCGAACCCAACATCGAACCGGCTTTCGCGATCGAGTCGTAGTCCAGGTCGGTCTGCATCATGATGTCGCCGCGGATCACCGGAGCGGACGAACCGCCAGGGATCACGGCCTTGATCTTTTTGCCACCGCGCATGCCGCCTGCCAGTTCCAGCAGGGTCGCAAACGGGGTGCCGAGCGGCACTTCGTAGTTGCCCGGTTTTTCCACGTCGCCCGAGATCGAGAAGATCTTCGAACCGCCGTTGTTCGGCTTGCCCATCGCCAGGTATTTCTCTGGACCAATGTTCAGCACGAAAGGCACGGCCGCGAAGGTTTCCGTGTTGTTGATCGTCGTCGGCTTGCCGTACAGGCCAAACGAGGCTGGGAAAGGCGGCTTGAAGCGCGGCTGGCCTTTCTTGCCTTCCAGCGACTCCAGCAGGGCCGTTTCTTCGCCGCAGATGTAGGCGCCATAACCATGGTGCGCATGCAACTGGAACGAGAACTCGCTGCCCATGATCTTGTCGCCCAGGAAACCGGCGGCGCGCGCCTCTTCCAACGCTTCTTCGAAACGCAGGTATTCCTGGAAGATTTCACCGTGGATATAGTTATAACCGACGGTGATGCCCATCGCATAAGCGCCAATGGCCATGCCTTCGATCAGCGCATGGGGATTGTAACGAATGATGTCGCGGTCCTTGAAAGTGCCCGGTTCGCCTTCATCTGTATTGCAGACGAGGTATTTTTGACCCGGGAACTGGCGCGGCATGAAGCTCCACTTCAAGCCGGTAGGAAAACCCGCGCCACCACGGCCGCGCAAGGACGAAGCCTTGAGGTCGGCGATGATCTGTTCCGGCGTGATTTTCTCTTCCAGGATACGCCGCAGGGCGCTATAGCCGCCGCGGTTCACATAATCTTGCAAATGCCAGTTCTTGCCATCCAGATCCTTCAGGATCAATGGATCGATATGGCGGTTGTGGAGTGACGTCATTTCTTGAGTTCCTCCAGCATGGCGTCGATTTTCTCGTTCGACATCCAGCTGCACATGGTTTTATTACTGACCAGCAAGACAGGCGCATCGCCGCAAGCACCCATGCACTCGCCTTCAACCAGGGTGAACTGGCCGTCTGCGGTGGTTTCGCGGAAATCGATACCCAGTTTCTGCTTCAGGTAGTCTGCAGCGCGCACGCCGCCCGACAGGGCGCATGGCAGGTTGGTGCACACGGTGATCTTGTGCTTGCCCACGGGTTTCACGTTGTACATATTGTAGAACGTGGCCACTTCCTGCACGGCAATCGCCGGCATGCCGATGTAATCGGCCAGTTCCTTCATGGTTTCCGGCGCCAGCCAGCCCAGTTCATCCTGGGCATGGGCCAGCGCGGCCATGACGGCCGACTGACGCTGGTCGGCCGGGTACTTGGCCAGCTCGCGGTCAATTTTCTTATAGCATTGCTCTGATAACAACATACTTTTTGCCTCTTAGCGGTCAATACTGCCGAACACGATATCTTGCGTCCCGATGATGGTCACGGCGTCGGCAAGCATGTGCCCACGCGCCATCTCGTCGAGCGACTGCAAGTGGGCGTAGTCTGGCGCGCGCAGTTTCATGCGGTACGGCTTGTTGGCGCCGTCGGACACCAGGTACACGCCGAACTCGCCCTTCGGATGTTCCACGGCGCTGTAGGCCTCGCCTGGCGGCACGTGGAAACCTTCCGTGAACAGCTTGAAGTGGTGAATCAGCGATTCCATGTTGGTCTTCATGTCGACGCGGCCCGGAGGCGCCACCTTGCGGTTGCTGGTCATGACAGGACCTTCATTGTTGCGCAGCCACTCCACGCATTGCTTGATGATGCGGTTCGACTGGCGCAGCTCTTCCACGCGAACCAGGTAGCGGTCGTAGCAATCGCCGTTGGTGCCGATAGGAATGTCGAAATCCATCAAGTCGTACACTTCGTACGGCTGTTTCTTGCGCAAGTCCCACTGCACGCCCGAGCCGCGCAGCATGGCGCCCGTAAAGCCCATGGCCAGCGCATCTTCCGGCGAGACCACGCCGATGCCGACGGTACGCTGTTTCCAGATACGGTTGTCGGTCAGCAGGGTTTCGTACTCGTCCACGGAGTTCGGGAAACGGCGCGCGAAGTCTTCGATGAAGTCCAGCAGGGAGCCCTGGCGGTTTTCGTTCAGCTTGCCGATGGCCTTGGCGTTGCGGATGATCGACGCCTTGTGCTGCGGCATCGCATCCGGCAAGTCGCGGTACACGCCGCCCGGACGGTAGTAGGCCGCGTGCATGCGCGCGCCCGATACCGCCTCGTAGGCGTCGAACAAGTCTTCGCGGTCGCGGAAGCAATACAGGAACGGGCCCATGGCGCCGACGTCCAGCGCGTGGGTGCCGAGCCACATCAGGTGATTCAGGATACGCGTCATCTCGTCGAACATGACGCGGATGTATTGCGCGCGCAGCGGCACTTCCAGGCCCAGCATCTTTTCGATGGCCATCACGTACGCATGTTCATTGCACATCATCGACACATAGTCGAGACGGTCCATGTACGGCACGGATTGCAGGTAGGTCTTCTGTTCGGCCAGCTTTTCGGTGGCGCGGTGCAGCAGGCCGATATGCGGGTCGGCGCGCTGGATGACTTCGCCATCCATCTCCAGCACCAGGCGCAGCACACCGTGCGCGGCCGGATGCTGCGGCCCAAAGTTCAGGGTGTAGTTCTTAATCTCAGCCATTATTTCATCCCGTAATGTTCTTCGCGGATCACGCGCGGCACGTTTTCCCGCGGCTCGATCGTCACGGGCTGGTAAATCACGCGCTTTTGTTCCGGATCGTAGCGCATCTCGACATAGCCGGAGACGGGGAAATCCTTGCGGAACGGATGGCCGATGAAACCGTAGTCGGTCAGCAGGCGGCGCAAGTCGTTGTGGCCTTCGAAGAGGATGCCCAGCAGGTCGAATGCTTCGCGCTCGTACCAGTTGACGGCACGCCAGATGCCGACCACGGAGGGCAGCAGCGGCATGTCGTCGTCCGGCGCGAACACGCGCACGCGCACGCGCCAGTTGTGCTTGACCGACAGCAAGTGCGAAACGGCCGCGAAACGCAGGCCATCCCAGCTACCGTCGCCATAGGTCGAGTAGTCGACGCCGCACAGGTCGAGCAATTGCTCGAAATGCAGGGCCGGATCGTCGCGCAGGGTCAGCATCACGGCCAGGTAGTCCTCGGCCTTGACGACCAGGGTGACTTCCCCCAGCGCAACCGTCGTGCTAACGCGATCGCCCAGGGCAGTGCCGAGGGCGTTTTGCAATACTTCTAAATGTGTTGTCATAATCTGAAGCGGCCCCGTTAGCGTGCGATCGTGCTGGTACGCTTGATCTTGTTCTGCAACTGCATGATGCCGTACAGCAAGGCTTCAGCGGTCGGAGGACAGCCAGGCACATACACGTCGACGGGCACGATGCGGTCGCAACCGCGCACCACGGAATAGGAGTAATGGTAGTACCCGCCGCCATTGGCGCAGGAACCCATCGAGATGACCCAGCGTGGCTCTGCCATCTGGTCGTAGACCTTGCGCAGGGCCGGCGCCATCTTGTTGCACAGGGTGCCGGCAACGATCATGACGTCGGACTGACGCGGCGACGGACGAAACACGACGCCGAAACGGTCCATATCGTAGCGGGCTGCGCCCACATGCATCATTTCGACCGCACAGCAGGCCAGACCGAACGTCATCGGGAACATAGACCCGGTGCGCGCCCAGTTGATCAGCTTGTCGGCCGAGGTGGTGATGAAACCTTCGCTTAATACGCCTTCAATAGCCATGGCTTATTCCCAGTCAAGGGCACCTTTCTTCCAAATGTACCAAAATCCGACCACGAATTCAGCGATGAACACCATCATCGTGACGAAACCGGCCCAGCCCAGGTCGCGCATTGCAACGCCCCATGGGAAAAAGAATGCCGTTTCCAGATCGAACAAAATAAACAGGATTGCGACCAGATAGTAGCGCACATCAAATTTCATGCGCGCGTCTTCGAATGCTTCAAAGCCACATTCGTACGGGGAGAGTTTTGCTGCGTCAGGCTTGTTAGGGCCTAACAGGCGCCCCAGGAGCTGGGGAGCGATACCGACACCAAGGCCGATAATAATGAACAGCAGGACGGGGAAGTAATTTTCGAGGTTCACGATTGATGAGCTTATATTGAACGATCGGTTAAATGAGGACGCTGCGATCATTTGCAGCGTATCTAACGCACGACCCCAATCAAAGCTAAGACCAGGATCGAACGACACATCCTCGTAAAAAAAGCCAGCAACTTTGTACGAGCCATGGCTCGTGCGCCGTTGCTGGCTTCTGATTTCTGGTGCCGACGACGAGACTCGAACTCGTACAGCTTTCGCCACTACCCCCTCAAGATAGCGTGTCTACCAATTTCACCACGTCGGCGGTAAGGCCCGTATTCTACTCTGCTTTGCCGCTAAAGTTAATGCACAAATGCATCAAAACACAGATAAAAACGATAAATTTTTACATCTTCCAGCGCGCCACGATTTTTTCCTGCCGCACTGCTAAAACATTGAGCAATAATCTGCCCGTAATGAGAATTACTCTCGATGAGGTATCGAGCGGATACAGAATTACTTCGGAATCGCGCCGGCCGGGGTGCTGGCAACCGGAGCCGCCGCTGCCGGAGCGCTGGCAGCCGGAGCTGCTGCTGGCACCGTCGTCGGGATCGCGCCCGCGCCGGTGACTGGCACTGGCTTGACGACTTTATCCATCACGCCGCCGCCGACCGTGGTGGCGCGCTGATTCGCCATCAGCGACAGGGCCAGGGTGGCGCCGAAGAAGATCGCGGCGGCAACGCCCGTCGATTTCGACATGAAGTTCGACGAACCCGTCGCACCGAACAGGCTGCCCGAGGCGCCCGAACCGAAGGCGGCGCCCATGTCGGCGCCCTTACCGTGCTGCAACAACACCAGCGCGATAATCGACAAAGCCGAAATAACCTGTACTACCACTACCAGATTGAACATCATGTTCATTGCAATTCCATTCTTAGTTTAAAGTAATTCAATCAGCGGCGTGAATAATCGCCAGGAAATCCGCCGCCTTCAATGCTGCTCCACCGATCAGACCGCCATCGATATCCGGCATCGCCATCAATTCTTTCGCGTTCTCCGGCTTCATGCTGCCGCCGTACAGGATTTGCACGCCGGCGGCCGCTACCGCATTCTTTGCCACCAGCTGGGCGCGCAATACCTGATGCACGTCCTGCGCCATTTGCGGCGTGGCGGTCTTGCCCGTGCCGATGGCCCAGACTGGCTCGTAGGCCAGCACCAGTTTCGCCACGTCGTCGGCGGAAATCGCCGCCAGCACGGCGCCCAGTTGCTGCGCCACCACGGCATTGGTCTGGCCCGCTTCGCGCTGCGCCAGGGTTTCGCCGATGCAGACGATAGGCGTGATGCCCGCCGCCAGCGCCGCAACCGTCTTGGCCGCCACCTGCGCATCGCTCTCGCCATGGTAGGCGCGGCGCTCGGAATGCCCGATCACCACATAGCCGCAGCCGAAATCCTGCAGCATGGCGGTCGAGATTTCTCCCGTGTAGGCGCCGCTGGCGTGCGCGGACACATCCTGCGCACCCCAGCCCAGAGCCGTGCCTGCCAATTGCGCCTGACACTGCGCCAGATACGGCGCAGGCACACAGACGGCGCTGGCGGCGCCAGAGGCAGCCAGGCCAGCAACTATTTCAGACAATAACACCGCGTTCGAGGTGCGACTGCCGTTCATTTTCCAATTTCCGACGACGAGTTTGCGACGCATAGTAGCCTAAATTCTAATAACCCGTCATTCTAACTCCGGCACCGATGCCGGTCAAACAGGCAGTGCCCCGTTTCAGGCAACTTGCAACATGATCTTGCCCACGTGCGTGCTCGCCTCCATCAAGGCATGCGCCTCGTTGGCTTTTTCCAACGGGAAAGTTTGATAGATCACGGGCTTGATCTTGCCCGCTTCGATCAGCGGCCAGACGGTCGCGCGCAAATGGCTGGCGATGGCCGCCTTGAAGGCGACGGAACGGGGGCGCAGGGTGGAACCCGTCACCGTCAGGCGGCGGCGCAGCAAGCTACCCAGGTCCAGTTCCGCCTTGGTGCCGCCCTGCACGGCGATCAGGCCGATGCGGCCATCGTCGGCCAGGCAATCGATTTCGCGCGGCAGGTAGTCGCCGCCCACCATGTCGAGGATGACGTCGACGCCTTTGCCACCGGTCAATTCCTTGACGACAGCAACGAAGTCTTCCGTGCGGTAGTTGATGCCCCGTTCGGCGCCCAGCGCCTCGCAGGCGCGCGCCTTCTCGTCGCTGCCCGCCGTGGCGAACACGCGATGCCCCAGGGCGGCCGCCAACTGGATGGCCGTCACGCCAATGCCGGACGTGCCGCCCTGCACCAGTAACGTTTCGCCGTCAAGCAGCGCGCAGCGGTCGAAGACATTGCTCCAGACGGTAAAGAAGTTTTCCGGCAGGGACGCGCCTTCCAGCGCCGTCAAGCCTTGCGGCAAGGGCAGGCACTGGCCGCTTGGGGCGGCGCAGTATTCGGCATAGCCGCCGCCCTGCACCAGCGCGCAGACCAGGTCGCCCTTCCTGAACGCGGTATTGGCAAAGTCGCCATCGACGACTTCGCCCGCCACTTCCAGGCCCGGCAAGTCGGACGCGCCGGCGGGCGGCGCATATTTGCCCAGGCGCTGCAGCACGTCGGGACGGTTGATGCCGGCTGCGTGCACCTTGATCAGCAGTTCGCCCGCCTTATATTGCGGCATGGGACGTTCCGCGATCTGCAAAACGTCGGCGGGACCTGGCTGGCTGATGGCAACTGCACGCATGGCGGGACTCTCTCAAGGGAAAACGGCGATTGTACGCCAAGCCGCCCTCCCCTGCAGACCACCGCCCCGTCTTAACCGGCGCCCGTTTTCGACTGGCGCGGCAAGGGCGTGCCCGGCTTCCATTTCGCCGACAGGGCTTGCCCCTCTTCGACTTGCTCATGCGTCATCTTGCGCACCACGGCGGCGCGCTGGTCGGCCGCATTCGCGTTGCCATTCGCGGCCGCCAGATTCCACAACATGTAGGCGATGACGTTGTCCTGCTGCACGCCGCCCATGTGGTAGCGGTACATCAGGCCCAGCACCTGCTGCGCCTCGGCATGGTTCTGCTCGGCCGCCTTGCGGAACCAGCCCACGGCTTGCTTATGATCCTGCAGCACGGCGTTGCCCGTGTAATACATGGCACCCACCACATACTGGGCGTCGGCCTTGCCCTGCTCGGCCGCCTTGCGGTGCCAGAACATGGCTTGCTTGTAATCCTGCGGCAAGCCCCGCCCCATGTAATACATCAAGCCCAGCAAATGCTGGGCATCGGCGCTGCCGGTCTTGGCAAGGGGCAATATTTCCTTGTAGGCCAAGGCGTAATTCTTGTTGTTGTAGGCACTGGCGCCTTCGGCGAAGCCAGCCCGCGCGGGTAGCTGTATCGTCAACAGCATGAGTAATGTAATGATCAGTTTTTTCATCGGAATGGGATGTGGTCTGACTACTTATTCTTGTCCTGCCAATACGGCCTGCGGCAGGATGCTTTTACTTCCAGCTAACTTTGCCCAGGCCCTCGACGCTGACATCGCGGTTGACCGGCTTGCCGTACACCACCACCGAACCGAGCCCGCTCAAGTTCAGCTTGGCATTCGTATGGGCATTCACCGTGGCGTTGCCGAGGCCGCTCAATTCCAGGTTCACGGCATCCGCTTCGAATTGCTGCGCATTCAGGCTGCCCAGACCGCCCAGGCTGGCTTTCAAGAGTCGTCCGCGTCCGCCCAGCACGACCGAGCCCGCACCCTGCAAGTCCAGCTCGGCCCGCTCATTGTTACCGATCCATATCTGCATGCTGCCCACGCCGCCCAGGCTGGCATTGAGCTTGCGGTAGTCGCCCACCAGCTTGATGCTGCCCGCCCCTTCCAGCGACAGGGTCAGTTCCTCGCCCTTGAAACCCGTGATGTCCGTGCTGCCGAAGCCTTCCGAGCTCAGCTCGCGCAAATTCGGCAGGACCAGGTCGGCGCGGATCGATGAAGGGCCGATCTTGAAGCCGCGCACTTCCGTTTCGATGTGCAGGGTATCGCCGCTTTGCGCCGTGCTGACGTCGGCGATGTAGCGCTTGTCGGCCGTGATGCTCAGCGAAGGCACGTTGCCCTGGCGAATGCGCACTTCCATCACGCCATCGAGCTTGACGCGCACCACGCGGGCGTCGATGTTGCGCATTTCCAGCAAGCGGGTCTCGGCGGCCGCGCCGCGCACCAGGCCCAGAGTCGCCAGGAACAGCAGCGCCAATTGCAGTGTCTTTTTCATGTAGTGCATCCTCGGTATCTTGTTTTTATGTGTCGCGGCGCCCTCGTGGGACTCGCGCGCATCGCCGCTGGCTGCCACTGTAGCAGCAGCAAAAATTGCTGACAATCAATTATGCAAAACGGGCTTTTTCCAAGGCGGTCAGGCGCTTGGCCTTGACCACCACCACTTGCATGGCCGCCTTGTTCGCTGGCGCGGCCAGGGTGGCCGTGGAACTGGCCACTTGCAGGGCCGGGGCGGCCGGGGCGATGGCGTAGCAGCTGGCGCCGAGCAGGATGGCGGCGACAACGGCGATGACTTCCATGTTTTTAGCGACGTTCATTTGAATCTCCTCGGGTATCTGGCAGTGGGCTTGCGGTATGGTGTCACTATAGCCATACCGCCCCCGACAGACACGCCGATTGCGACGAACTGCATTTTTGGCAGGCTGACCTGACAAAAACGCGGATGAACGTGCCAAATAAACGTCGCGACTGCTAAGCGCTTAAAACTCTTCCCACTCGTCGGCGCCGGACTTGGCCGCCTTGACGGGCCTGGCCGGCGACAGCGCGCGGGCTGGCGCGCGCGGCGCAGGAGCGGCCGGCTTCGCCTTGAGGCGCGTCACGGGCGCAGGTGACGCGACTGGGCCCGCATCACCGAGGCGGAACATGCCGACGGCTTGCGCCAGGTCCACGGCCTGCTCCTGCAGGCTTTCCGCGGCAGCGGCGGCTTGCTCGACGAGGGCCGCGTTTTGCTGCGTCATGGTATCCATGTGCGTGACGGCCGTATTGATCTCGCCGATGCCGGCGCTCTGTTCGCGGCTGGCCACCGTGATCTCGCTCATGATGGTCGTCAATTGCTGCACCGACGCCACCACCTGGTCCATGGTCTGGCCCGCCTCATCGACGAGGCGGCCGCCCGCATCCACCTTCGCCACCGAGTCGCCGATCAATTCCTTGATTTCCTTCGCCGCGCTGGCGGAGCGTTGCGCCAGGTTGCGCACTTCGGAGGCCACCACGGCAAAGCCCCTGCCCTGCTCGCCCGCGCGCGCCGCCTCGACGGCCGCGTTCAAGGCCAGGATATTCGTCTGGAAGGCGATGCCGTCGATCACGCCGATGATGTCGACGATCTTGCGCGAGCTTTCCTGGATGCCAGCCATGGTGCCCACCACCTGCTGCACCACGCGGCCGCCCTTGGCCGCCACTTCCGAGGCGGACACGGCCAGCTCATTGGCCGCATGCGCGTTTTCCGCATTCTGCTTGACGGTCGAGGTCAGCTCATCCATCGAACTGGCGGTCTCTTCCAGCGCGCCCGCCTGTGCTTCCGTGCGCGACGACAGGTCGGCGTTGCCGGCGGCAATGTCGGCCGATTCGCTGCGCACCAGGGTGCTGATGCTGCGGATCTGCACCAGCACGGTGGCGATCTTTTCCACGAACAAATTGAAGGCCTTGGCGATCTGCGCCAGCTCGTCCGTGCCGTCCGCGTCGAGGCGGCTGGTCAGGTCGCCGTCGCCCGTGGCGATCGCTTCCATCGCGTCGCGCACCAGGCCCAGGCGGCGCAAGGCGCGCGCCACCAGCACGCTCAAGACCGTGGCGGCCAGGGCCAGCACCAGCAAGGCCGTCAGGGCCGAGGCGCGCAGCATGGAGCTCAGGGCTTGCGTCGCTTCTGCACGGTCGAGCACGGTCGCCAGCAGCCAGTCGCTGCCCGGCACCTTACTCACATGCAAAATGCCATTGCGTTCGCCCAGGCGGATGGCGGCGCCGTCGCCGCTCTTTTCGATATCGGCCAGCGCCTGCGCACTGAGGCCCGGGTCCAGCTCGGCCAGCGGCTTCAGGGTCAGCTTGCCGTCCGGGTGGGCGATGATCTTGCCGCCGCCATCGACGAGGAAGGCATAGCTGGACGCCGTCGGCTTGATCGAGGCGACGTTTTGCACCACCGCATCCATCATCACGTCGGCCGCCATCACGCCCGTCACGCTGCCCTTGCCGCCCAGCGGCTCGGCAAACGTCACCACCAGCTTGCCCGTGCTGGCGCCGATGTAGGGCGCCGTGATGATGGGGCCGCCCACTTCGGACGCCAGCTTGTACCAGGGCCGCGCCGTGGGATCGTAGTCGGCGGCGCGCTTGCGCTCTTGCGAAAAGACGGCGTGCTTGTCGGCAAAGCCGATATACGCCATGTCGAAGGTGCCGGCCTGCTCGGCCGCCTTCAGGGCCGGCAGCGGATCGGCCGCCGTGGCGCCCTGCTTGAGCGAGCCCACGACGGCTTGCTTGGAACGCAGCCATTCGGCGATGGCCGCGGCATGGCTGTGCGACAACTGCAGCATCTGCGTGTCGAGCGCGGCCAGGGTGCTGGAGCGGGTAGTGAAAAAGTTGGCGATGGCGACGGCCAGCATGGCCAGCACGACGATGGAAACGGCGATGGCGATCAGCCGCGCCTTAAGGGAGGACAACATGGTGCATCCAATAAAAAAGAGAAAATCGGGAGGGATGCGCCATGGTCAGGGAATAAGATTTTGTCGTCAAGCAATACTGACAGTCAATTACCCATAAACAACAATTGATACCATATATTAATCAGATCTCGCCGCGCAGCTTGCGCAGGGCCGGCGATTCGCCGCCCGTCGCCTCGATGCGGAAACGGGCGAATGCCTGCTCCAGCTCGGGGTAACGGCGCAAGCCGCCTTCCGTGAAATAACGCCCGCCGGGGATGTCGCCCCACGGCAGGGGCGTCGTCAAGGCGCCGCTGCCCGCCAGGGCCAGCAGCGGCTCCAGCGCGCTGCGCAGGTCGGCCACTTCCCCATCGGCGGGCGCCAGGCGCGCCAGCAACTGTTCCAGTTCGGCGGCATGGGCTTGCAGGCGCGGTTGATCCATCATTTCTCCTCAATTCTTGATCGTGCCGATCAGCACGGGGGCCGACCACAGGCTGCGGTTGGGCAGCAGATACTGCTGCGCCCCGCCACGGCGCCGCACCAGCCCGCCCAGCTCTTCCGTCGGCGCCACCTGGCTGACGAACACGCTGACGGTACCCTTGGGCATGACCTGATACACATCATACAGCGGCGCCTCGCTCTTCAAGGGCAAGCCGAAACAGTCGGCCAGGCTGGCGCACTGGCCCGAAGCCAGCTGCAATTGCGCGCTGGTGGTGAAATACGGCGAGTACGGCGACACATTCTGGCCATGCGGCACGATCTTCACCAGCGCGGCCGACATGGCTTGTACATCGGGCAAGGTGCTGCCGGACGCGAGCTGCTCGACCGCGCGCGCGTAAATCGTCTCGGCCGGGGCGGCAGGATCGGCGGCGCGCAGTTCGCGCAGGAATTGCTGGCCCGGCGCGCTGTCCAGGTAGGGATCGATGGCTTCGCGCTGCAAGCCCGCCGTCCTGAAGGTGCTGAGGTCATTGATTTCGCGCGCATGCACGGCGCGCAAGGCGTCGAGATCTTGCGCCGGCATGGCCGCGGACGCGGCGGCGATAGGGATGGGCAACGGCACCGGCGTCGGTGCGCTGTCCAGCTGCGCCCGGACACCGGGCGCGAAGGCAAGCAGAAAGGCGGCGGCCAGCCCGCAGTATGTGCGCATGCTGCATCTCCTTGGAAGACTCGTTCAGGGGAAGATCCCATGCCGAATCTACAGAGAGCAGCGGCGGCCGATACGCGCTGGATCAAGGCCGGTGCAGACAGGCGGGCAACGCGGCACACGCCTTCGATACAGCGCAAACGCGGCGCATAAAAAAACCGCCAGGGCTTGCGCGCCGGCGGTTTTTGAGCATGCGGCCGAAGCCGCACTCAGGCGAACCTGAAGGACATTAAGCGGCTGGCGCTTCGTTGCCTTCGGCAGCTTTCATCGACAGTTTCAGGCGGCCGCGGTCATCCGTTTCCAGCACTTTGACGCGCACCAGCTGGCCTTCTTTCAGGTAATCGGCCACGGCGTTGACGCGCTCGTTGGCGATCTGCGAGATGTGCAGCAAGCCGTCCTTGCCTGGCATGACTTGCACGATGGCGCCGAAGTCCAGCAGTTTCAGCACGGTGCCTTCGTAGGTCTTGCCCACTTCGACGGAAGCGGTCAGTTCCTCGATGCGACGCTTGGCTTCCTGGCCGGCAGCGGCGTCGACGGAAGCGATGGTGACCACGCCTTCGTCGCTGATGTCGATCTGGGTGCCCGTCTCTTCGGTCAGCGCGCGAATCACGGCGCCGCCCTTGCCGATCACGTCACGGATTTTTTCCGGGTTGATCTTGATGGTGATCAGACGCGGTGCGAAATCGGACAGTTCGGTTTTGACGTGCGGCATGGCTTTTTGCATTTCGCCCAGGATGTGCTCGCGGCCTTCCTTGGCTTGCGCCAGTGCCACTTGCATGATTTCCTTGGTGATGCCCATGATCTTGATGTCCATCTGCAGCGCCGTGATACCGTTGCGGGTACCGGCTACCTTGAAGTCCATGTCGCCCAGGTGATCTTCGTCGCCCAGGATGTCGGACAGCACGGCAAACTTGCCGCCTTCCTTGATCAGGCCCATGGCGATACCGGCCACGTGTTCTTTCATCGGCACGCCGGCGTCCATCAGTGCCAGGCAGCCGCCGCACACGGAAGCCATCGACGAGGAACCGTTCGATTCCGTAATTTCCGATACCAGGCGCACCGAGTAGCTGAACTCTTCAGCGGCTGGCAGGGCGGCGATCAGCGCGCGCTTGGCCAGGCGGCCGTGGCCGATTTCGCGGCGTTTTGGCGTACCGACACGGCCCGTTTCGCCGGTGGCGAACGGAGGCATGTTGTAATGCAGCATGAACGAATCCGTGAACTCGCCCATCAGTGCATCGATCTTCTGGCTGTCGCGGGCGGTGCCCAGGGTAGCGACGACCAGCGCTTGCGTTTCGCCGCGCGTGAACAGGGCCGAACCGTGGGTGCGTGGCAGCACGCTGGTGCGGATCGAGATCGGACGCACGGTGCGCGTGTCGCGGCCGTCGATGCGTGGCTCGCCGTCCAGGATTTGCGTACGCACGATTTTCGCTTCGATGTCGAACAGGATGTTGTTGACTTCGGCGCTGTCGATAGCCGCGCCGCCGGCGGCAGCCGCTTCGGCCGACAGGTCGGCGATCACTTCCGACGTCGCTGCTTTCAGCTTGGCCGTACGCTCTTGCTTGTCCTTGGTTTGATACGCGTCATTGATCTTGGCGTTGGCGAAATGCGCGACGCGGGCGATCAATGCTTCGTTTTTCGGCGCAGGCGCCCATTCCACTTCCGGCTTGCCGCCGTCACGCACCAGGTCGTGAATCGCGTCGATGACGACTTTCATCTGGTCGTGGCCGAAGACCACGGCGCCCAGCATGATTTCTTCGGACAGCTGTTTCGCTTCCGATTCGACCATCAGCACGGCCGTTTCGGTACCGGCGACAACCAGGTCCATTTCCGACGTTTTCAGTTGCTGGACGGTCGGGTTCAGGATGTACTGGCCATTGGCGTAACCGACGCGCGCGGCGCCGATAGGACCGTTGAAAGGCACGCCCGATACGCACAGGGCAGCCGAGGCGCCGATCATGGCGGCGATGTCCGGATCGATTTCAGGGTTGACCGACAGCACGTGAATGATGACTTGCACTTCATTCAGGTAGCCTTCCGGGAACAGCGGACGGATAGGACGGTCGATCAAACGGGATGTCAGTGTTTCTTTTTCGGAAGGACGGCCTTCGCGCTTGAAAAAACCGCCCGGAATTTTACCGGCAGCATAGGTTTTTTCAACATAATCAACCGTCAAAGGGAAGAAATCCTGGCCTGGCTTGGCATCTTTGCGTGCCACCACCGTTGCCAGAACGACGGTATCTTCGATCGACACCAGCACTGCGCCGGATGCCTGACGTGCGATTTCGCCGGTTTCCAGGGTCACTTGGTGTTGACCGTACTGGAAGGTTTTCGTAACTTTGTTAAACATGGGGTATCCCTTTTCTAATTGCCGACAGATTTTCAGGGGCTGTCGTTCACCTCACCACAGGCGGCGTAAAAATGCTGCTTTTACTTGTTGCCACCTTTGCTACTTTACTTTTAAAACATGATATCGGTAGAGAATACTGTACTTCTCGACATAAATCCGGAATTCAAATGACAAAATGCCCGCGTCAGCGAACTGGCGCAGGCATTTCTGTATAAACCTTGTACGGCAAAAATTACTTGCGCAGACCAAGTTTAGCGATCAGGTCGCGATAACGGGTAGCGTCTTTAGCCTTCAGGTAGGACAACAGGCTCTTACGACGGTTGACCATCATGATCAGGCCGCGGCGGGAGTGGTGATCTTTCGAGTGGGCTTTGAAGTGGCCGTTCAGTTCGTTGATGCGAGCTGTCAGCAGTGCAACTTGCACTTCAGGGGAGCCGGTGTCGTTTTGACCACGTGCGTTGTCCGCGATGATAGCGGCTTTGTTGATGTTTTCTACTGTCATGATAAACCTTTCACATGCGGTGCACAGAGTCTGAACCCTATCCACCGTGAACTACGATTATTAAAATACTGGCCTATGCTGCCAACCAGACGCGCAAGTATATCGGAAAAATGCCCGCCTGTATCCTGCCGTGCGCGCTTTTCTCGGTGCATGATAGGGTTTTCCTGCATTTCAGGAGGTGAAACATGAAAAATCTGCTCAAATTAGCAACACCCATGCTGTTTGCCGTCCTGGCCGGCTGCGCCAGCTGGAACGTCCCGCCGCCGCAGCCGGGCGAGCCGCGCGCCGCCGTGGAAGCGCGCCTGGGCCGGCCAAGCAACATCTACCAGCTGCCCACGGGCGCGGAACTGGAATACGCGACGGGCCCCTACGGCCAGTACACGTACATGGCCCGCTTCGGCCCCGACGACAAGCTCATTTCCTACGAGCAAGTGCTCGATACGCCGGGCTTTGCCCGCATCAAGGTGGGCGTATCGACCCAGCAAGACGTGCTGCACACCCTGGGCCGCCCGACGGAAAAATCCTACCTGCCGCTGCCCAAGCTCTACGTCTGGTCCTACCGCTACAAGGAATCGGGCGTGTGGGATTCCATGATGCACGTGCACTTCGACCACGACGGCATCGTGCGCATGATGATGAACGGCCCCGATCCGGCCAAGGAGGAGCGGCGGTTTTTCTGGTGATTCATTACCTGTGCAACAACGCCTGATAAAACCGTAGCGAGCGGAAGAGAGAGGTGGCTAAGAAGCGCAACCGTACTCTGGTACGGTGAGCATCAAATTCTGGGGTCAGACCCGGCGGGTCTGACCCCGACTTACGGCTGCGGGTCGATACGCTCATCCTTGGCATGCAGTTTATTCAGCGCCGACAGATACGCCTTGGCCGACGCGACGATGATGTCCGGATCGGCGCCCACGCCGTTGACGATGCGCCCGTCGCGCGACAATCGCATGGTGACTTCGCCCTGCGACTGCGTGCCCGTGCTGATGGCATTGACGGAGAACAAGACCAGCTCCGCGCCGCTGGCGGCCGCGCTTTCGATGGCGTTGACGGTGGCGTCGACGGGGCCGTCGCCCCGCCCTTCGCAGCTCAGCTGCTTGCCGCCGACGAGGAATTCCACGCGCGCATGCGGCACGGCCCCCGTCGTCGACTGCTGCGTCAGTGAAATGAAACGGTAGTGCTCACTTTCCTGCGCCTGCTGTTCCTCGCTGACGAGGGCCATGATGTCTTCGTCGAAAATCTCGGATTTCCGGTCCGCCAACTCCTTGAAGCGGATGAAGGCGGCATTGATGTCCGCTTCCGATTCCAGCGCGATGCCCAGCTCATGCAGCCGCTGCTTGAAGGCGTTGCGGCCCGACAGTTTTCCCAGCACGATCTTGTTGGCCGTCCAGCCCACGTCTTCGGCGCGCATGATTTCATACGTCTCGCGCGCCTTCAAAATGCCGTCCTGGTGGATGCCGGACGCGTGCGCAAAGGCGTTCGCGCCGACGACGGCCTTGTTCGGCTGCACGGCAAAGCCCGTGATTTGCGACACCATCTTGGATGCCGCCACGATTTGCGTCGTGTCGATACCCACCGTCAAGTTGTAATAGGCGGCGCGCGTGCGCAGCGCCATCACCACTTCTTCCAGCGCCGTGTTGCCGGCCCGCTCGCCCAGGCCATTGATCGTGCATTCGATTTGCCGCGCGCCGCCGATCATGACGCCGGCCAGGGAATTGGCCACAGCCAGGCCCAGGTCGTTATGACAATGGACAGACCAGATGGCTTTATCTGAGTTCGGGATGCGTTCGCGCAAGCGTTTGATAGTGGCGCCGAAGATTTCAGGCACGGCGTAGCCCACCGTATCGGGGAAATTGATGGTGGTGGCGCCCTCGGCGATCACAGCCTCCAGCACGCGGCACAGGAAATCCTCGTCGGAGCGGCTGCCGTCTTCGGGGCTGAATTCGATGTCGTCCGTGAACTGGCGCGCGTAGCGCACGGCGTTTTGCGCTTGCGTAAGCACTTGCTCTGGCGTCATGCGCAGCTTCATCTGCATGTGCAGGGGCGACGTGGCAATGAAAGTGTGGATGCGCTTGCGCTCGGCAGGCGCCAGCGCTTCGGCGGCGCGGGCGATGTCGCGGTCGTTGGCGCGCGACAGCGAGCAGATGGTCGATTCGCGCACGGCGCCGGCTATCGCCCGTATCGACTCGAAGTCGCCTTGCGAGGCGGCGGCGAAGCCCGCTTCGATCACGTCGACCTTCAGGCGCTCGAGCTGCTTGGCGATGCGCAGCTTTTCCTCGCGCGTCATGGAGGCGCCCGGCGATTGCTCGCCGTCGCGCAAGGTGGTGTCAAAAATGATGAGTCGGTTGCTGGTGCTCATGGCTGCTCCTGGCTGGCTGAAGACTGGCGACGCTACCGACTCAGCGCATCAATGCTCGGGGTCGGTCTGGATAATGCTGACGGGCTTGCCCTTCGCCATGCGCCAGAAGAACACGGCGTAGCCGGACAGGCCATAGGCGACGAAAATCGGGAACAGCACTTTCGGCGGGTCGATGGAGATGAGCGCAAAGAACAATGCCAGCAGGAATACCACGATGAACGGCACGGACTTGCGGAAATTCACATCCTTGAAGCTGTAGAACGGCACGTTGGTGACCATGGTCAGGCCGGAAAACAGGGCGATCGCCCACGACACCCAGGCCAGCTGGTTGCCGGCAAATTCCAGGTCGTTCATCAACAGGATGAAGCCGGCCACCATGGCGGCCGCCGCCGGGCTGGGCAAGCCCTGGAAGAAGCGCTTGTCGACCACGGCGATATTCGTGTTGAAACGGGCCAGGCGCAAGGCCGCGCCGGCGCAATACACGAAGGCGGCCAGCCAGCCCAGCTTGCCCATGCCGCGCAGCGACCATTCGTAGATCACCAGCGCCGGGGCGGCGCCGAACGACACCATGTCGGACAGGCTGTCGTACTGGGCGCCGAATTCGCTCTGCGTATTCGTCAGGCGCGCGATGCGGCCGTCGAGGCCGTCGAGGATCATGGCGATGAAGATGGCCCAGGCCGCGTGTTCGAATTTCTGGTTCATGGCCATGACGATGGCGTAGAAACCGCAAAACAGGGCTGCCGTCGTGAAGGCGTTCGGCAACAGATAGATGCCGCGGCGGCGCAAGGTTTTCTTGCCAGTGCCATCGGTCACCGGCTGGCGCACGAATTTGCTGAAGCGGGACGCTTTGGATGCTGCGGGAGTGCCGTTCTTGCCTCTACGACGGGGGAAGTTTGCCATGTTGTTCCATATCTTGTGTACTGCGGGGGAATCGGTGCCAGATGGCGGGCGCATGACTGTCTCGCCATGCACCCGCCGATATTGCCATTATAGAGGAGCTACCGCCAAAGAAAAGCGTGGCGGCGTCAAGCTGACAATATTGATCCCGAAGCTAGCCTTATTTGAACTTGACCTTCGCCACCAGGCCCATGTTGAGGGTCGTTTCGCCTGGCTCGAAGCTCGGTTCGGCCACCTGGTTGCCGCCATAGCCCATGGCGTCGGCACTCATGTTGCGCGCGCCGGCCACGCTGACGCGCTGCGCGTAATTGCCCGAGCCTTCGAAATCGATGGTGTCGATCACGGCGTCATTGACGTTGCGGCCCATGGCGCCGGCGATGGCGACCACGCGTTCGTTCAGGTTCCTGTAGGCGGCGACGATGCGCTGGTCGTCGAGCTTGCGGATGGTGGCGGGCGCCAGGCCGAAGTTCAGGCGGTTCAGGGTCAGCACGCCTTGCGCTGCGGAAACGGTTTTCGGCAAGGCGGCCAGGTTGGTCGTCGTGACCTGCAGGTATTGGCCCACTCTCCAGCCCGTCGGCACGCGCGGCTTGGCGGCGACGCCCGGCGGCAGCGGCGCCGTTTCCGGGTACACGGCATACGTGTAGTAGCCCTGGGTCTTCAGCACGGCTTGCGGATCGGCTTTCTTGACGATGGCGGCGCCCTGGTTCATCTTCTGGTTCACGCGCGAGGCGGCGGCGGCCTTGTCCTTGTCCTGCTCTTCGATGGCCAGGGTGACGGTCACCTGGTCGTTCGCATGCACGACTTCGCCGTTGGCGGGCACCACCACGAGGGTGCCGGAGGTGGGCAGGCTTTGCGCTTGGGCGGACAGGGCAACGGTAGCGGCGGCGGTAACGACAGCGGCGGCCAGCATGGTTTTCATGACGGTCATGGTGTTCTCCTGAAAAATAATGGGGCAAAAACGACCATGGGGCCAACAGCCCCATGATTTTTAAAACAGTCTAACGCGGAATTGTTTCCACGCTAATGCACTTACTTGAACTTGACCTTGCCGACGACACGCATGTCGAGCGTCGTTTCGCCCGGCTCGAAGCTCGGTTCGGCGACGGTGCTGTCTTCGGCCATCTTGGCGCTGCGCATCATCATCGGCGCGGCGGCAGCACGGTTTTCGGTGACATAGTTGCCCGAACCTTCGAAGTCCACCGTATCGAGCACGGCGTCGGCAACGTTGCGGCCCATGGCCTTGGCGATGGCGGCCACGCGCTCGTTCAGGTTTTTATACGTGGCGGCGATGCGCTGGTCGTCCAGCAGGCGGATGGTTTCCGGCTTCAGGCCGAAATTCAAGCCATTCAGGGTCAGCACGCCTTGCGCCGCCGACACGGTTTTTGGCAGGGTTGCCAGATTGGCCGTCGTCACTTCCAGGTACTGGCCCACGCGCCAGGCCGTCGGCAAACGTGGCTTGGCCACGGCGCCGGCTGGCAATGGGCGCTCTTCCGGATACACGGGATAGGTGTAATAGCCATACGATTTCAGCGCGGCAGAAGGATCGGCCTGCTTGACGATGGCGATACCCTTGTTCATCTTCTGGTTGACTCGCGACGCGGCGGCTGCCTTGTCCTTGTCCTGTTCTTCGACGGCCAGGGTAGCGACCACCTGGTCATTGACATGCTTGACTTCGCCAAACGCGGGTACGACCACCAGGGTGCCGTTGGTCGGCAGGGATTGGGCTTGTGCGCTCAAGGCAACGGTGGCTGCGGCGGCAACAAGGACGGATTTCATCACGGTCATGGGGTACTCCTAGGTAGTTAATATGGCTGACAGCCCGCGAAAGGGGTGGCTGTTGCCACCTCTTTCGCTTGAGAAACTTGTCAAACTGTGTAGATTCTAACGCCTCATTCATTCCTGTGGCGCAAATTAACAAATCGTCACAAAATGTGCTTGCCAGTCACATCTGCTCACATTTCAATACACCGTCATTCAAAATAACAATGTTATTAGTGGCCCGCCACCGGGCCGCCGCTGCGCCGGCCCGGCTTGAAACTGTAACGCCGCGCGCGCCAGGCGATGGTCAAGGCCACCAGCAGCAAGGCCAGCATGGCCCACGGGAACGAGGCCGCGCCATAGCCGTCCAGCAGCACGCCGCCCGCCAGGCCGCCGCCCGCGATGGCCACGTTCCAGATGGTCGCCACCATCGCCTGCGCCACATCCATGCCGTCGCCGGCCGCGTCCGCTGACGCCGTCTGCAGCAAGGTGCCGGCGCCGCCAAAGGTGACGCCCCAGATGGCCATGCTGACATAGATCACGGCCGGCGAGTCCATCGCCAGGCCCAGCGCCACCACCACGCAGGCCAACGCGGCGAGGCAACCCAGCACGAGCGGGCGCAGCCAGCGGTCGATCAGCTGGCTGACCAGCCAGATGCCGGCCAGCGAGCCTACGCCATACACGAGCAGCACCAGGTCGATGCGGGGACGCAAGCCGGACGGCGCCAGGAACGGCGCGATATAGGTATACAGAATGTTATGCGCCAGCATCCAGGCGACGATCACCGCCAGGATCGGCCGCACGCCCGGCGTCATGAACACCTGGCGGATCGACAGGCGTTCGCCATTCCTTTGCCCCGGATAATCGGGCACGGCCACCAGTATCCAGGCGACCAGCACCACGGCCAGGCCGGACATGATGCCGAAGATGCTGCGCCAGCCCAGCACGCCGCCCATCAGGGTGCCCAGCGGCACGCCCAGCGACAGGGCCAGCGGCGTGCCGATCATGGCGATGGCCATCGCCCTGCCCTGCTGTTCCACGCTGACCATGCGGCGCGCATAGCCGGCCATCAAGCCCCAGGCCAGCCCGGCCGCCATGCCGGCCAGGAAGCGCGAGGCCAGCGCCACCATGTAATTGGGCGCCAGCGCCGTCATGGTATTGAAGACTAGGAAGCCGCCGACGGCCAGCAGCAGCACCTTGCGGCGGCGCCAGCCGCTGGTCATGGCGGTCAGGGGGATGGCGGTCAGGATGGAGCCGATCGCAAACACCGTGACGAGCTGGCCCGTCATGACTTCGGAAATGCCGAGGCCCTGCGAAATCTGCGGCAACAGGCCGGCGGGCAAGGTTTCGGCCAGGATGGCGATAAAGCTGGTCATCGCCAGCGCCAGCAAGGCGGCCAGCGGAAAGCGTCGGGAAATGGCAGTGCCGGCAGTGCCTGAAACAGGCACGGCGGCGGTCATACGGTCAGTCATGTGGGTACCTCGGGTTGCGCAGGCAGCGCTTCAACGAGCCTGGCGTGCTATCAAATAGCGGTAATGCGCGTTGCGGTCGGCAGATACCGAAACAGATGCAGCGATATGAAACTGCAAAGGAAGGGCGGAATTGTAGCGCAAACGCCGCGACGGCGTGCGCAGGGAAATAGCCGTGTTCAGGCAGCCATGCTCAGGCTGGCGTCATGCAGGCATCATTGGCCGCCGTGCGTGGCGAAAACCAGGCATTCGATTTCGGACTGTACAGGAAGGCGCAGATGACGGCGAACATGAGCGCGCCAGGCAGGACGTTCATCTTGACCGGCAAGGTCGCCAGGCAGAGCGCAATGTCGATCACGCCCCACACCAGATACACCGTGCGCGCGCCACGCAGCCGTTGCAGCATGGCCAGCGCCGCCACCAGGGTGATGCCCTGGCTGAAGAGCAAAATCGCGTATTGCACTTCGGCGGGAATCGCGCCGTCCCCCATTGCGGCCAGCATGGCGGGGTCGTGGCGGCCGAGGAAAGCCGACACCAGTGCAAACAGCGAGCCGATGACCAGAAACCAGCAGCTGACGGCAACCGCGACGGGGCGCTTGACCACATGAAGATTCCCGACAAAAACTTTAGAAAAAACAAGCATGAGGCTGACGGTATTGTTGAATGGGCCTGATTGTAACGGATGTTGCCTGCCAGGCGCCGGCGCACATAAAAAAGCCGGCTTGCGCCGGCTTTTTTATGGTGAATCAGCAAAAAATGCTTAGTTTTTCGACTGGTCGACCATCTTGTTTTTCGCGATCCAAGGCATCATGGCGCGCAGTTTCGCGCCCACTTCTTCGATCTGGTGCTCGGACGTCAAACGACGGCGCGAGATCAGGGTCGGTGCGCCTGCCTTGTTTTCCAGGATGAAGCTCTTCGCGTATTCGCCCGTTTGAATGTCTTTCAGGCATTGACGCATCGCATCCTTGGTGGCCGACGTCACGACTTTAGGACCGGTCACGTATTCGCCGTATTCGGCGTTGTTCGAGATCGAATAGTTCATGTTGGCGATGCCGCCTTCATAGATCAGGTCGACGATCAGCTTCAGTTCGTGCAAGCACTCGAAATACGCCATTTCAGGCGCGTAACCGGCTTCCGTCAGGGTTTCGAAGCCGGCCTTGATCAGTTCCACGGCGCCGCCGCACAGCACGGCTTGCTCACCGAACAGATCCGTTTCGGTTTCTTCACGGAAGTTCGTTTCGATGATGCCGGCACGGCCGCCGCCGTTGGCCGACGCGTACGACAAGGCGATATCGCGGGCGATGCCCGATTTATCCTGGTACACGGCGATCAGGTGGGGCACGCCGCCGCCCTGGGTGTAGGTGGCGCGCACGGTGTGGCCCGGCGCTTTCGGCGCGACCATGATCACGTCCAGGTCGGCGCGTGGCACGACTTGGCCGTAATGCACGTTGAAGCCATGGGCGAAGGCCAGCACGGCGCCTTGCTTGGCGAACGGGGCGATGTTTTCGTTGTAGACCTGGGCGATGTTTTCATCTGGCAGCAAGATCATGATGACGTCGGCCGCTTTCACGGCGTCGTTGACTTCCGCCACTTTCAAGCCGGCTTGCTCGACCTTGGTCCACGACGCGCCGCCCTTGCGCAGGCCGACGGTGACGTTGACGCCCGAATCGTTCAGGTTTTGTGCGTGTGCATGGCCTTGCGAACCGTAGCCGATGATGGCAACGTTTTTGCCTTTGATCAAGGAGAGGTCAGCGTCTTTGTCGTAAAAAACTTTCATGGTATTTCCTATAATTTGATGATGCGTTGTTGTTTTAAATGCGGCGCCAGGGCCGCGTAGAGCTGCTTGTATTTTTATACTTTGAGGATGCGTTCGCCGCGGCCGATGCCGGAACCACCCGTGCGGACGGTTTCCAGGATGGCGGCGCGGTCGATCGAATCGATGAACGCGTCGAGCTTGACCTTGTTGCCGGTCAATTCGATCGTGTACGTCTTTTCGGTGACATCGATGATGCGGCCACGGAAGATATCGGCGGTGCGCTTCATTTCCTCGCGCTCCTTGCCCACGGCACGAACCTTGATCAGCATCAACTCGCGTTCGATATGCTGGCCTTCGGTCAGGTCCACCACCTTCACCACTTCGATGAGGCGGTTCAAGTGCTTGGTGATCTGCTCGATGATGTCGTCCGAGCCGCTGGTGACGATGGTCATGCGCGACAGGGTCGAGTCTTCCGTCGGCGCCACGGTCAACGTTTCGATGTTGTAACCGCGTGCCGAGAACAGGCCCACCACGCGCGACAGGGCGCCCGCTTCGTTTTCCAGCAAGACAGAAATAATATGGCGCATGATTAGAGGTCCTCCGAGCCGAGCATCATTTCGGACAGGCCTTTGCCGGCTTTCACCATGGGCCACACGTTTTCGGACTGGTCGGTAATGAAGTTCATGAATACCAGCCTGTCTTTCATGCCAAACGCCTCTTTCAGGGCGCCATCGACGTCGCCCGGTTTTTCAATTTTCATGCCCACGTGACCATACGCTTCGGCCAGCTTCTCGAAGTCGGGCAGCGAATCCATGTACGACTCGGAATAGCGCGAACCGTAATCGATTTCCTGCCACTGGCGCACCATGCCGAGGAAACGGTTGTTGAGCATGATGATCTTCGGCGTCAAGTGATACTGCTTGCACGTTGCCAATTCCTGGATGCACATCTGGATCGAACCTTCGCCCGTGATGCAGGCAACGGTGGCGTCCGGGTTGGCCATCTGCACGCCCATGGCGTACGGCAAGCCGACACCCATGGTGCCCAGGCCGCCGGAATTGATCCAGCGGCGCGGCTTGTCGAAACCATAGTATTGCGCAGCCCACATCTGGTGCTGGCCCACGTCGGACGTGATGAAGGCGTCGCCCTTGGTGATCTGGAACACCTTTTCCACCACCGATTGCGGCTTGATGACGAGGTCCGAGGTCGGGTATTTCAGGCATTCGCGGCCGCGCCATTCGGCGATCTGCTTCCACCAGTTGCTCAAGGCATTGACGTTCGGCTTGGCTTCGGCCGCGTCGAGCTGCGCGAGGAACTCGATCAGCACGTCCTTGACGTTACCGACGATGGGAATATCGACCTTGACGCGCTTGGAAATCGACGAGGGATCGATGTCCACGTGGATGATCTTGCGCGGATGCGAGGCGAAATGTTTCGGGTTGCCGATCACGCGGTCGTCGAAACGGGCGCCGATGGCGATCAGGACGTCGCAATTCTGCATCGCCATGTTCGCTTCGTAGGTGCCGTGCATGCCGGGCATGCCGACATACTGCTCGCTCGAGGCGCGGTAGCCGCCCAGGCCCATCAAGGTGTTGGTGCAAGGGAAACCCAGGCGGTCGACCAGCTTGTTCAGCTCGGCCGAGGCATTCGCCAGGATCACGCCGCCGCCCGTGTAGATCATCGGGCGTTCGGCTTGCAGCAACAGCTGCACGGCCTTGCGGATCTGGCCCGAGTGGCCCTTGTCGACGGGACGGTAGGAACGCATCTCGACTTCCTTCGGATAGTCGAAATGGCATTTGTGCATGCTGATATCCTTGGGGATATCGACCAGCACGGGTCCCGGACGGCCGGTACGGGCGATGAAGAAGGCTTTCTTGATCGTCGCTGCCAGGTCCTTGACGTCCTTGACGAGGAAGTTGTGCTTGACGACGGGGCGCGTGATGCCGACCGTGTCGCATTCCTGGAACGCATCCTGCCCGATGGCGTGGCTCGGCACCTGGCCGGAGATCACCACCATGGGAATCGAGTCCATGTACGCGGTGGACAAGCCCGTGACGGCATTCGTGACGCCAGGACCGGACGTGACGATGGCGACACCGACCTTGTTCGAGCTGCGCGAATAGGCATCGGCGGCGTGGATCGCGGCCTGCTCGTGGCGTACCAGGATATGCTGGAATTTGTTTTGCTGGAAGATGGCGTCGTAGATGTAGAGTACGGCTCCGCCCGGGTATCCAAAGACGTGCTCGACGCCCTCTTCAGCCAGACAGCGCACGACAATTTCTGCGCCCGTAATTGGTCCTGCTGCTGCTTCGGTATTCATGAAACATTCCTTTCAAGGTCCATTGGAGATTGATCGGATGTTCTTTCCTGACGAAGTTCGCTGTGCGCGACAGTGCTCCTGCTTCCCTTTTCATGCGGTCACGCAATTTCTTTGGGCACCCATAGATACCTTACAAAACAACGCTTAACGCAACTCGTTTGGCCGGAGTTTCTGTGGCGCCTGTACGAACCGCTCGCGCTTGTGGCGCGGGTTAGAACAAACTGCCTACAAATGAAAGCGCGTCTTGCCGCGGATGGCCTTGTGTGCCGGTCGCGACCTGACCATAGGGCTTTGGGGTGTTCAAAGCGTCCTATACGGTATCGCGTCGCACCATTATGGTCAAGGAAAATGTCAGCCGAAAGGCCATTTTGCGCGCACGGAGTGCAAAAACTCTGCGGAAACGCACATTTTTTGCTAGCATGCACGGGGTTGCAAAAAGCATACCCGCCCCCATTTCGCCCACCGCACCCGCAGCCGCTAAGATCCCCCATACCGCATGGCAACAGACAAAGAATTATCCGACTTTCTAGAAAATGTCGAGCGGCGCGCCTTCAAGCAAGCCGCCTACGCGGTCCGCAAGGAAGAATCGGCACTCGACATCGTGCAGGACGCCATGATCAAGCTGGCCGAGAAATACGGCGACAAGCCGGCCGCCGAACTGCCGATGCTGTTCCAGCGCATCCTGCAAAACACCATCCTCGACTATTTCCGCCGCGAAAAAGTCCGCAACACCTGGGTCAGCCTGTTTTCCGGCATGAAGCCCTCGGGCGACGAGCATGAGGATTTTGATATACTTGACACTTATGAATCGGAACAGGGCTCCAGCGCCGCCGAATCCTCGGCCGACCAGGTCGAGCGCGCGCAAATCCTTGATTTGATTGATGCGGAGGTACAAAAACTGCCGTCACGTCAACGCGAAGCCTTCCTCATGCGTTATTGGCAGGACATGGATGTGGCTGAAACAGCGGAAGCGATGGGTTGCTCCGAAGGTAGCGTGAAAACACATTGCTCTAGAGCTACCCACACGCTCGCCGAATCGCTGAAAGCCAAGGGAATTAAATTATGAACACCGACGATCTCAATTTCGCTTACAAAGTGCGCCATGCACTGAACGAAAAACTCGACGACCTGCCCGCATCGGCCACCGATCGCCTGGCAGCGGCACGCAAGCTGGCCCTGTCGCGCAAGAAGGCGGACGCGCCCGCCGCCGTCGCCGTGCGCCAGAATGTGTTCGCCGGCGTGGCCAGCAGCCTGTTTGTCGAGCCGCTGTCGTGGCTGGGCCGCATGAGCGTCATCATCCCCCTGCTGCTGCTGGTCGGCGGCATGGTGGGCATCTATCAGTTTGAGCAAGAACAACATATTGCCGAACTGGCAGAAATCGACGCCGCCGTGCTGTCGGACGAATTGCCGCTTTCCGCCTACATGGACCATGGCTTCAACGCCTACCTGACGAAACGCGAGCAATAATGACACGCTCGAGCGTACGCAAAGGCTGGCTGGCCGGCGGCATCGGCCTGGGTGCATGCGCCCTGGCCGGCGCCGCCTGGGTAGGCGCGCAGCAACATGCCGCGCCCGCCGCCCCTCCCGCGGCAGCCGCGCCCGTGGTGGCGCCCGCGCCGGCCTCGACAGCCAAGCCCGGTTCGCCCCGCACGGCCGGCAAGGGCGGCACGCCGCCCAAGACGGGCGAGAATCCCTCGTGGAACAAGTTGTCGCGCGCGCAGCAGGAAGCCCTGCAGCCGCTGGCAAGCGAATGGAACAAGCTGGAAGCCTTGCGCAAGCAGAAATGGCTCGATATTGCCAGCCGTTTCGCCTCCATGACGCCGGACGAGCAAACGCGCGTGCATGAACGCATGCGCGAATGGATCAAGCTGACGCCGGAACAGCGCCGTCTCGTGCGCGAAAACTATACGCGCACGAAGAAGATTGATCCTGGTCAAAAAACCGCGCAATGGGAGCAGTACCAGCAATTGCCGGAAGATCAAAAGAAAAAGCTGGCGACGGAACTCGTGCCGAAAAAGCCGCTGGAAAAAGTGCCCGCGATCAATTCGAATACGAGCAAGCCGGCCCCGATCCTGTTGCCCGCCACGCCGGCAGCGCCTGCGGCCGCCGCGCCCGTGCTGCCGCCCGCGCCCGCAGCGACGGCCGTGCCGAGCGATCCCGCCGCGGCCCCCGCCACCGTGCCCGTCACGCCATCTGTTACGCCATCTATTACGCCTGCCCCACTGCCAACCAATGCCAAATAGCACGCCTGCCGCCAGCATCACTTCCCATCCCACGATCAAGCGCCGCCTGATTTCCATGGTGTACGAGTCGCTGCTGGCCCTGGCCGTGCTGTTTTTGCCCTTCCTGCTGTTCGAGCTGGCCGTGCAGGGCGCGCATACGCCGTTGACGGAACACATGCGCCAGTGCCTGGCCTTCCTCGTCATGGGTGCGTATTTCATCCACCAGTGGAGCCGCGAAGGGCAAACCCTGGCCATGAAGACGTGGCGCCTGAAAGTCGTGCTGCCGGGCCACACCCACGTGCCGCTGCGCGTGGCCGCGTACCGCTACGTGCTGTCATGGATGTGGCTGCTGCCAGCCCTGCTGGTGTCGTATCTGCTGGACTTGCAGCACTGGACGGCCCTGGGCGCCATCGGTGTCGGCATCCTGGCGTGGTCCAGCACGGCCCTGTTCACGGGCAATGGTCAATTCCTGCACGACAAGCTGGCGGGCACGCACATCGTGCAATTGCCGGCCCCGGCGAAGAAGCCGAAGAAAGTCGCCGCCTGAGTTTTTACGCGGCTTGACCTGGGTCATTGAAGCGCCACGGGGGCTCTGCGATCATGGCATGCCATGAATACTACCGCCCCCCTCCCCCACACACGCTTCGCTCCCTACCGCGAGGAAGTCTGCAGCGAAGACGAAGTCAAGCATCTCGTCCACACCTTTTATGCGGCCGCGCGCGACGACGCCATGCTGGGCCCCATCTTTGCCGCCGAGGTCAAGGATTGGGATGCCCACCTGGCCACACTGGTCGATTTCTGGTCAGGCTTGCTGCGCGGCACCATGCGCTACCACGGCAAGCCGCTGGCCCAGCACGCGCAAATGGAACACCTCACGCCCTGCATGTTCCGCCGCTGGCTGACCCTGTTCTTCGCCACGACGGAGAGCATGGGCAATGCGGCCTTGCAAGAGAAGGCCGACACCATCGCCTTGAATATTGCCGAACGGCTATGGAAAAGCTTTGCAGAAAGCCACTCCATCGTGGCGCCGCAGCTTTAGAAGCGTTCGTAACCCTGTAGATATCGCCATTGCCCCACGGGCATGGCGCCCATCGGAATGCGGCCGATGCGCAAGCGCTTCATGGCGACGACGTCCAGTCCCACCATCTTGCACATGTGGGCGATCTGGCCCGGCTGCACGTTTTTCAGGGCGAAACGCAAACGCGTTTCATTTTGCCAGCTGACCTTGATCGGCGGCAAAGGCTTGCCATTGAAGGGCAAGCCGTGATTGAGCAGCGCCAGGCCGTTTTCCATGATGCTGCCGGCCACTTCCACGATGAATTCCTGCTCCACCGTTTTCGCTTCGTCGACCAGCTTGCGGGCGACGCGGAAATCCTGCGTGAATACCAGCAAGCCGGACGCCATGGTGTCGAGCGGATTGGTGATGGTCAGGCCGATCAGGTGGCGCTTGAGGAAACGCGTGACGGAACTGGGCGCCACGTTTTCCGGCGTGAAGATCTCTTCGGGACGCAAACAGCTCAGGGCTGGCTTGCCTTCCGCGCCCACGCCGCCATTGATGCCGGCCGGCTTGTGCAGCAGAATCGTTACGGGCGGCATTTCTTCCAGGGTGGCGTTCGGCAACAGCACCACTTCCTGGTTGTCCGCCACGCGCGCGCCCGACTCTTCCACCAGCACGCCGTCGACCGTCACCCAGCCGCCCTCGATATACAGCTCGGCCTCGCGGCGCGAACAGGGCACGTCTTCAGACAGGCGCTTGGCCAGGCGGACGGTGGGCATTTCAATAGGTGTGGTCATGGAGGAGGCGCAAAAAGCAAGAGGAGGAGAAAGCCGGTATTGTAACCGACCCGCTCCTCCCCTCGTTTGCCCTTGCGGATACTTTGCCCTGCGGATACTTTACGCGCCCGCCTTGGCCAGCTCTTCGGCAAAGAAGCGGTGCCCCATCTCTTCCAGGCCCAGGGTTTGCAGCACTTCCTGCAAGCGTTCCGTCGGACGCTGGCGCGGCAAGTTCTTGTAGCTGGCGATGATCAGTTCATTCTTCATCGAATGCTCCCAGCCCACCAGTTCCGTCACGCTGACCTGGTAGCCATGGGCTTCCAGCTGCAGGCAACGCAGCACGTTGGTGATCTGGCTGCCGAATTCGCGCGTATGCAGCGGGTGGCGCCACAATTCCGTCAAAACACTCTTGCCCAGGCTCTTGCCCTTGTTCTTCTTCAATACGGAGGCGACTTCAGCCTGGCAACATGGCACCAGCACCATGAATTTCGCCTTTTTCTTCAAGGCGAAATGGATGGCGTCGTCGGTGGCCGTATTGCACGCGTGCAAGGCCGTGACGATATCGATCTGCTGCGGCAGCAAGGTCGATTCCGTCGATTCGGCCACGGACAGGGGCAAAAACGACATGCCGGGGAACTTGAATTTCTTCGCCAGCTCCTGCGAGCGCTGCACCAGTTCTTCGCGCGTCTCGATGCCGTAGATGTGCGATCCGTCGTTGCCGTTCTTGAAGAACAGGTCGTACAAGATGAAGCCCAGGTAGGACTTGCCGGCGCCGTGGTCGACCAGCGACACGCCGGGATGGTCGAGCTGCACTTCGCGCAGCAGCGGCTCGATGAATTGCGTCAGGTGGTATACCTGTTTCAACTTGCGGCGGCTGTCCTGGTTCATCTTGCCGTCGCGCGTCAGGATGTGCAATTCCTGCAGCAAGGCGACCGACTGGCCATCCTTGATTTCGGGCATGTTGCTGGCGGCGGTGATGACGTCTTTCGGCGCGGCGACTGCGGTGGCGGCGGCTGCCGCGCCCTTAGCGCGCTTCATCGATCCACGCCATCTGTATCGCTTCGAGCACTTTTTCGCCGCCGCGCGTGTGGTCATCGTCGAAGCCGTCCAGTTCCACCACCCAGTTGTGCAGGTCGGTGAAACGCACGGTCAGGGGATCGATGTCCGGATGCGCATCGTACAGCGCCTCGGCGATCGCGTGAATGTCGGACCATTTCATGTTAGTGGCTGCCTTCGCTGACCTGGTTGATCGTGTATTTCGGGATTTCGACGACGAGGTCGGCCTCGGCCACGATGGACTGGCACGACAGGCGCGACACGGCTTCCAGGCCCCAGGCCTTGTCCAGCATGTCTTCTTCCAGTTCCGTCGCTTCGTTCAGCGATTCGATGCCTTCGCGTACCAGCACGTGGCAGGTGGTGCAGGCGCACGATTTTTCGCAGGCGTGCTCGATGTCGATGTCGTTTTCCAGCAGGATGTCGCAGATGGACTTGCCGGCAGGTGCTTCGATGACGGCGCCGTCCGGGCAAAGCTTGGCGTGCGGCAGGATAACGATTTGTGGCATGGTGTCTTCTTTCAGTCTGTCATTCGGGGCACGGCCGCGGCGAATGCCTGCGGCGCGCATGTCAATTATCTTTAAACGACTTGATCCAGCGATTTGCCGGTCAGTGCCGTGCGCACGCTGCGGTCCATGCGGCGCGAGGCGAAATCCTCGGTGCCGTCGGCCAGCGCCTCGATCGCCAGCTTCAAGGCTTGGTGATCGATGGCGCCGCTTTGCGATTGCGCAATAGCGTCACGCACCTTGTTCATCAGGCTGTCGACGGCTGCGCGTTCGTCTGCATCCAGCAAGCCGCCGTCTTCATCGAGCGCCGACTGCGTGGCCAGCAGGATGCGTTCCGCTTCCACCTGCTCTTCGCGCAGCGCGCGCGCCACCATGTCGACGTCGGCCGAGGTGTACGAATCCTGCAACATGCGCGCGATATCGTCGTCGCCCAGGCCGTAGGCCGGCTTGACGCTGATCGACGCTTCCACGCCCGAGCGCAGCTCGCGTGCCGACACGGACAGCAAGCCGTCCGCATCGACCTGATACGTGATGCGGATGCGCGCGGCGCCCGCCACCATCGGCGGAATGCCGCGCAGCTCGAAACGCGCCAGGGAACGGCAATCGCTGACCAGTTCGCGCTCACCCTGCAGCACGTGCACGGCCAGGGCCGTCTGGCCATCTTTAAATGTCGTGAATTCCTGGGCTCTGGCGCAGGGAATGGTCGAATTGCGCGGGATGATCTTCTCTACCAGGCCGCCCATGGTTTCGATGCCGAGCGACAGCGGGATCACGTCCAGCAGCAGCCAGTCGTCGCCGGCGGCGCGGTTGCCGGCCAGCAAATTCGCCTGGATAGCGGCGCCCAGCGCCACCACTTTGTCGGGGTCGATGTTCGCGTGCGGCGTCGTGTGGAAGAACTCGCTCACGGCGCGCTGCACGTGCGGCATGCGCGTGGCGCCGCCCACCATCACCACGCCGTCGACGTCGTCCGCATCCACGTTCGCGTCGCGCAAGGCTTTCTTGATGGCGTTCATGGTTTTCACGACCAGGTGCTGCGTCATGGCGGCAAAGTCGGCTGCCGTGATGCGCAGATGGATTTCTTCGCCCGAGTTCAGCTTGGCGTCGATCGTCGTTTCCGACTTGGTCGACAGCAATTCCTTGATTTCGCGCGCCTTCACCATCAGGATGGCCGTGTCTTCGTCGGACAGCGGCGCCAGCTTGGCGTGCTCGCTGATCCAGCAGAACAGGCGGCGGTCGAAATCGTCGCCGCCCAGGGCCGAGTCGCCGCCCGTAGACAGCACTTCGAACACGCCCTTGCTCAGTTTCAAGATCGAGATGTCGAAGGTGCCGCCGCCCAGGTCGTACACGGCGTACACGCCTTCGGACGCGTTATCGAGGCCATACGCGATGGCGGCGGCCGTCGGCTCACTCAGCAGGCGCAAGACATTGATCCCGGCCAACTGGGCCGCATCTTTCGTGGCTTGCCGCTGTGCATCGTCGAAATACGCTGGTACAGTAATCACGGCGCCCACCAGGTCGTCGCCGAGCGAATCTTCCGCGCGCTGGCGCAGGGTGGCGAGGATCTGTGCCGACACTTCGACGGGGCTTTTCACGCCGGCCACGGTTTTCAGCTGCACCATGCCAGGCGTGTCCTGGAAGTCGTAGGGCAGGTTTTCCGCGTAGGCGATGTCGGCCAGGCCGCGGCCCATGAAGCGTTTCACGGAAACGATGGTGTTCTTCGGATCGGTGGTTTGCGCTGCCAGGGCCTTGTAGCCGATGTTCGCGTGGCCGTTCGGCAGGTAGCGCACGACGGAAGGCAGCAGGGAGCGCCCGTCTTCGTCGTTGAGCACCTCGGGAATGCTGTTGCGGACGGTGGCGACCAGGGAATTGGTGGTGCCAAGGTCGATGCCGACGGCCAGGCGGTGCTGGTGCGGCGCGGTCGACATGCCTGGTTCGGAAATTTGCAGAAGTGCCATTGTATTCGTGCCTCGATTAATTTTTTGCGTGATGCAGTTGATGCCTGACGCGCATTATAAGTCGCGGGCCAGACTGGCGCTTGGCACGCCGGTCAAGCGATCGCCTGGTCAAGCCTCGATGGCCTCATAGGCAAAACGGACTTCCTCGCCGAATT
Source organism: Janthinobacterium sp. SUN033 (assembly GCF_030397595.1). Taxonomy (NCBI): domain Bacteria; kingdom Pseudomonadati; phylum Pseudomonadota; class Betaproteobacteria; order Burkholderiales; family Oxalobacteraceae; genus Janthinobacterium; species Janthinobacterium sp. SUN033. The sequence continues at coordinate 90,394 of NZ_JAPQNV010000002.1, forward strand.
TGTCGAGGAACATCAGGGCGCGCACGCTTTGCGCGGCATTCGCGTAGTCGGCCGCGTCCAGCTGGGCCGCCACCTGGGCCAGCAAGGCCTTGCGTTCGCCGCGCAGCTGGCGGTCCAGGGCGTCGAGCGCGTCGGCATCCTTGCCGGCGCGGGCGTCGCCCAGCTCTTCGCGCCATTCCATCTGCTGCATCAGGAAACTGACGGGCATGGCCGTGTTCGACTCCGTCTGCAGGTCGACGCCATTGAGTTCGCACAGGTATTGCGCGCGTTTTTGCGGGCTTTTCAGGGTTTGATAGGCTTCATTGGCGCGCGTGGCCCATTGCATCGCCACGCGCTTTTCAGCGCTGCTGGCATTGATGAAGCGGTCCGGATGAACCTTGCCCTGCACGTCGCGGTAGGCCGCGTCGAGCGCGCTCATGTCGAGCGAGAACTGCGCCGGCAACTGGAATAATTCGAAGTGGTTTTGCATAATGGTCGGTGGTCGCTGTACCGCAATCGATGGGTACAGCGCACCGACCGGGGTCTTGCCAGCTGTTTAAATCCTGAAGGACTCGCCGCAGCCGCAGGCGTCTTTTTCGTTCGGATTGTGGAACTTGAAGCCTTCGTTCAAGCCTTCGCGCGCGAAATCGAGTTCCGTGCCGTCGATGTAAGGCAAGCTTTTCGGGTCGACGAAGACTTTCACGCCGTGCGATTCGAAGACGCTGTCTTCGGCCGCCACTTCATCGACATATTCGAGCTTGTAGGCCAGGCCCGAGCAGCCCGTGGTGCGCACGCCAAAGCGCAAGCCCATGCCCTTGCCGCGCCGTTCGATATAACGGTTGATGTGTTTCGCCGCTTTTTCGGTCAGTGTGATCATGTATTTCTCCGCTCCTGTTCCCACATGGGAACAGGTATCAAAATCCAACAAATTCTAGAGTGCCTGAAAAACGTTCAGGGCAAGGCGCATTGCCGCAGGCAGTACGACTAGTACGACAAGGCAATGCAACGCAGCCATGGGCGTTTTCTCAGGTGCTCTACGCGGCCGGATGGCGGGTCTGATAGTCCAGCACTGCCGCCTTGATGGCGTCTTCCGCCAGGATGGAGCAGTGGATCTTCACTGGCGGCAGGGCCAGTTCTTCGGCGATCTGCGTGTTCTTGATGGCCAGCGCCTGATCCAGAGTTTTACCTTTCACCCATTCGGTCACCAGCGAGCTCGAGGCGATGGCCGAACCGCAGCCATACGTCTTGAATTTCGCATCTTCGATCAGGCCGTCGGCGCCAACCTTGATCTGCAGTTTCATCACGTCGCCGCAGGCAGGCGCGCCTACCATGCCGGTGCCGATGGTTTCATCACCCTTGTCGAAAGCGCCCACGTTGCGCGGGTTTTCGTAGTGATCGAGTACTTTGTCCGAGTAAGCCATTTTGATGCTCCTTAAATATTCTTGCCGGCCCTGTCCAACAGGGCCAGGGTATTGGTTAGTGGGCAGCCCATTGGATCGAATTGATATCGATGCCATCTTTAAACATGTCCCACAGCGGCGACAGGTCGCGCAGCTTGTGTACTTTCGATTTCAGCAGGTTCACGGCGAAGTCGATGTCTTCCTCGGTCGAGAAGCGGCCGATGGTGAAGCGGATCGAGCTGTGCGCCAGTTCGTCGCTGCGGCCCAGGGCGCGCAGCACGTACGATGGCTCCAGGCTGGCCGAGGTGCAGGCCGAACCGGACGATACGGCGATATCCTTGATCGCCATGATCAGCGACTCGCCTTCGACGTAGTTGAAGCTGACGTTCAGGTTGTGCGGCACGCGGTGCTCCATGTCGCCGTTGATGTAGACTTCTTCGATCTCCTGCAAGCCCTTGGCCAGGCGGTCGCGCAAGGCCTGGATGCGGCCGATTTCGCTGTCCATCTCTTCCTTGGCGATGCGGAACGCTTCGCCCATGCCGACGATCTGGTGCGTCGGCAAGGTGCCCGAACGCAGGCCGCGCTCATGGCCGCCGCCGTGCATCTGCGCTTCCAGGCGCACGCGCGGCTTGCGGCAGACGTACAGGGCGCCCACGCCTTTCGGGCCGTAGGTTTTGTGCGCCGTGAAGGTCATCAGGTCGACCTTGGTCTTTTGCAGGTCGATGACGACCTTGCCCGTCGCTTGCGCGGCGTCGCAATGGAAGATGATGCCTTTCGAGCGGCAGAATACGCCGATCTCGTCGATCGGCTGGATCACGCCGATTTCGTTGTTCACCAGCATCACCGACACGAGGATGGTGTCCGGGCGCACGGCCGCGGCCAGCTGCTCGACGGTGATCAGGCCGTTATCCTGCGGTTCCAGGTAGGTCGCTTCAAAGCCGATGCGTTCCAGCTCGCGTACCGTGTCGAGCACCGATTTGTGCTCGGTCTTGACGGTGATGATGTGCTTGCCCTTGGTCTTGTAGAACTGCGCCGCGCCCTTGATGGCCAGGTTGTTGCTTTCCGTTGCGCCGGAGGTCCAGATGATTTCGCGCGGATCCGCGTTCACCAGGGCCGCCACGTGGCCGCGTGCCTCTTCCACGGCTTTTTCCGCCGTCCAGCCGTACATGTGGCTGCGCGATGCCGGATTGCCGAACTGCTCGCGCAGGTAAGGAATCATCTTGTCGGCGACGCGTGGATCGATCGGCGTCGTGGCCGAGTAATCCATGTAGATCGGGAAATGCGGTGCGGTTTCAAAGTGCACTTGGCCTACGTTTTTTTCTGGGGCGTTCATCAATAACTCCTGCAATCAGCAACTGGTATTTTTGTCATTATCAACCGAGGGCGGCGTGGTTACGGTGCATCACCATCACGCTTTGCTCGGCATTCTTTTGTCTCTGCTGGTCGACCAGGTCCTGCAAGGACACAGAATCCAGATAATCGACCATTTTTTCGTTGAGTGTGGACCACAATTCATGCGTCATGCAGCGCGCGCCCGTGGCCGCGTCGGCGCCGTGGCAATGTTCCTTGCCGCCGCACTGCGTGGCGTCCAGCGGTTCGTCGACGGCGATGATGATGTCGGCCACCGTCACCTTGTCGGCGCGGCGCGCCAGGCTGTAACCGCCGCCTGGGCCGCGGATCGATTCGACGATCTCATGCCGGCGCAGCTTGCCGAACAGCTGCTCCAGGTAGGACAGGGAAATCGACTGGCGCTGGCTGATACCGGACAAGGTGACCGGTCCCTTGCCCTGGCGCAGGGCAAGATCGATCATCGCTGTCACGGCAAAACGGCCTTTTGTAGTCAGACGCATACATCCTCTGGTCAACTGGTTTAAAATATTGCGGCTTTTCAACTCCTCAAACCCCGAGTAGTTGAATGATTTAGTCAAGTATAACAAATTCGGCGGGGTTTGTCAGAGCGCCCCTCGATGACCACAGGGCTGGAAGGGGCATGGCCGGCCGCGCCAGGCGCGGCGGCTTCAGGAAAACAACAGTCGGGAAATTGCAGGGCGTTCTCAGCCCCGTAAAGCGGTCCGCACTTTCATCAGTTCAAACCCCAGCAGGTTCAAGCCGTCCCAGCGGGCGGGGTCCAGGATGCGCGGATTGTCCGACGCCAGGCCCACGCCCCATATCCGGTCGACGGGACTGGCTTCGACGATGACGCGCTCGCCCGTGCCCAGCAAAAACTTGCGCAGCGCCGCCTTTTGCGAGAACTTGGCAAAGTTGCCATCGAAAACGATGCCAGCGCGCGCCGCTTCCCACACCCTGGCGTCGAAGTTCGCCACTTCGCGTCCCAGCTTCTTCACTTCCGACGGCCGCTCGGCCGCCACGATGCGCGCCTGCACGGCCGTGTCGCCAAACAGGGCCGCCTTTTGCGCCATCATGTAATGCTCGGCCGTCGCATACGTCACGCCGGCCAGGCTGAACGGCGACGGAAACCACTGGCTGAAGCAGCTTTTGTCGGGCACCTGCGGCTGCGCCGGCGTGTGTCCCCAGAAATACAGATAGTCGGGCACGCCGCCCGCCGCGATCCACGCCTTCAATTCTTCCACGTTACTGATTTGCATATTCCCCGCACTTCCGCCAGACAGGCGATGATTCAAGCTCAAGCACGCAATAGTTGCATCGGGCCAAACAAGGCCTGCATGTCACGATTGCCGATAAAGGACAGATTATACGGATGTTCCGCCGTCACCTGCGGCAAGGATGTCGCCACCGGCAGACGTTTGATCAGCTCGGCGATCTTGCCCCACAGCACCAGTTGCGGCTGCACCGCCCCGCCCGGCTGCGCCAGCGCTTCCAGCACCACTTGCAGGAAAGGCAGCCAGCCGCGCGCATCCTGCACGGGCGGCACGTGGGAACGGAACACCAGCGCCGCGTTCAGCAGCAAAAAGCCCTGCTCCGTCATCTTGCGCTGCAAGTCGGGCAAGGTCTGGATCACGCCGCTGTCCGCTTGCAGCGCGGCCGCCGCCACGGGCGCCATGGCCGCGCCGGACGTATCGCCGCCCTGCAGCTGGCCATCGGCCACCAGCAGCATCTTCATGAAGTTGCGCAAGGACGTGGCGCGGTTGACGGGTTTCGACAGGCCCGTGGCCGACCACAGGCTGCCGACGGCGCCATCCATGAAGCACACGCCCGTGGCGCTGTCGGCGCGCGGATACGGCCCCTCGCCCACCAGCACGTAGCGCACCTGCGCCAGCGGCAGGGCAAAGGCGGCGAACAGCCGGCCCTGCGTGGGCAGGTAATCGTCGGCGGCCAGCGCCGGCAGGTAGGCGGGATCGGCCGCCATCACGGCCTGCAAGCCGCGCAGCAGGATGGGACGCCAGGAAGCGTGCGCCAGGGACAGGGCATCGGTGATGCTGGCAGGAACGGTTGTTGCGGTCATGGGGACGTGAAGTATTTGGGCAAACGCAAATTGTAGCGCACCGGCAAGATGGCATTGACTGATCAAAATCAAGCACGCATAAAAAAACCCCGCCTGTTGCCAGACGGGGCTTCCCGCACCGCGCCGTGTGTTGCTATTCGGCGTCAGGCTGCTGCGACGGGTGCGCCGCAATAAAGGCTGGCAAGCCGGCGCAATGCGCATGGATGCGCGCCACGCGCGGATACGGCGCCAGGTCGATGGCAAAGCGCAGCGCATTGAACACTTGCGGCACCAGGCAGCAATCGGCCATCGTCGGGCTGTCGCCGTGGCAGAACAGCCCCGTGCCGGCAAGATCGCCCTGCGCCAGCAGCGCTTCCACGGCCGCCAACCCCTCGGCCATCCAGTGGCGGTACCACTCCTGCTTGACCTCGTCCGACAGCCCCAGGGTGGTTTTCAGGTATTTCAGGACGCGCAGGTTCGTCAGCGGATGGGCGTCGCAAGCGATGGCCAGCGCCAGCGCGCGCACGCGCGCCCGTTCCAGCGGGTCCGCCGGCAGCAAGGGCACGCCAGGACGCGTCTCTTCCAGATACTCGAGCATGGCCAGCGACTGCGTCAGGATGGCGCCGTCATCGTCGAGGGCCGGCACCAGCGCCGACGGGTTGACGGCGCGGTAGGCTGGCAGCAACTGCTGGCCGCCATCCTGCAGCAGATGCACGGGAATGCTGTCGTAAGCGATGCCCTTGAGATTCAAGGCGATGCGCACGCGGTAGGCGGCCGAACTGCGAAAGTAGGTGTACAGCTTCACGGGCGGCCTCCTCAGGCGCGCGTGGCGCCAGCGTACAAGGCCACGGTCTGCTCGATGCTGCCGAAGATGCTGGCGCCGGCCGCGTCGCGCATCTCGATGCGCACCGTGTCGCCGAACTTCAGGTACGCCGTCTTTGGCGCGCCGTGTTCGATGGTTTCATACATGCGCACTTCGGCCAGGCAGCAGTAACCGACGCCGCCGTTCTCGATGCTGGAGCCGAACAGGTTGCCCTGCTTGTTCGACACGGTGCCCGAGCCAACGATAGTGCCGGCGCCCAGTTCGCGCGTCTTCGCCGCATGGGCGACCAGTTGCGCAAAATTGAAGGTCATGTCTTCGCCCGCATTCGGCTTGCCGAACGGCTTGTCGTTGAGGTCCACCAGCAGCGGCAAATGCAGCTTGCTGTCCGCCCAGGCCGCGCCCAGTTCATCGGGCGTGACGGCGACGGGAGAGAACGCGCTGGCCGCCTTCGACTGGAAGAAACCGAAGCCTTTCGCCAGTTCGCCCGGGATCAGGTTGCGCAGCGAGACGTCGTTGACCAGCATGACCAGGCGAATCGCCTTCGCCGCGTCATCCGCGCCGGCGCCCATGGCCACGTCGCCCGTGATCACCGACACTTCCGCTTCCAGGTCGATGCCCCACTCTTCGGACAGAGCGAAGATGGGGTCGCGCGGGCCGATGAAGCTGTCCGAGCCGCCCTGGTACATCAGCGGGTCCGTGTAGAACGAGGCCGGCACTTCCGCGTTGCGCGCCTTGCGCACCAGCTCCACGTGGTTGATGTAGGCGGAACCGTCGGCCCACTGGTAGGCGCGCGGCAGCGGCGAGTGGCACTGATTGGCATCAAACGGCTGCGCGTCCGGCGCCTGGCCCGCGTTCAGGTTGGCGTACGCCTGTTCCAGCTTGGGCGCGACGGCGTCCCAGTTGTCGAGCGCCGCCTGCAGGGTGGGGGCGATGGCGGCCACGCGCTGGTACTGGCGCAGGTCGCGGCTGACGAGGATCAGGGCGCCGTCGCGGCTGCCGTTTTTCAGGGTTGCGAGTTTCATGGTATTCCTGGTTCGGTGTATTGGTCAGAGAGTGTCGGTCTGCAGCAGTCAATCTGCTGCGCTCAGGCGTCGGCCGGCGCGTGCATCCAGGCGGCGTGCTTCGGCGCGCGGCGCGTCTGCGACCATTCTTCCAGCATTTCCCATTTGACGGCGTCCAGTTTGGCCATCATTTCCGGCGTGCCCACGTTGGCCGCCAGTTCCAGGCGGTGGCCGTTCGGGTCGAAGAAATAGATCGACTGGAAGATGGCGTGGTTGACGGGGCCCAGCACCTCGATGCCGCCCGCCACCAGGCGCTCCTTGGCGGCCAGCAGTTCTTCCATGCTGCCCACTTCCAGCGCCAGGTGCTGCACCCAGGCCGGGGTATTGCGGTCGCGGTCCATCGGCGGCTGCGTCGGCAGCTCGAAGAAGGCCAGCACATTGCCCTGGCCCGCGTCGAGGAACACATGCATGTACGGGTCCGGCGCCTTGGTCGACGGCACCAGGTCTTCGGCGATGGCGAGGACGAAATTCATGTTCAAATGCTTGACGTACCACTCGACGGTTTTCTTCGCGTCGATGCAGCGGTAGGCGACGTGGTGGATCTGCTTGATTTTCATGCGGTCTGTCTCCGATGGATGGCGCCCTGGGCGCGATGTTTTTCAGCTTTTCACCATTAGAATCCAGTTACAGCTATCATACAAACAATTTTTAACCATCGATTTATCGGATTATCTTATGAGTCCCAGCCTGCGACAGATGCGCGCCTTCGTGGCGCTGGCCAAGACCGGCAGTTTTACCCTGGCCGCCGAATACCTGCACGTGACGCAGTCCGCCTTGAGCGGCTTGATCAAGGAACTGGAAAGCGTGCTGGGCGTGCGCGTGGTCGAGCGCAGCACGCGCAAGACGCAGCTGTCGGAAATCGGCCGCGAACTGTATCCGCTGTTCGAGAAGATGATCGAGGACCTCGACGGCGCCATGGCCGGCATCGCCCAGCGCAAGGCCCTGAAAACGGGCATGGTGCGCATCGCCGCGCCGCAGATGATGGCATGCACCCTGCTGCCGGAAGTGATCGCCGCCTACCGCCAGGCACACCCGGACGTGCAGCTGCGCCTGGTCGACTGCCCCGTGGAGAATGTCTCGGCGCGCGTGTTCAGCGGCGAAGTCGATTTCGGCATCGGCCCCGAGCGCGATCCGACGGCGGAAATCGCCGCGCAGGTGCTGTTCGAAATGCCCTTCGTGCTGGTCTACCCCGAGCAGCATCCGCTGCGGCAGAAAGAGCGCGTCACCTGGGCCGACGTGGGCGACTACCCGTTCATTTCGCTGCAGGGCCAGTTCACGGAGCGCCTGCTGCGCGACATGCACGGCGCGTTTCGCGAGCTGTCGCTCAATCCCTACAATGAAGTGACCTTCATGACGACGGCGCTGGCCATGGTCAGCGCCAACCTGGGCATCACGGTGTGCCTGCCGTACGCGGAACCGATGGTCAAACTATACAATTTGCACATGCGCGCCCTGCACGAACCGGAACTGACGCGGCGCTTTTTCGTCTACACGAAGACGGGCCGTTCGCTGTCGCCGGCGGCCGAAAGCTTCATGGCCTTCCTGTTCCGCTTTGTCGAGACGCACGAGTGGAACGTGGGAGCGGGCGGCCCGGCTGGCGCCGCTTTATAATCGCGCATCGCCCCATTCTCCGCCCGCACCATGACCCAGCCCGACCTGTCCGCCATCGACGCCGCCACCATCGCCATCAACCAGCGCATGACCACATTCGACGGCCATGCGCAGGTCTGGCTGTTCGGCTATGGCTCGCTGATCTACAAGGCCGATTTTCCGTATATCGAACGGCGCCCCGCCAGCATCGCCGGCTGGACGCGGCGCTTCTGGCAAGGCTCGCACGACCACCGGGGCACGCCGATGGCGCCGGGCCGCGTCGCCACCATCGTGCCGCAGGCGGGCGCCGTGTGCGACGGCATGGCCTACCTGATCACGCCCGAAGTCTTCGCCCACCTCGACCACCGCGAAAAGAACGGCTACCTGCGCCTGGCCACCGAGATCACCTTCGACGATGGCAGCAAGGCCGAAGGCCTGGTGTACATCGCCAACGAGGAAAACGCCGCCTTCCTCGGTGCCGCGCCGGAACTGGACATCGCGCGCCAGATCGCCCGATCAAGCGGCCCCAGCGGCCCGAACAGCGACTACCTGCTGCACCTGGCCAGCGCCCTGCGCGAGCTGGGCAAGAGCGATCCCCACGTCTTTGCCATCGAGCAACATCTGGCGCAATTGAAGGATGTGCCGCCTGCCGCGCAGTGAGCTGCAGCGGGCCGCCGGCTTGCATGATGCAAGCGATGAAAATCTTTTTATTGTGACAATTGGCGACTATCGCCGTTTCATTAACGCCCATAATCGGAACGCGCGATTCCTTTATGCCCGAGTAGGGCAATGGCACGCGTCAGGAGGCAGCAGGGCAAAACAAAAATGATGGCCCTGCACGATCGGAGCGAATTCATCGGAGCGAGACGACCATGTCCGACAGGTCTATGCTGCAACAGCATGGCAGGCAGCCGCATTACGTTCTGCCCGGGACGGGCACCATTGCTCCTGTGCAAGCCCCCCTGCACCGCGCCAGCCTCGGGGGTGGGCTGAACGTCATTGGCAGCTCCCCCATCTTCCAGCGCCTGCTGCGCATGGTCGACGCCGTGGCGCCGACCCGCTGCACGGTGCTCATCAGCGGTCCCACCGGTTCCGGCAAGGAAATCATCGCCCAGCTCGTGCACCGGCAAAGCGGCGATCCCGGCGCGCCCTTTGTCGATCTCAACTGCGGCGCCCTGCCGGAACACCTGATCGACGCCGAACTCTTCGGCCATACCAAGGGGGCGTTTACGGGAGCGCTGAGCAGCCGCGCCGGTTTTTTCGCCCAGGCGGGACAAGGCACGCTGTTTCTCGATGAAATCGGCGAATTGCCGCTGGCGGTACAGAGCAAGCTGCTGCGCGTGCTCGAATCGCGCTGTTTCCGGCCGCTGGGCGGTGGCGATACGCAGCCGTTCAACGGCCGCATCGTGGCCGCCACCCATTGCGACCTGGCCGCGATGGTGCAGGCGGGCCGTTTCCGCGAAGACTTGTATTACCGGCTGGCGGTATTGAAACTCGACGTGCCGGGCCTGGACCAGCGCCGCGGCGACGTCGCCGCCCTCGCCGCGCACTTTGCCGGGCAGCAAAAGCGCCCCATCCGCTTTACCGCCACCGCCATGGAACGCCTGGGCCGGCATGCCTGGCCCGGACATATCCGCGAACTGCGCAACCTGGTGGAGCGGCTGTCGATACTGGCCGAATCGGCGCTGATCGACGCCCACAGCCTGGAAGCCTTCCTGTCGGCGGGCAAGCCGCAGGACGCCGATCACACGCTGCTGGCGGAAGCCCTCATGCGGCTGGACGGAGACGACAAGCTGGCGGCCGCGGAACAATTGCTGATCGACTATGCGATGCGCCTTGCCGATGGCAACAAGACGACCGCGGCCCGCCACCTGGGCATCAACCGCAAGGTCATCGAACGCCGCGTGCATGGCGACGAGGAGCGCAGCAATTTCGCCCGCGTCTGCCTGCTGGAAGGACGCGCGCTGATCGAGGCGGCCCGCTTCAAGGAGGCCATCGAAGTGTTGCGCCGCGGCCTCACCTTGCTGGCCGCCGATGCGCATCCCTGCACCGCTCGCCGCCTGAGCTGCGACCTGCACCGCTGGCTGGCGATTTCACACCGCGGCATCAGCGGCTGGCAAAGCGCCGAAGCGCTCGCCTGCTACCAGCAGGCATTGCAGGAAGCGGCGGCGCTGGGCGACGAGGTGGAAATCACCGCCCTGCGTTTCGGCATCTGGAGTTCGCAACTGATGGCGCTGGACCTGGTGGCGGCGCGGGCAACGGCGCAAGACATGCTGCAGCGGGCGCAAGCGATAGGCGACACGGATTTGCTGTCGCAGGCCCACCTGGCCCTGGCCAACACGCTGTTCTGGCTCGGCGACTACCGCGAGACGCTGGCCTGCCTGGCGCGCGGACACCTGCTGTGCGGCGCGGCAGCGGCCGACACGGGCGGACAGGGTCTGGACATCGCCGCGCTGTCGAGCACGTTCGAAGGCCTGTCCTGCTTCCAGAGCGGCGCCTTCCGGCGCGCGCGCGGTGATGGAACACCTGGCGTTGCGCGGCGGCGCCGACAACCCGCACCCCTTCCATCGCGCCATCGCGCTGCAAGGCGCCGCATGGCTGGCCTGCATGTTCGAGGACTGGGTCCGGCTGGCAAGCCTGGCGGCGGACCTGCAAACCGTCGCCAGCGAATACGGCTATCAATTCTACCTGGGGGTGGGGCAGATATTCCATGCCTGCGCATTGGCAACAGGCAACATCCATACGCAGACCGAACAGCGCATCGCCGACGGCTACCAGCAATACATGCTGTGCGAAGGCGGCATGCTCTTCCATTCATTCCAGGCCTGGAAGCGGGGCGAACTGCTGCTGTCGGCAGGCCAGCCATCGCAAGCCCGGCAATTGCTGCACGGCGCCATCGAACTGGCGCTGGAACATGGCGAACGGGCCTACCTGGTCGAACTGCTCGACATGCATGCCCGGACGTGGATCGCGGTGGGCGACCTGGACAACGCGGAACGCGAACTGGGCAGTGCGCTGTCGACCGCCAAGGCGCTGGGCGCCGCGGCCGGCAGCCTGCTGGTGGCGACCCGCCTGGCGCAACTGCTGCTGCAGCGCGGCCGCCGGCACGAAGCACTCGATCACCTCACGCGCGCCTTGCGCGGCGTGGAACGCGACACGGCTTTTCCCCGGTTTGCCCAGGCGCTGCAGTTGCAGGCCATCCTGGCGCAAACCATTTCCATGCCATGCCAACCTGAGGACCCGCAACATGAGCTATGTGCTGAACCACGATGACCTTGAATCGCTGTTGCTGGGCGCCTGCTTCTTCGGCAGCGGTGGCGGCGGCACGCTCGCTTCCGCGCGCAGCCTGCTGGCCCAGTTCCACGCCGGCGATTATTACCCGGACGCCCAGGTGCGCGTGGTCGGCGTCGACGAAGCCACCGCTGGCGAAACGGTCATGGTGGCTTACCTGGGTTCGCCCGTGGCGATCAATGGCGCCCATTTTCCGCAGGGCCCCGTCGACGCCGTGCTCGCCGTCAGGGAGCGCCTGGCGCTGGAAAATCGCACCTTGGCCTACCTGGCGCCGCCCGAGAGCGGCGCGCTGGGGTTTCTCGTCGCCTGCCTGGTCGCCGCCCGCCTGGGCCTGGCCGTGATCGACGCCGACGGGGCCGGCCGCGCCGTCCCCTCGCTGCCCCAGCTGACGTATGCGGCCGCGCACATCAATCCGCGCCCCGCCTTCCTCGTCAGCCAGACGGGGCTGCGCGTGGAACTCGACGTCCAGCCCAGCCAGGGCGTGAACGGTGCCCATACCCACCAGCAAGACGTGGCAACGATCATCGACCAGATGATGCGCCCCATCGTTTCGCAGGCCGATTTCAAGCAGTTCGGCGGCCTGGCCATGTGGATCATGGCGCCGGCGGAGCTGGCCCGGGCGCTGCCCGTGCGCGGCACTCTGGGACGCGCCCTGCGCCTGGGCCGCGAACTGCAGGCAGGACGCTTGCGCAGCGCGGAGGAACTGGTCGATTATCTTGCGCGGCAATGCGACATGCGCGCCTGGCCATTGTTTCCACAGGGCACGTTCGTCGCCGCCGAAGTCGACTCACGCAATGGCTTCGACCTGGGCAAGATCACCATCCGCGCGGGTGAACGGCTCTGCACGGTCCTGTACCAGAACGAATCGCTGCTGGCCTGGGACAGCAGCCGCAGCACGCCCCTCTGCATGGCGCCCGACACCATCAGTTACTTTGTCGAGGGCGATGGCCAGGCCGTGTATTCGAATGGCGACTTGCTGCTGCCGGACGGCACGCTCAACCCGGCCTTGATGCAGCGCAAGGTGACGCTGCTGGGCCTGCAAGCCCATCCGGTATTGCGGGAACGGGATGGCCTGATACTCGACAGCTTCATGCAATTGATCAACGCCATCGGCTACCTGGGACCCTACGTGCCGCTCACGGGCAACGCCGGCGCCGCGGCAGGGAGCGCCGCATGAAGCCGCTGCGCATCTGCATCGTGGCGCCGGTGGCCACGTCCATCTACAACCAGCGCCTGCTCGACGCCATCGAGCCCGTGATGCCGCCCGATGTCGAAGTGTCCGTGCGCAATATTTCTACTGGGAACGACTGCATCGAATACCGCGTCGACTGGCTGCAAAACGGCTATCCGGTGGTGCAGCTGGCCAGGGAAATCGAACGCGAAGGCTATGACGGCATCTGGCTCAGCGACTTCGACATGTGCGGCGTGGAAGCAGCGCGCGAAGTGATCGACATCCCCATCCTCGGCGGCTTCCCGCCCGCCGCCTTTACCGCGCTGGCCCTCAGCCAGCGCCTGTCGATCATGACGATATTGCCCAGCACGCTCGCCATGCAGCAGGGTCACATGCAGGCCTACGGCTTGCAGGACAGCTTCGCCTCCATCCGCTCCATCGACTGTCCCGTCGCCGACCTCGGCAAGCTGGACACGGTGGTCGAAAAAACCTTCAAGGCCGCCATGCTGGCCGTACAGGAAGACGGCGCCCAGTCCATCCTGCTTGGCTGCACAGGCTTTGTCGGCGTCGCCGCGCGCGTCAGCGCGCTGCTGGAAGACGCGCTGCAGACCTATGTGCCGGTCATCGATCCGAACCAGGCAGGCTTCAGCTTCCTGGTGTCCCTCGTGCGCATGCGCCTGCGGCCCAGCCGCGCCTGCTACAGCAAGGATAGCTGAACCGCCGCACGCGCCCGCGTCACGCCATGCCGTGTCCCGGGCGCCCCCTCCCCGTCCTTGCCGCCTGCCGTTTTCGTCCATCCCGCTCAACAAGAGTGGACGATATCCGCCAACATTATTGCAGCACGACAATGCAAATCCACCCCTTCCCTTAAAAATCAAGCACTTGGCCTTCTGGCACACCCCTTGCTAAAGATCATGCTATCGGCGCTGGAGCAGCAGGCGCCGCAGCAGGCGGGCGGAGCACCTCAAGCGGTGCGCCGCACGCCCTCCAGGACCCAGCAAGGAGCACCGCGTGCCGACGACCATGGAAGTATCCACCACCCACGACAGCCTGGCCAATCATGGCTTGCTGCACGGCCTGGCTGCCTTGCAAGATGGCAACACCGGCTGTGCCGACATCTGCATCGCCGTGCTCGACGGCCCCGTCGATACCAGCCATCCCTGTTTTACCGGCGCCAGGCTGCAACTGCTCGACACGCTCGCCACGGGTGCCAGCGGCAGCGGCCGGGCATCGCAACACGGCACCCATGTCGCCAGCATCATCTTTGGCCAGCCGGGCAGTCCCGTCACGGGCCTGGCTCCCCATTGTCGGGGCTTGATCCTGCCCATCTTTGCCGACCGCGCCGACGGCGCACTGACGCAATGCACGCAGCTCGACCTGGCCCGCGCCATCACCCAGGCCGTCGAGCACGGCGCGCACATCATCAATGTCAGCGGCGGCGAACTGTCCGACAGCGGCGCCGCCGATGGCCTGCTGCAAAAAGCCATACAGCTGTGCCATGAACGCAACGTCCTGCTGGTCGCGGCGGCGGGCAACGACGGCTGCGATTGCCTGCACATCCCCGCCTCCATCAAATACACGCTGGTCGTCGGCGCACTGGACCGGCAAGGCGCGCCCATGCCCAACAGCAACTGGGGCGAAGCCTATCGCGCGCGCGGCATCATGGCGCCCGGCACCGACATCCTCGGCGCCGCTCCCGCAGGGCGGGTGCAGGTCAGCAGCGGCACCAGCTTTGCCACCCCGATCGTCTCGGCCATCGCAGCCTTGCTGCTATGCCGGCAACACCAACATGGGGATCGTCCTGACCCTCGTGGAGTTTGCAGCGCATTGCTGCAAAGCGCAACGCGTTGCAACACCAATGGCGAGCTGGACTGTCGCCGCCTCCTGACTGGGACATTGAATGTGCCGGGCGCCACTCAACTATTATTAAAAGGGAAAATTGAAATGTCAGACGATACTGTGATTGAAGCGAGCCCAGCCAATGCCGACACTTCCGCGCAGGCGCATCCGCTCAGCATTCCCATGCTGGAAACCCCCTCCCTGGCCAACCTTGCGGGCCCTTCCGGCGCGACGCGGCAAGGCATCGCCGCTTCCGGCATCGATGCCTCCGATTGCGGCTGCGGCGGCAGCGCCAAGGGCCCGACCCTGGTGTATGCGCTGGGCAACCTGGGCGTCGACTTCGGCAGCGAAGCGCGCCGCGATTCCTTCGTCCAGGCCATGCCGCCAGGCAGGGACAATCCGAGCGATCCGCAGCAATTGATCGAATTCCTGCGCGCAAAGCCATATTTCCGCCAATCGCTGACCTGGACCGTCAACCTGGACGCCACGCCGATTTACGCGGTCGTCCCCGTCGGTCCGTATGCCGACATGACCTATGAACTGCTGTTCGAGGCCTATGTCGGCACCATCGATGGCCTGGTCGTCATGAATTCGTTTCCCGGCGTAATCTCGGGCGCCGCCAGGCTGATGTCCGGCCAGGTCGTTCCCGTGATCCAGCCGGCCATCCGGGGCATGTTCAGCTGGAATGTGCCGCAGCTGATCGACAGCCTGATGGCGGTGCAGGACAGCCTGGACATCAACAGCAACAACACGGGCGCGCGCCTGGAAAACTTCCTGAACCGCATCTATTACGACTTCCGCAACCTGGGCGTCACGGGCATGGACCGCGCGCTCAACTTCTCGGCCACAAATGCCATGCAAGCGGCGGAAATGCTGGCCAAGACCACGGGCATGCAGCTCGATACCATCGTCGTGCAACAGAGCCCCGTGTGCCGCCCGGGCTCCGAGTGCTACGACATC
This sequence comes from Janthinobacterium sp. SUN033, assembly GCF_030397595.1. Classification (NCBI taxonomy): domain Bacteria; kingdom Pseudomonadati; phylum Pseudomonadota; class Betaproteobacteria; order Burkholderiales; family Oxalobacteraceae; genus Janthinobacterium; species Janthinobacterium sp. SUN033. Next base: position 105,911 of record NZ_JAPQNV010000002.1, read on the forward strand.
ATCATGACCTTCTTCAACCCGGAAAACCTGCAGGTAGCCAACACGGTCGCCCGTTTCGCCGTCGACGTCAGCGATGTGATACCGGTCAGCGTCGGCGCAGTGCGCTACTGGTCGCAACGCTGACGTCAACAGCATTTGAATTGTCGGGGCTCGTGGGCGCAGCGATGCGTGCACGCGCTTCAGCATACGGTCGTTGGCGGGAAACGATCAGCACCGTACTTCGGTACGCACACCCATTGCCGTTGCCCGCGGCGGCGCCACCACAAGGAGTTTTAAAATGAACAATCTGCCATTGCAAGCCAAAGCCGTACAACGCAGCCCCAGCATCTCCGCCATCAGCCAGGGTGTCGCCCCTTCCGGCATTACCTGCACCCTGTGCAAAGCGGCTTGCGGCGCCTTGAGCGGCACCGCACAGCAACTCTGCCTGATGGCTTGCAACGCCACCGTTTGCTGATCAAGCCAGCAAGATCGAGCCGTTCCGGCTAAGCCCGGCATGCCTGCGGGCGATGAGTTTCTCGTCGCCCGCTCCCCCTGCCGGCATCCCCCCCGATGGACGCAGGACGGCGATGCGACTCGCCACCAAGTCCGCCTGTTTCGCGCAGTACGCATGCCCTTGCGCGCGCCCGTGTCAACGCACAAACCCGTGCCCCGCACTGCTTGCGCTAAAACAAATCCAGCTGCCCCGCATTACCTTTTTTTACTTTTGCGCCCAGCGGCGGCACCACCAGCGGCCGGCGGAACTGCGTGCAATCGAGCTGCTTGAAGCGGCCGCCCTTGCCGTGCAAGCCCAGCCGGTGCACGGCCTTTTCAAAGCGCTGGCGGATGAGGTCAGCCCACACACCCTCGCCCCGCATGCGCGTACCGAACGCGCTGTCGTAATCCTTGCCTCCGCGCATTTCGCGCACCCGGTTCATCACGCGCTGGGCCCGTTCCGGGAAGTGCGCTTCCAGCCATTGCTGGAACAGCGGGCTCACTTCCCACGGCAGGCGCAGCACCACGTAATGGGCGTGGATGGCGCCCGCGTCGCGCACGGCTTCGAGCAGCTGCTCGATTTCCGGTTCCGTCACGAACGGGATGATGGGCGCGATGCTCACACCCACGGGGATGCCCGCTTCCGTCAGGGTGCGGATGGTGCGCAGCCGCCGCGCCGGAGCGGCCGCGCGCGGCTCCAGGGTGCGCGCGATGGCCGGGTCGAGCGTGGTGACAGTGACGGCCACGGCCGCCAGGCGCCTGGCCGCCATCGGCGCCAGAATGTCGATATCGCGCTCGATCAGCGACGATTTCGTGATCAGCGCCACAGGGTGGTCGCACTCGTGCAGCACTTCCAGCACGCGCCGCGTCAGTTGCCGTTCGCGCTCGCACGGCTGATACGCATCCGTGTTCACGCCCAGGGCGATCGGTTCGGGCACATACGAGGGCTTGGCCAGTTCGCGGCGCAAGAGTTCCGGGGCGTTCACCTTGGCGTAGATGCGGCTTTCGAAGTCCAGGCCCGGCGACAGGCCCAGATAGCTGTGCGTGGGGCGGGCAAAGCAATAAATGCAGCCGTGTTCGCAACCCCGATACGGATTCAAGGAAACATTGAACGGCAAGTCGGGCGAAGCGTTGCGCGTGAGAATGGTGCGCGCCTGTTCGTCACTGACCTGCGTCTTCCAGGTGGGAGGCCCCGCCTCCCCGGTCGCCTCATCCAGGCCGCCCACGCCCCAGCCATCATCGAAACCGCCGCGCGCGTGCACCTCGTAGCGCCCTTGCAGGTTCGACACGGCGCCGCGGCCCTTGTGGGCTTTCAGCGATTGCGGCGGCAACATGGCTTGCCCGGCGAAGCTGTCATCGTGCTCTGGAATGATTGCTTTCATGAACGGCCCCATCAACTGTATATACGTACAGTATACTATGCCGCTGTGCGGGCAAGATCAAGGGCTGGCGTGATGCCGTTTCAAGCTTTTTCACCGTGCGGCATGACATAACTCAACTGCTGTGCGACAAAGCCGTCAAATGCCGCGATCAGGGGAACGAAGCGGGCCGCGTCCTGCTCCAACTGCATCAGGGCATAGCACGTCGCTTCCAGGGTCGATAACTGGTCTGGCGCATGCGCCTTGCGGATCAGGTAATGGGAAGCGGGCGTATCGCGCAGGGGCAGGCGCGGCAGCTGTTGCAACGGGGGATTCAGATACAGCATCTTGCGGCTCTTGCGCCAGGTGGCGTCCAGCACCACCAGCCGCACGCGGGCAAGATCGAGCAAGCTGGCTGGGTCGAGCGCTGGCGGCGGGGCGATGCCCAGCGAACGGTCGCCGGGCGTATCCGGGTACAGCAGCACGTTGTGCTTGTCAGCCAGCAATTCGGCGAACGTATCGGGGGCAAACTGCTCGCCCGTCAGCATGCGGCTGTTCGGCAGGCTCAAGTGCAGCAGGCGGGCACTGCCCTTGGCATTGTGCACTTCCAGCGGATGCTGCAGGATCAGCACTTCCACCGCGTGGGAAACGGGGGCGATCCAGCGGCAGATGCAGCTGGATACGGCGCGCAGGCAGGCTGGGCAGCGCGCGCGTTTGGCCGGTTCAGCCAGGGAAGACGATGCAGCGCCAGGACTGGCGGGATGGCTGGCGGGATGATTTGAGCTAGGGCTGGAGGTACGGCGGGTGGTCATGGCGGAGCGCGTTCGCGGCTGTCTTCAAGCCGCGATTGTAGCGCCCGCGCCATGCCAAGGGGGAATCTGCGTTTAAGAATCCGTGCTTAAAACTCTTCCCATTCGTCGGCGCCGGAGGCCACCGGCGTCTTCGGCGTGCGTGCGCGCACCGCGTCCGCTTGCGCCGCCTTGTCCGGCGAGGTCGCGGTCACGGCGGGTGCTGGCGCGCGGGATGCTGGCGCGCGTCGCATGGCGGGCTGCGTGGCGGGTTGCGTAGCGGCTCGCGTGGCAGCCGCTACTGGCGCAGGCGCCGTCACGGACGGGCTGCTACGGGCGGCAGCATATTGCTGCGTGGCATCGAGCTTGAACACGCCCACGACCTCGGCCAGCCTGGCCGCCTGTTCCTGCATGGATTCGGCCGCCGCGGCCGCTTCTTCCACCAGGGCCGCGTTTTGCTGCGTCACCTGGTCCATCTGGCCGATGGCCTGGTTGACTTGTTCGATGCCTGCGCGCTGTTCATCGCTGGCGTCGGTGATCTGGTTCATGATCTGCGTCACGTGGCTGATGCTTTGCACGATCTCGTCCATGGTGCGGCCCGCCTTGTCCACCAGTTGCGAACCGGCCTCGACCTTTTGCACGGAATCGTCGATCAAGCCCTTGATTTCCTTGGCTGCCGCGCTGGAACGCTGCGCTAGGTTGCGCACTTCGGAGGCCACGACGGCAAAGCCGCGGCCCTGTTCACCGGCCCTGGCCGCTTCCACGGCCGCGTTCAGGGCCAGGATATTCGTCTGGAAGGCGATGGCGTCGATGACGCTGATGATGTCGACAATCTTGCGCGAGGAATCGTTGATCGAGCCCATGGTGCTGACCACTTCCGACACCACCACGCCGCCCTTGCTGGCGATCTGCGAGGCGTCGATGGCCAGCTGGTTGGCGCTGCGCGCATTGTCCGCATTGAGTTTCACGGTGGAGGTCAGCTCTTCCATGGACGACGCCGTCTCTTCCAGCGAACTGGCCTGCTCTTCCGTGCGTGACGACAAGTCCAGGTTACCGGCGGCAATTTCGCTCGACGCCGTGCTGATCGATTCGGTACCGGCGCGCACCTGGCCCACGATACTCACCAGTTTATCGTTCATGTTTTTCAGCGCATGCATCAATTGCCCCGTCTCATCGCGGCTTTCCACGACGATATGGCTGGTCAGGTCGCCAGCGGAAACGGCTTCCGCCACCTCGACGGCACGCGTGATGGGACGCGTGATCGAGCGCGTGATCCAGTAGGCGCAGGCGATGCCCAGCAAGATGGCCACCACGCCCAGCGAGATCAGCAGCATGCGGCCATTTTCGTAGCGCGAACGGATTTGCGCGGCCGTTTCATCGAGCAATTTGGCTTCCAGCAATTCCAGCTTCTTCAGCGACGCCAGGTAGATGTCGCGCTTGACGGCCATGTCGCCTTCGTACAGGCGCTTGCCCAGTTCCAGGTCGCCCGCATTCTTGGCCTTGAACACATTCTTGCGCACTTCCGTGTAGGCCTTGCGCGTGCTCAATACTTCCTGGTACAGCGCCTGCTCGTCCGTGTTCAGCTCGCTCTTGCCGATATCGTTCTGGATTTCCGTGGCGCGTGCAGACGAGACCGCCATTTCCTGTTCAAACTGCTTCTGGTGTTCGGGATCGCTGACTTTCCAGGCGGCCGCCGTGCGCGCCGCGTTGACCTCGATGACCTTGGTCCACTCGGCGATCAGGCGCTCATTGCGCACCTTGACGTTGACGAGCGCATCGGTTTCCTTGCTGGCGCTTTGCATCTGCACGATGCCCACCACGGTCAGGCTGGTCAACAGGAACAGGACGGCGGCAAAACCGCCACCGAGACGTACGCCGATTTTGAGGTTTTTCATTGCGTGATTCCTATCTGAAGAAAACGATGCACAGACGCCACGAAACCGACCTACTGCTACGTACCAATATAGCAGGCATCTGCCGTGCGGCAATCACGAGCGGTGGCGCAACGCGAACGTCGCCACCGGAATGGCAGCACGCCGCAGCGCACTACTTTGGAGCAGATTGTGAGTGAATCAGAGTGGTATTGCAAGAAATAACATGCAGAAAAGCAACAACCAGAAGGCGCTTTGCCGCCACGAACGGGCGGCAGGCAAGCAAGGTCAGTTTTGCTTCACATAGATCAATTTTGACGTGTCAAAACCCAGGCTGCCGGCTTTCTCGATCAGGCGCTGCTGCAGGGCAGGGTCCATGGTGGGCGTGCGCGACAACAGCCAGAAGTACGACTTGTCGGGGCCGCTGATCATGGAATAGCTGTAATTTTGCTGGTCGAGGTCGAAGACGATGTAGGAACCATAGAAGGGGCCGAAAAACGACACTTTCAGGTAGCCCACGTCTTTCTTGTCCACGAAATACGCCTTGCCTTCCGCTTCCTTCCACTTCGCATCCGCATCCTTGTAGCCGCGGTTGAGCACTTTCAGGCCGCCATCCTGGCGCAGGCTGTAATCGGCCGTCACCTGGCTCAGGCCCCGCTCGAACGAATGGTCGAGGCGCGCGATCTCATACCATTTTCCCAGATAGCGGGTCGTGTCGAAGTGACTGACAGGCACAATATTGTCGGGGCGGCCCACGCAGCCGGCCAGCACGAGCACACTCAGAAACAGCAATTTTTTCATGGTCTTCTCCATCGGGTGAATCAGGGTGGCAGCGTCAGGGTGGCAATGCGCGGTCGACGATGCGGCGGATCGCGCCGCTATTTTGCATGCGCACGATGGCCGCATTGAATTGTGCGATAAAGTCATCGCGATAAGGATAGGCGGCAGGCCGTTGCGCCGTAAAACCCAGGTGGCCTTGCTGGCTGGCCAGCTGCACCGTTTCCTCGATTGCCTGCATCGGCGTGCCCGGCGGCCCTTCGCGCCGGATGCGCTGCAATTCCCACTGCGCCGACAGGCGGTCGCTGACATAGCAATCGATGCGTCCGCGCATCAGCTTGAGCAAATTCGTGCGCGTGCCCTTGGCGGGATCGAGCACGATTTTTTCAGCGCGCAAGGACGCCATCAACCCCGCGTCGCCCGGCAGGAAACCCGCGTTCACGCCGATGTGCAGGCCGCCGTAATCGGCGGGCCATTGCCGCAGCTTGCGCCTGGCCAGCACGTCCTGGTTGCACAGCACCACCAGCTGCTCCATCAGCAGCGGCACGGAATAGCGCACATACGGCCGCTCGCTGCGCCAGGAATACGGCGGATACAGGGCAAACGCCTCGCCCGTCTGCAGCATCAGCAAGCCCCGTTTCCAGGGCACGGGACGCAGCTGCACCGCATACTGCGGCATCGATTGCGCCGCTTCGCGCACGATCTCCGTATAAATACCTTTCAGCTGGCCGTTTTCAACGTAGGAGTACGGCGGATAGTCGTCGTCGCCGTAAATCACCAGCGGCACCGCAGTGCCGGCCCGCGCGCCGGCGGCGATGAACAGGCATAGCGCGGCAGGCAAGATGAGCATTCTGGACATGCCCGAAGAGTAGCATGGAAGGGTCCAGCGCCATCACCCGTTTGCACTGGTCGTGCCCAGCATGTCGTCGAGCTGCGCCAGGGTATTCGCATCCTTCACGACGGCGCGCAGCCACAGGTGCAGCGGCAGCTCGCCCCAGCTGGCGGCCTTCTCGGCCAGGTAGGCGACAGGGCTGTGCGGCTCCGTGCGGCGGAAGAAATCGGCCACCTGGCGCAGCTGGGCCAGCGCCTGCTGGCGCTGCACGATGGCGCCGCCGCCCTCGCCAGCGGCCTGGCCGGCGGCGGCCGGCGCGCCGATAAAATCCGCACCTGGCGACAGCGGCGCGATGAAATGAATGGCGTTTTCCAGCGCTTCGCGCGCGGCGCGGAAACTCGGACCGTCGGCGCCGAAACGCGCATCGACGCTGCGCTCGAACGCCAGCAGCGACTGCATGCAGTACTGCGCATCGGCCAGCAAGCCGTCGGAAAAGGCGCGCGTGTTCCTTTGCCGCGCCGCCTCCATCTGCGCCAGGGTTGCCCCTTCGTCGTGGCGCGCGTCGCCCCAGCCCTGATCGGCCGCGCCCTGCGCTACGCCGGCGGCCGCGCGCTGGCGCGCCGCATCGAAATCCTGCAGTGCATACAGGCCGTCGGCGCCCTCGGTCAGCGGGATCTCGCGCAGCAGCTGCGGTGTGCGCGACAGCAGCCAGAAGACATTGCCGATGCGCTGTTCCTGGTCGCCCTCTTCCGCCGGCGGGTACAGGCCATCCCAGTAACGTTCGCACAGGCCGGCCAGCAGCGCGTAGCCATCGCCCAGGCCACGGAAGTGGCGCGTCTTCGCGTGCGCCTCGGCCAGCCACACGGCCATGCGCAAATCCTTGCTGCGCGCCGCGATCAGCTGTTCGCAGCGCGTCGCCACGAAGGGCCAGTCGGCTTCCTTCAGCGCCGTCACCCACTCGCCCTGGTCCAGGCTCGGGTCGTCGTGCTGGCGCGCGCGCGCGATGGCGTCGAGCTCCTGGCTGAAGGTGAGGTCGTCGCCGCAGGGGCTGACGGCGCTGACGGGGTGCAGCAACTGCTCCAGATTGAACATGGCGCTCTCCGCGGGGTTATTTGACGACGTTACTTGATGGTGTATTTGAACTGCCCCTGCTTGTTCGCGCTGACGCGTATCGACGCGACCGGCTCGCCCGCGGCCATGCGCGCCAGCACCGCTTCGGCGATCGCCGGCAGCAGGCTGCCATTGAGTATCTGGTCGACATTGCGCGCGCCCGAATCGACCTCGGTGCAGCGCGCCAGCACGGCGTCGACCAGGCCCGCGTCATGGCTGAACTGCGCCTGGTGGTTGCGCGCGATACGCGCGCCGATGCGCGCCAGCTTCAGGGCGATGATCTCGGCCAGCACCGCGTCATTCAGGGGATAGAAGGGCAGCACCTTCAGGCGCCCCAGCAAGGCCGGCTTGAAGTGCGCCACCAGCTGCGGTCGCACCAGTTCTTCCAGCGCGGCCGGCGTGGGCAAGTCCTGTGACGCCCGGTTCAGGCAAGCGGCCATCATCGCGCCCGAACCCAGGTTCGAGGTGGCGATGATGATGGTGTTGCGAAAATCGACTTCGCGCCCTTCCGCATCATCGAGCACGCCCTTGTCGAACACCTGGAAGAACAATTCCAGCACGTCGGGATGGGCCTTTTCCGCCTCGTCGAGCAGCACCACGCTGTAGGGCTGGCGCCGCACGGCTTCCGTCAGCACGCCGCCTTCGCCATAGCCGACATAGCCGGGCGGCGAGCCTTTCAGGCCGGCCACGCTGTGCGCTTCCTGGTACTCGCTCATGTTAATGCTGATGAGCTTGCGCTCGCCGCCATACAGCAAGTCGGCCAGCGCCAGCGCCGTTTCCGTCTTGCCCGTGCCGGACGGCCCCGTGAACAGGAACACGGCTTGCGGCTTGTCCGGGTCGTCCAGGCTGGCGCGCGCCGTGCGTACGCGCTGCGCCACGGCCTCGATGACGTGGTCCTGTCCCAGCACCCGTTCGCGCAGCGCGCCGTCCAGGGTCAGCACCGTGCGGATGTCGTCCTTGAGCATTTTCCCCAGCGGGATGCCGGTCCAGCCGGCGACGATGCCGGCCACCACCTGCGCATCGACTTCCAGCGGCGACAGCGGCGCGTCGCCCTGCAGGGCCGCCAGCTCGTCCTTCAGCGCCAGCAGGCGCGCCGCGCCGATCTCGCCCGGCCGCTCGCCGCGCAGCTGCGCGCGCAGCTCGCCGATCTGCGCCACCAGCGCCTTTTCGCGCTCCCAACGCTGCGCCAGCGCCGCAACCGCCGCCTGCCCGTCGTCATGCTCGCGCCGCAGCTGCGCCAGGCGCGCGGCGCCGGCTTTGCCGGGCACTTCGCCATCGGCCGCCTCGCGGGCCAGGGCGGCGATTTCCGCGCCGACGCGCTCCTGGCGCCGGTGCGCGTTTTCCAGCTGCGCCGGCGTGGCGCGCTGGCCCAGCGCCACCTTGGCGCACGCCGTATCGAGCACGCCGATGGCCTTGTCGGGCAGCTGGCGCCCGCTGATGTAGCGGTGCGACAGGCGGACCGCCTCGACGATGGCCGCGTCGCGCACGCGGATGCCGAAATGGCGCTCCATCAGCGGCGCCATGGCGCGCAGCATGGCGCAGGCGATGTCTTCGCTGGGCTCTTCCACCTTCACCACCTGGAAGCGCCGCGCCAGCGCCGCATCCTTTTCAAAATACTTCTTGTACTCGCTCCAGGTGGTGGCGGCGATGGTGCGCAGGGCGCCGCGCGCCAGCGCCGGCTTGAGCAGATTGGCCGCATCGTTCTGCCCCGCCTGGCCGCCTGCGCCGATCATCGTATGCGCCTCGTCGATGAAGAGGATGACGGGGTGCGGGCTTTTCGTCACCTCGTCGATGACATTTTTTAAACGGCTTTCGAATTCTCCCTTCACGCTGGCGCCGGCCTGCAGCAAGCCCATGTCGAGCGCGTGGATGCGCGCGCCCTGCAGCACCTCGGGCACGTCGCCGGCGGCGATACGCAGGGCCAGGCCCTCCACCACGGCCGTCTTGCCCACGCCCGCCTCGCCCGTCAAAATAGGATTGTTCTGGCGCCGGCGCAGCAGGATGTCGACGGCCTGACGTATCTCCGCCTCGCGGCCGATCACGGGATCGAGCTTGCCGTCGCGCGCCAGCTGCGTCAGGTCGGTGGTGAACTGGTCCAGCGCCGGGGTTTTGCTGGCCAGACTAACAACAGGATCGTCGCCGGTGTCGGAAAGCCGCGGCACCGCCGCGCTTTCCTCCTCGCCTGAGCCGGCCGTCAGCTTGTCCGGATGGTGCTTCAATTGCTCCACGCTGAAGCGGGCGAACAGCTTCGAGCCGCGGTAGGCGAGCTGAGACAGTTCCGGCTCCGTCAGCAGCGCCAACAGCAGATGGCGGCTGCGGATGGGACCCGGCTGCGCCGTGTCCAGCGAGGCGATCAGCCAGGCGTGTTCGAACAGCAGCGGCAAGTGGGGCGAAAACACGGGCGTGCGTGCGCTGCCCGTGCGGAAGCCGCCGATCTCGCGGCGCAGGTCCGCTTCCAGCGCCGTCAGGCTGATTTCGCTGCGCCGCGCGATGGTGACGAAATCGCTGCGCTCCTGCTCCAGCAGCGCCAGGAACAGGTGTTCGATATCGACTTCATACTGGCCCAGTCCCACGCAGATGGCGGCGGCGCGGGTGGCGGCCGTGCGCGCCGTGTCATTCAGCTTGGCGATCAGGGTTTTCAAGTTATTGCTCATGCGGCGGCTCCCTTGCGGTTGATCGAATAGCGCAGCGACGACGGCTGCAGCACGGCGTCGAAATTGACCGTCTCGCCACCGGACCTCACGGCCAGGGTGCCGCTGATGACGAAGCCGACCCGGTTGATGGCGCCCGCTTCCCGTTCCAGACGGGCGCGCACATTGCGCAGGCGCGGCTCGTGGCGTTCGATGGCGGCCTTCAGCGCGGCGCAGATGCGGGCGCGGTCGTCGCTGCTGGACAAACACATGCCGGCGAAATCGATCAGGCCATAGTTGACGATGGAGGCCGCGCATTCCGGATAGGCGTCGAGCGCGCCGGGCGGCAGGGCCACGCGCGTATTGAGCAGCTCTTCCAGGTCGCGCGCCACCGCATCCTTCAATTGTTCCAGCGACAGGCGCGGCGCCACGCCGCCCGCCGCCGCGCCGCCGTCGCCCATCAGGCGGTCGAACAGGCCAGGTACATAACTGTCCATGCGCTCTCCTGAAAAGTCGGCGCGGCGCGGGCGCAGGTGGCCGCCGCGCGCCGCGCGAGGATGGATCAGGCCACGCGGTTCGCGGCCAGGTCCCAGCCGCCCGAGGTATTGCCGCCGGCGCCACCCGTCACTTTTTGCTGCGTGTATTTCCACTTCACTTTCGAGAACTTGAAGCCGACGTGTTCACCGAGGATGTCGCCCTCTTCCACGTTCGGCGTGACGGCGCCGATCAGCACATTCTCGATTTCGATTTCAAAGTACTTGACGCGCTCGCCCTGGCCGTCGGCGCGCATGAATTCGAAGCGCGCCTTGGGGATGGTCTTGCCGGCCGAGCAGGTCTGCAGCAGCACCGGCGAGGCCAGGTCGGCCAGCTTGGAGATGACGATGTCCTTGTGCTCGCAGCGTTCGGCCGTGTGGCCGCCGCCCGTCGACGCGGTGGCGGACTTCGGCTGCTCGACGCTCCAGCTGACCGATTTGCACTCGATCCAGTCCTTGTGCTTGTCATCGGTCGACTCGCCCTTGATGCCGTCTATCTGCAGATATACATCGATTGCCATGGTGTGCTCCTGTGGTTGAAAGAGGGTGGATCAGGAATTGGTCGACTTCGGCAACTCCGCGACCAGTCGGAGCGAAACGGATAATTCATCAAGCTGGAAGTGCGGCCGCAGGAACGACACGGCGCGGTACACGCCGGGCCGGCCCGGCACTTCATGCACCTGCACGGACGCTTCGCGCAGGGGGAACTGCGCCTTCTGTTCCTGGCTGGCGTTATCGTCGAGCAGCACGTACTGCATCAGCCAGCGGTTCAAAAAATCCTCCACGTTGGAGGCGGCGGCAAAGCTGCCGATCTTGTCGCGCATCATGGCCTTCATGTAATGGGCGATGCGCGAGACGGCAAAGATGTACTGCAGCTGCGACGACAGCACCGCGTTCGCATTGGCCGCGTCGCTGTTGTACTTGCGGCTTTTCTGCGCCGACTGCGCGCCGAAGAACGCCGCGTACGCCGTGTTCTTGCAGTGCACCAGCGAGATGAAACCCAGGTCGCTCAATTCCTTTTCGCGGCGGTCGGTGATCGCCACTTCGGCCGGGCATTTCAGGGCCACGTCGCCCTCGTCCGTCTTGAAGGTGTGGGTCGGCAGGTCGTCCACCAGGCCGCCGCCCTCCACGCCGCGGATGGCGGCGCACCAGCCGTAGTCGGCAAAGGCGCGCGTCAGCTTGCAGCCGAACGCATACGCGGCGTTACACCACAGGTATTTGTGGTGGTCGCTGCCGTCGACTTCCTCGACAAAATTGAAACCTTCCACCGTGGTGCCGTCGACGGGATTGAACGGCAACCGGCCCAGGAAGCGGGGCAAGGTCAGGCCGACATAGCGCGCATCCTCGGATTCGCGGAAGGCTTTCCATTTCGCGTACTCGATGGTGTCGAACACCTTGGCCAGGTCGCGCGGCTTGCCCAGGTCGCCGTAGCTTTCCAGGCCAAACAGTTCCGGCGCGGCCGAAGCGATGAACGGTGCATGCGCGGCGGCGGCGATGTGCGACATCTGTTCGACGAAATACATGTCTTCCGGCTGGCGCGAGATGGCGAAGTCGCCCAGCAGCGCGGCGAACGGCGCGCCGCCGAAGGTGCCGAATTCCTCTTCATACACCTTCTTGAACATGCTGCTCTGGTCGAACTCCAGCGCGGCCTGGAAATCCTTCACCAGTTCGCGCTTGGTGGCGTTGAACATGCGGATCTGCAGGCGCGTTCCCGTATCGGAATTGCCGACCAGGTAGCGCAGCCCCGTCCAGCTTTGTTCGAGCTGCTGGAACGGCGCCGCGTGCATGATTTCGCTGAGCTGGGCGGAGATCAGGCGGTCGATTTCCGCCACGCGCGCATCCAGCGTGGCCGACAGGCTGCTGGACATCAGCACCGTGCCGTCGAGCACCTGCGCCACCAGTTCCGAGATCAGGTCGCGCGCGCGCGCATGTTCGGCGCCGGACTTGGCGACGCGGCTTTGCTCGACGATCTGGTCCAGCAAGTCGGTGGCGGCCGGCGCATCGGGTGCGGATACAGCGAGGGATTCTGTGGCTTCTGCCTGGGCGCTCATCTCAATCCTCCTGCGCTGGGAACTGCGGTTTCAGGGTGGCCAGGCTGTCCGTGTTGTTCAGCACTTCCGTCAGCAAGTCTTCCAGCTTGTCGTTGCCGGCCAGCTTGTTGCGCAAGTCGGCCAGCTTGGTGCGCGCCTCGAGCAGCTTGCGCAAGGGGTCGACCTGGCGCACCACCGATTCTGGGCGGAAGTCGTCCATCGAGCGGAAGTGCAGGTCGACGGCAAACGTGCCGCCCGCCTCGCCGAGGCGGTTCGGCACGGCGAAACGGGCCACCGGTTCCACGCCGGCCAGCACTTCGTCGAAGTTGTCGCGGTCGATGGCGACGAACTTGCGGTCCTTCAGGCGTTTTTTTTCGCTGTCCGGATTGCCGCCAAAGTCGCCCAGCACGCCGACCACGAAGGGCAGCTCCTTGTTTTCAATCGCGTCGCCGATTTCGACGTCGTAGGTCATTTGCACGCGCGGCGCGCGTATCTGCTTCAGGCGTTTTTGCACGCTGTCGGACTTGGGCATGTCGCTTCCTTTACTCAGGGGATGGTGGGGATGCCGGCTTATTTCAGGCCGCTGAACGGGTCGGCCGCACTGCCTTGCGCCGCGCCCTTCGCCGCCGGCGTGCCGGAACCGGCGGCGCGCTTGCCGGCCGCCGGCGGACGCTTGGCCGGCGGCACCAGCACGTCTTCGCCGATGCTCGCGCGCAGCAGCTTGGCCAGGTCCTGCGCTTCCGAGCGCAACGAGCCGTTCAGATTGTTTTGCCGCGACAGGTCGGCCAGCGCCTTGCCGGACAGGCGCAAGCCGCTGACGGCGACGATGCTGTTGGCGACCTTGTCGTCCGGGTCGCGCTCCAGCGCTTCGAGCGCGTGGCCGATGGCGTCGCCGTACTGGCCGCGGTCGAACTTCATTTGCGCCATTTGCAGCCACGGCGCCTTGTCGGCCGGGTAGCTGCTGCCGCCGCCCTTGAGCAAGGTCATGGCCCGTTCGTACTGGCCGGCGCGCGCCGCCGCATCGGCGTCGCTCATCACTTGCGCCAGGGTCGGCGCGGCAGGTTTCTTGGGCGCCGGCTGGTCCGGCGAGGCGCAGGCGGCCAGCAGCAGGGCGCTGGCGAGGCAGGCAATACGGGGCAACACGGTGGCTGGCTTCATCGGGGCATTCCTTCACGTGGAGGACGCTACCGCTGGGAAAGATGGGCGGCGCCTTGGTGGAGGCCATTATTGATCGCCAATTTTTTTGCCAGATTGAGATTAATCAGCAAAGAAGAAGTTCCACATCACAGCCGCGTACAGCGACATGAAACCTGATCTGGCGCAGTAATTGTCTTGATCGCTGACCGATTTTGCGCCAGCGCAAGCGGGTCGCCCCTGCATGCGTTTAAATGACTGCAGCACATTTATTTCCATTCTTCACTTTGCAAAGAGCAGCCATGCCATTTGACGCCCCGCTCCGCCGCCTGGCCCGCACCGTAGCGCTACTGCTGCTGGCGTTGCCGCTGGCCGGCTGTGCGGGCGGCGCCATCGGCACCCTGGCCAACGCGGCGCTGCAAATGGCCGGCGCGGCCAAGCCGCCGCCCGAACTGCCCGACGCGCAAAAGCCGCCGCGCAACGTCAGCATCCGCCTGCATGCGGCGCAGCGCCTCAACACGGATGCCGACGGCCGGCCGCTGGCGCTGGTGGCGCGCATCTACAAGCTGCGCCAGAGCGCCGCCTTCGAGCAGGCGCCGTACGACAGCTTCCTCGACACGCAGCGCGAAAAGACGGCGCTGGGCGCCGACCTGATGGAAGTGAAGGAAGTGCTGCTGGTGCCGGGCCAGCGCTACGAGGTGCAGGAAAAAGTCAGCAAGGAAGCGTATTTCATCGGCGTCGTGGCCCTGTTCCGCGCGCCTGCGGCGCAGCGCTGGCGCGCCACCTTTGCCGCCGCCGACGCGGAACGCGGCGGCATCACCGTCGGCCTGCACGCCTGCGCGCTCAGCGTGGCCGGCATGGACGGCGGCACGGCGCCGCTGTCCACCCTGCGCTGCCGCTAACGCAGTAACGGCGGCAGCGGCACGCCACACATTCAAGGAGAAACGCAATGGGCATGGCAGCGAAAATCTTGTGGGGAGAGGGCCTGTTCCTGCGGCCGCAGCATTTCCAGCGCCAGGATCAATATCACGAAGCGCGCCTGCATCACACGGCTAGCGCGCTGCATCCCTACCTGTGGGGCGTGGCGCACATGGAGTGGGACCTGGCGGCGCTGAAGACGGGCACCCTGCGCCTGCAAGCCCTGTCGGCGATCTTCCGCGACGGCGAAGTGTTCGAGGCGCTGGGCGACGGCGCAACGGGCAGCGATACCCTGCCGCCGCCGGTGGACCTGGAAGCGCTGCCGCCGGCGGTGCAGGAAGTGACGTATTACGCGGCGCTGCCCATCCTCAACGGCGAAGGCATGAATTACACGGCGCAGGCGTCAACGGCGGGCACGCCGGCGGCCACGCGCTTTGCGCACGCGCTGCGCGCCACGCCCGACCTGTTCACGGAGTCCGCCGTGGCCGACGTGGCTTACCTGAAGAAGAGCGTGCGCCTGATTCCCGACAGCGAGGCGCGCGGCTCCTACGACTGCCTGCCGCTGATCGCCCTGCGGCGCACGGTGTCGGGCGGCTTCGAGCCCGTGCCCTCGTTCATGGCGCCCAGCCTGGCGATCGCCGGCGCGCCGCGCCTGCGGGGCGTGCTGGAACACCTGCTCGACGCCTTGCAGGCGAAAGTGAGCGCGCTGCACGGCCACCACCGGGAACCGAGCCGCAACGTGATCGAGTTCCGCTCCGGCGACGTGTCCTCGTTCTGGCTGCTGCACACGGTCAGCACGGCCGCCGCCGCGCTGATGCATTACGTGCGCCATCCGGCCCTGCATCCGGAGCGCCTGTACGAGGCGCTGCTGGGCCTGGCGGGCGGCCTGCTCAGCTACTCCAAGCATTACACGCTGGCCAGCCTGCCCGCCTACGACCACGCGCAGCCGGGCGCCTGCTTCGACGCCATCGACGGCATCATCCGCGAACTGCTCGACACCGTCATCTCGTCGAAGTATTTTTCCATCGCCCTGCTGGAAGAACAGCCGTCGTACTACCTGGGCAAGCTCGATTCGGGCAAGATCGACCAGCACACCACCTTGTACCTGGCAATCCGCGCCGCCATGCCCGCCATCGAACTGGTCGACGTGGTGCCGCTGCGCGTGAAAGTGGGCGCGCCGGATGACGTGGAAAAATGCGTGCTCACGGCCATGCCCGGCCTCAAATTGTCGCATGCGCCGCAGGTGCCGGCGGCCATTCCCGTGCGGCCCGACACCTATTATTTTGCGATTGAAAACCGCGGCGCGCTGTACGAACAGATGCTCAAGGCGCAGTCGATTTCCGTGTACGTGCCGGCCGGCATACGCGACCTGCAGCTGGAACTGATCGCGGTGACGGCATGAGCCAGCTCATCGAACGGCGCGCGGCGCCTTCCCTGCTGGGACCACGCGGCCCCGCCCCTGCCGGCGCCCGCCATGCCGGCAGCGCCCTGCTGGACCTGATGCATGAAGGCTTTTACATGCTGTTCATGCTGAAGCACGGTTCGGCGCCCGGCGACGAGCAAGGCTTCATGGAGCGCATCACGGCCTTCCTCGACGACTTCGAACGCGAGGCGAAAAAGATCCGCGCCGATGGCGACGATATCGAGGCGGCCAAATATGCGTTCTGCGCGGCAGTCGATGAAATCATCCTGGCGTCGCCCTTCACCCTGCGCAAGCAGTGGGAGCGGCGCCCGCTGCAGCTGCTGATCTTCGGCGACCAGCTGGCCGGCGAACATTTTTTCGACCGCCTCGACGCCCTGCGCGGCAAGGGCGCCATGCGCGTGCAGGCGCTGCAGGTCTTCCATATGTGCCTGTTGCTGGGATTCCAGGGCAAGTATGCGATCGACGGAGGCGAAAAACTCAGCTACCTGACGGCGCGCCTGGGCGATGAAATCGCCCACATCAAGGGCAAGAGCCGCGGCTTCGCGCCGCGCGCGGAACGCCCCGACCAGGTGGTCAACAAACGCGGCAGCGACGTGCCGCTGTGGGCGCTGTCGAGCTTTTTCGCCCTGCTGGCCATCTGCGCCTACCTGGGCCTGAAAACGCATCTGACGCGCGGCACGCAAACGACCCTGGCCGCGTATGCGGACCTGGTCAAGCTGGCGCCGCGCCCCGCGCACCTGACAATCACCCTGCCCTGAACACCTCACAGAACCTACTGCGCGTCGAGATTTGCGGCCTGCGATGCTCAATGACTCGGCGTCCCCGTGCATTCGCACACCTGCGCTTCTCGGCCACAACTCTCATCCGCTCGCTACGGTTCTGTGAGGTGTCAAGCCAATCTATTGCGCAATACGGAACTCGATGCGCCGGTTTCTCGCCCGGCCATCGGCCGTGGCGTTGCTGGCCACGGGACGGTCCGGCCCCTGGCCCGACACCAGCACCGAATCGGCGACGACGCCCTTGCCGGCCAGGTAGGCGCGCACGGCTTCGGCGCGCGCCTGGCTCAGGGCCACATTGCTGGTGCGCAGGCCCGTGTCGTCCGTGTGGCCGATCACCTCCACCTTGCGGCCCCGCAGCCTGAGCATGGCGGCCGCCATCTCGTCGAGGATGGCCAGGCCGGCCGGCGTGATGGACGCCTTGCCGCTGTCGAATTCGATGATGCGCTTGTCCAGCGCCGCATCGAGCAAGCCTTGCTCGGCCTCGGCCGCCTTGACCCGCAAGCCATTGTTGACGACATACGTGGGATTGAGGCTGGTGGCGATGTCGCTGGCGATCTGCTGGCGCTGCGCCTCGTTCGCCACCTCGCCGCGCACGCTGACGTTGTTGCCGTCGATGCTGATCTGCCCCCGTGAAATGAGCTTCAGGTTCGGCGCGATCAGCTTTTGCACGTAGCCGTTCCAGTTGGCCGGCACGGCCACGTTGCCGATGGCGATCTGGTCGACCACGCGCTCGGCGCCATACAGTTCGCGCAGGCGGGCCAGCACGGCCGCCTTGCCCGCCTCGTCGGCCAGGGTGCCCGTGACGAGGATCTGCCCCGGCATCGGCGTCTGGGGCGCCTGCGCCTGGGCGTGGCAAGGGGGGGCGGCGAGCAGCAGCGGCAGCAGGAAAATGACGGGAGATTTCATCGCAATCCTTCAGGCAAAGGTATCGGCAAACATGGCGCAGGCCGAGCGCAGCGACAGCTGCTCCTGCTGCAGGCAGGCGGAAAACCGGCGCAGCGCCGCATCGTGTCCCAGCTGCTCCTCGACCCAGTCGAGCTGGTCGAAGACGATCAGCCGTTCGCAGCCGGCCTGCGGATCGATCAGCGCGCGCAAGCCGTGCGGGTCGGCGCCGCAAAAGCCGATCACCAGCACGGGCGCCTCGTCGAGGTGGGAAAAGAACAGCGCCAGTTCGAAATCGGCCTGGCGCAGGAAGGGCGCGATCAGATGCAGCCAGAAGCTGGCCACCAGTTCGCGCAGCTGCGCGTCCTGCGGCAGCGGCAGCACCAGGCTTTTCTCCAGGCGCGGCAAGCCGCTCTGGCGCACGGGCCGCAGCAGCAGACCCAGGCCCAGCAGCAATTCGCGCACCGTCACGGGAAACGCGGGCGAAGCCAGCATGGCCTGCAGGCCATGCAGCGTCTGCGCCTGCAAAAAGGCGGCCAGGCGCGCCGCGTGGCGTGGCGCGGCCGGTTCGATGTCGACCACGTTGCCGGCCAGCGCCAGCAGGGCCGGCAACGGTTCGGTGCTGGCCACGATGCCTTGCGACAGCTGCTCCACCCGCTGCCACAAGGGCGCCAGCACCAGCGGGCTGCAGGCGACAAAGGCTTCCGCGTCATCGACTTCCAGCGCGCCCATGGCCATGAAGGGAAAGCGCCGCAGCGACTGGTCGCTGCTCGCTTCCAGGCGCCCGGCGATGGCGCGCCGGCTGCGCGTGCCGACGAAGGCAAAGCGCAGCGGCGGCAAGGCGTCGTAATTGAGCTTCCAGCGCGGCTCCACCGTCAGGGCATTCATCACCTGCGCCAGCCAGTCGTCGAGCAGCTGCACCAGCGCGTGATTGTCGCAAGCCTTGATGAAATCGCCGCGCGCGGGGATCTTGCCAAAATAGCCGAGACGCACCTGCTGTTGCCCGCGCATCATGGCTCCACTCCCGCTGCCACTGCAGCAACGGCGGCAACGGCGGCCATCGCCGGCGCGGGCGCGGCGGAAGCGCCCGGCGTGCCGACGATGGTCTCGGGCAGCTGCATGCCGCGAAAGCCCTGCTCCTGCAGCGCCGCAGTCCCGCCCGCGCCGGCGCCCGCCGTCTCGGCGCTGCTGGTGATTTTCAGGTCCACCGCCACGGCCACCTCGCCGCGCGCCCAGCGCAGTTCGAACACGCCGCCATCCTTGCGCTTCTTGGCCGCCGCATCGATCATGCGCTTCAAGCCGAACTGGCCCGGCTCGTTGAACAATTCCACCGTGCGCCCGTCGAAGGTGACGGCCGTGATGCGCGCCCCCTGCCCGCCCGCCGCGCCCTGCGGGCCCGGATGCACCATGTTCGTCCACTGCGCCGGGGTGTTGCGGTAGCGTAGCTGCTGGCCGTCGATCTCCACCGTGTATTCCAGCGTGCCCGGCGCGGGCGATGGCTGGATCTGGAAGACGGTTTGCGCCGCCGTCGACGTGGCCGCCACGCCGCCGGCGCCCAGCGGCGCGATCCAGCCGGGAAAGCGCGCCACCACCTGCGGCGACAGGCTGATGCCCATGTCGGCCCAGGTGCGCGGCGCCAGCACGTCGCCGCGCCGCACCACCAGCGGTCCCATGGAGGTGGTGACGAATTTCGCCACCAGGCCTTCCGGGCCGAAGAACTGGCCGATCTCCAGGTTGCTCGCCTCGATGCGCGCCGTGGGCGCGAACGGATATTTGTTCGCCAGCGACCTCTGGAACGGTTCATACACTTGCGCCGCCCAGGTCTTGTTGATATCGAGTTCGGCCGGCGCGACGATGACGGAAAATGTCTGCATCAGCGGGCGCACGAGGATGGGACGGATCGCCTGCTTTTGCGCGTCGCTCATCCCCGTGAGCAGCTGCTCGTCGACCAGTTTGAGGGCGTCGGCCAGTTCGGAACCGCTGCCTTCCAGGGTTTGCTGCATGAACTGGCGCGCGCCCGGCCCGGGATCGCCCTGGTTCTTCAGCTGGTTCAAGCGGCTGCGCAGTTTCGACAGCGCTTCCAGGTAGGCGCGCATCAGGGACGCATTGTTGTCCCTGGCCGCCACCAGCTTGCCCACGCCGGCAAATTCGCGGCCCACGGGGCCCATGGGCTTGTCCAGGCGGGCCGGGTCGAGCTGCGCATTGAGACCGGGACTGGACGTCAGCTGCGACGGCGCGCGGCGCAGCACAGTTTCCTTGAACCAGGCGACGAGGCCCCGCTCGGCCTTGCGCAACTGGGCATTCTGCAGCGCCGGGTTGTCCCACGAGGTTTCCTCGTAAATCGTCGTCAGCAGTCTGGCGACCGGCGACGACTGCGGGTCGCCCAGGCGGTTCATCGCCTGCACGGCGCCGTCAAAGCCTTTCAGGTCGGCGACGGCGACGCCCTGCACGAATTTTTGCCACTCGCGCGCATAGTCGGCCTTGTACATGGCCACCAGGTTTTTCTCGATCTGTTCCGGACTGCCTTCCAGGGTCAGGTCGTCGGTGGAAGCGCTTTTCAGCACCCAGTCGGCGCTTTGCAGCTCGCGGTTGGCGGCGTCGCGAAACGCGCCTTCGACGAACTTTTCCCACGCCTGGCGCGTAAAGGCGCCGGAGACGGCGTAGCTGCCCGCCAGCAGCGCCTGATCCTGTTCACCGACGATGCGCGCCACCGTCATGCCGGGAAAGCGCGTCGAGGCACGCGCCTTGACGTCCGCATACACGCGCTCGCGCGCCGGCATGCCGCGCACCACGCGGCGCAGGTTTTCGCGCGCCTGGTCGACCAGCGCCAGCTTTTGCTCGATGCGCGGCCAGGACGGGTCGCCGATCTGCGCCAGGTAAAACGTCAGCAGCCGTTCCGCGCTGCGTATCATCTGTTCGCGCGGCATGGCGCCCCGGTTCCCCTCCAGCCAGCCGCGCCAGAAGCGCGTCAGCTGGTCGTTCAGGTGACTGCTTTCCGCATGCGATTTATCGGCCAGCATCAGATAGGTTTTCAGCGCATTGTAGGCATCTTCCACGTTCGTCGCGCTGGCCGCCTGGTACTGCACGCTGCGCGCCGCGGCGGAAGGCGTGACGGAAGCGGCGGCCGGCGTCTGCGGCGTGCGCGCCGTGGGCTGCAACTGGTCGGCGCTGGCGTTCATTTCAAACAGCAGGGCTTCCAGCGCGCCCGCCACGGGGGTGAGCATGACCTGGCGCGCGCCGGAAAAGTACTCTTCGCGCAGCTTGCGTTCGAGCAAATCCCCCTGATACAGGCCCAGGCGCAAGGACCAGGGCCGTTGCGTGCGGTACGCTTCCAGCTGCTCGATGCGGTCCTGCAAGATCTCCAGCGCTTCCAGGCGCGACTGCAAGTCCAGGCGCCGCTCCTGCAGCTTCACCACTTTGTTCAGATCGGCCTCGACGTTGGCCACCAGTTGCCGGTTGCCCAGGTAGGACCAGCTCCAGCCGCCCAGGCAGGCGCCCAGCGACACGGTGGCGGCAAAGAACACGGCATATTTGAAGCGCAGCCTGGCGCGGTTGGCATAGTTGGCCACCAGGTGCTTGTCGGCAAAAATGACCTTGCGGAACAGCTCCAGCAGGAAATAGCCATGCTGGCGCGCACCCGATGGCACCGTGGCCGGGGCCGGCGCGAAAGCCAGGTCGAAGCGGCGCGCCACCTGCTGCGAGGAAGCACTGACGGGCTCGCCCTCCTGCAGCGCGCTGGTAAAGTAAAAGCCGCGGAACACGGGCTGGAACTGGAACGGGTTTTCCTCGAACAGGGTGGCGATGAAGGCGCGCAGGGCCGGCTTGATGGCGGCGAATTCGAGCGGAAAGGTGAAGACGCCGGGCGCCATCGTCTTGCGTTGCCGGTGCGCCATGTTGGCCAGGCTCAGCTCCGTCAAGCCGTCGTGCAATTCATCGAAACCCTGGTCGAAAAACGCCAGCAGGTCGGCCGTCGGCAGCTTGCGCTGGTAGGGCATGGTGGCGCCCCAGACGCGTTCGCGCTCGCTGCGTTCGGCATCCGCGAAAAACTCCGCGAAGCCGGCGATCAAGTCCGCCTTGGTAAACACGATGTACAGGGGCGCGAACACTTCCAGGCGTTCGATGACGTCCTGCACGCGCTTGCGCAGGCTGCGTGCCAGTTGCATGCCGACATCGGGGTCGCCGCGCAGTTCGGCGATGCTGACGGCGATGAGGATGCCGTTGACGGGCGCCTTGCGCCGGTATTTTTTCAGCAGGTCGAGAAAGCCGAACCACTCGCCGCGGTGCTCGTCGACGACGGAGTAGCGTCCCGCCGTGTCGAGCACGATGCCGTCCGTGGTGAAAAACCAGTCGCAGTTGCGCGTGCCGCCCACGCCTTGCACGATCTTGCCGTCGGCGAAGGGAAATTGCAGTCCCGAATGCAGGATGGCGCTGCTCTTGCCGGCGGCCGGATTGCCGATGATCATGTACCACGGCAATTCATACAGGGCGGCGGCGCCCGACTTGATACCCAGCTTGGACGTCTTGATGGTCTCGATGGCGGCCAGCATGCCCGTGCGCACGGCGCCCAGTTCGCCCTGCTGCGTGCTGCTGGCCGTCGACGCCGAGGCCGCCTGCGCGGCGGCGATCTCGGCCTCGTTGAGGATGGCCTGGCCCAGCGCCTGCGCATCGCGACGCGCGCGGCGCCGGCGCCACAGCCACAGGCCCAGCCAGATGACAAAAGCCAGCAACAGCAAGGCCAGCGCCCAGATCAGCGCCACTTCCAGCACTTCGGCGCCCAGGTACAGGAACACGGCCAGCGCCACGAAGCCAAGGATGGTCAGATTGCGGCTGTCGGTGAGGAAATGCCAGATTCGTCGCAGCATGATGAGCCCAGGGTGAGGTCGCAAAGCAGGAGGAACGCCGCCGCGCAGCGAGGCGGAGTCGGCCCATGCTGACAGCAATGCGGCGCGCCTTTGTTGACATATGACAAGTACCAGGCGCCAGCGCCCGGCAGGTGCCGCTGTGCCCTTGACGCTGCGCAAGCAAGCTTGCAGCTGTGAAAATCCGACCGCCGCCCGGCGCTAGAATGGCTGGCGCGGCTTACTTGCCCAGCACGCGCGGTTGCGGCAATTCCGTGTGGCCGAAGTCCATCATGGTCCAGCGCCCGCCCCAGCGCAGACCCACCGATTCGGCCGTCACGCCATATAGACGGTAGCCGCGCATGGCCCAGGCATTTTTTTCAGAAATGATGAGCTTTCCTTCATGCATGAATGCGCAATCGGCCGCCAGGCCATACTGGTGATAGCTTTGAAACGCCCTCGCGTTCGTCACGTTCGGGCCGGCCGCCGCCAGTTGGTCCTGGCGCGCGGGACTGCGATAGCCTTCCAGCAAGACCATGTCGTAACCATGCACGTCCTTCATGATCTTGAAGACCAGCAGCAAACGCTGCGCGTAATCGTGGTCGAGCAATTGCCAGTTGCGGCTGGCGCCGCCCAGCAGCGGGCGCAGCTGCGTCACTTCCGCCGTGGAAAACAGCAACGGCGGCAAGGCTGGCGGCGGCACCAACTGCTCGCCTTTCAGCAAGTCGCTGACCTGGTCATTGATGACGTGTTGCTGGTCGGCATAGCCGCGCAGGGCGATGCGGTCGCTGGACAGCCAGGCCAGCAGCGGCGGCACGATGACCAGCACGCTGCCCGCCAGGCTCAGCCAGCGGTGCCGCCACAGCAGTTGCCAGGCGCGCGCCACGCCCGAGCCCGTGTAGCGTTGCACGCGCTGCCACTGCGCGCCGCCTCCGCCCTTCAAGTGCTGCGCGCGCCGCTGCATGCGCCAGCCCAAGTTGACGAGCGTGTGCAGCACGATGGCGCGGCCGCCGGGAAACAGCAGCAGCCAGCAGGCAAAACAGGCGAGCAAGAAATACATCAGGACCAGGGCGACGAACATGGGGCGCTCCGTGACAGGGGTAGTCTGGGCCGGACAGCAATTTCCCGGCGGTATCGCTAGATCGTAGGCGTCCGCGGCCCGCATGAGCGCGGTTTACATCAAGGTCAGTCGAATTTGATCCACTGCGGAGGTGATATTTTGTCTTTACTGAAAACCGGGGATGGCCAGGCGCGCGGTCCCGACCTGCTGGGCAAGGCCGGCGCGGCTGGCGCGCGCATCGAAGGCAAGGGCATCCTGTCGCAGCTCGAACACGGCGTCGCCGCGCCCGCAGCCATGCCGGCCCTGCGCTGGCGTCCCGGCTGGCGGCATGGGGCCGTTGGCGCGCTGTGCCTGGCGGTGCTGATCACGGCCGTGTTCGCCTACGATACGGAGGTCTTGCCGCGCCCCCGGCCCCGGCCGGCAGCGCCAGCCACGGCCATGGCGCCGCCCGCAGTGCCGGCGCCAACAGTGCTGCCACAGGCGGCGCAGGCAGCCACCATCGTCAATACGGCGGCACCGGCCTTGCCCGAGGCGGCGGCCGCGAGCGCGCAGCGCAAGACGCCGCCGCCCGTGCGCCAGGTGGCCGCGCGGCCACAGGGAGCGAGGCCGGCTGCCGCGCCCGGCGACAGCGACGTCGCCTTGCTGACGGCGATGGTGGCCCATGCGCACCGGCAAGAAGGCACGGCAGCGCCCGTGCGCGACGTGGTGCTGCGCAGGCAGAAACAGGAACAGGAGCAGGAGCAGGAAACGGCGGAACTGTTACGGCGCTGCAAGCAGCTGGGCTTGATCGAAGGCATGCTGTGCCGCTCGCGCATCTGCTCGGGCCGCTGGGACAGCGATCCCGCCTGTCATTGAGAAACTCATGTGTGTCTCGGATGCGTGGCCGCGTCCATGCGGCCTTGCAAAAAGCCTTCCATCAGCGCCAGCAATGCCTGCGGCTGCTCCTGGTGCGGCGTATGGCCGCACTGCTCGACCATGGCGGGCACGGCGTTGAGCGCCTGCGCCACGATCGTGTCGACCTGGGCCGCGCTGCCGTACTGGTCCTCGCTGCCCTGCACCACCAGCGCCGGGCATTCGACGGAAGGCAGCAGGTACTCGATATTCCAGAACTGGAAACCATAGCTGAGCCAAGTGTCCGACCAGGCCTTGAAGATGGTCTCCGTCTTGTCGCCATGGTATTTCGCCAGCGCGCGCAGCTTGCCCGCGCCAAACGCCGCGTCCGCCACGCGGATGCCCTCGAGCGTGATGCCCTCGACAAACACGTGCGCCGCTTCGGTGATGATGCCGCGCAAGCGGGGCGGCTGCTGCGCCGCATAGATCAGGGCGATGCTGCCGCCATCGGAATGGCCGACGAGAAAATGATCCTGTCCCGGCAGCAGTGCCGCCAGCACTTGCGGCAGCTCGCACAGTGCGTAATCGTGCAAATAATGGAGCTGCCGGCGCGCCGCCAGCGGCGACGACTGGCCATAGCCGTGGCGGTCGTACAGCAAGCCGCGGCACCCCGTCGCCTGGCATAGCTGCGCGGGAAAATCTTTCCACATCGCACAGCAACCGAGTCCCTCATGCAGGAATACCAGGCAGGGCTTGGCGGGGTCGCCTTCGATCAATTCGTAATAGATATCGGTTTCGGCACTCAGGTTCAGTATCGGCATGGGCTAGGCTCGCAACGGTTTCCGCATCGGCAGGTCGGCTGGGCCTATTGTGCCATTGTCCTGCGCGACATGCGTGGCGCCCCGTAAAAATAGCCTGCGGGAAAAGATCTTGACGCCTGCCTGCAAGGTGTTTGCGCCAGCACAAGCGAGCGCCGTTTTTCCGGTGGCGCCGCCCCCTTTTTGCCCGCGCGTTTGCCTAGAATAGCTTACTCCCACAGCATGGAGCAGGCGGCTACCTTATCAGCCAGGACGTGACACTGGCCGTCACGGCAACAGATAGGGCGTCTTGCCGCACGACGACAGGCGCGGCGTCCAAACTATCGATCAGGAGTACATCATGGAAATGAAAGTAGAACATCGCACCGGCAGCAACCTGGCACTGGAAGAAACCGAGCTGCCGATGGAACAGGAAGGCCAAAGCGCCAAAGGCGCGGCCGCGCAGGACTTGAACCTGAGCCCCGCCGCCTTCACCACCTACTACACGTGGACGGCCAATGGCGTGCATCCTTCGGTCAACTTCGCCAATGCCAACGTGAAAGCCAATTCGCGCGTCTTCCTCAACATCAGCGAATACGGCGCCACTGCCCAGGACCGTTTCATTGGCGCCGCCCGCATGGCCGTGTACAACATTGCGCCATACAATGGCGGCTTCCGGGCCTGGGTGGAAATCTCGTGGGGCAGCCCGCTCAAGGTGCGTTTCGACGTGTTTGTCGATCCCTGATCCGGGAAACGCTGCGCGCCCCCTGCCATCAGCGGGCCGGCGTCGCGCACGCCGCTAACACGGCATGGACAGCGTGAACGGAAAACCGTGCGCGCATGACAAAAGGGCCACGTGTTGCCACGTGGCCCTTTGCTGCTGCTTGTTCTGGCTCCCCGACCTGGACTCGAACCAGGGACCTGCGGATTAACAGTCCGTCGCTCTACCAACTGAGCTATCAGGGAAAGGAGGCCGAATTATATACGTCAAAATTTCCCATGTCCAGTCGTTACGACATGGTTGCTGCATGAGCAGCAAAACAGGCCGCCGGCGAGCCAGCCTCGCCAGATGGCTGCGCCCGTCTGCGCGGCGTCACGCAAGATAGTAGAATAGCCAGGCCTTGCCGATATGGAAGGCGCACAACGGCATGCCGGCAACGGGGCGTCAACCACGCCGCCGCGCGGACATGCGCTTGCAAGCTCACCTTGCCCCTGGCTTACTGCTCTCACCCGACATGACAGAATCAAGCGCAACCCTGGTGGACAAACCCGGCAGCGGCGACAGCTCGGCGGAAATTGCCGAGCATATGGCGGCCGCCATCGTGGCGCGCCAATTGCCGCCCGGCACCCGGCTGCGCGAAGAAGCGCTGTGCCGGCTGTATGGCGTCAGCCGCACCAAGATCCGCGCCGCCCTGCTCATTCTTTCAAAAGATAAATTGATCCGCATGGTGCCCGACAAGGGCGCCTTCGTCAGCCAGCCGACCGAGGCGGAGGCGCGCGACATCTTTGCCGCGCGGCGCGTCATCGAAGCGGCCCTGGCGCGCGAATTCGTCGCGCGGGCCAAGCCTGCCGACTACCGGATGCTGGAGCGCCACCTGAAGGCGGAACGCCTGGCGCTGGCGCAAGCGACGCCGCTGCGTTCGCAGCTGCTGGGCGACTTCCACGTCTTGCTGGCCGATATCGCCGGCAACGCCGTCCTGCGCGACATCGTGCGCGAACTGGTGGGCCGCAGCTCGCTCATCACCATGCTGTACCAGTCCGGCCACGCCGCCGCCTGCTCGTACGACGAACACGGCCGCTTTCTCGAGGCGGCGCGCAACGGCGACGCGGACCTGGCGGCGCGCCTGATGGTCGAGCACCTGTCGCACGTGGAAGCGGCCTTGCGCTTCGACGGCAGCGCCAGCGACGACAGGAAAGACCTGGTGGCCGCGCTGCTGATGTAGGCCCCGTCATCAAAAAAGGCCGCCCCTGCGGATGCACGGGCGGCCTTTTTGCGATTGCCGCTTTTTCGATAGCAGTACCGGACGCGCGGCTCCGGCCCTGCCCTCCCCGCTATTCGCCCAGGTAGATAAACTTGAACAGGAAGATGGCGGCGATGATGTAAGCCACCACGGACACTTGCTTGCCCTTGCCCGTCAACAGTTTCAATACCGCATAGGTGATGAAGCCGAAGGCGACGCCGCTGGCCACCGAATACGTAAATGGCATCATCAAGGCCGTGATAGCGGCAGGAATGCTTTCCGTGCTGTCATCCCAGTCGATGAAAGTCAGTTCGCGCAGCATCAGGCACGCCACGTACAGCAGCGCCGGCGCCGTCGCGTACGGCGGCACCGTGTGCGCCAGCGGGGCGAAGAACAGGCTGCCCAGGAACAACAATGCAACGGCCACGGCCGTCAAGCCCGTGCGGCCGCCCGCTTGCACGCCGGCAGCACTTTCCACGAAGGCCGTGGTGCTGGACGTACCCAGGCAGGCGCCTGCCGCGATCGCCGTGCTGTCGGCCAGCAAGGCCTTGTTCATGCGTTCCATCTTGCCGTCTTTTAACAAGCCAGCACGGTTGGCCACGCCCATCAGGGTGCCCGTCGCATCGAATAATTCCACCAGGAAAAATACCAGCACCACGTTGACGATGCCGATCGACAACGCGCCCATGATGTCGAGCTTGAACAAGGTCGGCTCGATGGCGGGCGGCGTCGAAACGATGCCGTTGAACTGGTTGCCGCCAAAGAAGAAGCTGGCAACGGTGATGGTGAGGATGCCGATCAGGATGGCGCCCGGCACTTTCAGGCGGTCCAGCGCGACGATGATGAAGAAGCCGAGGATGGCCAGGATGGGCGCCGCCTGGTGCAAGTCGCCCAGCGCGATGATGGTGGCCGGGTTCGACACCACCACGCCGGCGCTTTTCAGGGAAATAATCGCCAGGAACAGGCCGATACCGACGGTGATGGCCGTGCGCAGCGCGGGCGGGATGCTGTTGATGATCATCTCGCGCACCTTGAACAGGCTGACCAGGATGAACAGGCAGCCGGAAATGAAGACGGCGCCCAGCGCCACTTCCCAGCTCATGCCCATGCCCTTGACCACCGTGTACGAGAAATATGCATTCAAGCCCATGCCCGGCGCCAGCGCGATCGGGTAGTTCGCGTACAGCCCCATGATCAGGGTGCCGATGGCGGCCGCCAGGCAGGTGGCAACAAAAACGGAGTCTTTCGGCATGCCCGCGTCGCCAAGGATGGACGGGTTGACGAAGATGATGTAGGCCATCGTCAGGAACGTGGTCAGGCCGGCCAGCAGCTCCGTGCGCACATTGGTTCCGTTGTCCTTCAGTTTGAAATAGCGTTCCAGGAACTGCATGATTAACCCCTTGTTTTGGTAAAACCGGGCGCCTGCGTGTGGCCAGTGCGCCTCTTTTTATGACGAAATGACTACTTTCCCGCTGCGCCGGCCGGCTTGAAGGCCCACCAGCGGCTGCCCGCGAAATTCCAGACCAGCCCGATTCCCGTCGCCAGCACCTGCGCCAGCCAGTAATACCAGCCCAGCTGGTGTACCAGCAGCCACATCAGGCCCGTATTGATGCACCAGCCGATGCCCAGCAGGGTGAAATACTTGCTGGCCGCCTCGCCATGGCCCTTGTCGCTCTTGAACGTGAAAAAGTAATTGAGGAGGTAGTTGACGACGGAACCGAGGATGTAGCCGATGCCGGACGCGGCGGCGGCGCTGATGCCGGCCCATTCCACGCCACCCCATAGCACGCTGTATTGCACGGCCGTGCCGGAAGCGCCGACGGCGGCGAAACGCAAAAATTGGTGATGCAGGGAGTGGGACATTGTCAATTTTCAAATAAGACGAAAACAATTGCCGGGATCGGGCCAGAATAAAAAATGGCTACGATTGCTCGTAACCATTTTTCAGCCTGCATTTTACTGCAAGTTGCGCCCAACGTTCATATTCGCCGCCGTTTCGACACTTATTCCTTGCGCTGGCGGCGCCTGCGCAGCCACACAAACAATGCGATCAACAGCAAGATTCCCACGATGCCGCCCGGCAGCATGAACGGTTGTGCGCGCGCCAGCACGGGTTTCTCGCCGCCGCTGCGCGCCTGCGCCACATACGCGGGCGTAACGGACACATCCGGGTTGCCATACTGCTTCAGCACGTAATTGGCGATAGCGGCGATCTGCTCGTCCGTCAAGGGTTGCACATACGAACGCTGGTCGAAACGGGGCATGAACGCTTCATGCTCTTCCCCTTCGATCTTGCGCTCGACGCCAAACAAGATGGCCGAGACCAGGTTGGCCGGCGTGCTGCCGCCCGTCGCCGTGTTGTTGAACAGGGCGGGATAGGCCTGGCCCGTGCTGCCGGCACCGCTGGCCGAATGGCAGCTGGCGCAGTAGCCGGAAAACAGGATCGCGCCGCTGTTGAGCGAATGGCGCTCGGTGGAACTGGCCATGCCGCGCAGCAGCGGCTCTTCGCTGGCGGCGCTGCCATGGCTGAAGGCAGCTTGCGTCTGCCCCGGCGCGCGCACGGGCGGCACCGTGCGCAGCCAGGCCACGATGGCGGCCACGTCGTCGTCGCGCAAAAACTGCAGGCTGTTCTGGATGGCTTCGGCCATGCCGCCCGCCGCCTGCCCCTTGCCTTCCACGTGGCCCGTCTTCAGGTAAGCCGTGAGTTCCGCATCCGTCCACGCGCCGATGCCGCTGACCTTGTCGGACGTGATATTCGGCGCATGCCAGGAACCGAGCGACGCGCCCGCCAGGGTCTGGCTGCCGATTTCCGCCATCAGCGCGTTGCGCGGCGTATGGCAGGCGCTGCAGTGCGCCAAGCCTTCGGCCAGGTAGGCGCCGCGGTTGATCTGCGCGCTTTTCGTTGGGTCCGGCACGAAGCGTTTATTGTCCAGGAACAAGGTATTCCAGCCCAGCATGGACAAGCGCACATTGAACGGGAATGGCAAGGCCGTCTGGCGCGCCGGCGCGTCGACGGGTTGAACGGCCTGCATGAAGTAGTAATACAGGTCGCCCACGTCCGCATCCGTCAGCTGCGCATAGCTGGTGTAGGGCATGGCCGGATACAGATGGCTGCCGTCGGCGCGCACGCCTTCGCGCAGCGCGCGCGCAAAGTCGGCTTCCGTGTAGCGGCCGATGCCGCCTTGTTTCGACGGCGTGATATTCGTCGCGTAAATCGTGCCCAGGGGCGAATCGATGGCGTAGCCGCCCGCATACGGCTTGCCGCCCGCTGCCGTATGGCAAGCCATGCAGTCGGCCGCGATGGCCAGGTAGCGGCCCCGCTCGAGGCGCGCATCGGGCTTGGCGGCCGCCGGCGCGGCGGGACGGTCCGGCGTCAGGGTGACGGGCGGCGCAGAGGCAGGCACGGCAGCGATGGCGCCGCCGGCCAGCAAGGCCAGGCCGAGAGCAAAGGACAGGCGGCGCATCATGCTGCCTCCCTTGCCAGGGTGCGGGCGATGTCGTCCGCCGCGCGCAAACCGAGTGCGGCCATACTGAGGGTGGTGTTGACGACGCTGGCCGACGGCATGGCGCCGCCGCCGGGCAGCCACAGGTTGGCGTGATCGTGGGCGCGGCAATTGCCGTCGACCACGGAATCGGCGCGATTGGAACCCATGATGACGCCGCCCATGATGTGGTTATTCGCGTTCAGGCTGTCGGTGATATGGAATTCCACGGCGCCGAACAGCTTGCCGATGTGCTCCAGCTGCGCATGCGCGGCCTTCGCGCCATCGCGCACATAGTCGCCCACGTCATAGTAGATGTCCGGGCAGGCCAGGCCCAGCGGGTCCTTGCGCGTCTTGCTCAAAGTCAAGCGGTTATGCGCTTCGGGCAGCGGCTCCAGGCTGATCGACAGGTCCACGCCGAACGCGGCGCGGCGGCGGATTTCATCGTCGAGGTCCTTGCCCACCAGGCCCAGCTTCAAGGATTGCTGGGTAGCAGGTCCAACGCGGGTGATATTGTTCAAGATCATCTTGTTGGCCGAATACTGCGCGCGGAAGGCGCCGTCGCGCGGACCCACCAGGCAGCTGCTCTGCGCCGGGCCACGGCCCGTCCAGATCGGTTCATTGGCGAGGAAGGTACAGTGGAAACCCGAGTGGTCCATCATGTTGCAGCCCACCTGGTCGGAACTGTTGGCGATGCCGTTCGGATTGTTCTGGTTCGCCGCCAGCAGCAGCAAACGGGGTGTTTCGATGCCATTGCAGGCAATCACGAAGGCCTTGCCGGTCGCCATGTGCGACTGTTTTTTCGCGTCATACCAGTGCACGGCCGTCACGCGGTTGTTCTGGTCCGTGTCGATGCGGTAGACGACGGCCTCGGCCAGCACGCCAGCGCCCTTCAGCTCGGCCCGCTCCACGTGGTGGATGCCGTTGTACATGGCGCCGATGGGGCAGATCGGCTGGCAATTGTTATTGCCGCAGCAAGTCGGGCGTCCCTGCCACGGGCGCGTCGAGCGGCCTTGCGGAATCGGCACGGAACGGTAGCCGTGCGGGTTGACCACTTCGGCGAAGCGCTTGTCGCCATAGCCCCAGGGCACCATGTCCATCGGATATGGCGCGCTGCGCTCGCTGGGCGACTGCAGCGCGGGATCGTTGGGGCCGGCCACGCCCATTTCCTGCTCGGCGCGGCAATAGTACGGTTCCAGCTCATCGTAGGAGATGGCCCAGTCGCGCCCTACCCCGTAATCGCTTTTCATGCGCATGTCGGACGGCAAGTGGCGCCAGCACGACGCGGCCCAGTGCCAGGTCGTGCCGCCCACCGTGCGCAGATAGCCCTGCTGGAAACTGCTGCCGCTGGGGCCGGACAGTTCCACGTAGTTATTCTTCGGGAAATACAGGGGCGCGGGCGCGTTGTCCGCCTGCGGATACAGGCCCTGGAAGTCGGAACCGACGCGGTTCTCGAACGGCATGTTGCGCCAGTTTTCCACTGCTTGGCCCCGCTCGATGCGCAAGCCCGCTTCCAGCATGATCACGGAGTGACCCTGTGCGGCCAGCTGGTCGGCCATCATGGCGCCGACGACGCCGGTCCCGACGATGACGACATCGGCGACGACGTCGCCATTACTCTTGAATTGGGGTGATTTCATTTTGCTTGCTTGCCTTTGGTTTCGGAAGTGCCGGTGGTGGCCGGGGCCGGTACGGGTTTTGGCGCCACGGGCGCGGACACGCCCACGGCGGGCGGCGCCTTCAGCCACCACAGGGGGCCGTAATTGCAGTAAGTCGGCACGACCTGGCCATCGGCCACCGTGCGGTACATCAACGCTTCCGCATACGCGACGACGATGGACTTCGTGCCCTGCGCCGCATTTCCGGCGACGGTGCCCGTGTACCAGGCGGCAACGATGGCCAGGGCCAGCTCGCGCAGACCCGCATCGGCGGCGCTGGCGGCCGCCAGCAGGGCCTTGGCTTCCTGGCCCGTGACGAGCAGCGCGCCCAGCTGCGGCAAGCGGTCGGCGAAGCCGGGCACGTTGGTGCGCATGGCTTGCTCGATGCGCGCCGCCGTCGCGGCGGACAGGTCGCGGTGACCCGTGATCGTTTGCGACAAGGTGTAGAACAGCATGGTGGCGGGCGCCAGGCCGGTGGCCGGAGCGCTGGCCGGCGCCTGCATGGCGGCGGACAGGGGATTGCTCCAGAAACCGGCCTGCGCCAGCAGGGCAGCCAGGCCGATCAGGGCGTGGCGGCGGCTGATGCGGGGAAGGGATGAAACGGATGTTGCAGATGGTTCAGTGCCTGGATGGTTCATGAGACTCCCGCAAGACTTGTTATTTTATTGACTTCGATGATTGCGCTACATTGCATTTGCGCATAGATGGAACCGGTTCCATATTATCCTACAGAAGTAAATAGTCTGCCAATGTAGTACTACTACTGAGACACTGCCCTGGGCAATTCCGGCATGGATTCAGGCATTCTGCGCAGGCAAAACGCCAATCCCGGCTGGCTGCCCAGGCGGTAATGGAAGTCGAGCACGCTGCCGCCGGCCAGGCTGGGCTTGCCGGGCAAGGCCAGGGGCAGGTTCAGGCTGCACTCATGGTCGCCCAGGACGATGTCGCCATGCACGCGGATGCGCGTCAGCAATCGCGGCGCCTGCTCCAGAACGTCGGGCAGGCGGATGGTGGCGGCCGGCAAGCTGTCGCCCCCTTCATCCTGCCAGGCGCGCAAGGCGTCCGCATCGAGGGTAAACACGCGGCCCCAGTCGGTGCACGGCGCATCCGGCGCGCGCCGGTCCAGGCCCAGGTGCACGGTGACGGCCGCCGGCAGCAGCGTCGCCGCAGGCGCTTGCGCGTGCAGATTGCGCAGGATGGCCACCTGCGGCTCCTTGCCCAGCGCCGTATTCATGGTTTCGCTGACGATCACGTCCGGCATGGCGCCGGCAGGAATGCGGCAGGCGGCCGCGTCGGCGCACAGGTACTCGGCAACGTGGCTGTCCAGGCCCAGGACTGCGATCAGGTCGCGCGCATACGCCAGGGTCTCGGCATGCACGTCGAGGATGGAAAACTGCACCAACTGCGCATCCAGCACGGCCATCACCGGCAAGGCCAGCAGGGCGAACGGGCCGCAACCCGCATACAGCACCCGTACGGGCCGCCCGCCGCTCACGTCCAGGCGCTCGCGCACGGCCAGCGCCAGGCCCTGGATGAAAGCGGCACTGCGGTATGGCTCGCGCGCGCACAGTCCCGCCTGCACGGGCGAGATGGCCCAGCCGCTGGGCAGAAAACTTTCGCCATCGCGCAAGCCGTCCTGCCGGTCCATGGACAGGCGCGAATGGCGCTCGACGAGCTGGCGCAGCTGCACCGTTTCACCGACCAGGCTGGCCAGGGAGCGCTGCGGATCGCACAGCGCGGCCGCAATGGCGGCCAGTTCCGCGCGCGCCGGATTCACGCGCGACTCCACGGGCAAGGCGGGATAAAGACAGAATGCATGGCGGCCTCCTTGAAATGATTGCAAGTACGCGGAAAAATTGGCAGCATAGCAAATAAATACATGCCTGCTCATTTGCCGCCATCGCAACCACCTACCGGAGCACCGATGCACGCCTTGCCGCTTTCCGCCCTCGCCAGCCTGCCCGCCCCCTACCAGTTGCGCGTCCAGTGCGACGACGACGAGGGCTTTGCCGCCGCGCTGTACGGCTCCACGCGCGACGACTTGCGCCAGATGCCGGCCGCGCCCGCCGTCGTCGAACAGCTGATCGCCATGCAGCAGCGCATGCAAAGCCACGGCTATCGCCAGGCGTATCCGCACGCCGTGTACCTGGTGCTGCAGCACGGCGACACGCCCATCGGCCGCCTGATCCTGGAGCGCCGGAATCAGGTGCTGCACCTGGTCGACATCGCCATCCTGCCCGCCGCGCAAGGCCAGGGCGCCGGCAGCGCCGTGCTGCGCGGCCTGCAAGCGCAAGCCGCTGCGGAGCAATGGCAGATCCACCTTGCCGTCAACAAGGGCAACGCCGCCGCGCGCGCACTGTACCTGCGGCTGGGCTTTCGCCTGCGCGGGGAAAACGAGGTGCAGGAGCAACTGGAATGGAGCGCGCCATAGTGCCGGCGCAACATCCCCCCAGCACCTGGCTGCAACTGCCGCTGCGCTTCGACGTGGCGCGCATGCAGGGTGACAGCGACCAGTTCGCCGCCGGCGAGTGGATCAGCCATTTCAACACGGGCGCCTACGACACGGGCTGGAGCTGCATACCGCTGCGCTCGCCCGGCGGAGCAGCCGGCGATATCATGCCCGTCAACGGCCCCGCCTATGCCGCCACGCCGCAACTGGCGCGCTGCCCCTGCCTGCGCGAGGTGCTTGCCAGCTTCGCATGCGAGCTTCACGCCGCGCGCCTGATGGCGCTGGCGCCGGGCACCCTCATCCGCGAGCACCGCGACGCCGGCATGTCGCTGGCCGATGGCCTCGTCCGCATCCATATCCCCATCCACACCTCGCCGCAGGTGCTGTTTACCATCGATGGCGAGACCGTCCACTTCACGGCCGGGCACGCCTGGTACATGGATGCCAGCTGCCTGCACGCGGTGCACAACCGGGGCACGACGCCGCGCATCCACCTCGTGCTCGACTGCATCAGCAATGCCTGGCTCGAAGCGCTGTTCGCCTCGGCCGGCTTCGTGCCGAAAGCGCCCCACAGGTATGGCGACCCCAGCATCAACGATGGCAATGTGCGGGCCGTCATCGCCCAGTTGCGGCTATCGCCCTCGCCCGCCAGCCTGGCGCTGGCCAGCGCGCTGGCCGCCCTGGCCGACGGGAACGCGCCGTGAGCGCCGCGCCAGGCCTGGCCCAGCAGGAACGCTTGCTGGCCAGGGGCGAGACGGTGCCGTGGCACGAGGGCATGGACCTGCGCGGCTGGTATCCGCTGTACGTGGAGCGGGGCGAAACATGGGCGGACGCCGCCATGTGCTGGCGCGAGCTGGGAAAAACACCCTTCAGCGACGCCTTCTTTGTCAATACCCTGGCGCGCCAGCCGCACGGGGAGCGCCGCGTCTGCCGCACGCCGCTGGCGGCGCTGGCGGCGCTCGGCGATTGCCTGGCGCCCGACGCCTTCATCTTCCACGTCTCGCGCTGCGGCTCGACCCTGCTGAGCCAGCTGTTGGCATCCTTGCCGCAATGCATAGTGATGTCCGAGCCGCCCGTCATCGACTCGCTGCTGCGCCTGCATCACGACAGCGCAGACCCGGCGGCCAGCGTGGCCCTGCTGCGCCAGGCCATCCTGGCCCTGGGCCAGCGCCGTTCCGGCGCACAGACGCACTTCTTCATCAAGTTCGACTGCTGGCACATCCACAGCCTGGACTTGCTGCGGCAAGCGTTTCCCGGCACGCCCTGCCTGTTCGTCTACCGCGAACCGCTGGCCGTGCTGGCCTCGCACCAGCGCCAGCGCGGCCCGCAGATGGTGCCCGGCATGCTGCACCCGGCACAGCTGCCGCTGCCCGCGCACCAGCTGGCGCCGGGCGATCTCGATGGCTATACGGGCCTCGTGCTGGCCAGCCTGCTCAACGCCGCCCGGTCCCATGCGGCGGCAGGACAGTTGCAATTAATTAACTACAGTCAATTGCCCGACATCCTCTTCAGCGATGTATTGCCCCGCTTCGGCATCGCCGCCACGGCGGCGCAGTTGCAAGCGATGCGCGCGCATGGCGGCGTGCATGCGAAGTACGGCACGGCTTACCACGGCGATCCGCCCGCGCCCGCGGCAAGCGGCCTGGCCGCCATCGCCGCGCAATTGCAAGCCGCTTATCTGGCGCTGGAAGCGTTGCGGCTGCATGCCGGGCAAGGTCAATGATTTTCATAAACCCAACTTTTTAACGAGGAGGCATGTCGACGTACCCCCTGGAAACCATGCGATAAATTAGCTGTTCAACTACGGCGCAGAATGCGCCGGTGCAAGCAACCTGAAACCGACCCTGACACCATGATAAAAAAAATGACATTGGCAGTGCTCTTGACCGCCCTGATTCCCTTCTACGCATGCAAGGCGCAAACCACGGCGGCAGCGACACCCGCTTCCGCGGAAGTCACCACCACCCTGACACCCGATATTGGCGGCATCAAGCAAGTGGTGGAAATCAAGACGGACGACGCGAACAAGCCCGTGCTGCTGTTTTTATCCGGCGGCCCGGGAAGCTCCATGATCAAGGGGGCGGATGCCTTTACGAATCTCCTGAAAAGCAGATTTACGATTGTGCAATGGGACCAGCGGGATGCCGGAAAAACCTTGAAACTGAATCCCTCCCCCACGCAGCCGTCCGTCGGGCAGATGGAGCAGGACACGTATCAAGTCATCCAATTTCTGCGCAAGGAGTTAAAGCAGGACAAAATATACTTGCTGGGCAGTTCCTGGGGCAACGTCCTGGGCTTTGATATCGTCAAGCGTCACCCGGAACTGCTGCATGCCTATTTCGCGTCGAATCCGGTCGTGAGCCAGCTGGAAAGCGAGAAAGAATTGCTGCAAGCCTTGAAAGTGCACTTCAAGGACAATGCCGTCGCCAGCCAGGAGCTGAACAGCATCAGTTTTCCGTTTGCAAGTGACGAAAGCATGTTCTATTTAAGGAAATGGCTTTTCTACAAGGATGGCAAGGCATTTGCGACGAGCGAAGGTTTCAAGACGGGCTTTCTGCAATGGTCAAAGACCTGGTCGCCCGTCTGGAACGAGGTCATGAACATTGATTTGCCCAAGACCTTGAAGAGCGTCGACTGCCCCGTGTATTTCTTCGTCGGCAAAAACGATATCCAGACCTCGACCAGGATCACGCAAGCGTATTTCGACACCTTGAAGGCGCCAAGGAAGGGCTTGTTTTTCTTCGAGCATTCCGGCCATCAGATACACCAGGATGAACCGGTGCAATTTCAAGAAGCCATCATCAAGACCTTGGATGCGACTGCCAAGCCCTGATCCGACGCCCCATGACATGACGCCCTTTTCGGGGGCCGACAGGCTGGCCGGCGCACTGCCGGCCTAGTCGCCGGCAATGCTGGCAGCGGCCTTGCGGATCAGCGACGCCACCGCGTGGGCTTGCGAAATGTAAATGGCATGACTGCCGGCAACTTCGACCACCGTCGAGCCCGCCCGCTCCGCCATCTGGCGCTGCATCGCCGGTGCAATCATCTGGTCCCCGGTCGCGACCAGGTACCAGCTGGGCTTGCTCCTCCACGCTGGCGCGCTGACCACGCCCGTCAAGGCAGCCATCCCCCAGGGCACTTGCGATGCCGCCATGAAGTTGGCCTTGTGCCTGGGCACATCGGCGGCGAAGGCGGCCGCAAACTTTTTCTGGTCGAGCAGCAGGAAGCCATCGTGCGGCGGCAAGATCGGCGGCACCGGCGCGCCAGGCGGGGCATTCTTCAGCAAGGAATCGACAGACTCCCCTTGATCCGGCACAAACGCCGCGATGTAGACCAATGCCTTGACCTTGGGATCGTTCCCCGCTTGCGTGACCACGGCGCCCCCATACGAATGACCGACCAGGACCACGGGACCCGGTACTGCGGCGATGACCCGGCCCGTCGCGGCCACGTCGTCCGCCAGCGATAGCGTTGGGTTTTGCACAACGGCAACGTGACAGCCTTCGTCACGCAGTACCCGGTAAACGCCTTCCCAGCCGGACCCGTCGACAAAACCACCATGCACGAGCACGATCGTTGCCGGTCCGGCGCGCGCGATGTCATCCATGTCAGCCCCTCCCGGAAATTGCAAGCGATGACAGAGCCGCCAACGCCTTGTCTCTTCCAGCATAGCGCCAGATGCCTGGTGGTCCATGCGGTGGATCAAGAGCAGGCGACACGGGCGTCTGCGCCGGCCCTGAAACGCAAAAAGCCCAACCGGTGAAGGCTGGGCTTTCTGCTACTGCGTGTTCTGGCTCCCCGACCTGGACTCGAACCAGGGACCTGCGGATTAACAGTCCGTCGCTCTACCAACTGAGCTATCAGGGAAAAGAGGCCGCATTCTATAGGGGAAATTTTACGATGTCCAGATTTCCCCCAGAAAAATGTGTATTTTCCCGGCTGCGCCTTGCCCGTTGGTCAGCCGGGATGCTCTTGCGGGTAGTAGTCAAAGACCAGCACCCGGCCCAGCCATGGCTTGAGCTGCTCGACAAAGGCCAGGTGGGCCGCATGGGTCAGATACCCGTCGCGGGCGGCGGCGTCATCGAAGGTCAGGGTAAAGCAATCGGTAAAGCCGTCGTCGAGGCCTTCCGGGCTGACGTTCGGCCCCCATTCGAATTGCCGCACGCCGGGAATGCGGTGTTTCAGCTGGGAAAACTCGTAGACGAGCTCGGCGTGCTTGGCAGACGTGATGCCATCGAGAAAGTCGCACAGGACGATGTGGCGCAAGGCGGAGGTACAAGTCATGGGAAGGTGCTCCTGAAGTGATACATTCAGGATAGCGCAAAACGCGATCACGCACAGGCAAGCCCCGCTGGCGGCGCCGGAAAACAAAAAAGGCCATGTTTTTCAACATGGCCTTCCGAATTCTGGCTCCCCGACCTGGACTCGAACCAGGGACCTGCGGATTAACAGTCCGTCGCTCTACCAACTGAGCTATCAGGGAAAAGAGGCCATATTATATAGGCCAAACTTGGCGCTGTCCAGATTTCCATAGGGAAAATCTTATCCTGCCCCAAGCTGCGCACCGGCGGCGCAAAAACAAAAAAGGCCACGTTTTTCAACGTGGCCTTCCGAATTCTGGCTCCCCGACCTGGACTCGAACCAGGGACCTGCGGATTAACAGTCCGTCGCTCTACCAACTGAGCTATCAGGGAAAAGAGGCAATATTATATGTCGCTTGTTCCATATTTGCAAGACTGATACTGCATCTTCACAAACACGGCCATCGCCGACTTTCTACCACCATCAGCGCCGCACTTGCATGCAGCGCCGAAGAAGCAAGATCTTAAAGCACTTTGGCGATCGCGTCAATAACGATGTCGATATTGCGCGAATTCAATGCTGCCACGCAGATACGGCCCGTGTCGACGGCGTAGATCGATTGCTCGCGCAGCGACGCCACCTGCTCCTTGGTGAGACCGGAGTACGAGAACATGCCGATTTGCTGGCGCACGAATTCGAAGTCGTGGCCTGGCGCCTTGGCTTTCAGCTTTTCCACGAAGGCATTGCGCATTTCGCGGATGCGCACGCGCATGCCGGCCAGTTCCTCTTCCCACAGCTGGCGCAGTTCCGGCGTGGCCAGAACGGTGGCGACCACCTTGCCGCCGTGTACTGGCGGGTTCGAGTAGTTGGTGCGCACGACGCGCTTCAGCTGCGACAGCAGGCGGGCCGCTTCGTCGGCGCTGGCGGCGACGACGCTCAGGGCGCCCACGCGCTCGCCGTACAGCGAGAACGATTTCGAGAACGAGTTCGATACCAGCAGCGGGCCGCCCGCGTCGGCGAAGCGGCGCACCACGGCGCCGTCTTCGGCGATGCCGTTGGCGAAGCCTTGATAGGCCATGTCCAGGAACGGCACCAGGCCGCGCGAGGTCACCACGCTGATGATCTGATCCCACTGGGCCACGCTCAGGTCGGCGCCGGTCGGGTTGTGGCAGCAGGCGTGCAGCACGACGATGGAACCGGCTGGCATGGCGTTCAGGCTGGCCAGCATGCCGTCGAAGTTCACGCCATGGGTGACGGCATCGTAGTAAGTGTAGTTATTCACGACGAAACCGGCGTTCTCGAACAGCGCGCGGTGGTTTTCCCAGCTTGGGTCGCTGATGTAGACCTGGGCACCCGGCGCGAAGCGCTGCAGGAAGTCGGCACCGATCTTCAACGCGCCCGTGCCGCCGATGGCTTGCACGGTCACGGCGCGGCGCTCTTGAATTACGGCGCTATCGGCGCCAAATACGAGTTCTTGCACAGCCTTGTCGTAGGCGGCGAGGCCTTCGATCGGCAGATAGGTGCGTGGGGCGGCCTGTTCGATCAGGATGGCTTCTGCCTTGCGTACGCAAGCTAACAGAGGCACTTTGCCGTTGTCGTCATAATAGACGCCGACGCCCAGATTGATTTTGGCGGGATTCTGGTCCGCGTTAAATGCTTCGGTGATGCCCAGGATCGGGTCGCGTGGGGCCATCTCGATGGCGCTAAACAGACTGGCAGAAACAGTTGGGTTCGTCATGATAAGATTGGATTCGATTGGAAGCAGGTTCACAGCGGAGTTGTAGACAGCGCCCCAAAATACAACGCCAGGGCCGCCAGCAGAGCACTATTCTAACAAAGGTCTGATTCACATGCCCGAATTATCTACCGCCAGCGAGGCGGAAAGCGCAATTATCTCTTTCCCGGACTCCCCCTTCAAGCTGCACCAGCCCTTCCCTCCGGCCGGCGATCAGCCCACGGCGATCGCCCAGTTATCCGAGGGGATTGCCGACGGACTGGCCTTCCAGACCCTGCTGGGCGTGACCGGTTCGGGCAAGACCTATACCATGGCCAACGTCATCGCGCGCATGGGCCGGCCCGCCATCGTCTTCGCGCCGAACAAGACGCTGGCGGCGCAGCTGTACAGCGAGTTCCGCGACTTTTTCCCGCAAAACGCGGTCGAATACTTCGTCAGCTACTACGATTACTACCAGCCCGAAGCCTACGTGCCGCAGCGCGACCTGTTCATCGAAAAGGATTCGTCGATCAACGAACATATCGAGCAGATGCGCCTGTCGTGCACCAAGTCGCTGATGGAACGGCGCGACGTCATCATCGTCGCCACCGTCTCGGCCATCTACGGCATCGGCAATCCGAACGAATACCACCAGATGATATTGACCCTGCGCGTCAAGGACAGGGTCGCCCAGCGCGACGTCATCGCGCGCCTGATCCAGATGCAGTACACGCGCAACGAAGTCGATTTCGGCCGCGGCACCTTCCGCGTACGCGGCGACACCATCGACATCTTCCCCGCCGAGCATGCGGAACTGGCCGTGCGCCTGGAAATGTTCGACGACGAGATCGAATCGATCCAGCTGTTCGACCCGCTGACGGGCAGAGTGCGGCAAAAGATCCCCCGCTTCACCGTGTATCCGGGTTCGCACTACGTGACGCCTCGCTCCACCGTGCTGCGCGCCGTGGAAACCATCAAGGACGAGCTGCGCGAGCGCCTCGAATTTTTCCGCAAGGAAAATAAACTGATCGAGGAGCAGCGGCTGGAACAGCGCACGCGCTTCGACCTGGAAATGATGGCGGAAATCGGTTTCACCAAGGGTATCGAGAACTACTCGCGTCACCTGTCCGGCGCGCTGCCGGGCGAGCCGCCGCCGACCCTGGTCGACTACCTGCCCCCCGACGCCCTGATGTTCCTCGACGAATCGCACGTGCTGACGGGCCAGCTGAGCGCCATGTACAACGGCGACCGTTCGCGCAAGACGAATCTGGTCGACTACGGCTTCCGCCTGCCGTCGGCGCTGGACAACCGGCCCTTGAAATTCGAGGAATTCGAACAGAAGATGCGCCAGACCGTGTTCGTCTCGGCCACCCCGGCCGAATACGAAAAGACGCATTCCGACCAAGTGGTCGAGCAGGTGGTGCGCCCGACGGGCCTGGTCGACCCGCAGATCATCGTGCGCCCCGCCAGCAGCCAGGTGGACGACCTGATGTCGGAAATCGTCGAGCGCATCAAGAAGGACGAGCGCGTGCTGGTGACGACCCTCACCAAGCGCATGTCGGAGCAGTTGACGGAGTACCTGGGCGACCATGGCATCAAGGTACGCTACCTGCACAGCGACATCGAGACGGTGGAACGCGTGGAAATCCTGCGCGACCTGCGCCTGGGGACCTTCGACGTGCTGGTGGGGATCAACCTGCTGCGCGAGGGCCTGGACTTGCCGGAAGTGTCGCTGGTGGCCATCCTCGACGCGGACAAGGAAGGCTTCCTGCGCTCCGAGCGCAGCC
This sequence comes from Janthinobacterium sp. SUN033, assembly GCF_030397595.1. NCBI lineage: Bacteria > Pseudomonadati > Pseudomonadota > Betaproteobacteria > Burkholderiales > Oxalobacteraceae > Janthinobacterium > Janthinobacterium sp. SUN033. The sequence continues at coordinate 148,326 of NZ_JAPQNV010000002.1, forward strand.
TGATCCAGACCATCGGCCGCGCCGCGCGCAACCTGAACGGCACGGCGATTTTGTATGGCGACCGCATCACGGACTCCATGCGCCGCGCCATCGACGAGACGGAGCGCCGCCGCGCCAAGCAGATTGCGTTCAATACGGCCAACAACATCATCCCGATCGGCGTGAAGAAATCGATCCGCGAAATGATCGACGGCGTCTACAGCCCGCAGGAAGCGCGCGAAACCCTGCAAGTGGCGCAGGAAGCGGCGAAGTTCGAAGCCATGAGCGAAAAGCAGGTCAGCAAGGAAATCAAGCGCCTGGAAAAACTGATGGTCGACCACGCCAAGAACCTGGAGTTCGAAAAGGCGGCGCAGGTGCGCGACCAGCTGCACATCCTCAAGCAGCAACTGTTCGGCGCACCGGGCACCGACAACGTGGCGTCGATCCTGGGCAAGTAAATGTCACGCCAGGCATGGGAGCTGGCCGGTCGCGCATGCCATTGCATCATGCAGCAATAGCGCCCCGCCTCGCCCCTTCAGGGATAGCTGGGCCGGCGCATGTGGAACAGGCTGTCCGGTCCGATTTCGAAATAATCGGCCGGACCGCCGCCGCGCAATATCGGCGCGGCGGCGGCCGTGTCGTACACGCCATCGGTCAACAGGTGGCGCGCGATATGCACGCCCACCACTTCCCCCAGCACCAGCCAGCTGCCGACACCGTCACCCTTGACGCCCTGCAGTTCGATGATCTGCGTGCGCCGGCATTCGAAGGAGACGGGGCTTTCGGCCACGCGCGGCACGTTGACGAGGCGCGAGGCGGCCGGCGTCAGGCCGGCCAGCGCGAATTCGTCGACTTCAGGCGGCGCCGGCGCGCAGCTGGCATTCATCGCCTCGGCCAGCGGACGCGTCGCCAGGTTCCACACGAATTCGCCCGTTTGTTCGATATTGCGCAAGGTATCCTTGCGGCCGATGCTGGAAAATCCGATCAGCGGCGGATGGTAATTGAAGGCGTTGAAAAAGCTGTACGGCGCCAGGTTCAGCACGCCCTCGCCGCTGCGCGAGGCGATCCAGCCGATGGGCCGCGGCCCCACGATGGCGTTGAACGGGTCATGCGGCAAGCCATGGCCCTGTGCAGGTTCATAAAAGTGAATAGGGTCAAGCACGCGCGTTCCTAAAGTAGTCAGAGGCGCCCGGGATGGAACGCCTGGAACGACAGCTTACTGGAATTGCCGCCACCGCGCTGCCTGCCCGCCGGCGCCAGGTGCGCTCGCGCACGCAGCGCAACAATTGTATGGCGCGCCGCACCGCGCCTCGCTTATGATGGGACAACTCAACCCTGATCATTGCGCCCCATGCTGACCCTCACGCTGCACCAGAAAGTGTTCCTGCTCCTCCTGAGCGCCGTCACCATCGGCTTCGGCTGGATACTGGCGCCGTATGCGGGCGCCATCTTCTGGGGCGTCATCCTGGCGATCCTGTTCGCGCCCGTGTACCGCTGGCTGCTGCGGAAAACCAGGGGCCGCGCCGGCCTGGCATCGGTGCTGACCTTGCTGCTCATCGTCGTCATCGTGATCCTGCCGCTGTCGCTCATTTCCGTGTCGCTGGTGAACCAGGCGGCCAGCGTCGTGGAAATGGTGCGTTCGGGCGAAATCACGGTCGCCATGTTCTTCGATAAAATCATGGCGGTGCTGCCGCAATGGCTGATCAACTTGCTCGAGCGCTTCCACCTGACCAGCCTGGCCAGCCTGCAGGACAAGGTGGCCGAGGGCGCCACGCAGGTGAGCCAGGTGGTGGCGGTGAAAGCCATCAATGTGGGCCTGTACACCTTCGAATTCCTCACCAGCCTGTGCATCATGCTGTACCTGCTGTTTTTCCTCATGCGCGATGGCTCCGCCCTGTCGGCCCGCATCAAGGGCGCCGTGCCGCTGAGCCGCAAATACAAGCAGCGCCTGTTCACCAATTTCACCACGGTGATCCGCGCCACCGTGAAGGGCAACATCCTCGTGGCAATTGCCCAGGGCGCCCTCGGCGGCCTGGCGTTCTGGTTCCTCGACGTGCCCGCGCCCCTGCTGTGGGCCGTGCTGATGGCCTTCCTGTCGCTGCTGCCGGCCGTCGGCGCCGCCCTCGTCTGGGCGCCCGTGGCCGTCTACTTCCTGGCCACGGGCGCCATCTGGCAAGGCGCGGGCCTGGCCGCCTTCGGCGTCTTCGTCATCGGCCTGGTCGACAACGTGCTGCGCCCCATCCTGGTGGGCAAGGACACCAAGATGCCCGACTACGTGGTGCTGCTGTCGACCGTGGGCGGCATGGCCCTGTTCGGCCTGAACGGCTTCGTCATCGGCCCCGTGGTGGCGGCCCTGTTCATCGCCTCGTGGGACCTGTTCGTCTCGGCCAGCGAATTCCAGGCCGAGGATTGAAGCGTGGCAATCGGGAGCGTCAGCACCCCATCCTGCAAAAATAATGGCGACAGAAGCCGGCTTGCCGGCGGCGCCACTTGCGCTTCCTGAAACAGGCCGGAACAGCCTGGCGGCAGAGTGCCCGCCAGCGCTGACCAGGCTCGGCAACTATCCACATGAGACCGCATTTCCCATCATTTACCATGATGCAACAGTGTGTATTTAGCAACAGATGCAAAAATATAGTTTTTGACGCAGCAGGTGCCGCGGCGTAGTGTCGGTCGTCCCGACAACCACGTAATGAGGAGCCTCCCATGGCAAATCCACTGTGCTTAATGATGCCGGCGCTGCCCGGCACCAATCCGACCGCCATCGCCGCAACATTGCTGGAATACCAACCGAAGATCAATGCCGCCCTTACTACTATCGGTACCGTGCACTTTGCCCGCTTTACCCTGCTTGACCGCTCCCAACCCAATCTGCTGCCCAACATTCAATCGGCAGGCACTTCCGATAGCCTGATCATCGGCGTGATCACCGAGTATGACGGCAACTTCAACGACTACATCGAAGATTTCGTGGGCCAACTGGGCGAGGTATTCGACGCGCTGCTGCAATTTGTCGTGGGCGGCAAGGCGCTGATTCCCGTTGCCAACCATGTGGCCGCATTTGAAGCCTTCATCACGGCCAACGACGCCGCGCAGCACGTGCCCAATAACGGCCTGTACAGCGCCTATCCGCAGACCGTTCAGAAAATCATCGCCGCATTCCGAACCTGAGCCGAAAGCCACGCCGGGGCTGCGCAAGCGGCCCCACCACCCTGCCAGCCACAACCCCAGCCCCCGGAGACAGCATGGCCGATTCCACCATCGATTACGACGACGTGCAAGGCACGATCCTGCGCGGCTACCGCGTCAACCTGGCGCGCCATTTCATCTTCAGCATCACGGATGCGGCGCAGGCACGGCGCACCATCGCGGCCCTGCTCGACGGCAGCGACGGCTTGCCGTCCATTACCACGGCGCGGCACATCCACCCCAAGCCGCCCTGCTTCCTGAATCTCAGCTTTACCGCTCCCGGCCTGTCGGCGCTGGGTGTTGCCGCGACCGACCTCGCCACCTTTGACCAGGCATTTCAACGGGGCGCGGCCGATCCCGCCAGCGTCAATGCCGTGGGCGACGTGGGCGACAGCGCCCCCGAGCACTGGCTCGGCAACCTGGGGCCGGCTACCCAGCATGGCCAGGTGCATGCGCTGCTGAGCCTGTGGGTCAGCGAATCGACGGAAGTGCTAAAGGCGACCTCGGCCACACTACGCCGCGCCTTTGCCGCCGGCTGGCGCGAACTGTATGCGCACGACGGCGTGGCCCTGCCAGACAACCGCGTGCATTTCGGCTACCGCGACAGCATCGCCCAGCCGGACGTCGATGGCGCCCCGCAGCGCAAGCGCGAGCACGACCCTGACCCGCTCAACAGCGTCAAGACGGGGGAATTCCTGCTCGGCTATCCGAATGAAAACGGCGGCACCTACGCGGTGCAGCCGCCGCAACTGTCCACCAATGGCAGTTATGCCGCCTTCCGCATCCTGGAGCAGGACGTGCCCCTGTTCGACAGCATCCTGAGCCAGGGCGCGGCCAGTTCCGGGCTCACGACCGAAATGGTGGCCGCCAAGATGTGCGGACGCTGGCGCAACGGCAATCCGCTCGTGCTCAGGCCGGACGAGGCCGGCCCCGTGCTGCCGGACGCCAGCCTGAACCGCTTTCACTATGTCGATGAACAGGCGGACCTCGATGACACGCTGGGCCTGAAATGCCCGATCGGCGCGCACATCCGGCGCAACAATCCGCGCGACGAAGCCGTCGTGGGCGCTCCCTCCCGCCACCACCGCATCGTGCGGCGCGCCATGCCCTACGGCAGTGAATATGATCCGGCAGCCCCCATCGCGGAGCAGCGCGGCCTGGTCGGCTATTTCATCAATGCCAGCCTGCGCAATCAGTTCGAATTCCTGATGAAGCAATGGAACAATGACGATGCCTTCGTCAAATCGGCCGTCGGCCCGGCCGGTCCCGAGGCGGGCGATGCCACGTTCAACATCAGCGGCCAGGACGTGTTCCTGGGCATCAACGACCCGGCCGTCAGTTCCTTCACCTTGCCCGGCGTGGGCGCGAAGGGAAGCGGCAATACCGAACTGCAGCATTTCTCGCGCAGCGTGATCACGCGTGGCGGCGTGTATTGCTTCTTCCCAAGCATCACGGGATTGCGCTACCTGGCGAACCTCGGCTAGGCGGGCGCGCAACGGCGGCAAGCGGGAACGGCGCGTACCGCTTGCATTGATCCTGTCATTGCACTATCGTTGGCACACGCGCGAGTTGCCAACCTTTCACAATGACAGGAGTTCCCACCGTGTCGCTGATCCTCTACGGCCATCCCTTTTCCTCGTACACGCAGAAGGTACTCATCGCGCTGTACGAGAACGCCATCCCGTTCGCCTTCCGCTGCCTGGCGCAGGAGATGCCGGAAAACCTGCAGCAATGGCTCGAGCGCTGGCCACTGCGCAAGTTTCCGCTGCTGGTGGACGGCGAGCGCAACGTCGCCGAGACCAGCATCATCATCGAATACCTGCAACTGGCCCATCCCGGTCCGCTGCGCCTGCTGCCGGACGACCCGATGCAGGCGCTGGACGTGCGTTTTCTCGACCGCTATTTCGACCTGCACGTCATGACACCCGTGCAGCATGCCGTCGGCGCCGCCCTGACTGGCGACCCGGCAAAGACCCGCGAAGGCCGCGCGTTTGCCGGCGAAAAGCTGGAGCTGGCCTACGCCTGGCTGGAACAGCACCTGGACGGCAGGACGTGGGCCGCCGGCGACCGCTTCAGCCTGGCCGACTGCGCCGCCGCCCCCGCGCTGTTCTACGCGGACTGGACGCAACCGATTCCCGCAACGCTGCCCCTGCTGCGCGCCTACCGCGCGCGCCTGCTGGCACGTCCATCGTTCGCCCGCGCGGTGGAGGAGGCACGTCCGTACCGCCACCTCTTCCCCCTGGGCGCGCCGCAGCGCGACTGACCCCGTTCAGGCAAACACGGGACGGAAAAAACTGCGCTCGTAGCTGACGATGCAGCGCGTCTCTTCCGCATAGCGGAAGGCGGCCTGGCATTCGGCGTCCTGCATCGAGTCGCTGCGGTATTGCTCGTACAGGGCCAGGCTGGGGAACGAAAACATGGCCAGCGCCACGTTGCTGGCGCCTTCGGACGGCAAAAAATAGCCGTGGTGCTGGCCGCCGAAGCGTTCGACGAGCGGTATCCACAGCTTGCCGTAGGCTTCGAATTCCCGCAATTTATACGGGTCGATGATGTAACGCAGGTAACAGGTAATCATGCGGTTTCCTTGTGAAGATTCAGATCCGTCAGCATGCCGGACTCCCAGGAGCCGATGGCGCCCAGTGGCGTGCCAGGCAAGAAGTCCAGCGCGCAGGGATAGGCAATGGCGTGTTCGGCAAGCACGCCGAGTCCCGGCCAGCCGTAGAACAGCAGCTTGCCCTTGCCGATGCGGCCCAGCGCGCCGCCGTCGGGCAGCCAGCGCAAGGCGTCGCCCGTGCCGCCGCCCGCCTCCACGGCCACCGTGGCCAGCCGGCGGCCATCGTCCAGCGCATGCACGGACAGACACTCTTGAGCGTCAGCGTAATGCAGCACTGCCAGGAGCGTGCCATCGGGCGACGGCGCGCACGACGCCAGCTTCGGCAGCGACAGCACCACGCGGCCGGCGCCCGCCTGCAGCGGCCAGTCCCACACGCTGCAATAGTCGGGCGGCTGCACTTGCCCCTCTTCCACCGATTTGACGCCATGCAGGAGCAGCAAACGCCGCCCGTCATCGATAGCCCACATGCCGCGCAGCATCTCGCCCGGGTGCGCCTGCATGAAGAGCACCTCGCCCGTTTGCGCGTCGCGCACCCGCAGGCGGCCATCCCAGCCGCCGTCGGCAAGATACTGCCCGCAAGGCGACCACGCGGGACCGCAGCCTTCGCCCTCCTTCTTGTTCTGTAAGTTCAGCAGCAACTGGCCAGCGAGGGCATCCACCACAACCATCTGGCCCGTCGTGCTCTTGATGGCCAGCCGGCTGCCGTCGGGCGAAAAGGCCATGTCCGACATGTGCGCGATGAATTTGCCGCGCCACAGCTTCTTGCGCGCCGCCACGTCCCACAGGACCAGGTCGCGTCCCAGCACGGCCAGGCGCGTGCCATCGGGCGAAAAGCGCACGCCGTAGCTGCAGCCCAGCTTCAGGGGCTTCGGCCTTGCCGTCATGGACGCACCAGCCGGTACACGACGCTATCGAGGTCGTAATGGCGCTCCATGCCCACGTACTGCATGCCCAGGCGCGTCATGACCTTGATCGAGGCGGCATTGTCCGGGTGGGCCACGGCCACCACTTCGGGCGCGCCGATGACGTCGAAGGCATGCGCGACGATGGCATTGGCCGCCTCGCTGGCGTAGCCCTTGCCCCAGCCGGCCCGCGCCAGGCGCCAGCCGATTTCGTACGGCTGCGCCTTGTCGCCGCCGATATGCTGGAGGCAGGCCAGCCCTACCAGCACCTCATCTTCGGTGCGGATCAAGGCCCACCACGAATAGCCCCACTCGACCCAGCGCCCCATGATGCGGGCAACGGCAGCACGTGTATGTTCCTCCGTCTCCGGCTGGCCCGCATTGAGGTAAGTCATCACTTCGGTATCCGAGTTCATGGCGTGCATGGCGTCGTAATGCTTCTCGGTGACGGGTTCCAGGCGCAGGCGCGCCGTATGCAAGATGGTCATGGCATTTCCTTGGACGAAAAAAAAGACGATACACGATCGTCTTTTTTTAGCAAGAGTGCACGCAAAATTACTTGCCTGCTTCGCCCTTCTTGATCCACGCCGCCAGCTGGTGCGGGCGCAGGCCGTCGTAGTCTTCGAACGGCTGGTGGATCCACGGATTGTGCGGCAGTTCGTCCAGGAAGTAGTCGGGACGCACGACGGAGCAGCCTTTCAGCCAGATCACGGCCGATTTGACTTCGGTCACGTCAGGGAAGTTTTCCTTCAGGTGACGCGTGACCTTGTCCAGGGTGACGCCGGAATCGGCCAGATCGTCGACCAGCAGGATGCGGCCGGCCAGCGGGCCCTTGGTCATGGTCATGTACTTGGCGATATCGAGGTCGCCGCGCACCGTGCCCGCGTCTTCGCGGTAGGAGCTGGTCGACAGGATGGCCAGCGGCAAATCAAAAATGCGCGAGAACACGTCGCCGGGACGCACGCCGCCGCGCGCCAGGCACAATACCTGGTCAAATTTCCAGCCCGATTCGTAGACCTTGAGCGCCAGGCGCTCGATCAGGCGGTGGTATTCTTCCCAGTTGACCCAGAGATGTTGATCGTTCGATTGTGGGGTAGTCATGATAGTGGAATCTTATTATTAGCGTGATTAAAAAAATCCGCCTTGCGGCGGATTGTGTCCAGCAGCTTACTCGAATGGGTGGCGCAGTACGATCGTTTCTTCACGATCCGGACCGGTCGAAACCATGTCCACCGGTACGCCGACCAGTTCTTCGATGCGCTTGATGTAAGCGCGGGCCGTTGCCGGCAGGGCCGCCAGCGATTTCGCGCCGACCGTGCTTTCCGTCCAGCCTGGCATCTCTTCGTACACGGGTACGCAGCGGGCGGCTTCTTCGGCGCCCGATGGGAAGATGTCCGTGGCCACGCCGTCGATGGTGTAGCCGGTACACAATTTCAAGGTTTCGATACCGTCCAGCACGTCCAGCTTGGTCAGGCACATGCCCGTCACGCCGTTGATCTGCACGGAGCGGCGCAGCAAGGCGGCGTCGAACCAGCCGCAGCGGCGGGCGCGGCCCGTCACGGTGCCGAATTCATGGCCGACTTGCGCCAGGTGGTGACCGACGCCTGCATCCGTTGGCAGTTCCGACGGGAACGGGCCGGAACCGACGCGCGTCGTGTACGCCTTGGTGATGCCCATGATGTAGTGCAGCATGCCAGGACCGACGCCCGAACCGGCGGCGGCATTGCCTGCCACGCAGTTCGACGAGGTGACGAACGGATAGGTGCCGTGGTCGACGTCGAGCAGGGAACCTTGCGCGCCTTCGAACAGCAGGTTCGCGCCGGCCTTGTGCGCCTTGTACAGCGCGCTCGACACGTCGGTGACCATCGGACGCAGACGCGGCACGTAGGCCAGCGCGTCGTCGAGGGTCTTCTGATAATCGATGCGCGGAGCCTTCAGGTAGTGCTCCAGCACAAAGTTGTGGTAATCGAGGTTTTCCGCCAGTTTTTCAGCGAAACGGGCTTCGTTCAGCAAGTCGGCGACGCGGATGGCGCGGCGCGCCACCTTGTCTTCGTAGGCCGGGCCGATGCCCTTGCCGGTGGTGCCGATCTTGGCCGCGCCGCGCGCCGCTTCACGGGCCAGGTCGAGTGCCGAGTGGTAAGGCAGGATCACCGGCGCGGCGTCCGACACTTTCAGGCGCGAGGCGACTTCGACGCCGACGGCTTCGAGCTTGTCGATTTCACGCAGCACGTCCGGCACGGAAACGACCACGCCGTTGCCGATGTAGCAGGCGACGCCTGGACGCATGATGCCCGACGGGATCAGCTGCAGCGCGGTTTTCACGCCGCCGATGACCAGCGTGTGGCCTGCATTGTGGCCGCCCTGGAAGCGCACCACACCCTGGGCGTGATCGGTCAACCAGTCGACGATCTTGCCTTTACCTTCATCGCCCCATTGGGTGCCGATGACAACAACGTTCTTTGCCATAATTTTCTTTGACATCACTCAACCTAAGTTTTTAAGAATCCAGCTACTACCATTATCGGCAAGTACCAGCACGCGATCGCACTCGAACTCGTCTTGTTCATTACTGTGACCCGGCATACTCTGGATCACGACCTCGCCCGCCTTGCGCAACTCGGCGATTTTTTCCTTCAATTCTGGCGCGCTGCCCCACGGCGCGCGGATCGAATGCTTCCGTTCCGCGGTCGGCAACAGGCGCGCCAGTTCGCGCAAATCGAGCGAGAAGCCGGTCGCGGGACGAGCCCGGCCGAACGCTTCGCCGACGTGGTCATAACGGCCGCCGCGCGCAACCGCGTTCGGCAAGCCAGGTACATACAGCGCAAACATCGCGCCGCTTTCATATTGGTAGCCGCGCAGGTCGGCCAGGTCGATCGCCACTTCGGCGCGGCCCAGGGCGGAACCGGCCAGCGCGGCCAGTTCGGCCAGCGCCTTGAGCACGCCCGGCAGCGGCGGCAGCACTTCGCGCGCACGCGCCAGCACGTCGATATCGCCATACAGGTTCGGCAAGGCCAGCAGCGCATCGCGCGTCACGGCGTCGTAGCCGGCCGTCAGGGCGCGCAGGCCCGGCGCATCTTTCGCGCGCAGCAGGGTGTACAGCGCAGCCTCGTCGCGCACGGCAGCGGCGTCTTGCGCAATGATAGCGCGCAACAGGCCGACGTGCGACAAATCCAGGCGGACCGCGTCGAAACCGGCCAGTGCCAGCGAGGCGAGCGCCAGTTCCTGGATCTCGGCATCCGCTTCCAGGCCCGCGTGGCCATAGATCTCGGCGCCGATCTGCAGCGGTTCGCGGGTCGCGTGCAGGCCCGACGGACGGGTATGCAGCACGCTGCCGGCGTAGCACAGGCGGGTGACGGTGGCACGGTTGAGCAGGTGGGCGTCGATGCGCGCCACTTGCGTCGTCATGTCGGCGCGCAGGCCGAGCATGCGGCCCGACAGCTGGTCGACCAGTTTGAACGTGCGCAGGTCGGTATCCTTGCCAGCGCCAGTCATCAGCGATTCCAGATACTCGAGCAGCGGCGGCATGACCAGTTCATATCCGTACAGACGGAAATTGTCCAGCATGAGGCGGCGCAGCTCTTCGATCTTGCGCGCTTCCGACGGCAGAACATCGGCAATATTTTCGGGCAAAAGCCAATTCGGCATGAGGGAGCGAGATACGGAAGAAAGTTGAAAAAATGCATCATGCGAGGCAGCGGCGGGCGCGCCAGGCAAGAGGCCGAACCTGATATTTTACGCGAAAACACGGGCCTTTAGGGATAAGTTGTCCGAAACGCTGCCGCACAGCCCTAAAAACACCGCATTTTACGCCTTCCCGCAACAGCATGCCGGGCACAAAAAAACGGGGCCGGCATTCACGCCGGCCCCGCTGCTGCCGCACCCGACCTTGCGGCCGGGAGCAGTCTGGATGCTGCCTTACTTCTTGGCCGGACCGGCTGCGCCGCCACCCTTGAAGTACTTGAAGAATTCCGAACTCGGATCGACCACCATCACGTCGCCCTTGTCCTTGAACGTGGCGCGGTAGGCTTCCAGGCTACGGTAGAACTTGTAGAACTCCGGATTCTTGCCAAACGCTTCCGCATAGATCTGCGATGCCTTGGCATCGCCCTCGCCGCGGATCTTCTCGGCTTCGCGATACGCTTCGGCCAGGATCACCGTGCGCTGCTTGTCGGCGTCGGCGCGGATTTTTTCGGAGTCGGCCGAACCGGTCGAACGCAGCTCATTGGCCACGCGCACGCGCTCGGACTTCATGCGCTCGTACACGGAGTTGTTGATCTGCTCGACGTAGTCGACGCGCTTCAGGCGCACGTCGACGATTTCCACGCCGATGGCCTTCGCTTCCGCCGAAACCTTCGCCAGGATCGCTTCCATCACCTTGCCGCGCTGGCCCGAGATCACTTCGCGCACGGTGCGCTTGGTGATTTCATCGTTCAGCGCCGCCTTGACGATTTGCGACATGCGGTTGCGGGCCGGCTTTTCATCGCCGCCAAAGCTGCGGAAATACAGCCGTGGATCGGCGATGCGCCATTTCACATACGCGTCGACGAGGATGTTCTTCTTCTCGGCCGTAATGAAGCGTTCCGGCTCCGGCGTATCCAGGGTCAGGATGCGCTTGTCCAGGTACAGCACGTTCTGGAACGGCGGCGGCAGCTTGAAATACAGGCCCGGCGTGCTGATGACTTCCTTGACTTCGCCGAGGGCGAAGACGACCGCATACTTACGCTGGTCGACCACGAACACGGTCGAGGACAAGAGCATGATCGCGATAAAGCCCGCGATCAGGGCGGCTACGATACGGTTCATTAGCGGCTCTCCCGTTCACGCGAAGAGCGGCTGTCGCGGCGCGTATTGACTTCTACTGTCGGCATGGCTTCCTGTGGCAAAACGGTGTTGGCTGCGGGTGTCGCGGCAGCACGGGCGGCAGCAGCGGCAGCGTCGGTGGCAGCCGTCTGGGCGATCAGCTTGTCGAGCGGCAGGTACAGCAGATTGCTGCCCGTCTTCGCGTCGACCATGACCTTGCTGGCACTGCTGAACACTTGCTGCATCGTCTCGAGGTACATGCGGTCGCGCGTGACGACCGGCGCCTTCTGGTACTCGACCAGCACCTGCTTGAAGCGCGAGGCATTACCGGCGGCGTTCTCGGTCACCATCGCGCTGTACGCGGCAGCTTCCTCCATCAGGCGGAATGCGGCACCGCGCGCTTTTGGAATGACGTCGTTGGCGTAAGCCTGGCCTTCATTCTTCTGGCGTTCGCGGTCCTGGCCTGCCTTGACGGCATCGTCGAAGGCGGCTTGCACCTGCTCCGGCGGCTGCACGGCCTGCATCGTCACGTTGGTGATGACGGCGCCGACCTTGTAGCGGTCGAGGATCTGCTGCATCAGCTGCTGCGTATCGTAAGCCACCTTTTCGCGGCCTTCGTACAGCACGAAGTCCATCTTGCTGCGACCGACCACTTCGCGGATCGCCGTTTCGGCGACCTGGCGCAGGGTGTCTTCCTGGTCGCGCGTGTTGAACAGCCACGCCACGGGATCTTTCAGGGTGTATTGCACCGCGAACTGGATGTCGATGATGTTTTCATCGTCCGTCAGCATCAGCGATTCGCTGGCCTGCTTGTTGCGCAGCGACTGGCGGTAACCCACTTCCACCGTACGCACCTGCGACACGTTGACGGTTTCGTCGGTCTGGAACGGGTACGGCCAGCGCCAGTTGAAACCGGCCGGCGTGGTGTGGCTGTACTTGCCGAACGTGAGCACGACACCGTTCTGGCCCTCTTGCACGATGAAGGCGCCGCTGGCGAGCCAGATGAAGACGGCGATCACGCCGACCACGCCGGCGGTGATGCCGGCGCCCTTCATGTCGGGACGCGGACCACCGCCGCCGCCGTTGTTATTGCCGCCGTTGTCGGGACGGTTCTTCTGTCCGAAAAAGGCGTTCAGGCGCTGATTGAAATCGCGCCACAACTGATCGAGGTCCGGCGGACCTTCGCCGGGCTTTTTGCCTTCTTGGGCTTTCTTGCCGTCGTCCTTGCGATTGCCCCAGCGGGGATCGTTCAGGGACAACTTCAAGCCTGTTTTTTTGAGTAGGGAGACAAGCATAACTATCGTGTTCCGACTTGGGAGTGGGTGGAAATCCTATCGTCCTCGCCAGGCTCTTCGTCCTGGTCCGGGGCGGCGCCATCGTGCTGGTCGTACTGACCGTCAAACTGATCTTCCTGCAGTGCTTCATCGTTCTGGTACAGGTGGGCCGAACCGGGCGCCTTCCTGGCCATCTCGACAATCGCATCGCGCAGCAGGTCGAGCCCGCTGCCCTTCTGCGCACTGACGAACACGCGACTGATCGTAGCATATTCATCGCGCTCCACCGAAGGCTCCAGCCCGGCCGCATCGATCTTGTTCCACACGAGGATTTGCGGAATATGATCGGCGCCGATCTCTTTCAAGACCAGGTTGACCTGCTCGATCTGCTCCATGCGCACCGGCGACGCGGCGTCGACGACGTGCAGCAGCAAATCGGCATGGATGGTTTCTTCGAGCGTGGCGCGGAAGGCCGCCACCAGCTGATGCGGCAATTCGCGCACGAAGCCGACCGTGTCGGAGATCACCACGTTGCCCACGTCCTGGCCCAGGTAAACCCGGCGCGAGGTGGTGTCGAGGGTGGCGAACAACTGGTCGGCGACATACACGCCGGCCTTGGTCACGGCATTGAACAGCGTCGACTTGCCGGCGTTGGTATAGCCGACCAGGGACACGGAAAATGTGTGATTGCGGCCGCGCGCGCGGCGCTGCGTTTCGCGCTGCTTGTGCAGCTTTTCCAGACGGGCGCGCAAGGCCTTGACGCGGTCGCCTATCAGCCGGCGGTCGGTCTCGAGCTGCGTCTCGCCGGGACCGCGCAAGCCGATACCGCCCTTTTGCCGCTCAAGGTGGGTCCAGCCGCGGATCAGGCGCGTGGCCAGATGCTGCAGCTGGGCCAGTTCGACTTGCAGCTTGCCCTCGTGGCTCTTGGCGCGCTGCGCGAAGATGTCGAGGATCAGGCTGGTACGGTCGAGCACGCGCACATTCAGGCGCTTTTCCAGATTGCGCTGCTGTGCTGGCGAGAGGGCGTGGTTGAAGATGACGATTTCCAGGCCATCGTTGACGACGACGTCGCCAATTTCATCGGCCTTGCCGCTGCCGACGAAATACGCGGAATCCGGACTGGAACGCTTGGCCGTGATGGTGGAAATCGGGTCGGCGCCAGCCGAACGCGACAACAGCATGAGTTCCTCCATGCTGGCGGCGAAGTCGCTGTGACCGAAGTCAACCCCGACTAGTGCCGCGCGCATGATGGCAACTGATGAGTTGTGGCGGACGCCGACGCCGATGCAAACGCATCAGCGCCGCTGGCGCGGACGGGGGCGATGGAGGGTGAAAGGCGCTGGGCCGTCAAGCTCAACGCTTTACTCCGCTTCAGATTCAATATTGAGATTGACGGCACGGGCCGGCACCACTGTCGAGATGGCATGCTTGTACACCATCTGTGTCACCGTATTGCGCAGCAATACGACATATTGATCGAACGATTCGATATGGCCCTGCAATTTAATGCCATTGACCAGGTAGATCGAGACAGGAACATGCTCTTTGCGTAATGCATTGAGGAATGGGTCTTGTAACAGTTGCCCTTTGTTGCTCATAACAGCTCCGTTGTTTATGTTGTTGTGTAAGAATTGGAGGCGACTCGCTTGATTTCAAGTGCTCTCACACCTTTCAAAGAAAGAAAGATGCGTCATAGCTACTGTAACCTGTTTTCGCGATCGCTGTCGCGCATGGCGCATTAACACTTTATTATTTCCGTGCAAAAGCCATTGAATTGGCTGTCGGCGCCGCATTATCTCCGCGGCGCCTTAATATGCACTTAATTTTACTTGCTTGGCGTGCGTGCGAACGGGTTTTTACCCGTGCGCAATTCGATACGCAGCGGCGTGCCGACCAGCGCAAACGTATCGCGGAAATGTTTTTCCAGATAGCGTTTGTAAGGATCGCCGACGGCGTCGAGCGCATTGCCGTGAATAACGATCACAGGCGGGTTCATGCCGCCCTGGTGGGCATAACGCAGCTTCGGACGAATCGAACCCTTGCGGCGCGGTTCCTGCTTCTCCACGGCCTCGATCAGGGCGCGCGTCAGCTTCGGCGTCGACAGGTCGCACATGGCGGCTGCGTACGCGGCGTTGAGCGATTTCATCAGCGGACCGATGTTGGTGCCCTTCAGTGCGGAAATGAAATGCATCTGCGCGAACGACAGGAAATCGAGCTTGCGGTCGATATCGATCTTGATTTCGTCGCGCTGGTGCGATTGCAAGCCATCCCATTTATTCACGGCCACGACCAGCGCGCGGCCCGATTCCAGGATAAAGCCGGCGATATGCGCATCCTGCTCGGAAATATCTTGCTGCGCGTCAAGCATCAGCACGACCACGTTGGCTTCGGAAATCGACTGCAGGGTTTTCACCACCGAGAATTTCTCGATCGCTTCAAACACCTTGCCGCGGCGGCGGATACCGGCCGTGTCGATCAAGGTGTATTGCTGGCCGTCGCGCTCGAACGGAATTTCGATCGAGTCGCGCGTCGTGCCCGGCATGTCGAAGGCGATCACGCGCTCTTCACCCAGCAGGGTGTTGATCAAGGTCGACTTGCCCACGTTCGGACGGCCGACGAGGGCGATCTTGATGCCGCGGTCGGTCTTTTCCAGCTCTTCAGGCTCATCCGGACGCTGCGCGAACGCCAGGTCCAGCATCACTTCGACGAGGTCGTTGACGCCGTCGCCGTGCGCCGACGATATCGCATACGGATCGCCCATGCCCAATTCATAGAATTCGGACACGACGGCCGTGTAGCGCATGCCTTCGCTTTTGTTGACCACCAGCAAGACCGGGCGACCGCTCTTACGCAGGAAGTCGACGATGGTCTTGTCATGCGGGGTCAGGCCCTGACGGCCGTCCACGATGAACACCACCACGTCGGCCTCGGCCACGGCCTGCTTGGTCTGCAGTGCCATCTGGTGCATGATGCCTTCCTTGGCGACGGGTTCGAACCCCCCCGTATCGATGACCAGGAAGGGACGTTCGCCGACACGGCCTTCGCCATAGTGACGATCGCGCGTCAACCCAGGCAAATCCGCCACCAGCGCATCACGCGAGCGGGTCAGACGATTGAATAAAGTCGATTTCCCAACATTGGGTCGACCTACTAGTGCAATTACCGGCTTCATTGTATTACTCGACCGCGAGAGCGGTCACTGTCCCTGATTGGGTTTGAAAAATCAAATTCGAACCGGCAACAACGGGAGCCGAAACAATCGGGCTACCGTCGGTGCTGACACGACCTATTAATGCGCCATCTTCCCGTGACAGGAAGTGGATATAACCTTGATAGTCGCCGACGGCGACGCTGCGGCCGTAGGAGGCCGGCGTCGACAGGCGGCGGCGCGCCAGCGCCTCATTCTTCCAGGCGCTCTGGCCGCCTTCGCGGCTGAACGCCACCACGGCGCCCTGGTCATCGGCAACAAACATGAAACGCTGGTCGATGGCCACGCCCACATCGGACGAGATCGGCTTGGTCCAGCGCGGCACGCCCGTGGCGGCATCGAAGCAGCCTGCCTTGCCCTGGTACGTGACGACGCACACTTCGCCTTCGAACGCCACCGGCGTGCCGGCGATGTCGGAGACGCGCTCCAGTTCGGTAGCGCCGCGCGGTTCGCTGACGACGATCTCCCAGCGTACCACACCGGTGGCCGCCGTCAGTGCCAGCAGCTTGCCGCCCGGCTGGGCCACGTAGATATTCGCGCCGCCCAGCACCATGCCCGGCGCATTGCGCAAGGTCAAGGCCGGCGTGGCGCGCTGCACCGTCCACTTGCGCTCGCCCGTCTTGGCGTCGAAGCCGACGATGCGGTTGTCCACGCTGCGCACCACGACCACGCCCTGCCCCACGACGGGCGCCGTCAATACTTCGCTGGACGCCTGCGCCTTCCACAGTTGCTTGCCATCGGCGTCGAACGCCAGTACGGCGCCCTTGGCGGCGCCCACGGCCACAAGCGCGCCATCGCTGCCGGCGCTCGAGGTGATGTCGCTGCCGGCCTTGATGCGCCACGTTTCACGGCCGCTGGCCGCATCCAGGCGCGCCAGCGCGCCATCGGCATTGACCACGTACAGGCTGTTGCCGGCCAGCGCAGGCGTAAACGCGTACACGCCGGCCTTGCCGATCGAATACTTCCAGGCGTCGCGCACGGCGATGCTCGATTTTAACTCGACCAGCTTGGCCGGTTCGACTTTCGGATCTTTCGAGGCGAACGGGTTCCAGGACGAGCAACCGGCCATCAGGGCCAACAGACTTGCAGCTACCAGCTTTTCAGTGACACGCATAAGTGTTATCCAACCTTTTTCTTGTACTTGTAAGGGCAAGGCCGGCGGCGCACAACGCCGCGCAGCCGCACCATCAGTGTTCCTGTCAGGCGGCAGCCTTGTCAGCCTTGGCCTTGTCTTCCGGTACCGTACCGCCGATCGCTTCCAGTTTGACCTGGATCAATTGACGGCCTGGATTGTTCTTGTCCGTCGCTGCCAGCGCGGCCAGGTAAGCCGTGCGTGCCTCGGCCAGCTTGTTTTGCGCCACCAGGACGTCGCCCTTGCGGTCGGCCACGGCGCCGGCAAATTGCGCCACGGAAGCCGTCGCCAGCACTTTCAGCGCTTCATCGTAGGCTTTTTCGTCCAGCAAGACGCCAGCCAGGCGCAGCTTGGCGATGGATTTGTACTCTTCCGTGCCATGCTCGGCCACCCATTGCAGCTGGGTCTTGGCCGTTTTCAGGTCATTCGCATCGAACGCCACCTTGGCAGCGGACAGGGCGCTCATCTGTGCATACGCCGTGCCGCTGAAGCGCGATTGCATGTCGCCAGCCGCGCGCATCACCTTGGCCGTGTCCTTGGCGGCGATGGCGTTTTGCAGTTCGTCGTACAGCTGGCCCGCTTGCGCAGCCTGCGTGCGCTGGTAGTACTGCCAGCCGGCCCAGCCGCTGTAGCCTGCCAGCGCCACGATCAGGACCCAGGAGGTCAGATTGCCATTGCGCTGCCACCAGGCCTTGAGGGTTGCCAGTTGTTCTTGTTCTTCGTGATCGTATGCCATGGGTCGTCAGTTTTAATGAGTAGTTGATCGAGGGTAGAACGGTATTGCGTCAAATCAATGGTGGTGATGCACGTGGCCGCCAGGACCGTGGTCATGGCCGCAATCGTGGTCGCCGATGATCTGGTCCACCACGTAGTCGACGACATCGTCGAACGGTACCGTGTTCTGTTGCGCACCGGCATCGGCTTCGCGCATGGCTTTCACCGTCGCGACGTTATTGGCGATTTCATCGTCGCCCATGATCACGGCAAACGCCGCGCCGCTGGCATCGGCTTTCTTCATTTGCGTCTTGAAGCTGCCGCCGCCGTTGCTCGCTGCGCAATGTAGCACAACGTCCAGGCCCGCATCGCGAATCCGCTCGGCCAGCACGAAGGCTTGCAAGCCTGCCTGCTCGCCCTGGTGCACCAGGTAGACGTCGCACTGGGCCGGGGCTTCCGGCTCGGCTGCATCCTTCATCAGCAGCACCAGGCGTTCGACGCCCATGCCAAAACCGACGGCGGGCGTCGATTTGCCGCCGAACATTTCCACCATGCCATCATAGCGGCCACCGGCGCAGACCGTGCCTTGCGCGCCCAGCTTGTCGCTGACCCACTCGAACACGGTGCGGTTGTAGTAGTCGAGGCCGCGCACCAGGCGTGGATTGATGGTGAACGGAATGTTGTTGTGATTCAAGATCTTCTGCACGCCGTGGAAGTGGGCCAGCGATTCCTCGCCCAGGTAGTCCAGCAGCTTCGGCGCGCCATTGACCAGGTCCTGCATCGCAGGGTTCTTGGTGTCGAGGATGCGCAGCGGATTGCTGTGCAGGCGGCGCTTGGCCTCTTCGTCGAGCAGCTCGCTGTGGCTTTCCAGGTAGGCGATCAGGTCGGCGCGGTGGCGCAGGCGCTCGGCCGCGTCGCCGATCGAGTTCAGTTCCAGGCGGATGCCTTCCAGGCCCAGATCATCCCACAGGCGACGCGACAGCATGATGATTTCCGCGTCGATATCCGGGCCCGTGAAGCCGATGGCTTCCACGCCGAACTGGTGAAACTGGCGGTAGCGGCCTTTTTGCGGGCGCTCGTGGCGGAACATCTGGCCCTTGTACCACAGGCGTTTCGGGCCTTCGTAGACCAGGTTGTGCTCGACCACGGCGCGCACCACGCCGGCCGTGCCTTCAGGGCGCAGGGTCAGGTTGTCGCCGTTCATCGAATCGGTGAACGAATACATTTCCTTTTCAACAATATCGGTCACGGCGCCGATGGCGCGCGCGAACAATTTCGTTTCTTCCACGATCGGCGTGCGGATTTGCTGGAAGCCATAGCTTTGCAGCACGGATTGCGCCGTATTTTCAAACAATTCCCACAGCGGGGCGTCGGCGGGCAGGATATCGTTCATGCCTTTGACTGCGGTGATCTTATCGGCTTTTTTATTTTCTGACATGGTATCTACTTTATTAGCTACGATTGCTGTTCAATTTTGGGCTTATTGAGGAGTATAGGCTTGCAAGCCTATACCGCTACGCTGGCGAGCGACATGTCGCTCGAAACCCCAGCTACGCCATAGTGACTCTTTACATAATTCAAGACGATGTCCTGGAATTCCTCGACGATGCGTTCGCCGCGCAGGGTGACGACTTTTTCGCCGTCGACAAACACGGGCGCGGCCGGCGACTCGCCCGTGCCGGGCAGGCTGATGCCGATGTTCGCATGCTTCGATTCGCCGGGACCGTTGACGATGCAGCCCATGACGGCCACGTTCATCGCTTCCACGCCCGGATACGACTTTTTCCATTCCGGCATCTGCTCACGCAGATACGTCTGGATGTTGTCGGCCAGCTCCTGGAAGGTGGTCGACGTCGTGCGGCCGCAACCGGGACAGGCGATCACCATGGGCGCGAACTTGCGCAAGCCCATGGTTTGCAAAATTTCCTGGCCGACGATGACTTCGCGCGTGCGGTCGCCGCCCGGTTCCGGGGTGAGCGAAATGCGGATGGTGTCGCCGATGCCCTCTTGCAACAGCACGGCCAGGGCCGCCGTCGACGCGACGATGCCCTTGCTGCCCATGCCCGCTTCCGTCAAGCCCAGGTGCAGCGGATAGTCGCAGCGCTGCGCCAGTTCGCGGTACACGGCAATCAGGTCCTGCACGCCAGAAACCTTGCACGACAAGATGATCTTATCGCGCGCCAGGCCCAGCTCTTCGGCGCGCACGGCGTTTTCAATGGCCGACGTCACCAGCGCTTCATACATGACGGCTTGCGCCGGCCACGGTTCGGCGCGGCCCGCGTTTTCATCCATGATGCGCGCCAGCAAGGCCTGGTCCAGGCTGCCCCAGTTCACGCCGATGCGCACCGGCTTATCGTAACGGCAAGCCGCTTCGATCATTTGCGCGAATTGCGTGTCGCGCTTGGCGCCCTTGCCCACGTTGCCCGGATTGATACGGTACTTCGACAGCGCGCGCGCGCAATCGGGGTAATCGTTGAGCAGGGTATGGCCGTTATAGTGAAAATCGCCCACCAGCGGCACGTCGATATCCATCTTGTCGAGCTGCTCGCGGATGTAGGGCACGGCCGCGGCCGCTTCCGGACGGTCCACCGTCAGGCGCACCAGTTCCGAACCGGCACGCGCCAGTTCCTTGATCTGGATCGCCGTGCCGATGGCGTCGGCCGTATCCGTGTTCGTCATCGACTGCACCACCACGGGGGCGTCGCCGCCCACCCAGATCTGGCGCTGGCCGTGCGCGATCAGCACCTTGCGGCTGTCGCGCCGGCCGGATGGACCGGAGCCGATCGCTGTTTTCGAGGTAGCCATAATATTATCTTCTGAGTTTGCTTGAACGATTACTGCAATTATTTGATGCTGACACGGGAAATCGTGCCGCCGGCAACGGTCGGCAAGTCCAGCTTGGCGCCGCGCAAAGTTGCCTGCACGACACCAGGCTTGCCCACCACCAAGGTAGCCGGACCCGTGATATCGAACGTTTCCGTGCTGCCCGCCTTGACCATGCGCGAAATCAGCGGCGAGGTGCCGGGACGGCGAATTTCCACCCAGGAATCTTGCTCCACCTTCAGCACCAGCACATTCGCGCCCACGGCAGCCGTCGGCGGCGTGACGGCGGCCGTGGCCGCTGGCGTCACGGCTGGCGTCACGGCTGGCGTCGTTGCCGGCGCAGCTGCTGGCGGCACGGCGGCGGCCGGCGCCGAAGCGATGGCGGAGGCCGGTGCGCCCGTCTGCGTATCGTTGCCTGGCGGCGGCGGCACGGAAATCAGGGGCACGGATGGCGACTGCACGGGCGTCAAATCCTGGCCCGGCTTGATCAGGGTCGTTTCCACGGGACCCACTTCCGCATGCGCCGTTTCTTTCTCGACATGCGCGGACAGCAGGCTGGTCGGCACATAGCCGAGCTTATAGGCGCCAAAGGCGGCCGCCACGACGACAGCCACGGCGCCGGCGATCCAGAGGGGAGTCTGGTTCGACGAACGCTGCGTCATCGACGGGAAGCGCGATTCGGAAAACGTGGCGGAAATCTCGCGCCGCACGGGCGCGGCCGGATCTTGCGCCGGCGCCGGATGGACTTCGATCATGGCCACCAGCGGCGCCGCGTCGAGGCGCACCACCTTGGCGTAGGCGCGCACGAAACCGCGCACCACGGCCACGTTCGGCAAAGCCGCCATGTCGCCCTCTTCCAGCGCGATCACCTGGCGCGGCGCCAGCTTGAGCTGGTCGGCCACCTGTTCCACCGGCCAGCCCAGCGCTTCGCGCTGCGCCTTCAACTGTGCGCCTGCCAACGCAAGATTGCCCTGGGGCTGCTGCTGAGGCGTTTCTGCCCACTCTGAATTCATTGGTATCCCTGTCTCACTCATCAAACGCCCCATTTTGATAAGCAGCATATTCGGGGGAGCTGGAATGGTGGTTGCGCAAATGCGCCCCCAGGCCAGCTTCCGCACCCGCATCCCCGAGCTTATGCTGCACCTTGATCCCGAGCCACAGCACATCGGCCGTCTGGCTCTCCATTGTTGCTATCCTGCCGAGCCGCTGCAAATAATAAGCCGCTTGCCGGTAGTCTTGCTGTTGGTAATACACGCGCACCAGGCCGGCGTTCGTCACTGCCACGTCCGGTGCGATGCGCACGGCGCGCATCAAATATGCGCCCGCACGCGGGTAATCGTTCAGGGCCAGGCTGCAAGCCCCCCCATTGTTGAGCGCTTTTTCCGGCGACACATACGCCGCATCGGCCAAGGCCGCATCGAAATACGCCAGCGATTGCGCGGCGCGTCCCGTCTGGCACAAAAACAGGCCGTAATTATTGCTCAACTCAGGATTGTGGGGCGCAAGGCGCAAAGCGTAAAGGAAATCTTTCTCAGCAGGCACAGTTTGCCGCTGGGCCGCGAGGATCAGGGCGCGCACGCCATAGGCTTGCGCATCGTCCGGCGCCAGTTGCACGGCTTGTTCCGCTTCCGCCAGGGCCACATCGAGCTGGCCTTGCGCATAATACGCGCTGGCCAGCTGCAAGCGCAGCGCGGCACGCTCCTGCGTACTCGCCAGCGCCTCCTGGCGCAAGGCGGCGCCCGCATCGACGGGAGCGGAAGCACAGCCGACCAGCAGCACGGCCAGGCAAACAGCGGCCACAGCGAGCGAGCGTTGGTAAGCCATGCCTTCCCTCATCAGGAGCGGATTTCCACGATCTTGCCGAAATTGGCGCCAAATTTTTGTTGATACTCAGTCATCTTTTCCATGCGTTCCTGCACCCGCGTGCGGTCCTTGACTTCGCCAGCCAGCTGGCCGCAGGCCGCATCGATATCGTCGCCGCGCGTCTTGCGCACGGTGGTGATGATGCCGCCATCCATCAGCACCTGGGCAAAGGCCTTGATGCGCGGGTTTTTCGAGCGGAACAGGCCCGACTCGGGGAAGGGATTGAACGGGATCAGGTTGAACTTGCAGTTCACGCCGAACTCGCGGTCTTGCACCAGCGCCAGCAGTTCGCGCGCGTGCTCGTCGCTGTCGTTGACGCCGTCCAGCATGCAGTATTCGAACGTGATGAAATCGCGCGGGGCGAATTCCAGGTAGCGCTTGCAGGCCGCCATCAATTCCTTCAGCGGGTATTTCTTGTTCAGTGGAATCAAACCGTCGCGCAAGGCATCGTTCGAGGCGTGCAGCGAGACGGCCAGGGCCACCGGCACTTCCTGCGACAGCTTGTCCATCATCGGCACCACGCCCGACGTCGACAGGGTCACGCGGCGGCGCGACAGGCCGTAAGCGTTGTCGTCGAGCATCAATTTCAAGGCCGTGACGGTCGGCTCAAAGTTCAGCAGGGGCTCGCCCATGCCCATCATCACCACGTTGGTGATCTGGCGCTCGCCTTTCGGGCCCGGTTCGATGCCCTTGGTGCGGCGCAATTCGAATTCGGCCATCCACAGCTGGCCGATGATTTCGCCAACGCTGAGGTTGCGGTTGAAGCCTTGCTTGCCCGTCGAGCAGAAACGGCAGTTCACGGCGCAGCCGGCCTGGGTCGAGATGCACAGGGTGCCGCGGTTTTCTTCCGGAATGAACACGGTTTCCACGGCATTGCCATTGCCTACGTCAACCAGCCACTTGCGCGTGCCATCCGTCGACGTATGGTCGCTGATGATGGCCGGGGCGCGCACTTCGGCACGCGTGGCCAGCTTGTCGCGCAGCGACTTGGCCAGGTCCGTCATGGCGTCGAAATCGGAAGCGCCGAACTGGTGTATCCAACGTTGCAATTGTTTCGCACGAAACGGTTTCTCTCCCAACTCGGCGCAGTAGGCGATGAGTTGCGCGGGATCAAGGTCCAGCAAGTTGGTGAGGGTCGTCGTATTCATGATCATGTCTATTCTAAAAATCCGTCCCCGCGCGCATCCGGAGCGAAAACTCCACAGCGCAGCGGGAACAGGGGGTGATAAGTTATTTCACAGATAACGCCAGGAAATAACGTTATCTAAGGCAATTAAGCCTTCAGTTCTGGGAAGAAGTAAGCGATTTCCACTTTAGCAGCTTCGACAGCGTCGGAACCGTGTACGGCGTTAGCGTCGATCGAATCGGCGAAATCGGCGCGGATCGTGCCTTTTTCTGCTTTCTTCGGATCGGTCGCGCCCATCAGGTCACGGTGGGCCAGAACGGCGTTTTCGCCTTCCAGGGCTTGGATCATGACTGGACCGGAAACCATGAAGTCGACCAGATCCTTGAAGAAGCCGCGTTCTTTGTGCGCTGCGTAGAAGCCTTCAGCTTGTTCGCGCGACAGTTGGGTCATGCGTGCTGCAACGATTTTCAGGCCAGCGTTTTCAAAACGGGAGTAGATTTGACCGATTACGTTTTTTGCAACTGCGTCTGGTTTGATGATCGACAGGGTGCGTTCGATTGCCATGTGTGAAAACTCCAATAAAAAGTAAGGTTTAAAACGGTAAATTGATAACTCAATCAACCTTTGATTTTACCATACTCCACCCCATATCACCCAGACAGGCAGGGGGCATCTTGCCGCCCTGCCCCCGTTTAATGAAATCTTAAGCTGCTTTTTTGGCAAATTCCGGCCCTCATGCTATCCTTGGGCAAAGCAGTAATTTGAATTGACAACACGGAGGCACTATGAATCAGAACATGCAACGCACCTTTGACCTGTCGGGGGGCATGCAGCAAGTCCGCCATCAGGTCTTGCGCAACACTTACTGGCTGCTGGCACTGTCCATGATCCCGACCGTGCTGGGCGCCTTCATCGGCGTGCAGATGCATTTGCCGATGCTGACCGGCGGCATGGGTTTCATCATCTTCATGGCCGTCGCATTCGGCTTCATGTACGCGATTGAAAAGACCAAGAACTCGGGCCTGGGCGTCGCCGTCCTGCTGGGCTTTACCTTCTTCATGGGCCTGATGCTCACGCCTATCCTGACGCGCACCCTGGGCTATTCGAACGGCGGCATGCTGATCATGACGGCATTCGGCGGCACGGCCACCATCCTGGCCGTGATGGCGACCATCGCCACGGTCTCGAAGCGCGACTTCTCGGCCATGGGCAAGTGGCTGTTCGCCGGCGTGATCGTGCTGATCCTGGCATCGGTGGCGAACATCTTCCTGGGCCTGTCGGCACTGTCGATCGTGATCTCCATGGTCGCCATCGCCATCTTCTCGGCTTACATCCTGTATGACGTGCAGCAAATCATCAACGGCGGCGAGACCAACTACATCTCGGCCACCCTGCGCATCTACCTGGACGTGTACAACATCTTCACCAGCCTGCTCTCCTTGCTGGGCTTCGCTGGCGGCAGCCGCGACTAAGCACTGCGCTTATGCGCATGAAAAATGAAAGCCGACCTTCGGGTCGGCTTTTTTACGTCTGTCGCATCTATTTGCCCTTTTCCGCCACCTCCAGCAGGCAGGCGCGGGCGCGGTCCAGGGTCGGGTTGTCGCGTTGGGCCGCATACACGGCGTAGGCGGAATGCGAGAACTCGGGCGCGTCGCGCACGCGAAACAGGAGGCCCGCATCGAGATAGGGTTGCGCGCTGCCGATACGGAAGTAACTGGCGCCGCCCACGTCGAGCAGATACACAAGCGCCAGCGGCCCCAGCGAGATCGAGATGGGCGGGCTGCTCAGCTCCGGATACGCAGCCTGGTGATTGGCGGCGAAACTGGGGCCCCAGTCCACGTACACATACGTATCGGCCTGCATCTCGCCGTCATCGCGCGTGGTCACCATCACCAGCTTTTCCTCGGCCAGCAATTCGCTGGCCAGGCCCGGACGCTGGGGCGGGTTGTACAGCACGGCCAGGTCGAGCGAGCCGTCGTGCACGGCGTCGAGCAGGCGCGCGGGACTGTCGACTTCCGCGCGCAAGGCGATCTCGGGGCAGTCGCGGCTCATGCGTATCAGCCAGTCGCCGAGCAACGGCTGCCACAAGCTCAACTCGCAGCCGATGCTGACGGCGTCGTCGCGCCCCGGCGGCAAGGCCACCTGGTGGCGCGCCCGCTCCCACACCTGCACCATGGTGGCCGCGTGGCGCATGAAGCGCTCGCCGGCCGGCGTCAGGCGCGCGCCCGCCTTGTTGCGCACGAACAATTGGCGCCCCAACTGCTGCTCCAGGGTACGGATGCGGGCGCTGACGGCCGTCTGCGTCACGTGCATGCGTTCGGCGGCCATGATGAAGCTGCCGCAGGAAGCCACTTCCAGGAAGGTACGCGCTTGATTGATATCCATCAATCCATCATATCAGTTGCCGCGCATCTCAACTGACACGCTCATAGCCGCCCAATACGCCCTGTTTCGACAAGACCCATTGCCACAGCTGCAAATCACGCGCGCGGAAGGCGCCCGCGCAGGACAGCAGATAGTATGACCACATGCGGTGGAAGCGCTCGCCCAACTGGGCGGCAAAGCGGGGCCACGCCTGCTCGAAATTCGCATGCCAGGCCATCAGGGTCTTGTCATAGTCGGCGCCGAAGTTGTGCAAGTCTTCGGCCACAAACAAATCGTCCATGGCGTCGCCGATCTGGCCCAGCGACGGCAAGTCGCCGTTCGGGAAGATGTATTTGTCGATCCACGGGTCGCAGGTGGAATGGCGCTTGTTCTTGCCGATCGTGTGCAGCAGGAACAGGCCATCGTCTTCCAGGCAGCGGTGCGCCACTTCCATGAAGGTGCGGTGGTTCTTGTGGCCCACGTGCTCGAACATGCCGATGCTGACGATGCGGTCGAATTTTTCATCGGTGTCGCGGTAATCCTGCAGGCGGAAGTCCAGGCGCTCGCCGCCCGGCATGCCGCGCGCATACGCGGCCTGCTCTTTCGAGATCGTCACACCCACGCACTGCACCTGGTATTTTTCCGCCGCATAGCGCATGAAACTGCCCCAGCCGCAGCCGATGTCGAGCACGCGCATGCCGGGTTCCAGCCCGAGCTTGCGGCAGATCAAATCGAGCTTCGCTTCCTGCGCCTCGGCCAGGTTGCCGGCATCCTTCCAGTAGCCGCACGTATAGGTCATGCGCGGATCGAGCATGGCCGCATAGAAGGCATTGCCCAGGTCATAGTGTTCCTTGCCCACCATCCAGGCGCGGCGCTCCGTCTGCAAGTTGAACAGGCGCGCGTACAGGGCGTGAAAGGCCAGGCGCATGGGGCGCACATCGTCGGCCACCCTGGCGCGCAGCAAATGGCAAAAGAATTCATCGAGCTGCTGCGCATCCCAGTCGCCGTCCATGTACGCTTCGCCCAGGCCCAGGTTGCCGCTGGCGAAGGCGCGCTCCGGCACGCCCGGTTTGCGCAGCTGCATGTCCCAGGCGGCGCGGCCATTCAAATGAATGTCGGCCTTCGCCAGCAATTCAGCCGCTTCGCGCGTCAGCCGCGTGTCCACGGTGATTTTCGGTGTTTGCTGCAACTGCATTGCTGCTTGTGTCGTGTGCTGCGTGTTCATGCCCTGCCGCCTCCAGATGGTTGTCGGTGCTGGCGCGCGCCGGCAAACCCCATCAGCGGCCCGGCGCCGCGCCAGCCATAAAATTATCCGCCCGCCATCGCCATCTGGATAATGAAACATCATGGTCATTCATATCAAAATAATTGCTGCAAAATGATTTGAATCAATTATTTTATGGAAATATTTTATACAAGTATGGCCCCGTAACGTGCAAAAAGCCGCCCGTAAGGCGGCTGTTCGCGGCAGGTTCGCGCCATGCGGCGCCACGATCAAAAGTCGTGATTCGATGGGTACTTGCTGTAAAAATCGTTGTCCCATCTGAAATTGGTAAACGCCACCGTCATCGATACGTCGAGCGCTTCGACGAAATGCCAGCAGCCGACGGGCAGGAACAGGATCTCGCCCGGCGCCAGCACGCATTCGCGCACTTGCACGTCGGCCATCAGCGGATAGCGCCGCAGGTCGATGTCGCGCCCGTCGACGGGCGTAAAGCAGTGGCGCTGGTTGTACACGCGCGCCACCTCGCAGGCGGCCATGATGCGTAGCCGCTTGCGCCCCTTGACCTGGGCCATGAAGTTGTTCGTCAGGTCGTGGTGGAACGGCGTCACCGTGCCGGCCGGGCCGAACCACAGGAAACCTGTAGGCCCGCCACCCTGCTCCAGGTATTCGGGCAGCTGGCCGATATCGTCCCACAGCTCGCGCAAGGCTTGGCGGTTCTGCGAATTGTTATTCGCCGTCATGTAGAAATCGTTGGTCGCGCCGCTGGTCTCGACCAGGCTGGCGTACTCGCCGAACGCCATCTTGCGCTTGTGCGCCACGCTGTTCATTTCATACTGGGCATCCGCTTCGCGGCCAAACTGCACTTCCACTTCGCGCTGCGCGTAATGCTCGCGGAAATACGCGGGACTCCATTTCGCTATGGCGGGCCAGTCATCCATCATGCCCGTGATGATGACGGGCTGGTTGGTGGAATAGTATTCGTCCAGGAATTCCTGCGCGGACAGCTTGTCGCGGCGGGGAATCTCGGGGGTGCGCAGGTGGTTCAGCTTGCGCTGGATGTCGATCACCCAGTCGCGCTTGGCCAGGCGGTTCGACAGGCGCACGGCGCCGGCCAGGTAGGGACTCTGCAGCGCCAGCTCGATTTCGCGGCGCGCCAGGGGCGCCGCGATGCCGGCCTGCTGCAGCACCGGCATCAGCGCCGACGGATGGCTGCCCAGCATGAGGTTTTCCGCGATCCAGCTGCGCCACTCGCGGCTCAGCTCCTGCTCCTGCTCCTGCTGCTGCTTCTGCTTGACTCCGAATGTCGATACCGCCGCCATCGCCCGCCTCCCGTGTTTTTATATGAATAAGCGGCCGGACAGCATGGCTATCCGGCCGCGTCTTACGCTACATCAACATTACCGCACTTTCCACACCTCGGTTGCCAGCACGCCATTCGCGTCGCCATCGAGTTCCCACGAGAACGCGCCGCGCAAGCCCTGGTCCTTGACGTATTTCACCTTGGTGCCGATGACGGTCGGATCGTCATAGCTCCACCACTGGCCGCCCGCCCCCGTGTACAGGTACAGCTGCTTGGTCACGGGATGGTAGTAGCGCGTGCCGGACTTGGCGACGAGGATTTTATAGTCCTCGATGCCTGACTCGTAGGTGCCCGGCGCCGTGCCCGTGGCCGCCTGGTACAGGCCATCGCCATTCGGTCCCGGCGCCACGCCCGTCCAGCCGCGGCCATAGAACGGTATGCCCAGCAGCAGCTTGTCGCGCGGCACGCCGGCGGCAATCATGTACTGCACCGCCTTGTCGCCCACGTATTCGCGCGCCATGCCTGTCGACGGATCGGCAGGGTCGGCAAACAGCTGGGCGTTGAAGTTGGTGCTGTTTTCCCAACCGCCGTGGAAGTCGTAGGTCATCAGGTTGATCCAATCCATGTACTGCGAGTACAGGGCCGGTTCCGTGTTGTCGATCTTGTCCTTGCCGGCACCGACAGCTGCCGTCAACAGGTAGCGCTTGCCGTTGGCGGCGCCGAGCGCATCGAGCTGGGCACGGAATTCCGCCATCAGCAAGGTGAAATTGCGCTTATCGTTCGGGCTGACCGTGTTGTACGGCTGGCCGCCGCCGACCGGATATTCCCAGTCGATGTCGATGCCGTCAAAGATATTCGCCGCCGCACCCACGCCGCCCCGGCCGCCCTGCACCGGCAGGTTGCCCTTGATGTAGATATCGATGCAGGAACGCACCATCTGCTTGCGCAGCGCATCCGTGGCGGAACCGACGGAGAAGTTCTTCGACCAGCTCCAGCCGCCCAGCGAGATGAACAGTTTCAAGTTCGGGTGGGCCGCCTTGAGCTTTCTCAACTGCAGGAAGTTGCCCGACAGGGGAGCATCCCACGGGATGGCCTGGCCATCGACGGTGCGCTTCGGCGTGCGGATATAGTCGGCCTCGGCATCGCCGCCCGTGCCCGCATCCGGCGAATTCGGATTCGTCGCGCCCGGCTCCGTCTTGGTGATCATGGCGCATTCATAGCCGCCGTTTTTCGGATAGATATTGCCGAAAGCGTAGTTGATGAAGGTCAACTTGTCGGCCACGCCGCTGGTATGCACGTTCGCCACTTCATAGTCGCGGCCATACACGCCCCATTGGGCGAAATAGGAACCGACTTCGCGGCCCGTTGGCGTTGGCGTTGGGGTCGGGGTCGGGGTCGGCGTCGGTGTTGGAGTAGGCGTTGGGGTCGGCGTCGGGGTCGGCGTCGGAGTAGGTGTCGGGGTTGGCGTCGGCGTGGTGCTGCAGATCTCCAGGCTGGTCCATGGCTTGCCCGTGCCGGCGGCGCCGCTGCTGGTCGACGGATTATCGCCCTGCGTCCAGTAGTTGGCGCGGTAATTCGTGCCCGCATAGCTGACGGTGGCGCCCGCGCTGTAGGCCGTGCCGGCCACCCACGCCAGCGCGCACGTGCCGCCGGTTGGCGTTGGCGTCGGGGTGGGCGTTGGATTTGGCGTAGGCGCCGGTGTCGGCGTGGGCGTGGGCGTCGGGGTCGGTGTCGGCGTAGGAGTTGGCGTGGTGCCGCCATCGCACGTGCCGCCGGCGCTCCACAGGCTCGGCGTGGAAACGGGGTTCCAACCCGAGCCGACGTGATCGGTCTGCGTCACCAGGGCCGTGTAGTTGGCGCCCAGGTAGGTGACCACCGTGCCCGCGTTATACGTGCCGCCCTCTTGCCACAGCACGCACGCGACCACCGTGCTGGCCGCCAGCAATTGCGAACCGGCCGGCGCGCCGGCGTCACCGCCGCCGCCGCAGGCCGCCAGCACGCCACCGCTGGCCAGACATACCATCATGTTCCTGATCGTTTTCTTGAGTATTAAATTTTCCACGTTGTCTCCTGTTCAGGTTTGCGGAAATACCACTCTGCTTCAATGAAAAAGCTACCCTGTGATTTTGTTTTTTGCAGTTGCAAGAACAGCATGCTGCTGAAAAAATAGGCGGTCAAGTGGTTTTGAAGTGGCCTCAAAGTGGGCAATACCACTTTACGCAGAAAGCATCACGGCGGAGACGGACGGCGCGTTGTCCTACTGGACAAGCAAAAAAACGGCAGAGGAAGGATGAAAAAAGACGCTGGATCAGGAAAAGACAGACCAGTTTTATAACACGCTGTAAGTGGTATTGCTGTGGAGTCAGGAGAAAAGGCAGAATTTGTGCAAGCGCCCTGAATAGCCTCGGTGCGCCTGAAAAACGTTCAGAGCAAGGCGCCTTGCCGAAGACAGTACGAATAGTACGGCTAGGCAAGGCAACGCAGCTATGGACGTTTTATCAGGTGTGCCCTCAGATCAAATCAAACACCGCCATCGATTCCACGTGCGAAGTATGCGGGAACATGTTCACCACGCCCGCCTTGCTCAGCACATAACCGGCTTCCAGCGCCAGGATGCCGGCGTCGCGCGCCAGGGTGGACGGGCTGCACGACACATACACGATGCGTTTCGGCAGCAGGTCCGGACGCACTTGCGACAGGCCGACCAGCGCCTGGCACAGGGCCATGGCGCCATCGCGCGGCGGGTCGACGAGGATGCGGTCGAACTTGCCCAGCGCGATCAGGTCGTCCGTCGTCACTTCGAACAGGTTGCGCGTGGAGAACGAGGTTTTTTCCGCCAGGCCATTGGCCAGCGCGTTTTCCAGCGCCCGCTCCGTCAGGGTGGTGCTGCCTTCGATGCCCACCACTTCGCTGCCTTGCGTGGCCAGCGGCAAGGTGAAATTGCCCAGGCCGCAGAACAGGTCGGCCACGCGGTCCGTCGGCTGCACTTCCAGCAGGCGCAAGGCTTTCGACACCAGCACGCGGTTGATGTGGTGGTTCACCTGGGTAAAATCGACGGGCTTGAACGGCATCTTGACGCCGAATTCCGGCAGCAGGTAGTGCAATTGCTTGTCCAGCGGATAGAACGGCACGGCCGTTTCCGGGCCTTTCACCTGCAGCCACCATTGCACGCCGTATTCGTCGGCAAAGGCCTTCAATTTCGTTTCGTCATCCGCCGTCAAGGGCGCCATGATTCGCAAGACCATGGCGGTGACGTCTTCGCCCACGGCCAGCTCGATCTGCGGCATCTGGTCGAAGATGGACAGCGAAGCAATCAATCCACGCAGCGGCAGCAGCATGGCGGAGATGTGCGGCGGCAAGATTTCACAGCTATCCATGTCGGCCACGAACGCCGATTTCTTTTCATGGAAGCCCACCAGCACGGCGTCTTTCTTCTTGACGTGGCGCACGGACAGGCGCGCGCGGTAGCGGTAACCCCACGTCGGGCCATACATCGGGCGCATGATGCTTTGCGGACGCACTTTGCCGATATGCCACAAGTTGTCTTCCAGCACGCGCTGCTTGATCGCCACCTGCGCCGACGGCTCCAGGTGCTGCATCGAGCAGCCGCCGCAATTGTCGAAATGCTTGCATTTGGGCGTCACGCGCATCGACGATTCGCGGTGCAGCGCCGTCATGCGGGCCATTTCCCAGTTCTTCTTTTTCTTGAACGTCACAAAGCTGACGCGCTCGCCCGGCAACGCGCCTTCGACAAACACGACCTTGCCCGGCGAGCCGTCTTCGTTCTCAATATGGCCAACGCCACGGGCGTCCATGTCGAGCGATTTGATTTCGATGATATTTTCTTGCATAGCGATCAATAGGTAAGAGTGGGCCAGGACGCAGGGCCGCGCTGGAACTTGAAAGAATGGGGGAAAGGTCAGGCGCCGCGAGCGGGGCGTATGATAGCAGATCGCGACAGGCAAAAGCCGCTCAAGCCCGCACCGGGCAGCAAGCCTGAGAAAATGCGCAGGGCAAGGCGCGTGGCCGAAGACAGTACGCCAGTACGGCGAGGCCATGCAACGCCGCCATGGGCGTTTTATCAGACTTGCTACAGTAGGGAGTCGCGCACGACGCCGCGTGCGGCCATAGCCCGTTTGAGCTTGATCAAGGCTTCTTGCTGGATCTGGCGCACCCGCTCGCGCGTCACGCCCATTTCCTCGGCCAGGGTTTCCAGGGTGGCGGGGTCGTCGTTGTCGAGGCCGAAACGGCGCATGATGACGACGCGCTGCTTGTCGGGCAGCTTGGTCAGCCAGTCGCGCACCAGCACCGTCATTTCATGGTGTTCCGCGCGCGCGTCGGGGCTGTCTTCGCTGGCGCCGGGCAACATGTCCATCAGCGACGATTGCGGGTCGTTGTCGAGCGGTGCGTCGAGCGAGGTGGCGTGCTCGGACAGGGCCAGGATATCCTGCACCTCTTCCACGGGACGGCCCACCAGGTGGGCGATGTCTTCCGCGGTGGCATCCTTGCCATCGTGGTGCTGGGCTTCCAGGTGGTACTTGCCGCGCAGAATTTGATTCAGTTCGCGCACCATGTGCACGGGCAGGCGCACCGTGCGCGCCTGGTTCATGATGGCGCGCTCGATGCTCTGGCGTATCCACCAGGTGGCGTAGGTAGAGAAACGGAAACCGCGCTCGGGCTCGAACTTGTCGATGGCCCGCATCAGGCCGATGTTGCCTTCCTCTATCATGTCGAGCAAGACCACGCCGCGGTTGATGTAATGCTTGGCGATCGACACGACCAGGCGCAGGTTGTGCTCGATCATGGTTTGCCGGGCTTCGAAATTGCCCTGCTTGGCGAGGGTGGCGTAGTGCACCTCTTGCGCCGCCGTCAGCAGGGGCCGCGTGCCGATCTGGTTCAGATAGTGCTGGGTGGTATCGGTCGACAGCTCGGCCGCCAGCACTTTTTTCAATTCATCGACACTTTCGACCAGCACGCTGACGCTGGCCACCTCGCCGCCTTCGCCCGCGTCGACGGCATCGATGCCGTCAAGTTCGCCGGCATCGTCCGTCACGACTTCGTCTGCCCCGTCTTCCGGCAGTTCCGGGTCATCGTCCAGCTGGTCGTGCGGCGCGTGTGTCATTGCTTTACCTAACGGTTAGGCAGGAATTTCGAAGGGTCGACAGGCTTGCCCTGCTGGCGAATTTCAAAGTGCAGCTTCACGCGGTCGGCATCGGAATCGCCCATTTCGGCGATGGCCTGGCCTTTGTTGACGTTCTGCCCTTCCTTCACCAGGATGCTGCGGTTATGCGCATACGCCGACAATAAACTATTACTGTGCTTCACGATGACAAGATTACCATAACCACGGATTCCGCTCCCGGCATACATGACTTTTCCCGCACCGGCGGCCACCACTTGCTGGCCCGCCTTGCCGGCGATATCGACGCCCTTGTTCTTGCCTTCGTCGAAAGTACCGATGACCTTGCCTTCGGAAGGCCACATCCAGCTGATCTTGTCGTCGCCAGGCGCCGATGCCGCAGGGGCTGCCGCGGCGGCGGCCGGTGCGGCGGCGACGGCTGCCGCCGGGGCTGGCGCAGGCTTGGCGTCGCCCGTGCCGCCATCGGCGCGCAATTCGGCCAGGGTGGCGTCGGAATATGCGCGCTTCTCGCCGCGCGGCCCCGTTTTCTTCGGCACGACAGGCGCGGCCGGCTTGACTTCCGTCGCTGGCGGCATGACGATGGCCGACGTTTGCGCGCCGCCCGTGTCGCCATTCGGCGGCAACACGCGCAGCACCTGGTCGACCTTGATGTCGTTCGGGTTGCTCAAGTCATTCCAGGCCACCAGGTCGCGGTAATTCTGCCCGTGCTCGAGGGCGATGCGCAACAGGGTGTCGCCACGCTTGACCGTGTAATAGGCCGGGTCGCGGTCGCGCGGATCGCTGGCGGCAGCGCTGCTGCTCGAGGGGTGGCGCTCGACGACGGGCGCCTGGACGCCCGTCGTGCCGCAACCGCTCAACAGCGCGGCCAAGGTGATGCTACATAGAAGTATGTTACTTTTCTTAATCATTCGCATGTAATTGTATGTCCTGCTTGCTAGCTGATCCGGGGATCATATGGTGCCCGGGCGCAAAGGTACGAAATGGCAATCTTCCAGGGTCTGGCTAGTCCATTCCATTTTCCCCACCCGGGTAATGAGTTGTAAGTGTTGCAATTTAGCCCCCACCGGCGCAACCAGACGCCCGCCGGGCGCCAGCTGTTCCAGCAGGGCTTGCGGGACTTCCAGGCCGGCTGCGGCAAGGATGATCCCGTCGAAGGGCGCCGCCTGCGGCAGGCCAAGCATACCATCTCCGTACTGCAAGCGCAGATTCGACACGCGCAGCGGACGCAAATTCGCCTTCGCCAGCTCGTGCAGGGGCCGGATGCGCTCGATCGAATACACCTCTTTCGCCACCAGCGATAGCACCGCCGCCTGGTAACCGCAGCCCGTGCCGATTTCCAGCACGCGCTGCAACGCCCCGCCCTGGCGCATCACTTCGATCATGCGCGCCACGATGTACGGCTGCGAGATGGTCTGGTGGTGGCCGATGGGCAGCGAGGCGTCGATATACGCCTGCGACGCCAGCGCCTCGTCCATGAACATGTGGCGCGGCACGGCTTGCATGGCGTCCAGCACCACCTGGTCCTTGACGCCCTGTTTCGCGATGCGCGCCACCATGGCACGGCGCACGGCCTCCGAAACGAGCGGGTTTTGCCGCGGCGGCGACACCGCCGCCGGCTGCGCCCGCTCATTGGCGATGGCCTGGGCCCGCGACGGGGCGATGGCCGCGTGCGCGCCATACGGCTGCGCCACGCCCCGCGCCGCGTTTTGCGCCGCATTCTGCGTGGCCGTCTGCGGCGTGGCGATCCTGGACTGGGCCAGCGACTGTCCCCCGCCCTGCCTGGCGGGCTTGCCGGCCAGCGAATCGAGGGACAGGGGGAAGGTGCGCGGCTTATCGGTCATGGTTGTCGGTCATCGTGAGCGGTCATGCCAGGCCTTTTGCCAGTGCATCGAGTTGGGTGGTATGGGTCAGGTCGATCTGCAGCGGCGTGATCGATACTTGCCCATGTTCAACGGCATGGAAGTCCGTGCCCGGACCGCCTTCCTTGGCGGCGCCGGCGGGGCCGATCCAGAAGATTTCACGGCCGCGGGGGTCGAGCGCGCGGATCACGGGCTCGGCCGAATGGCGCTTGCCCAGGCGCGTGGCCACCACGCCTTGCATTTGCTCGTAAGGAATAGCCGGGATGTTCACGTTCAGCAGATACGGTTTCTGCAGGGCGTCAAACTGGCGCTCGACGATTTCCCTCGCCACGCGGGCGGCCGCGTCCAGGTTGGCCCAGCCGAACTGCGACTGGGAAAAGGCGATGGCAGGAATGCCGAACAGAAAACCTTCCGTGGCGGCGGCCACGGTGCCCGAATACAGGGTGTCGTCGCCCATGTTGGGGCCGTTGTTGATGCCCGAGACCACTAGGTCGGGGCGCTCGATCAGCATGCCCGTCAGCGCCACGTGCACGCAGTCGGTGGGCGTGCCGTTGACAAAATAAAAGCCGTTGGCGGCCTTGTGCACGGACAAGGGCCGGTCCAGGGACAGCGAATTGGAAGCGCCCGAACGGTTGCTGTCGGGCGCCACCACGACGATGTCGGCAATGGGGGCGAGCGCGTCGACCAGGGCCGCCAGGCCAGGCGCCAGGTAGCCGTCGTCGTTACTGATAAGAATTCTCATAACGAGATTTTACCTGAAGCAATGCCAACACTGCGCGTACCGCACGCCGATAGACTGCATTATTTGTGCCGCCGCGCGGACATGGCGCGCCGCATCAGCGCTGCTCGATGCGCGCCTCGGACAGCGCCCCTTCCAGCGCCTGCACTTCATCCTCCTGCAAGGCCAGCAAGGCATTCAAATCGCCTTGCAATTTATACATTCTTTTCAGCTGCGCCATGCCGCGCCTGCGCAGCTTGCCAGGCACGCCCGGACGCAGCAGGCAAGACTTCAAATGTTCGGCCAGTTCGCCCGCCTGCGCATACTGTTCGCGCTCGATCATGCCTTGCAGCATAGAAATCATGCTGGCCAGGGTCTCCGGCTCGGCCCCTTCGTGCCCGTTGGCGCGGCCGGCCAGGATGGTTTCCTGCAAATGCCGCGCGCCGTCCAGCACGCTGTCCGCATGTCCCGTGACGGGTGCGTTCAAGAGCCGGTCACTGCCGCTGAGCACGGCGTCTTCCAGCAGGCGCGCCGCCGCGCTGTCGCCCTGCTGCTGCAAGGTGCCGGCCAGTTGCGTCTTGCTGTGCAAGGTATCGAGGTGGTCTTCGCCCAGCAGGCGCGCATGCACTTCCAGCACCTGCTCCTGCACGCTGCGCGCCGCATCGAGTTCACCGCGCCGCAGCAGCGCCTCGGCCAGCTTGCGCTGGCTCATCAGGGTTTCCGGATGATCGAGCCCGTGCGTGCGCTCGCGCGCCGCCACCTGGTCTTCATGCAACTGGCGCGCGCCGGCCCAGTCGCCCTGCCCGGCGACGATGTCGGCCAGCAAATCGCGCGTGGCCAGGGTGGCCGCATGGTCGCTGCCCAGGCGCCGCTCCTGCGCCTGCAGCACGGCAGCGAACAGGCGCCGCGCGCCTTCCAGGTCGCCTTCGCGCCCCAGCGCCTGCGCCAGGGCCAGCTTGCTGCGCAAGGTATCGCCATGCTCGGCGCCAAACAAGCGCTCGCGCCCCGCCACCACCGTGGCCAGCACTTGCTGCGCCTGTGCCAGCCGGCCCATGCGCAGCAAGGTGGCGGCGCGGCCATCCATTGCTTCCAGGGTCAGCGGATGCTCGCCGCCCAGCTGGCGCGCGTAGCTTGCCAGCACCGTGTCCTGCAGCAGCAGCGCCGCCGCCAGCTCCCCCTGCAGCAACAGGGTTTTCGCCAGGCAGGCCCGGGCGGCCAGGGTGTCGGGATGTTCGCTGCCCAGCACCCGTTCGCGCACGTCGAGCACGTCCTCTTCCAGGAAGCGGGCTTCCTCGAGCTTGCCCAGCTGGCGCAACAGGCGCGCCATGCCGCTCTTGCACGCCAGGCTGTCGGGATGTTCCTCGCCCAGCAGGCGCACGCGGATCTCGACGCTCTGGCGGAAGGCATCGAGCGCCTGCCCGCTGCGCCCATCCTTGCGGTACAGCTCGCCCAGGCGCGCCAGGTCGCGCGCCAGCGGCAGGGCCACGGCGCGGCCCGGTTCGGCCTGCAAGGCCTGGCGCGCTTCGCTGATGGCGCCCAGCAAGGCGATTTCACGGCTCGATTGCCATGGGAAGTAGCCGCCCGTCAGCCAGTGCAAAAAGGCTTCGAAGGTGCGCGTGAGGGAAAAGCGGTCGCCGCCCTGGTCTATGCGCACGGCCAATTGCTCGCCATAGGCAAAGGTTTTCGTCTGCTGCAGCTGGACTTCGTCGAAATAACTGTCGAGGGCGATCTGCGGCAAGCCGTACGACGTACGCAGCAGGCGCTCGAACATGGGCTGGAAGCCGGCGATGCCCTTGTGCGCATCGCCGCGGCGCCACTCGGCGCGCTGCGCCCCGTCGCCCATTTCTATGCGCGAGGGCAAGGGGTACACGAGCAGCGGTCGCTGTTCGTCTTCATGGCTGCGGCGGTACTCGATGGCCCGCGTGACGAGCGCGTCGACGCCTTCCAGGCTTTGCCGGTTCGGCGTGAAGACCACCACCAGCTTTTTCGGCAGCAAGGTGGTGCAGATGCCGGCGCTGTCCGTGCGGCCCGTGCGCGAATCGACCAGCACGTAACGGAAATGCTGGGCCAGGGTATCGGCGAAGCAGCGGAACAGGGCCGGACAACTGTCGAACAGCTGATCCCAGCGCATCTGCGCCAGGCGCTCGCTGTAGCTGGCGTCGAAGCGCCCCGCGCGCATCAGGTACAGCGGACTGCCCTGGTCGACGCGCACCACGTACTGCTGCCAGTCGATGGCGTCGAGCACGCGCTGGGCCAGCGCCGCGTCCTCGCGCCCCCCATCTTCCCGCCCCCTGGCCTGCGCGCCGGCGCGCGCGCCCGCCGTTTCCAGGCTGATGCGTTCGAGCTGCTGGCGGCACGCCTCGAAGAACTCGAGCACGCCCGGTCGCTCCTCGTGCTGTTCGAAATAATGGTGCAGGCCCGGCGCTTCCATGTCCCAGTCCAGCATCAGCACGGGCACGCTGGCGTTTTCGCGGCGCGCCAGCAGCACGGCGATGTTCGACAGGGCCATGGTGCGGCCGGTACCGCCCTTGTAGGAGTAGAAGGTGACGACTTCGCCAGGGGCGCTCAAAGGCGGCAGGGAGAGGCGTTGGCATTCCATGACAGGACCTTTTACGTGATTAACGTGGAAAGTGGGGAGGCGGAATGGCGCGCCATTCCGGCGGAATAGCGGGCAACACGAAACGGCTGCAATCGTGGCCGGGCGGTGTTGACCGCTTGAGCAAGTGGTAATGCGTGGCGATGCGCTGCACGATGCGTTCGATGTCGGGCAGGTATTGCGGATTCGATTTCAGGTCGCCGCTGGCCAGGGTATAGCCGGAAAAATCCACGTACAGCCCCGATTCCGTGATTTGCGGCGGCAAGCCGTCCGGATGGCGCGTCATGATGATGGGAATGATCAGGTGGCTGGGCAAGTCGTACCAGGCGCGCCGCTCCTGCTCGATCAGTTGCATGGCGGCAAATTCGCGCCGCGTGTAGCCGTGCGCTTCATATTTGGGCGTGTACAGCACGATCATGCACACGCTCTGGCACATGGCGCGCGCCACGCGCAAGTCGATATCGTCGCCGCCCCCCAGTTGCTCGCTGTCGATGAACAGGACTTCCTCGCGGTCCAGGTGCGGTTCCAGATAGCAAGCCAACGCCTCGATGAGGTCATTCTTGAACTTGTTCATGAACGCATATTGGCCGTGCGCGTAGCTCAAGAAACAGCCGTAGCGGATCTCCATGGCATCCCCCTGTTCCCCGTGCGGCCCTGCCATCGCCGCGCCTTGACCCTGCAAGGCATGAGCTCACTGTAGACCGCTCGGCAACAAGCCTGTTTGCGCTGGCGCAAAGATGTGTCTGGCGTCCTGGACATGAGGAAAAATGCCAGAAACTGGCGCGATCGCGCCGATTCCTGGCATGCCAGACGCGCAAGCGGGCGCCGCGCGAAAAACGCCATGTGATTGATAACAAAGGGAAATATGCCGGCGCGCGGATGGCGCCGGCAGGCAGGACTTAAGCGAGGACTTAAGCGCCCCTGGCGGGCAGGTTGCGGAAGAACTCCACCACTTCGGCGGTGTCGCGCGTGCGCTTGAATGGCGGCAGGCTTTGCCAGATGCGCTTGCCGTACGGTTTGGAAATGAGGCGCGGATCGCAGATCATCAGCACGCCCCGGTCGCCCTCGTCACGGATCAGCCGGCCCGCGCCCTGCTTCAGGTTGATGATGGCTTCCGGCAGCGAATGGTGCATGAAGCCGTTCTTGCCCTGCTTTTCCATCACTTCGATGCGCGCCGCCAGCACGGGATCGTCGGGCGGCGCGAACGGCAGCTTGTCGATGATCACGAGCGACAGCGCGTCGCCGCGCACATCGACGCCTTCCCAGAAACTCTGGCTGCCGATCAGCACGCCATTGCCGGCCGCGCGGAACTGGTCCAGCAATTCCGTACGGCCCTTTTCTCCCTGCACGAACAGGGGGAAGTTCAGGCCCCGCTGCTTGAATTCGTCGGCCAGGCGCTCGGCCGCGCGCTTGACGGCGCGCAAGGTGGTGCACAGGAAGAAAGTGCGCCCGCCCGCCGCCTCGATGATGGGCAAGGCGCAGTCGATGACGGCGTCCGTGTAGCCCAGCGAATTCGGTTGCGGCAGGTTTTGCGGCACGAACAGCAAGCCTTGCTGGCCATAGTCGAACGGGCTCGGCCACGTATGCGACGGTTCGCCCGTCAAACCCATCTGTTCAGAAAAATGCTTGAAGTCGTTTTTCACGGCCAGGGTGGCGGACGTGAAAATCCAGCTGCGCGGCGTGCCTTCGCGCTGGTTGTTGAAGATGGGCGCGATCGACAATGGTGTTTTATGTAATTGCAAGGAGCTGGAAAACGCTTCCACCCAGAATACGGCTTCTTCGCCGGCCGCAACCTTGGCCTTCGGATCGAACTTCCAGCCGCTCAGCTGCTGCGCCAGTTCGACGCCGCGCACGCGGCACTGCTCCAGCGTTTCCGCCCGTTCCGCCTGGGTTTCCAGCACGGCGACCATGCCGTCGAGCTCATCCTTGAGGGTGTCGAGCGCGGGGAAAAAGTCGCTCGAGGGGGCGATCTGCGGCAAGGACAGGCGCACGATATCCTGCGGGAAGGTCAGGCGCAGGTCGCGCGCCGCCTTTTCCACCACCGTGACGGTCTTGGCCCAGTCGATGCCGCGCGCATGCGCGAGGCCCTCGGCCAGCACGTCGCGGCACAGTTCCAGGATTTGCGACGTCGACACCGTATTGCCAAAGAACAAAGTGGCCGTGTCGGG
Source organism: Janthinobacterium sp. SUN033 (assembly GCF_030397595.1). NCBI lineage: Bacteria > Pseudomonadati > Pseudomonadota > Betaproteobacteria > Burkholderiales > Oxalobacteraceae > Janthinobacterium > Janthinobacterium sp. SUN033. The sequence goes on from NZ_JAPQNV010000002.1 coordinate 189,320, forward strand.
CAGCTGGTGCGCCTCATCGAAGATGATGGTGTTGGCCGATGGCAGCAATTCCGCCACGCCCGTATCCTTCAGGGCCACGTCGGCAAAGAACAAGTGGTGGTTGACCACCACCACGTCGGCCTGCTGGGCTTCCTTGCGGGCCTTCATGACGAAGCAATCCTGGTAATACTGGCACTCGGCGCCCATGCAGGTGTCGCGCGTGGACGTCACCAGATTCCAGATCATGGCGTTTTCCGGCACCTTGGTCAGCTCGGCCTTGTCGCCCGAGCTGGTCATCTTGATGAAGCGCGAAATTTCGCGCAGGTGGCCCACGTCGTCGCGCGACGTCATGCGCCCGTTTTGCAGGGTGCGTTCCAGGTGATAGTGGCAGACATAGTTCGAGCGCCCCTTCAGCAAGGCGACGGACACGGGCGCCTGCAGCGCGGCGCGCACGGTGGGGATATCGCGCAGGAATAGCTGATCCTGCAAGTTTTTGGTACCGGTGGACACAATGGTCTTGCCGCCCCACATCAGGGCCGGCACCAGGTAGGCGAAGGTCTTGCCCGTGCCCGTGCCCGCCTCGGCGATCAGGGTCGTCTGGCTGTCGATGGCGCTGGCGATGGCTTTCGCCATTTCCGTTTGCGAGCGGCGCGGCTTGTAGCTGCCCACGGCCGGACCGAGCGGGCCGCCGGCGCCAAACAGGCGCTCGATGTCGGCATCGTGCTTGCCAGGCGGCGCCTGGAACTCGGCGTGCAGACTGGCTGGCAGATCGGCAGGCTGGCCATCTGGGCTTGCGGGCAATAAATTGTGATCGGTCAAAATATACTTAGGTGAAGGCTGGACTGGACGCTGCTGGCGCCCCTCAGGCGGGAACGTCGGGCACCAACTGCATTTTCAGCAAGGTGATGTGATCCTTCAATTGCAATTTGCGTTTTTTCAGGCGGCGCAGTTGCAGCTCGTCATGGTGGCCATCGAGTATCAGCAACTCGATGACGGCATCGAGGTCGCGGTGTTCCACGTTGAGTTCAATCAGGCGCCGCTCTATTTGCTGTGCATCGCTCATGTGTTGCGTTCCAGGCAGTGTTGGTAACGGTGTTGGGAAACCGGCGCGCGCAGCGTACGCAGGCAGCCAGTGGGCGTAGTTTAACCTGCCGCGCGGCTTAGGGCACGCCCTTTCCGGCCTGCCCCCTGCGCGGCAGCGTTATTTGGCCGGCGGCACAGGCACAGGTACAGCAACGGCCGGCGTGCTGGCAGCGGCGGCCGCCTTGGCAGCCTTGGCCTGCGCTTCGGCCTGACGCTCGGCCAGGCGTTGCGCCACCCGTTTCTGGCGCGCCACGGCGTCAGCCTGTTTTTTCGAATAGGCTGCTTCGCGGGCGGCGCGGCGCGGGGCATCGGCAGCGGCGGCGGCGGCCTGTTTCGCCACCTTCGCCGCGTGCTCAGCCTCGCGCTCGGCCACGCTCTTGCCTTCCGGCTTGGGCGGCGCCGGCTCGGGCGCGACCACTTTCACGGGCTTGGGCAAGGCCGCGGCACGCTGTTCGGCGTCCAGGCGCGCACTTTCCTGCGTCCGGGCCAGGTCGATATCGCGCAAACGCACGGACTCGGCGCGCTTGAAGTAATTCGCTTCCGCTTCGACGGCGCGCAGGCGCACGAGGATCAGGCGGCGCTTTTCCTTGGCCTTGTCCAGGCAGTTATTCACGAAAAACTTGTCGTAGCACTCCAGTTCGCGCGTGGCAAACTCGTCTTCCGCTGCCGCGCGCTCGCTGGCGACCAGCTTCAGCTTGGCGTCCGCCTCGTCCACCGACAAGGTGGCGGGCACCTGCGGCGCGCCGACCTCATCCAACGCCGCGGCACCCTGGTGCGCGCAGGCGGACAACGCCAGGACCAGGCCCAGCGCCGCACCCAGCTTGTATAGTGTATTTGCCATCATGTTCCTTATCCCTGCCTCAAACGATCGCGTCGGCCGCGCCGCGCTGTTCTTTTTCCATGTATTCGCGCGATTGCATCTCGATGATACGCGAAACGGTGCGGTGAAACTCGTTGGCCAGCATGCCGTTCGTGTACAGCTCATCAGGCGCCACTTCGGCCGACATGATCAGCTTGACCTTCTGGTCATAAAACACGTCGATCAGCCAGGTAAAGCGGCGCGCCTCGGACGACTGCGCCGCCGACATGGCCGGTATGCCGGACAATATCACCGTATGGAAGCGGCTGGCGATTTCCAGGTAATCATTTTGCGAGCGGGGACCGCCGCACAGGGTGGCGAAATCGAACCAGATGATGCCGCCGGCGCGGCGCAGGCAATGGATTTCGCGGCTCTCGATGCGGATGCGCGCGTCTTCGTCTGCCGTCTCGGCGATGCGCGTGTAAGCGTCGCGCAAAGCCTTGTCGGTCTCGGCGCCGAGCGGCGTGTAGTAACTTTCCACCTGCTCCAGCGCGCGGCCGCGGTAATCGACGCCCGCGTCGACGTTCATCACGTCGAGCTTGTCCTTGAGCAGCGCGATGGTCGGCAGCATGCGGTCGCGGTGCAGGCCGTCCGGATACAGCAGGTCCGGGTCGTAATTCGAGGTCATGATGAAGGACACGCCGTTGGCGAACAGGGCCGACAGCAGGTTGTACAGGATCATCGCGTCGGCGATGTCGGAGACGTGGAATTCATCGAAACAGATCAAACGGTATTTCTTGGCGATGCGCTTGGCCACCTCGTCGAGCGGGTCGGCCACGCCTTTCAATTCATCGAGCTGCTGATGCACGCCGCGCATGAATTCGTGGAAGTGCAGGCGCGTCTTGCGCACCAGGGGCACGACCGAGTAAAAACTGTCCATCAGGAACGATTTGCCGCGCCCCACCCCACCCCACATGTACACGCCTTTCGGCACGGCAGGACGGTTCAGCAGGCGCTTGAAGGTGCTCGAGCGCTGGCCCTTGTAGGCCACCCACTCGTCATAGCACAGCTGCAGGCGGTCGACCGCGCGCCGCTGGGCGGCATCGGCCTTGAAATCACGCTTCTGCAGCGCGTGCTGGTAAAACTCTTCTACGTTCATGGGATTCGCTTTAACGCACAGGGGCGCCGGCGGAAAAAATCCGCGAGCGCCCCCGTAGGACTAACTACAATTAAAAGTTCAACGTGCGCTTGTCGACCGCCAGTGCCGCTTCCTTGGTCGCTTCCGACAGGGATGGGTGAGCGTGGCAAATGCGCGCGATGTCTTCGGCCGAGGCCTTGAATTCCATCGCCACGACGGCTTCGGAAATCAGTTCGGAGGCCATCGGGCCGACGATGTGCACGCCGAGGATTTCATCGGTGGTCGCATCGGCCAGGAATTTCACCATGCCCGAGGTGTCGCCCAGCGCGCGCGCACGGCCGTTGGCCATGAACGGGAAGGTACCGGCCTTGTAGGCGATGCCTTCGGCCTTCAGGGTTTGCTCGGTCTTGCCGACCCACGCGATTTCCGGCGAGGTGTAGATCACCCAGGGAATCGTGTTGAAGTTGGTGTGACCGTGCTGGCCGGCGATACGCTCGGCCACGGCAACGCCTTCTTCTTCCGCCTTGTGCGCCAGCATCGGGCCGCGCACGACGTCGCCCACTGCCCACACGTTCGGCAGGTTGGTCTTGCAGTCGCCGTCGACGGCGATGAAGCCGCGCTCGTCCAGCTGCAGGCCGACCTTGTCGGCACCCAGGCCATTCGTGTTCGGCGTACGGCCGATCGAGATGATCAGCTTGTCGAACACGGCTTTTTGCGCTTCGCCCTTGGCGTCCACGAATTCCACGGTGACGTCTTTCTTGCCTGGCGTGATCGCACCGATCTTGCAACCGAGGTTGATCTTCAAGCCTTGCTTGGTGAACAACTTCGACGCTTCCTTGGCGATCTGCTCGTCCACAGCGCCCAGGAAGACCGGCAGGCCTTCCAGCACGGTGACGTCGGAACCCAGGCGGCGCCAGACGCTGCCCATTTCCAGGCCGATCACGCCGGCACCGATGACGCCCAGCTTGGCTGGTACGGCGTCGATGGCCAGTGCGCCCGTGTTCGACAGGATCAGTTTCTCGTCGAATGGTGCGCCCGGCAGTTCGCGCGCGTTTGAACCCGTGGCGATGACCACGTGCTTGGCCGTCAGGGTTTCGTTGGCTTCGCCCGTCACGCTGATGTCATACGTGCCAGCGGCGGCGGCGGCGAAAGCGGCGCGGCCGTGGAAGAAGGCGATCTTGTTCTTCTTGAACAGGTACAGGATGCCGTCGTTGTTTTGCTTGACGACGGTGTCTTTGCGCTTGAGCATCTGGCCCAGGTTCAGCTTCAGGCCGGCGACGTCGATGCCGTGCTCGGCGAAGCTGTGGCCCGCGTGTTCGAAATGCTCGGACGATTGCAGCAGCGCTTTCGACGGGATGCAGCCGACGTTGGTGCAGGTACCGCCTGGAGCGGCGCCGCCCTTGGCGTTCGACCACTCGTCGACGCAAGCGACGGAAAAGCCCAGCTGCGCTGCGCGGATGGCGGCGATGTAGCCGCCAGGGCCCGCACCGATGACAACTACGTCAAATTGTTTAGTACTCATGTTTTGTTATTCCAATCTCTTCGTCTGGTACGAAAATCCACAATAGAAGGTAAATCACCACGCCAAAGCCGAAGGTCAATGTAAACAGGACGAAGACGAGGCGCCAGATCCACGCTTCCATGCCGGAAGCGCGACCCAGGCCGCCGCACACGCCGCCGAGCCAGCGGTCGTTGCGCGACCGGCGCAGGCGGTTGAATTCCTGCACCAGGTCGTTCGCGGGGCCGGAAGCGGCACCGGACGCGTTGTCCGGCTTGTCCAGGTTGATATTGCTCAGGAGCTTGGCTTTCGCTTGCGCGAATTCCGCGTCGCTCAGGGCACCTGCCAGGTGCAACTCGTGCAGACGCTTGATTTCTTCAGAGACGTTCATGGGAATCCTCTTTCATTGAGATCAGCCAGCTGCGTCTTCTGGCAAGGGGTATCAGCTACATTGCCCCGGCGGCTACGCCGGGGGACTACAGTGCTTACAGGTCCAGCAGCAGGCGTGCAGGATCTTCCAGCGCTTCTTTCATCGCCACCAGGCCCAGGACGGCTTCGCGGCCGTCGATGATGCGGTGGTCGTAGGACATGGCCAGGTAGTTCATCGGACGCACCACGATCTGGCCGTTTTCGACAACTGCGCGGTCCTTGGTCGCATGCACGCCCAGGATGGCCGATTGCGGCGGGTTGATGATCGGGGTCGACAGCATGGAGCCGAAGGTGCCGCCGTTCGAGATCGAGAACGTGCCGCCCGTCAGGTCGTCCAGGGTCAGCTTGCCTTCCTTGGCTTTCGCGCCGAATTCACCGATTTTTTTCTCGATGTCGGCGATCGACAGCTGGTCCGCGTTGCGGATGATAGGCACGACCAGGCCGCGTGGCGAACCGACGGCGATACCGATGTCGAAGTAGCCGTGGTAGACGATGTCGTTGCCGTCAACGGAGGCATTGATGATCGGGTACTTTTTCAGCGCGGCGACGGCGGCCTTGACGAAGAAGGACATGAAGCCCAGCTTGACGCCGTGCTCTTTCTCGAACTTGTCCTTGTACTTGTTGCGCAGGTCGATGACCGGCTGCATGTTCACTTCATTGAACGTGGTCAGGATGGCGTTCGTCGATTGCGATTGCAGCAGGCGCTCGGCGATACGTGCGCGCAGGCGGCTCATCGGCACGCGCTCTTCAGGGCGGTCGCCCAGGCTGGCGGCCGACGGCGTGGCAACTTGTTGCAGCGCTGGCTTGGCAGCGGCTGGCGCCAGTGGCGCGACAGCTGGCTTGGCGGAAGCGGCCAGGGCGTCGCCCTTGGTCACGCGGCCGTCTTTGCCCGAACCGGCGACGTCGCCAGCGGACAGGCCTTTTTCGGACAGGATCTTGGCGGCGGCAGGCATGGCGACATCGCCTTTGGTCGCAGCGGCTGGCGCGGACGCGGTAGCGGCGTCTTGTGCGGCGGCAGCCAGGGCTGGTGCAGGCACGGCCGACACTTCCATCGGGCTGACCTTGGCCGAGCCGTCGGTGTCGATGATGGCGATGACTTCGCCGGCGACGACGGTAGCGCCGTCAGCCTTGATAATTTGAACGATCACGCCAGCGGCTGGCGCCGGCAGTTCCAGCACCACTTTATCGGTTTCGATATCGATCATGTTTTCGTCGCGCGCAACTGCTTCGCCGACTTTCTTGTGCCATGCCAGCAGGGTCGCTTCTGCAACCGATTCCGACAACTGGGGAACTTTGACTTCGATTTGTGCCATGTAAAACTCCGTTTATTTTGTTATTGCGGCGCCGCCCCTGCGTAGCAAGGGCGGCGCTCCGTCACGATGTATGCGAACAGGCGCCATGCATACGCACGGCACCCGTCATCCTGCCACTTACTTGGTCAGGATAAAACCCTTCAGCTTCGAGAATGCCGTTTCCAGCAGATCTTTTTGCTGGGCGTAGTGCTTGTCATAGTAACCGACAGCAGGCGACGCCGAAGCAGGACGGCCGGCGTAAGCCAGACGCTGACCCGATTCCAGGCCTTCGAAGATGTTGTGCTGGATCTGGAACCAGGCGCCCTGGTTTTGCGGCTCGTCCTGCGCCCAGACGACTTCGACCAGGTTCGGGAACTTCTTCAGTTCAGCAGCGAACGACTTGTGCGGGAACGGATACAGCTGTTCCAGGCGCACGATGGCCGTGTCGGTCTGGCCGCGTGTCTTGCGTGCGTTGACCAGGTCGTAGTAGACCTTGCCCGAGCAGGCGACCACGCGCTTGACTTTCTTGGCGTCGATTTTGTCGTCGACTTCGCCGATGACGGTCTGGAAACCGCCCTTGGCCAGGTCGGTCAGCGGCGAACCGGCATCCTTGTTGCGCAACAGCGACTTCGGCGTCAGGATGACCAGCGGCTTGCGGAACTGGCGCACCATCTGGCGGCGCAGCAAATGGAAGATCTGCGAAGCCGTCGTCGGCTGCACCACTTGCATGTTGTTGTCTGCGCACAGCTGCAGGAAGCGTTCCGGACGCGCGGACGAGTGCTCAGGGCCCTGGCCTTCGTAACCGTGCGGCAGCATCATGACCAGGCCCGAAGCGCGGCCCCACTTCACTTCGCCGGAGCTGATGAATTGGTCGATCACCACTTGCGCGCCGTTGGCGAAGTCGCCGAACTGGGCTTCCCAGATCGTCAGGGTGTTCGGTTCAGCGGTCGAGTAGCCGTATTCGAAGGCCAATACGGCTTCTTCGGACAGCACCGAGTCGATGACGGTGAACGGCGCCTGGTTGTCCGACACGTTTTGCAGCGGAATGTAGGTACCTGCATCCCAACGCTCGCGGTTTTGGTCATGCAGGACGGCGTGGCGGTGCACGAAGGTGCCGCGGCCAGCATCCTGGCCCGTCAGGCGGATGGCATAGCCGGACGATACCAGCGAAGCGTAGGCCAGGTGTTCGCCCATGCCCCAGTCCAGGTTCATTTCGCCACGGCCCATGGTGCCGCGGTCGCCCAGTACTTTTTCAACCAGCGAGTGAACCTTGAAGTCTTCCGGCACGGTGGTGATGCGGGTAGCCAGGCGTTTCAGTTCCGTCATCGGCACGGCGGTGTCGGCCGAATCGGTCCATTTCTTGTTCAGGAACGGCAGCCAGTCGACGGCGTACTTGTTCTTGAAGTTCGAGATGACCGGATCGACGGTGTGCTTGCCGGCGTCCATGGCGTCGCGGAAAGCGGCCACCATCTTGTCGCCACCATCGGCAGGAATCACGCCTTGCGCGACCAGCTTGTCCGCGTACAGCTTGCGGGTGCCTGGATGCTGGCCGATCTTCTTGTACATCAGTGGCTGCGTCAGTGCCGGCGTATCTTGCTCGTTGTGGCCCAGCTTGCGGTAGCAGATGATGTCGAGGACGATGTCCTTCTTGAATTCCATGCGATAGTCGAGCGCGATCTGCGTCGCCAGCACCACGGCTTCCGGATCATCGGCGTTGATGTGCAGGACCGGTGCTTCGATCATCTTGACGACGTCCGAGCAGTACAGGGTCGAGCGGGCATCGCGCGGATCCGAGGTGGTGAAACCGATCTGGTTGTTGATCACGATATGCACCGTGCCGCCGGTATGGTAGCCACGGGTTTGCGCCAGATTCAGCGTTTCCATGACCACGCCCTGGCCGGCGAAAGCGGCATCGCCGTGCACCAGGATAGGCAGCACTTGCGCGCCCTGCGCGTCGCCGCGGCGATCCATGCGGGCCTTGACGGAACCTTCGACCACAGGGTTGACGATTTCCAGGTGCGACGGGTTGAACGCCAGCGACAGGTGGACCGGGCCGCCTGCGGTGGAGATGTCCGACGAGAAGCCTTGATGGTACTTCACGTCGCCGGCAGGCAGGTCGTCGCCATGCTTGCCTTCGAATTCTTCGAACAGTTCCTGCGGCGCCTTGCCCAGGGTGTTCACCAGCACGTTCAGGCGGCCGCGGTGGGCCATGCCGATCACGATTTCCTGCACGCCTTTTTCGCCGGCGCGCTGGATGGTTTCATCCATCGAGGCGATGAAGGTTTCGCCGCCTTCCAGGGAGAAGCGCTTCTGACCCACGTAGCGGGTGTGCAGATAGCGTTCCAGGCCTTCAGCCGCGGTCAGGCGGTCGAGGATGTGGATTTTTTTCTCTGGGGTGAAATTCGGGGTGGAGCGGATCGCTTCCAGTTTCTCCTGCAGCCAGCGCTTTTCGGCCGGGTCGGAGATGTACATGAATTCGGCGCCGATCGAACGCGTGTAGGTATCGCGCAGATAGTTCAGCAGATCGCGCAGGGTGGCGGTCTCGGGGCCAAAATAGGTATTGCTGATGTTGAACACGGTGTCCATGTCCGCATCGGTGAAACCGTAGAAGCTCGGCTCCAGTTCCGGGATCATCGGACGTTCCTGGCGTTGCAGCGGATCCAGGTTGGCCCAGTGCGAACCGAGATAGCGATAAGCGGCGATCAGTTGCGTGGCGGCGACGCGCTTGCGGCCCATTTCAGCATCGAAGGAAGCGGTCACGGTGCGGATAGGACCAGCTTTTGCGCGCTCGGCGAACGAGGCGACGACGGAGGCATGCGCCACGTCAGGCTTGTTGGTGCCATCGACGGCAGGCACGTGCTGCATTGCGTCGAAGTAGGAACGCCAGTTATCGGGTACCGAGCCTGGGTTGTTCAGATACGCCTCGTACAGGTCTTCCACGTACGGAGCATTCCCACCGAACAGGTAGGAGTTGGTCGTTAATTGCTGCATATATTGCTCACCTTTCTTCGCGCTTCGCGAGGAATTAGCGGGTTAATCTAACCTTCCGCGACACGGCCTGACCGGTTAGCGGATTGCACATCAAGTTGTGGGGAAGGGCTTTTTTATTGCACCAGCATTCTGCATACCGTCATTTAGAATAGCACGCGGTATTGTAACGCAACAACCGCTAGTTGAATTTTATTTGGCAAGCAAATGTAAGCTGTGTTGTTGATTTTCCCGGGCTTGCAAGCCTGTCACTGTTGCGCTTACAGCACATCGGCAGCCCTGCCGGCGTGCCGCTTGCGTCCAACTGGTCTGCCCGGCAAAGGCGCGGCCGCGATGGCCGCCAGCCAATCGGGATCGCCGGCAAACCAGTCCACCAGGAAGTCGAGCATGGTGCGCAGCAGGGGCGACATGTGCTGCCGCGAGGTGTAGATGCCGTAGATGCCCATGTCCTGCGGCTGGTACGCGGGCAGGAGCTCCACCAGCTGCCCGCTGGCGATCAGCGGCGCGGCCGAATAGCGCGGCTGCATGGCGATGCCCGCCCCCGCCACCGTCGCCACCAGCAGGACCAGCGACTCATTCGCCGACAGGCGGCCGCTCACGGGGACAGTGAGCGCTTCCCCGTCGTGCGTGAACTGCCACAGGCTCTTGCCGAAATACGTGTACGTCAGGCAGTTGTGCAGGGCCAGGTCTTCCGCCCGGCGCGGCGTGCCGTGCGCGGCCAGATACGATGGTGCGGCGCACACCACCGAGGCGCAGCTGGCCAGCTGACGCGCGATCAGGTTCGGCTCGAGCGCGTTCGTGATGCGGATCGCCAGGTCGATGCGCTGCTCCACCAGATTGACGGCGCGGTTCTCCATCTGCAGGTCGACGGCGGCGCGCGGGTAGCGCCGCAGGTAAGCGGTCACTGCGCCGGCCAGCGCCGTCTGCGCCAGCGATTGCGAGCAGGTGATGCGCAGCAAGCCGTGCGGCGTGTCGAGGCCCTCGGGCGAGGTGACGGCCATGGCGCCGGCCACTTCCAGCATCTGCCGGCAGCGCGCCAGGGTGGCCTCGCCCGCATCCGTCAGGCTCAAACGGCGCGTGGTGCGATGCAGCAAGCGCGCCCCCGCCCACTGCTCCATCTCGGCCAGGTAGCGCGTCACCATGGCGCGCGACATGTCGAGCGCGTCGCTGGCAGCCACCATGCTGCCACGCTCGGCGATGGCGACAAACACTTGTGCGGCGGTGATGCGGTCCATCTGCGACTCTCCATTGATTCGTTCGATTCATGCAACTAAGTATTGCAATCTACCCTATTTCCCGTGCCTGGTCGAAAGGATAATATGCGAGAGAGTATCTAATATTGAAAGAATAATATGCTTGCACGCGCCGCCCTCCCCTTCCGCATGCTGGAAACCTTCCAACTGGATGTGCTGGGCCGCGCACCGTCCACCTCGCTGCTGCTGAGCGGCGTGGCGGACGCCATCCTCGTCAATACCCAGTTTCTGCGCGACGATGCGGCGCAGTTAGCGCACACCATCGCCGCCAGCGGCAAGCGCCTGACCACCATCTATATCAGCGCGGCCGAGCCGCAAGCCTATTTCGGCCTGGGCGTGCTGCAGCAAGCCTTTCCGCAAGCCCATATCCTCGCCAGCGGCGCCACGGTCGAGGCGATACGCCGCCAGGCCGGCGCCAGGGTCGCCCACTGGGGCGGCATCCTCAAGCACAATGCGCCGCACCGCATCGTCCTGCCGCAGCCCTATGAGGGCGACAGCCTGCAGCTGGAGGGCCGGCAGGTCGCCCTGCATCAGCTGGAAGCGGCCTTGAACTGAGGCTGGACCAGCGTTCTTACAAGGCGGCCAGGAAGCGTTCATACTCTTGCGCGCTGCGCGCCAGCCGCCCGGCATAGTCCGTTTCCTTCGGCCCGTCTTCCGCGCCATAGAAGGCAAAGAAGCGGCGGTTGTCGGCGCCGATATACGCCAGGGTGACATCGAACGGCGCCAGCAGCTGCGCCAGGGTGACCTTCCACTTGCCTTCCGGCGTGAAGTCTTCCTGGCGGATGCCTGCCGTGACGGCCAGCGCCACCTTGCGGCCCTTGAAGGCGTCGCCGCCCGTGCCATAGGCCCAGCCATACGCCAGCACCTCATCGAGCCACCGCTTCAGCAAGGGCGGACAGTTGAACCAGTACACGGGGAATTGCAGGACGACATTGGCGTGCGCCTCCACCAGCGCCTGCTCGCGCGCCACATCGATATTTCCATCCGGATAAGCCCGGTGCACATCGTGGAGGGTGTAGCGCTCGGGATGCTGCGCCAGCTCCTGCAGCCAGCGCTTGTTGGCGACCGATGTGTCGATCGAGGGATGGAAGACGATAACGAGGGTTTTCTTCATGCTGCTTTCCTGAATATGGGATGGATGCACCGGACGCGCATGCACAGAAAAGCAGGCAAGCCGGTACCCTGCCCCAAGGCGCGCAGCACATGGCCGCGCGCCCACAAGGGCAAAAACAGCATAACCATGGCGAGTACTTTTCACAAGTACGCACATTGACTACCCATACAGTATAAAAAGTAAGTTACTTGACTGCAGAAATCCCCTTTGCCAGGCATATCCGGATCAGGCAGGCTGGTGCCGTTCACCCCATTCGCACAAGGTATGCAGCACGGGGATCAGCGAGGCGCCCTTGCTTGAGAGGGAATATTCCACCTTGGGCGGTACTTGCGGATATTCCTTGCGCACGATCAGCGCATCGGCTTCGAGTTCCTTCAAGACCACGCTGAGGGTCTTGAAGGCGATGCCGCCGAGATGCCGCTTGAGTTCGTTATGCCGCAGCACGGTGTTTTCCGCGAGCGCGTACAGGATCAGCATCTTGTATTTGCCGCCGATCAGCGACAAGGTATAGCCAAATGCCGTATCGCCCAGGGCCACGCCGCTGGGGGCGCATGTTTCGTCATTCATCGCGTTATGTTTCCTGTTGAAGCAAGACCTGAGCATACCAGCCCGGCTTGCGGCCGGCGGTGCGGACAGGCATAAAAAAAGCGAGCCGCGAGGCTCGCTTTTGTGCGCCGGGCCGCAAGGCCCGGCAAGAACAATACGCGGTAACTTAAGCGCGCTTGTCCAGTGGCAGCACTTCGCGCGTGGTCGAACCGACGAACAGCTGGCGCGGACGGCCGATTTTTTGCTCTGGGTCGGCGATCATTTCGTTCCACTGGGCGATCCAGCCGATCGTACGGGCCATGGCGAAGATACCGGTGAACAGCGATACCGGGATGCCCAGCGCCGATTGCACGATGCCCGAGTAGAAGTCGACGTTCGGGTACAGTTTGCGCGAAACGAAGTATTCGTCGTTCAGTGCAATCTTTTCCAGTTCCATCGCCAGCTTGAACAGCGGGTCGTCTTGCAGACCCAGTTCTTGCAGCACTTCGTAGCAGGTTTCACGCATCAGCTTGGCGCGTGGATCGAAGTTCTTGTACACGCGGTGGCCAAAGCCCATCAGCTTGACGCCGGAGTTCTTGTCCTTGACTTGCGCGATGAAGGCAGGGATGTTCTCGACGGTGCCGATTTCCTTCAGCATGTTCAGTGCCGCTTCGTTGGCGCCGCCGTGGGCAGGGCCCCACAGGCAGGCGATACCGGCAGCGATACAGGCGAACGGGTTGGCGCCCGACGAACCAGCCAGACGGACGGTCGAGGTCGATGCGTTTTGCTCGTGGTCCGCGTGCAGGATCAGGATGCGGTCCAGGGCGCGCACCAGCACGTCGTTGACCTTGTACTCTTCGCACGGGTTGGCGAACATCATGTGCATGAAGTTGGCGCTGTACGACAGGTCGTTGCGTGGGTACACGAACGGCTGGCCGACCGAGTACTTGTAGGTCATGGCGACCAGGGTAGGCATCTTGGCGATCAGGCGGATGGCCGACACTTCGCGATGACGCGGGTCGTTGATGTCCAGCGAGTCATGGTAGAACGATGCCAGCGCGCCGACGGTGCCCACCAGGACCGACATCGGATGCGCGTCGCGGCGGAAGCCACGGAAGAAGAATTGCATCTGTTCGTGCACCATCGTGTGCTTGGTGACGGTGTCGACGAACTTGGCTTTTTGCGCCGCGTTCGGCAGTTCGCCGTTCAGCAGCAGGTAGCACGATTCCATGAAGTCGGCGTTGACGGCCAACTGTTCGATCGGGTAACCGCGGTACAGCAGCTCGCCCTTGTCGCCGTCGATGTAGGTGATCGACGAGTTGCAGGCGGCCGTCGACATAAAGCCTGGGTCGTAGGTGAACTTGCCGCTACCGGCGTACAGTTTGCGGATGTCGATGACGTCCGGGCCAACCGTGCCTTTGTAGATTGGAAATTCAAGCGATGGGCTGCCATCGGAGAACGACAGGGTAGCTTTTGTGTCAGAGATATTCATGGGCTCTTCCTTCTCGGGAGTGAGTCGAAATTAAAATCAAAAATTCTGGCTGCAATTCGCACCGCAATTCGGCAGTGCTACAGCGCGCCACTCGCACCGTTTGCAATATATCGCCCAGGCGTCTAGGCAATGCGCAGTCGTTGCAGCAGTGCGCGCACATGCGGCAGATCGACTTCGCCTTCCGGCTCTTTACGGGCCAGTACCAGATCCATTAACGCATTGTCCGATAAATCCAGCAAACGCGTCAGCGCGTCAACTTCTTCATCGGTCAATTCGGTTTCATACGCATCGAGAAAACGGGTCAGGATAATGTCGTTTTCCAGCAGGCCACGGCGTGAACGCCAGCGCAGGCGGGCGCGGTTGGCCGGGTCGGCCTGATGCGAGGACAAAATTGATTCTGTCATTTGGTTTACCACTTTACGTGTGCCTTGCGGCACGGTGCTGCTTTGCAGGCGCCGCCTGCAGGCAAGAGAGGATACCCTCTTCCCGCAAACGGCGCCCGGCGGACGCGATCAGGGTGATCAGATCGCGCGGCGGACCATCAATTCCTTGATCTTGCCGATCGCCTTGTTCGGGTTCAACCCTTTCGGGCAGACGTCGACGCAGTTCATGATCGAATGGCAGCGGAACAGGCGGTACGGGTCTTCCAGGTTGTCCAGACGCGCGCCGGTGGCTTCGTCGCGCGAGTCGGCGATGAAGCGGTAGGCTTGCAGCAGGCCGGCCGGGCCGACGAATTTGTCCGGATTCCACCAGAACGACGGGCACGACGTGGAGCAGCATGCGCACAGGATGCACTCGTACAGACCATCGAGCTCTTCGCGCTGTTCCGGCGACTGCAGGCGCTCTTTTTCAGGCGGGATCGAATCGTTGATCAGGAAAGGCTTGATCGAATCGTACTGCTTGAAAAATTGCGTCATGTCGACGATCAGGTCGCGGATAACTGGCAGACCTGGCAACGGACGCAGCACGATAGGCTCCGACAGTTCGTTCAGGTTGGTCGTGCATGCCAGGCCGTTCTTGCCGTTGATGTTCATCGCGTCCGAACCGCACACGCCTTCGCGGCACGAGCGGCGCAGGGCCAGCGAGTCATCGACGTCCGCCTTGATGCGCTGCAGTGCGTCGAGCAGCATCTTGTCGGTGTCTTTCAGTTCGACCGTCAGGTCTTGCATGTACGGCTTGGCATCCTGGTCAGGATCGTAGCGGTAGATTTTGAATTTGAGAGTGCGTGCCATGGTATAGCCTTAGAAAGTACGTGGTTTCGGTTTGAAGGTATCAACCGTCAGCGGCTTGGTCACGACTGGCTTGTATTCCAGTCGGTTGCCTTCCGAATACCACAGAGTGTGCTTCATCCAGTTGTCGTCGTCACGTTGCGGATGGTCGTCCTGGGCGTGGGCGCCGCGCGATTCCTTGCGGGCAGCTGCCGAAACGATGGTCGCTTTCGCCGTTTCGATCAGGTTGTCCAGCTCCAGCGCTTCCACGCGGGCCGTGTTGAAGACCATCGATTTATCCTTGAAGGAGACGTGCTTGCGGCGCTCGTCGAGCTTCATGATTTCTTCGACGCCCTTGTTCAGCATCTCGTCGGTACGGAACACGCCACAGTACTTCTGCATCGTTGCGCGGATGTCGTTCGCCACGCCCTGCACGGTTTCCGTGCCGGTCGAGTTTTCCAGGCGCGCCAGGCGGCCCATGGCGAAATCGGCAGCGTCGGCTGGCAAAGGCTTGTTTTCCTTGGCTTTCAGGCCGCTGTTGACGATATGGTTGCCGGCCGCGCGACCGAAGACCACCAGGTCGAGCAGCGAGTTCGTGCCCAGGCGGTTGGCGCCGTGCACGGAGACGCAGGCGCATTCGCCGATCGCGTACAGACCGTTGACAACCTTGGCCGAATTATCCGGACCGGTCGGGGTGACGACCTGGCCGTGGATGTTCGTCGGGATGCCGCCCATCTGGTAGTGAATCGTCGGCACGACAGGAATCGGTTCCTTGGTGGCGTCGACGTTGGCGAACTTGTGGCCGATTTCCAGGATCGACGGCAGGCGCTTGGCGATGGTGTCGGCGCCGATATGGCGCAGGTCCAGCATCACGTGGTCCTTGTTCGGACCGCAGCCGCGGCCTTCCTTGATTTCCTGGTCCATCGAACGCGAGACGAAGTCGCGCGGCGCCAGATCCTTCAGGGTCGGCGCATAGCGCTCCATGAAGCGTTCGCCTTCGCTGTTGATCAGGATGCCGCCTTCGCCGCGCACGCCTTCGGTGATCAATACGCCCGCGCCGGCCACGCCGGTCGGGTGGAACTGCCAGAATTCCATGTCTTGCAGCGGCAGGCCGGCGCGTGCCGCCATGCCCATGCCGTCACCGGTGTTGATGAAGGCGTTGGTCGACGCGGCGAAGATGCGGCCTGCGCCGCCCGTTGCCATGACCGTCGTTTTTGCTTCCAGGATCATGCATTCGCCGGTTTCCATTTCCAGCGCGACAACACCGATCACGTCGCCTTCGGCGTCACGAATCAGGTCGAGTGCCATCCATTCGACGAAGAAGTGCGTACGGGCGCGCACGTTGCGCTGGTACAGGGTGTGCAACAGGGCGTGACCGGTACGGTCGGCTGCCGCGCAAGCGCGCTGCACCGGCTTTTCGCCGAAGTGGGCCGTGTGGCCGCCGAATGGACGCTGGTAGATAGTGCCGTCAGGGTTGCGGTCGAATGGCATGCCGAAGTGTTCCAGCTCGTACACGACTTTCGGTGCTTCGCGGCACATGAATTCGATGGCATCCTGGTCGCCCAGATAGTCGCCACCCTTGACGGTGTCGAACATGTGCCAGAACCAGTTGTCTTCAGCCATGTTGCCGAGCGACGCGCCGATACCGCCCTGCGCCGCAACGGTGTGCGAGCGGGTCGGGAAAACTTTCGACAGAACTGCGACGTTCAGACCGGCTTCAGCCAGTTGCAACGACGCGCGCATGCCGGAACCGCCGGCGCCAACGATTACCGCATCAAAGCGGCGGGTAGGGATTGCAGATTTATATGCTGCCACGATTACACACTCCAGAGTATCTGTACCGTCCAGCCGGCACAAGCGATCAACCACAGCATGGTGGCAATTTGCAGGGTCAGACGGAGGCCAGCGCTTTTCACGTAGTCCATCCAGATGTCGCGTACGCCGACCCATGCGTGGTAGAACAGGGCGACGAAGGTCACCAGGCTGAACAATTTAAACCACTGCTGTGCGAACAGACCAGCCCAGCCTTCATAGCTGAAGTTGCTGCCGGTCAGGAAAGAAATAAGCAGGATGGCAACATAGGCCACCATGACGATGGCGGTAACGCGTTGCGCCAGCCAGTCGCGCAAGCCGTAATGGGCACCGACGACGAGGCGTTTCGGTCCGATATTATTGTCTGCCATGTTTAAAATACTCCAAACAGTTTCAAAGCGACCAAAGCCGTCAGCACCAGGCTCACGACCAGCACGGAGGACGCGGTCTTGCGTGCCGAATCTTTTTCGATGGCAACGTGCACATCCATGAACAGGTGGCGGATGCCGGCGCAGAAGTGGTGCAGGAAGGCCCAGACCAGACCCAGGGTGATCAGCTTGACGAACCAGTGCGAGGCGATGCCCTGGAAGTAGGCATACGACATTTCGGAACGCAGACTCAGTTCCAGCATGTACAGGATGCACGGCAGCAAGGCGAAAATGATGAAACCGCTGATGCGATGCAGGATCGAGACGATGGCGCCGACAGCCATGCGGTAGTTCGACAATTCGGTAACATGAATGTTACGGAATTGCGGCCGTTCTTTTTTTGGTACTTCTCTTACGGCTTCAGACATAACAAAAACCTCCCCTTTGAATTTCAACTAAATATTGAAGCCGCGATTTTCGCCGATTTTCGCAACCCATACCAATATCTATTGTTACATATAACCAAAATGGTTTTTTACTACAAAATACCGCGCTACTTTCCGTAGTTCACGTAATTTAATTACAGAATCGCCGGCAAAACACGGCCCGCCGGGGCGGGCCATGCTGTCGCTGCGCTTTCCGTTGTCTCCGTTGCCCGCCTTGCGGCAGGCATCTTGCAAGCGATGCACTTCAGCCTTGCTGCTTGTCCGGACACCCGCGGGCGTCCCGCCGCTTCAGCTGAGTTCATTCTGATAATGATGACGACTGGTCAGGTACAAGCCCCGGCGCAGTTCGACCGGCTTGTCGCCGTAGGTAAACGACACGCGCTCGGAACTGAGCAAGGGCGTGCCGAGGTCGATATTTAACAATTGCGCGGCGCCCGCGTCGGCGCACACGGCGCGGATCTGTTCGGACGCGCGTATCATGCGCGTGCCAAATTCCGTCTCGAACAGGCCGTACATGGGACCCTTGTATTCCACCAGGCGCTCGGCCGTCAGGCCCTTGAAAATCAGGCCGGGCAGCCACAATTCCTCGACGATGGTCGGCACGCCGTCGAAATACTGCACGCGCTTGATGAAGATGACGGCGTCGCCGGACTTCAGGTCCATCAGGCGCGCCACGTCGGCCGGCGCGCGCACGCGCTTGACCTCAATAAACTTGCTTTCGGGATAATGCGGCACGCCTTCGTCCGGCACCAGGCGCAGGAAGCGGAAATGCGCGCGCGCCTCATGGTGGGTGGAAACAAAAGTGCCCTTGCCCTGGCGGCGCATGACGAGATTCTCGGCGGCCAGCTCATCGATGGCCTTGCGCACCGTGCCCTGGCTGACCTTGAAACGGCCCGCCAGCTCGACTTCGCTGGGAATGAGTTCGCCCGGCTTCCATTCGCCCGATTGCAGGCTCTGCGTGATGAGCGCCTTGATCTGCTGGTACAGGGGACTGAAGGTGGGCGAGGCATTCGCGGCCGGCGCGGCCACGGTAGCAGTGGTATTCACGCTGGCAACAGGGGTGGCGGCGGTGCTGGCCGCTGCGGCAACAGGCGTGGCCGGGGTGCCCGCGGTCGGACTGACCGCCCCGCTTGCAGCAGTGGCATTGTTGGTCAGATTGGACGAGGCGGAATTCATAGTCCGACATTTCAACACAAATCACTGCCCGCGTCCAGTAAAACACACGTAGTTATCTGTCTTATATAAGACATAAGATATGATTGACAGATAGGGATCGGAGGCCTAAACTGCCCTCGATAAAACTTGTGAGCCCGCGTTTTATGTTGTCGGCCAGCCACTCTGGCCTCGTGCAGCACAAGCGTGACGGCAGCGTACACCAGCAATTCGGTGGCGCGGGCCGGTTTTGGTATCATTATAGTTTTTCCGGATAAGCGTAAGCTCAGCTTCAAGCCCGTTTTCTTTCCCATTTTTGGAGATTCATCATGGCTAAAACCCCAATGCGTGTTGCAGTGACCGGCGCCGCCGGCCAGATCGGCTACGCCCTGTTGTTCCGCATCGCCAATGGCGACATGCTCGGCAAAGACCAGCCTGTCATCTTGCAACTGCTTGAAATCCCGGACGAAAAAGCCCAGAAGGCGCTCAAGGGCGTGATGATGGAAATCGACGACTGCGCGTTCCCGCTGCTGACGGAAATGACCGCCCACTCCGATCCGCTGACCGCCTTCAAGGATGTCGACGTGGCCGTACTGGTTGGCGCGCGTCCACGCGGCCCAGGCATGGAACGCAAGGACCTGCTGGAAGCGAACGCCCAGATCTTCACCGTGCAAGGCAAGGCGCTCGACGCCGTCGCTTCGCGCAATGTCAAAGTACTGGTGGTCGGCAACCCTGCCAACACCAACGCCTACATCGCCATGAAATCGGCGCCGTCGCTGCCAGCGAAAAACTTCACCGCCATGCTGCGCCTGGACCACAACCGCGCGCTGTCGCAAGTCGCTGCCAAGACCGGCACCGCCGTGAAAGACATCGAAAAGCTGACCGTGTGGGGCAACCACTCGCCAACGATGTACGCCGACTACCGCTTCGCCACCGTAAACGGCAAGGCCGTCAAGGACCTGATCAACGACCAGGAATGGAACGCCAACACCTTCCTGCCAACCGTCGGCAAGCGCGGCGCGGCCATCATCGAAGCGCGCGGCCTGTCGTCGGCAGCGTCGGCAGCGAACGCCGCCATCGACCACATCCATGACTGGATGCTGGGCACCGCCGGCAAGTGGACCACCATGGGCGTTCCTTCGGATGGCTCGTATGGCATTCCTGAAGGCACCGTGTTCGGCTTCCCGGTCACCACCGACAACGGTGAGTACACCATCGTTCAAGGTCTGGAAATCGATGCATTCTCGCAAGAGCGCATCAACCTGACCCTGAAAGAGCTGACCGAAGAGCGCGAAGGCGTGAAACACCTGCTGGCCTAAGTCCAGTATTGGCGGCGCGGCCTGAGCGCCGCCCGCCAAGAAGGCCGCCCGCGAGATTCGCGGCGCGGCTGTTTTCTCAAGTAGTTTTTACCTGCAGAAATGCCTTAAGCATGCACCCTTCCGAGGTTTTATTCCAAGGCAAACGCCAGCCGCTGTTGCTCGCCGCTTGCGACCACTACGCCGGCTCTGAAAAGCTGATGCGTAAATCGATTGCTTTGCAACAAGAGCTTGGCCCCCTGTTCGACATCACGTTCGACTGCGAAGACGGCGCCAGCGCCGGCAATGAAGAATCCCACGCCCACATGATCGCCGGCCTGCTGGCCAGCGACGAGAACCAGTTCAACCGCATCGGCGTGCGCGTGCACGACGTCGACAGCCCGTTTTTCGCGCGCGACGTGGAAATCATCTGCACCGCCGCGTCCCGCCTGGCCTATATCGCCGTACCCAAAGTGGGCGGCGTGCAGGATGCCATGCTGGCCATCGACCTGATCAACCTGCACGCGCGCCGCGCCGGCCGCGACAACCTGCCCGTGCATATCCTGATCGAGACGCATGGCGCGCTGCGCGACGCCTATGCGATCGCCGCCCTGCCCCAGGTCGAATGCCTGTCCTTCGGCATCATGGATTTCGTTTCGGCCCACTACGGTGCCATTCCCGCCGCCGCCATGCGCACGCCGGGCCAGTTCACGCATCCGCTGGTGGTGCGCGCCAAGCTGGAAGTGGCCGCCGCCTGCCACGCGCACGGCAAGGTGCCGTCGCATAACGTGACGACGGACGTGCGCGATTCGGCCGTGGTGGCGAATGACGCCCAGCGCGCGACAGCCGAGTTCGGCTACACGCGCATGTGGAGCATCCACCCGGACCAGATCAAGCCCATCATCAAGGCCTTTACGCCGCGCCTGTCCGAAGTCAACGAAGCCAGCAATATCCTCAATGAAGCGCTGCGCGCCAACTGGGGACCGATTGCGCAAAATGGCCGCTTGCACGACCGCGCCAGCTACCGATATTATTGGACCGTTTTGCAACGCGCCAAACTGGCAGGCCTCGGCCTGCCCGAGGCGGCCGCTGCATTACTCAACGCCCCCTCTTCCAGCACCACTGAAAACTGACAGGAATTACACGATGTCCCTCTCCAAATTAGCCATTGCCTGCAGCGTCGCGCTGGGCGCCATGACCCTCACGCTGGCGCCGGCCAGCTTCGCCGCCACGGATACCAAGGAGCCGGCAAAAGCCAAGGCCGTCAAGGCCAAGCCGAAAGCCAAGGCCACCAAGGCCAAAGCTGCCGCCAAGGAAGCGCATCCGCTCGCCATGTCGGTGGTCGACAAGGAAGAATCCGATGAGCCGGATACCGCCGGTTCCGCTTCCACCGATTTCAATTGTGAACTTGGTAATAAAATTACCATCTACACCAATGCGACTGACGACAAACACATCGCCCTGCGCTGGAAGAAGCGCCTGCACCGCCTGAGCCGCGTGGGCACCACCACCGGCGCCAACCGATTCGAGAACCGTCTGTATGGTCTCGTCTGGATCGGCATCCCGGCCAAAGGCATGCTGCTCGATTCCAAGCAGGGCCGCCAGCTGGCCAATGAATGCAAGGATGCGGAGCAAGCCAAGCCAGCGGCAGTGGTGGAAGCCGCGCCATCGCTGGGCGTGCTGCCGGCGACCGGCGGCTGATGTGAGCAGCAAGGGCCTCTTCGGGGGCTCAGTCATGTTTTGTAATTTGAATAATCAATAAATAGACGATACCCAACAAGGAGAGGTCATGTCCCGCAACACTCTGAACACGCTCAAGGACTTTAATATTTCGGATAGCAAGAAGGGCAAGCTGTACTCCCTGCCTGCGCTGGAAAAAAGCCTGGGCATCAATGTCTCCCGCCTGCCAGTGTCGATTCGTATCGTACTCGAATCGGTATTGCGCAACTGCGACGGCAAAAAAGTCACCGAAGAACACGTCAAGCAATTGGCGAGCTGGGGCCCGACCGCCGAGCGCACCGACGAGATCCCGTTCGTAGTGGCGCGCGTCGTGCTGCAAGACTTCACCGGCGTGCCGCTGCTGGCCGACCTGGCAGCGATGCGCAACGTGGCCGCCAAGATGGGCATCAACGCGAAGAAAATCGAACCGCTGGTGCCGGTTGACCTGGTGGTCGACCACTCGGTGACCATCGATCACTACCGCGAAAAGAAAGCGCTGGACCTGAACATGAAACTGGAATTCTCGCGTAACAACGAGCGTTACCAGTTCATGAAATGGGGCATGCAAGCCTTCGACACCTTCGGCGTCGTGCCACCAGGCTTCGGCATCGTCCACCAGGTCAACCTGGAATACCTGGCACGCGGCGTGCACCACGCAGGCAAGAAAGCCGGCGACGTGTACTACCCTGACACCCTGGTCGGCACCGACTCGCACACCACCATGATCAACGGCATCGGCGTGGTCGGCTGGGGCGTGGGCGGCATCGAGGCGGAAGCCGGCATGCTGGGCCAGCCGGTCTACTTCCTGACGCCTGACGTCATCGGCGTGAACCTGTCGGGCGCGCTGCGCGAAGGCTGCACCGCCACCGACCTGGTACTGACCATCACCGAATTGCTGCGCAAAGAAAAAGTCGTCGGCAAGTTCGTCGAATTCTTCGGCGAAGGCACGGAATCGCTGACCCTGACCGACCGCGCGACGATCGCCAACATGGCCCCGGAATACGGCGCGACCATGGGCTTCTTCCCTGTCGACGAAGCCACCATCGATTACTTCAAGGGCACCGGCCGCAGCAAGGCTGAAATCGCCGCGTTCGAAGGCTACTTCAAGGCGCAAAACCTGTTCGGCGTGCCAAAAGCGGGCGACATCGACTACACCCGCGTGGTGGAACTGAACCTGGCGTCGGTCGCTCCGTCGCTGGCCGGCCCGAAACGCCCGCAAGACCGTATCGAAATCGGCAACGTCAAGGCGAACTTCGCCGAGCTGTTCGCCAAGCCAACGACCGAAAACGGCTTCAACAAGAACCCGGCCGACCTGGCTGCCGTGTACGAAACGACGAACGGCGTGAAAGTATCGAACGGCGACGTGCTGATCGCCGCGATCACCTCGTGCACCAACACCTCGAACCCGAGCGTGATGCTGGCTGCCGGCCTGCTGGCCAAGAAAGCCGTGGAAGCCGGCCTGAAAGTCGCTCCGCACATCAAGACCTCGCTGGCCCCTGGCTCGCGCGTCGTGACCGAGTACCTGACGGCTGCCGGCCTGCTGCCATACCTGGAAAAACTGGGCTTCGGCGTGACCGCCTACGGCTGCACCACCTGTATCGGCAATGCGGGCGACCTGACGCCCGAGCTGAACGCCGCCATCGCCACGCACGACATCGTCGCATCGGCCGTGTTGTCGGGCAACCGTAACTTCGAAGCGCGTATTCACCCGAACATCCGCTCGAACTTCCTGGCTTCGCCACCGCTGGTCGTCGCTTACGCCATCGCCGGCAACATGACGCGCGACCTGATGACGGAACCGGTCGGCAAGGGCAAGGGCGGCAAGGACATCTACCTGGGCGACATCTGGCCGACCTCGGCTGAAGTCTCGGCCATGATGAAGTTCGCCATGAACGCCAAGGTGTTCAAGGACAACTACGCGGACGTCAAGGGCGCGCCAGGCAAGCTGTGGGAGAAAGTCACCACTGTGTCCGGTCAAGTCTACAACTGGCCGAAATCGACCTACATCGCGGAACCACCGTTCTTCGACAACTTCTCGATGACGCCAGCGGCAGTGGCCACCGGCATCGAAGGCGCGCGCGCACTGGGCGTGTTCGGCGATTCCATCACCACCGACCACATCTCGCCAGCCGGCTCGATCCAGGAAAACGGTCCTGCAGGCAAGTGGCTGAAGGAAAACGGCGTCCTGAAAGCGGACTTCAACTCCTACGGCTCGCGTCGCGGCAACCATGAAATCATGATGCGCGGCACGTTCGCCAACGTGCGCATCAAGAACCGCATGATCCCTGCGAAAGCGGACGGTTCGGCAGTCGAAGGCGGCATCACGATCCACCAGCCTTCCGGCGAAGAAATGTCGATCTACGACGCAGCGATGAAATATGTTGCTGAAGGCACGCCAACCATGGTCTTCGGCGGCGAAGAGTACGGCACGGGCTCGTCGCGCGACTGGGCAGCCAAGGGCACCCAACTGCTGGGCGTGAAAGCCGTGATCACCCGTTCGTTCGAGCGTATTCACCGCTCGAACCTGGTGGGCATGGGCGTGCTGCCGCTGCAATTCATCGGCGACGACAGCGTGCAAACGCTGGGTATCACCGGCAAGGAAACCTTCGACCTGAAAGGCCTCGAAGGCGAAATCAAGCCACAGCAACTGGCTACCCTGGTGATCCACCGCGCCGACGGCTCCAGCCAGGAAGTCAAAGTCCTGCTGCGCATCGATACGCCGATCGAAGTCGACTACTACAAGCATGGCGGTATCCTGCCATTCGTGCTGCGTCAACTGCTGGCCGAGTAATCAGCCCAGCTGTGAGATAAGATAAAAGCGCCGGTTCCGACCGGCGCTTTTTTTCGTCCCGGCACCCCGTTTTTCCTTGAAATTCAGACTATTGGCATGATCTAAGGACAGCTTACGTATTGCGTGCGGCTGAATCCTCTACAATACGGTTATAAGGGTTTATCATTGTTTGACTGATCCATTTTTTTCACTTTCCGAGACTCTTATCCCGCTATGCGTCGTCCTTCCAAAGATTCATCCCATAAACTGACTGCCGACAGCCAGCGCCTGGTCACCTTTGCCCAGGCGATCGTACAGGCAGCCAGCCGTCTCGAAGAGCGGTCCTGGGAACACAGCCTGGATACGCAGCTCCAGAAATTACTCAAAACCGGCCACCAGGACACCATCGACAACACCCTGGGCAGCCTGTTCAAGGAAGACTTGAACGCCTACGACGTGCTGATGGACTGCGTTGAAGCCGTCAGCGAATCGACCGTCGTCACGCATGAAGACGTGCGCTACGACGCCCTGCTGGTGGCCGTGCCCATCCTCGCGTGGACGCGCTTTTCCATCGCCTCCGGCCCCATGGCCGGCGACGCGCACGGCGTATTGTCCGCGCATTTCGCCGCCCACCTGCTGGCCGACGGCACGAAGATGGCCATGGCGCCGACCCTGTATTCGATCGACCAGTTGCCGCGCAGCCACGTCGAAACCTATGCCAAGACGCAGAAGCTGGCACTGGCCGCCCTGAAAGGCACGGCCGTCAAGCCATCAGGCAAAGAGGCGGAAACGGCGCCCTTCCTGGCCGATACGCGCTACCTGCTGGTGGCCGTAGTGGCCCCAAGCGGCGCCCCCCTGTTCCGCTGGCAGACGCCGGCCAGCCAGCCCGACTTCATCAAGGAGCGCAGCGCCGCCCTGGAACAATGGCGCACGCAGGCGACGCCGACGATTGCCCGCCTGCTGCCGGGCTGCGGCCTGGAACTGCTGCTGCCGGAAGCGTACTACGTGGCCTGCCGCGAAGCGGACAAGCTGATACGCCCCGTCTCCGTGCGCGCCGCCGTGCACTACCTGACGCACACGCTGGCCATCGAGCCGTCGGAACTGCGCGCCGTCATCGCCGGTTTCGGCGAGGAAGCGGCCGACGGCCAGGTGGACGAGTACCGCATCGCCTTCACCCTGCGCCAGGCGCCGGATGTCATCTACGGCATCGTCTGGCCTTTGTACGGCCAGGAAGACGAGGATGGCACGCCGATCGAAGGCCTGATCCAGGTCGGCATCGCCGCGCTGGACAAGCAAAAGACGCCCGTCGATGAAATTATCGAGCATCTGAACGCCGCCGGCGTGACGCAGATCAAGCGCCATGCGGAACGTTTTGTCGGCGAATACTGCGACGATTGCGGCGCGCCCCTGTTTGCCGACCCGGTGGGCGAGTTGGCGCATGCGGAAATGCCGGAAGATACGCCGCAAGGTACCGAGCATTTTCATTAATTGATGCAGCATGGGGCCGGAAGTTTTCTTCCGGCCTTTTTTTCGCCCCGACCGCCGATGCCTTCCAGCCCAGTCTCGCTCTCTCCCCTGCGGCCAGCATTGCTGGCGCTATCGTTTCCCATGCTGGCAATGTTACTGGCGAGCGCATTCATCGCCATGCGCGTCATGGGCACGCTGGGTCCGTTGGGTTTGTTCTGGATGCTGCCGCTGAGTTTTTGCGTGATGGCGGCCTGCCATGGATCTTGCTGTCGCCGCATGGACGCCGCAACATCGGCCTGCAAGCGCCCTCCGGCAAGGCGCCGTATGCGCTGGCCTTGATCTGCGGCGCGGCAGCCGCGCTCCTGTGCTTTGCCCTGGGCATGCTGCTGTATGGCGCCACGCCGGACAACTGGTTTGTCAGCATAGCGGCCAGCTTTCGCCGCACGGCGCCCACGGCGGGGCTGAGCATCTGGATGCTGCACCTGATGATCACCGTGCCGGCTTGCATCTTCAGCCCTATCGGCGAGGAAATCTTCTTTCGGGGCGTGCTGCAAAAGGCGCTGGAGGAAAAACTGTCCGTGCGCAGCAGCACCTGCGTGGAAGCAGGACTGTTCGGCCTGGCACACCTGTGCCATCATGGCTTGAGCATGACGGCTGCCGGCCTGTCGCTGAATGCGGCCTCGGCGGCGGTGTGGGTGACGCTGATGTTTGCGACAGCTTGCCTGTTCGCATGGTTACGGCGCCGCCATGCTTCGCTATGGCCAGCGATGGCGGCGCACGCGGCATTCAATCTGACGATGAATGCCGTGATTTTCCAATTTCTGTGGCCAACATTACCACTGTGAAAACGGATGGCGGATCAGGTTGGCGTTGTAGTAGCGCGCATCGCCCGACACTTCCGCGCCGACCCAGTCGGGCTTCTCGAACGGCTGGTCTTCCGAGGCCAGTTCGATCTCCGCCACCACCAGGCCCGCATTAGCGCCCAGGAACTCGTCGACTTCCCACACCATGCCCGCGTGTTCGATGCGGTGGCGAACCTTTTCGATCAGCGGCTGTTCGCACAGGCTGTCGAGCAGTTCGGCCGCGTCGGCCAGCGGAATCGGATACTCCCACTCGCCGCGCGTCGCGCCCACGTTCGCCCCCTTGATGGTCAGCATCGCCTGCTCGCCTTCGATGCGCACGCGCACCACGCGCTCGCGCGCGGACGACAAATACCCCTGGCGCAGCAGGACCGACTGGCCCAGGCCCCGCCAGGCGTCGCCGGCAAGCAGAAATTTACGCTCGATCTCGATACCCATGAACAACGCCGTTCAATCCAGCGACAGCAGGATAGGCTGCAGCATGGCCGCGCCCAGGGCCGCGCTGCGCGCACCATTCCAGCCGACGGCCGGATCCGGCAAGTCGGCGTTTTCCTTGAACGGCATTTCCAGGGTCAGCGCCAGGCAGCCGAAGTGGTGGCCGACGTATTTCGATGCCAGGGTCAGCATGTCCGACTTGTACTTGCTGGCCGCATAGCCGAACTTGTCCTGGAAGTCCGGACTGGCCTGCTTGTAGCGCTCGATGAAGGCTTTCTGGTGCGCCGCTTGCGCCGGCGTGAAGTTTTCCAGCATTTCATTGCCGGCCACAAAGTTGTACGGCAGCGCTTCATCGCCGTGGATGTCGAAGAACATGTCGACGCCCGTTTCGTGGATCTTGTTTTTCACGCACAGCACTTCCGGGCTGGACTCCAGCGATGGCGTCATCCATTCACGGTTCAGGTTGGCGCCTGCCGCATTCGTGCGCAGGTTGCCGCGGATGGAGCCGTCCGGGTTCATGTTCGGCACGATGTGGAACACGGCGCGCTGCAAGAGCTTGCGCGCGATCGGGTTGGCGTCGTCGAGCAGCGAGTCGATCAAGCCTTCGACGAACCATTCGGCCATCGATTCGCCCGGATGCTGGCGCGCGATGACCCAGATTTTCTTTTCCGCTTGCGGATTGCCGATGGTCACCATGTTCATGTCGCGGCCGTCGACCGTGCTGCCCAGGTCGGACACGCGCGCCAGCGGATGCTCGGCCACTTCACCCAGCAGGCGCAGATGGCGTTCCCACGAATACGGCTCAAAATACGCGTAGTACACGCTGTCGAGTTCCGGCGTGTGCGAAATCGTCATGACCTGGCCGTCGAACGAGGTCGGCACGCGGAACCAGTTTTCGCTGTCGTAGCTGGCCACGGCCTGGTAGTCTTCATAGCCGGCCGGATAGGTGGCCTGGCCCGCGTTCAGGAAGCGCATCGTGCATGCCTGGCCGCGCGCGCCCTGCAGGCGGAAGTGGAACCACTGGTGGATGTCGGCGTGGCTATCCTTGCGCAAGTTCAGGTCGATGGCGCCGGCACTGGTGGCGCTCACCACGTCGATGGCGCCCGAGTCGAAGTTCTGGCTGATTTTAATGGTCATGTAATGATCCCGTCCGAATGTAAGTGTTCCGGCGTTGCCTCGTGGGCTGGCGCCGTTGCGCTAAAAAACGCAGTGTAAGCTATCCCGCTATTTTCCGCCCTTTGGCACCGTTCGCAAAGCCTGGCCCGGCGTTTTATGCACCAATCCGGGGCATCGATGGAAAAGTGCCGGGCAAAAGCGCGAAAAATCGGTCTGCTGTTGCATCTACCGGACAAAAAACTGCTTTGTAACAGCGGCTGACACATTGGCGCCCGGTCGCCCCCCTATAATTCTTGCTTTCATAGAGTCGCCAGGAAAGAGTCGTGGACAAGAAGTTAACTAACATCCAGGAAAGAAAGTTACGCGAGGCTCAGGCGCGGCGCGAGCACATCATCGACGTCGTCAAAGATCTCATCAAGAAAGGCGGCGCGCGCGCCGTCTCCATCCGCAAGGTAGCCGAGGCGGCCGGTTTTTCCACCACCGTCGTGTACGCCCTGTTCCGCGACAAGGCCACCCTGATCGCCCAGGCCATGGACAAGGATTTGCTGGAACTGGTGCGCGCCATGCGCACGGCGTGCGCCACCAGCGATG
Source organism: Janthinobacterium sp. SUN033 (assembly GCF_030397595.1). Taxonomy (NCBI): domain Bacteria; kingdom Pseudomonadati; phylum Pseudomonadota; class Betaproteobacteria; order Burkholderiales; family Oxalobacteraceae; genus Janthinobacterium; species Janthinobacterium sp. SUN033. The sequence goes on from NZ_JAPQNV010000002.1 coordinate 218,149, forward strand.
ATCCGTGGCAGCGCATCGCCCTGGTCGGCCGCGCCTATATCGAGTACGGCTTCCAGCATCCGGACGAGTATTCGCTGATCTTCATGGAATTGCGGCCGCACGCGGAAATCGACGCCGTCGAGGTCGAACACGGCAATATCGAGCAGGATCCGTACGCCTACGCGCTGCACCTGTTTACCGAACTGGCGCAAGCGGGCCAGGTGCGCCAGGACGAGCCGGCGCTGCACACGATGACGCAAATCTTCTGGCAATCGCTGCACGGCCTCGTCTCGCTGCGCATCGTCATGGATGCGGGCGACCCGTGGACGCCGCACCCGGAAATGAACGCGCATATCGACGACTTGCTGGCCGTCGTCACGGCAGGCATCCGTCTGCGCTTTGCACCGGCTTCCTGACGTTTGATCCAGCGCAAACTGCGCCAGCAGAAAAGGCGGACAGTGGAGTGAAGCCGCCTGCGCTGGTGCAGCGCGGCTCGCGCGAAGGAGGGCGAGATGAACGAAGCCTATGCCACGGACCAGCTTGACAAACAGCAAGGCGCGCACAATGCTGTACGCATGGAAGCGCGCCTGACAAAACTGGAAACGGACCGGGAACATGACCGGCTATGGTTCAAGACCCTGGAACAGCGTCTTGGCGACGGCCTCGACAATGTACGTACGGAGTTGCGCGACGAATCGCAGTTGCTGCGCGCCGACCTGACGCAGTTTCGCGGCGACTTGCGCGGCGACTGCCATGCCTTGCGCACGGAACTGGGCGACATCCGCAAGCACATGCACACCCACTTCCTGTGGTTCATGGGCATACAGGCCACCACCACGTTTGCCCTGCTGGGCTTGGGTGCCAAGGCGCTGCATATGTACTAAGCAATAAAAAAGGCAGGCGCGGTGCCGCACTGCCCTGCCTGTCCTGAGGTTAGCGAAGCCTGCTACGCTGCCAGCATGCTCTGCGTTTCCTGGTAGCGCGTATGCCACGACAGCGCCTGCTCCAGGATGTGCGGCGTGTGGCCGCCGCGCTGGCATGCCGCGTCGTAATACGCGCGCAGCTGATCGCGGTAATCGGGATGCGTGCAGCGCTCGATGATCAGCGGCGCCCGTTCGCGCGGCGCCAGACCGCGCAAGTCCGCGTAGCCCCACTCAGTCACCAGCACGTCGACGTCATGCTCCGTATGGTCGACATGCGAGACCATCGGCACGACGCTGGAAATGCGCCCGCCCTTGGCCGCCGATTTCGACACGAACATCGACACTTGCCCATTGCGTGCAAAGTCGCCCGAACCGCCGATGCCGTTCATCATGTGCGTGCCGCACACGTGCGTGGAATTGACGTTGCCGTAGATATCGAACTCGAGCGCCGTGTTCAGGGCGATGATGCCCAGGCGGCGCACGATTTCCGGGTGGTTGCTGATCTCTTGCGGGCGCAGCACGATTTTTGACCGGTAATGGTCGATATTGTCCATCAGCTTTTGATGCACGGCGGCCGACAGGGTGATCGACGAGGCCGAGGCAAACGCCAGCTGGCCCGAGTCGAGCAGCTCGATGGCGCTGTCCTGCAGCACTTCCGAATACATCGTCATATTGCGGAAAGGCGAGCCGATCAGGCCATGCAGCACGGCGTTGGCGATGGTGCCGATGCCCGCCTGCAGGGGCAGCAATTCCGGGCCCATGCGCCCGGCCGCCACTTCGCCTTGCAGGAAGGCGATCACGTGGCCGGCGATCGCTTGCGTTTCCGCGTCGGGCGGCAAGGCGTTCGACGGGCTGTCGGGACTGTCCGTGATGACGATGGCGGCGATGCGGGCCGGGTCGATGGCGATGGCCGTGCTGCCCAGGCGCTGGTCTACGCGCGTGAGGGGAATCGGTTCGCGCCCCGGCAAGGTTTGCGGAATATAAATGTCGTGCAAGCCTTCCAGCGCCAGCGGCGTGGACAGGTTGATTTCAATGATGACCTGTGTGGCCTGCTGGGCGAACGCGGCGGAGTTACCCACCGACATGGTCGGGATGATGGCGCCGGCCGCCGTGATGGCGGTGGCCTCGATGACGGCGATATCGACGGCCGCCAGGTTGCCCGAGCGCAACTGCTCGGCCGTTTCCGACAGATGCTGGTCAATGAACATGACTTCACCGTTGTTGATCTTGCCGCGCAGCACAGGGTCGACCTGGAACGGCATGCGGCGCGCCAGCACGCCCGCTTCGGCCATCAGGCCATCGCTGCCATTGCCCAGCGAAGCGCCCGTGATCAGGGTCAGGCTCAACGGGTCTTGCAGGGCGCGCTCGGCCAGCGCGCGCGGCAGGGCCTTGGCGTCGCCGGCACGGGTAAAGCCGCTCATGCCGACACGCATGCCGTTGTGGAACAATTTGGCTGCCTCATCGGCGCTCATGATTTTGCTGAGCAAGCCTGGGTGGCGGATACGGTCCTCGTACATCGTGATGCTCCTGATATTCTTAATATTCTCAAACTGGATGGCTGTCATACACCAACCCCATAAGTGGATTCAGTATAAAATCCCGCTTACATGCATGGCATGAATTAATTTCGTCACATCCAGTCGATATTTTCATGCCCTGCCAACGCCGAGCCCCTCTTGGATATCCGTTCCCTGCGCTATTTCGTCGAAACCGTGCGCCTGTCGAGCTTTACGCAGGCGGCCGAATCGCTGCACCTGACCCAGTCCACCATCAGCAAGATGGTGCGCCAGCTGGAAGACGAGGTGGGCGCACAATTGCTCGTGCGCGACGGGCGCAAGCTGACCCTGACGGACACGGGCCGCATCGTCTACCAGCACGGCCAGGAAATGCTGGCCAATATGCGCCAGCTGACGCTGGAAGTGCGCGACACGCAGGCCTTGCAGCGCGGCAGCCTGACGGTCGGCATCCCGCCCATGATCAACGTGCTGTTCACGCCCGTATTGAAAGCCTTCCGCGCGCGGTATCCGCACATCAGCCTGACCCTGCAGGAAGACACGGGCCAGCAGATCGAGCGCAAGGTGGCGGGGGGCGAGCTGGAAATCGGCATGACGGTGCTGCCGGCCGACCCGGAGCTCGATCTCGTGGCCGTGGAAGTGGCCAACTACCCGATCTGGGCCCTGGCCGAGCCGGGCACGTTCCAAAAAAAACGCACGACGCTGCCCTTCAAGGCGCTGGCCGACTTGCCGCTGGTGTTATTAAAGGATGATTTCGCGCTCACGCGCAGCCTGCGCCAGCATTTCGCGCAAGCGGGCTTCACGCCGACGATTGCGGCCCAGAGCGGGCAGTGGGACTGGCTGGTGGCGATGGCCTCAGCCGGCCTGGGCGTGGCCCTGCTGCCCGAGCCGTTCATCCACCGCCTGGCCGGCGAACCGTTGGAAGCGGTGCGCATCGTCGAGCCGGAGGTGGCGTGGCAGGTGGCGCACATCTGGAGCGGGCGCTACCTGTCGCACGCGGCGCGCGCCTGGCTCGAAGTGTGCCAGGACGTGCTGGGCACCCAGTTCGCGCACTGACATAAAAAAAGGGTGGCCGAGGCCACCCTTTTGATTGATCGCGCCACCTTGCTTATTTGGCGTCGTCCTTGTACATGCTGGCGTACTTCCAGCCGAAGTACAGAATGAAGGTGTAGCACAGGGCCGGCACGAGGAAGGACAGCTGCAGGTTGATGTGGTCGGCCAGGAAGCCCTGGATGAACGGCACGATGGCGCCGCCGACGATGGCCATGCACAGGATGCCCGAACCTTGACCCGTTTGCGCGCCCAGCTTGTTCAGCGCCATGCTGAAGATGGTCGGGAACATGATGGAGTTGAACAGGCCCACGGCGATCAATGCCCACATGGCCGTGTGACCACTGGAGAACACGGCGACGAGGATCAGCGCGATGACGACGGCGGCGTTGAAGGCCAGGGTCTTGCCCGGGCTGACATAGCGCATCACGGCAAAGCCGACGAAGCGGCCCAGCATGGCGCCACCCCAGTAATAGCTGACGAAATACGCGGCGTCGGCGTGGCTGAGGCCAGCGATATGGCTCTCGCCCAGGAAGTTGATCAGGAAGCTGCCGATGCTCACTTCACCGCCCACATACAGGAAGATGGCCAGCGCGCCCAGCACAAGGTGGCGGTGCGACCAGATCGAGACCTTGTGGCCATCCTGCGCCACGGCGGCCGCATCGTCGGCATGCGAAATCTTCGGCAATTTCGCCAGCGCGAACAGCACGGCCAGGATCACCAGGGTGGCGGCCAGCACCAGGTACGGGCCTTGCACGGACGCGGCTTCCTTGGCGCGGTAAGCCAGTTGTTCGGCCGCCGGCAGCAGGTCGAACTGCTGTACCGTCAGGACCGTGCCCGACAGGATCAGCATGCCGCCCAGCGCAGGCGCCACGGTAGTGCCCAGCGCGTTGAACGCCTGCGTCAGGGTCAGGCGGCTCGACGCCGTCTGCGGGTCGCCCAGTTCCGTCACATACGGATTGGCCGCCACCTGCAGCACGGTGATGCCGGCCGCCAGGATGAAGAAGGACAGCAGGAACAGCGCATAGCTGCCGGTGGACGCCGGGTAGAACATGGCGCAGCCGGCGGCCGCGATCAGCAGCCCGGCGACGACGCCGCGCTGGTAGCCGATTTTCTTGATCAGCATGCCGGCCGGCAGCGAAACGATGGCGTAGGCGCCGAAGAAGCAGAATTGCACCAGCATCGCCTGGACATACGTCAAGGTGTAGATCGAGCGCAGATGGGGAATCAGCACATCATTGAGCGAGGTCAGCAATCCCCACATGAAAAACAGCACCGTGACAATGATCAGGGCGCCTGTATTGTTTTGCGTGCCGGCCCGTGCGGACGGTACGCCCTGGCCTTGCTTTACGTATTCCATACCTTCTCCATTTTTCAATTCCAAGTTGATCGCGCCAGGCATGGAAGCGTTTCCACCCGGGCAGCGCCAGGACGCGCAAGCGCCACGCAGATATCAGCGTGAGCCATGACTGCCATCAGCGATACGGGGCAGGTATGGCATCACGCGCGTGCGGCCGACCGTTTCTCGTCAGAACGATGTCTTGTGGGCGCGGCACGCCTGCGGGCTGCGTCTGAAAACAACATCCTGGACAAAAACGTCTTGTAGTAAAACTACGATCCTGCGCCGGCATTATGCCTTAAAGCCCCGTATTGCGCAGCTTTCCCGCCTGTTATTTAAAAAATGAATAGCTGACATTTGAAATCAAAAGTAGCCTTATAACTTGGAATCGCTATACTTATATTGCAGTGCAGCACAACGCGGCACGCCACTCAAGGAGTCTGCCATGTCTACCGCATTTACTTACCACACCACGCAAAACAGCAATATCGTCGCCACCCTGGTCCACGCCGCCAAGCGCGTCGGTGCCTGGCTGAACCAAAGCAGCGACCGCCGCGAACGCGCTTATGAAGAAGCCTACCTGGCCGAATCGACCGACCGCTACGACCTGGAATACCGCATGCGCGAACTGGCCCGCGCCAACCCGCAGCCAAGCTGGATGAGCGGCCTGAGCCGTTAATCAGTACTGCAGCACGCAGCCCATCATCGGCTGTGGCAACAACGATAGCGCCATCCTGCTCGCCTTGCGCTTGAGCACAGGATGGGCTATACAGGCGGGATGCAAACGCCCATTATCATCCTCGCCATCGCCGGCAGCCTGCGCGCCGCCTCGCTGAACACCGCCCTGCTGCACGCCATCGCAGGGCTTGCCCCAGCGCTATTCGAGATCCGCATCTATCCCGGACTCGGTGAATTACCCCTGTTCAATCCCGACCTCGATGCCGACAGCCTGCCGGCCGTGACGGCCCTGCGCGACGCCATCCTGGCGGCCGACGTGCTGATGCTGGCCAGCCCCGAATATGCGCACGGCGTGAGCGGCCCCATGAAAAATGCGCTGGACTGGATGGTGGGAAATGAATCGTTCATCGACAAGCCGCTGGTGCTGCTGAACGCCTCGCCGCGCGCCACGCATGCGCAGGCGGCCTTGCGCGAAACGGTATGCACCATGTCGGCGCGGCTGATCGACGAAGCCTGCATCAGCCTGCCCCTGCTGGGGTCGGGTCTCGATGCGGAGGGGATCGCCGCGGACCCGGCATTGCGCCGGGCCATCCTCGATATGCTGCAGTGCATCAGGTTATTTTCATGACCATCTGCACGTTTTACTATCAATTCATCTAGTTTTACTACGTATTTCTACGGATCGCTCAATGCGGGATCATGCCCGTGAACACGTACGCCTGCAGCATGGTGATGATGCCGATGATGACGGCAAACAACAGACTGTGCTTCAAGGTAAAGCGGAACAGGTCCGATTCCTTGCCCACCAGGCCAGTCGCGGCGCAGGCGACGGCGATCGACTGGGGCGAGATCATCTTGCCCGTCACGCCGCCAGTCGTATTGGCCGCCACCAGCAAGGTGTCGGACACGCCGATCTGGTGCGCCGTCGTGTTTTGCAGGGAGCAGAACAAGGCATTCGACGACGTATCGGACCCCGTCAGGAACACCCCCAGCCAGCCCAGGAACGGCGAGAAGAACGGAAAGGCGGCGCCGCTGCCGGCCAGCAGCAGGGCCAGGGTGGACGACATGCCCGAATAGTTGGCAACGAAGGCAAACGCCAGCACCAGGCCGATCGACAGCACGGGACGGCGCAATTCCACGAGCGTTTCCACGAAGGCCTTGATGCCATCGCGCGGCTTCATGCGCAGCATCCACATCGACAGCACGGCCGTCAGCAAGATCGCCGTGCCCACGGCCGACAGCAGGTCAAGCTTGAAGACGGCGTCATACGCTTTCGGCTCCGCCACGATGGGCATCGTCTTGATCACCAGTTTATCGAGGTAAGGCACGTGGATCTTGACGACCAGACTGGACAACGCGCCGCCGGCGGCGAACAGGGACTTGAAGCCGGGCAGGCTCCAGACGGTGACGATGGCCGTCAGCAAGCCGAACGGCGCCCAGGCGCGCGCCGTCTGCGCCAAGGTGTAGGGCGAGGCGGCGCGGCTGCCGCTGCCGCGCAAGTCCGCATTGCCTGCCCCGCCGCCAAAACCGGACAGCGCGGCGACGCCGCCACCGACGGCGTTGACCACCTTGGCATTCTTCGGCTGCCACACTTTCAGGAACAGGGTCAGCGACACCAGGCTGACGAGGGCCGAGGTGATGTCCGGCAGCTCCGGCCCGATATGGTTCGACGTGAAATACTGGGTGACGGCAAAGCTGGCGCCCGTTACCAGGGCAGCCGGCCACACTTCGCGCACGCCGCGCACGCCATCCATCATGAAGACCAGCCAGAAAGGCACGGCCAGCGACAGCAGCGGCAACTGGCGGCCCGCCATGGCGCCGATCAGGAACGGGTCGATGCCCGTCACCTGGCCCGCCACGATGATGGGGATGCCCATGGCGCCAAAGGCCACGGGCGCCGTATTGGCGATCAGGCAAAGGCCCGCCGCATACAGCGGGTTGAAGCCCAGGCCCACCAGCAGGGCCGAGGTAATCGCCACGGGCGCGCCGAAACCGGCCGCCCCTTCCAGGAAGGCGCCGAAGGCAAAGCCGATCAACAGCACCTGCAGGCGCTGGTCGTCCGTGACCGACAGCACCGAGGCGCGGATGATCTCGATCTGCCCCGTTTTCACGACGATCTTGTACAGGAAGACGGCCGTGACGATGATCCAGGCAATCGGCCACAAACCATACGCAAAACCATAACCGGCCGCCGCCAGCGCCTGCGGCACGGGCATGCCGTACGCAAAAATCGCCACGGCCAGCGCCAGCGCCAGGGTGACGGCGGCCGCCACGTGGCCCTTGATGCGCAGCGCGGCCAGGGCGATGAAGAAGAAAATGATGGGAACGGCTGCCGCCAGGGACGACAGCCACAGGCTGCCGAGCGGTGTATAAAGTTGGGTCCAGGTTTGCATGTCGGGTCTCCTCCGGTGGATGCGGGTTGATTGAAAAAACGGCTTTTGATGTAATTGTGTGTAGCGTGTTTTTTGCGGTGCTTCGGTGCTGCCGGGCTATTCCTCCTGCCCGCGCGCATTGAGCAAGTCGGCCAGGCTGCGCGGCGCCGGCGTCAATGGCTTGCGGTGCTGCGTCCAGCCCAGTTGCTTGCCCGGCGTCAGTGCGCGCAGCCGCGTGGCGGCCCAGCGGAACAGGCGATAACTGATTGGGCGCGCGAAGGCGCCGCTCCAGAAGCGCCAGACCAGGCTTTCGCCGCGGCTGAACTTGGCCCCCTGGCCGCGCAGCGGATGCGCCACCTGCTCGCCGGGATTGCGATTGGCCTCCGTGCGCAGGCGCACCAGCAGTTGCGGGATCGGGATGCGCACGGGGCACACTTCGCCGCAGGCGCCGCACAGGCTCGATGCGGTGGCCAGGTCGGCCGTCGCAGCTAGTCCCAGCAAGTGGGGCGAGATGATCTTTCCGATCGGCCCCGGATACGTGGTGCCGTAGGCGTGGCCGCCGATGCGCGTGTAGACGGGGCAGTGGTTCATGCAGGCGCCGCAGCGTATGCATTGCAGGGTGGCGCGCAGCTGCTCGTCGGCGTAGGCCTGACTGCGGCCGTTGTCGAGCAAGACCAGGTGCACTTCGCGCGGTCCATCCTGTTCACCGGCGCGGCGCGGGCCGGAAATCAGGTTGAAATACGTGGTGATGGCCTGCCCCGTGGCCGAGCGCGTCAAGAGGCTCGCCAGCGGCACGATGTGTTCGAGCTTGGCCACCACTTTTTCCATGCCCATGATGGCGATGTGGATCTCCGGCACGGACGTCGTCAGCCGGCCATTGCCTTCGTTTTCCACCAGCCACAGGGTGCCCGTGTCGGCCGCCGCGAAGTTCACGCCCGACAGCCCGATATCGGCCTCGACGAAGGCCTGGCGCAGCGCGCGCCGCCCCGTCTGAATCAGGCTGTCGACGTCTTCCGTGTAGGGCGCGTCGGGAATGTGCTCGGCGAACAGGCCGGCGATGTCGGCCTTGGTCTTGTGAATGGCCGGCATGACGATGTGCGACGGCTTTTCGCCGGCCAGCTGCACGATGTACTCGCCCATGTCCGACTCCAGGCAGGTCATGCCGCGCGCTTCCAGGTAGTGATTGAGCTCGATTTCCTCGCTGGCCATCGACTTGCCCTTGATGAAGCGCGTCGCCTTGGCCTTTTGCGCGATGGCGTGGATGATGGCGTTGGCCTGCTCGCCATCCTCGGCCCAGTGCACCTGCACACCGGCCGCCGTCAGCTTGTCTTCCAGCTGCACCAGCAAGTCGGGCAGGCGCGCCAGCGCGTGCCGGCGCACGGCTTCGCCGAGGTCGCGCAGGCGTTCCAGCTCGTCGCCGTCGGGGAACTGCGCCGTGCGCTTGTCCTGCAAAAAATCCATGGCGCCGCGAAAGCTCTGACGCAGCTTCGGGTCGTCCAGCGCGGCGCGGGCGCGCGCATGAAAGTCCGCCGGCTTGACGAATTGCAGTGGCTTGGCGTTCATGGCTGGCCTCCTTCACGGGCTGGCAAGTCATCGACGATCAGCACCCACAGCCAGCGCGGGCCATGCGCGCCATAGGCGAGGGTTTGCTGGATGTCGGACGTTTTCGAGGGACCCGACACCAGCACCAGGTTCGATGGCATGCCGTCCGCCCAGCGTTCGGCGCGCGCCGCCGCATGCAAGTCCGCATGCAGGGTGCTCGCATACACGAGGCAAATGTGCAGCGGCGGCGCCAGCGACACCGTGCGCGGCGTGGCCGCGTCGGGCGCGATGACCAGGGTGCCCGTGGCGGCGATGCCGGAACGGGCGACAGTGAAACCCGCGTCGACGGTGTCGAACAATTCGCCCTTCCACTGCGCCAGCGGACGCTCGAAAGACAGCGCGGCCACGCCGTCCGGCAAGGCGGCCAGCAAGGCCAGTCCTTCCCTGCTATCGGCATCCATCAGCAAACGGCACACGCCATGCGCACCGAGGCGCTGCGCCAGCAGGGCGGACCAGGCATCGCCGCGCACGCAATCGACTTCCGCATGCGCGGCGCGCAGGGCTGCCTGCAGGGCGGCGATCCGGCCCCGTGGCGACAGCGGCGCTTGCGCGCGGCGCGCCAGGTAGTGCTGGTCGATGGCCGTCTCGATGACGTCCACCGCCTCGGGCGTGGACGGCGCGGCGGCGCGCAGGCGTCCCAGCATGCGTTCGCGGGCAGTCAGGGCGGCGCTCATGCTTCGCCTCCCGTGCGGCGCCACAAAAAGCTGGCCAGGTGTTCGACGGGCAGCGGCGCGCCCTGGTGTTGCGCGGCGTGGCCGATATTGAGCAGGCAGCCGCAGTCGGCCGAGACGAGCCGGTCGCAGCCCGTGGCGCAGGCCGAGGCGATCTTGTCGCTGACCATGGCGCCGGAAATATCCGGGTGCTTCAGTGAAAACGTGCCGCCGAAGCCGCAGCATTCCGATTCGCGCTGGTGTTCGATGCGCGTCACGCCGGGCAAGGCGTCAACCAGGGCCACGCCGTGCACCCGCGTGCCCATTTCGCGGCGCGCGCCGCACGAGGTGTGCAGCACCACGCTTTCCTGCGCCTGCCCTGCGCCGGCCAGGCCCGCCAGGTCGAGTTGCAGCACGCAGACGAGAAATTCGCTCAGTTCATACACGCGTTCGGCAAGTTCGGCCGCCTTGGGGCCGGCGACGGGGTCGTCCTGGAACAGCTGCGGCCAGTGGTGGCGCATCATGCCGGCGCAGGAGCCGGACGGCACGATCACGGGCCATGGCTGCGCGAACAGGTCGAGCTGGGCGCGGGCCACGGCGCGCGCCTGTTCCGGGTTGCCGCTGCTGTAGGCGGGCTGGCCGCAGCAGCTCTGGCCGCGCGGATAATGCACCAGCAAGCCTTCCCGCTCCAGCAGGCGCACCGCGTCGAGCCCCGCCTGCGGCACGAACAGGTCGACCAGGCAGGTGGCGAACAGGTACACCTGGAGCGGTGCGGGTGGATAGCGGCGTGGCTGGCGCGGATCTGGCTGCATGAGTGTGTCTCCCCGGCGCTCTGTGTGTTGCTGCGGCGCCGCTGTGTGTTGTTAAGAATGACTGGTTCACGCATAATTCCAGCTTCCGCAAGCCACTTCAAATTGCTCGGACCACTTTAAAACAACACCGGAAGACATCGATGGCGACAGGCATGCAAACGCGGGGCAGGGTCGAGATGGTGATGCGCAGGCTGGAAACCGCCCTGCTGGACGGCAGCTTGCCGGCGGGCGCGCAGTTGCCGGCCGAACGCCTGCTGGCGCAGCAATATGCCGTCTCGCGCAACACCGTGCGCGAAGCGGTGCAGCGGCTGGCGGCACGGGGCCTGGTGCGCAGCCGGCGCGGCGCCGGCGTGTTCGTGACGGATCAGCTGCGCACGGGCATGGCGTCGCCGTGGAGCCAGCTGGTGGCCGACCACCCCGCCCTGCGCGACGACATCCTGGAATTTCGCCGCGTGCTGGAGGGGGCGACGGCCTACTTTGCGGCGCAGCGGGCCAGCGTGGACGAGCGCGCGCAAATCATGGCCCTGCTGGCCGAACTGGAACAGGCGCGCGCCAGCGACGACAAGCACGGCGAGGCGCAGGCCGATGCGCGCCTGCATGAAGTCATCGCGCAAGCGTCGCACAACACCATGTTTCTGCACTTGCACACCAGCATCATCGGCATGCTGCGCGAACACATCACCATCAATGGCACGGGCTTGCGCCAGCAGGACGAGGCCACTTCGCTGCAACTGCTGTCGCAGCACCGCACCCTGTGCGAGGCCATCTGCGCCAGCCAGCCCGAAGAGGCGCGCACGGCCATGCAAGGCCACATCGATTTCGTGCGCACGCGCGTCACCAGCGATGACGATTGAGGCCACTGGTAGGACCAGTACAGGAGCACGGCGGCCGCAAAAACTGCTACCATCGCGCGCCGCCACTCCTTTCGTCCGCCCATGACCGTCCTTAGCCACACTCATCCGCTGGTACTGCAGCTGGAAAACGACTTGCTGCCCCTGTTTCGCGCCGCCCTGCCGTCACTGGCTGCCGCCGCGCCGCAGGTGCTCGCCTCCGTCTTCGCCTTTTCCAGCGGCACGGCGAGCGCCTTCCAGGATTATCATTTCGGCATTTCCTGCCTGCTCGCGGACGTGCCCGAGGATGCGCCGGAAGAAGTCGCGCTGCTGGTCAGCGTCACGGGACTCGACGCCGGCGCCCGGCTCAGCGCACAGGTCGTCTGGGGCCAGCCCTCGGGCCGGGTGGAAATGCAGGTCGGGCTGGACGCCGACAGCCTGCAAGCCTTGCATGCGGCCCTGCCAGGCTTGCTGGCCGGCTTGCAACAGGCCGCCAGCCGGGGCAGGCCGGAAATGTGACAGGAGCATGAAAAAGTGCCAGGAAACAACAACTTACGATTTCCGTAGCGCAACTTTATTGACTTCCACTAGCCCTAGCCCCTATCCTTTCAGTTACGTTTGGTGAGAATGTGTGCATGTTCAGGCGAGCATGCAAACGGCCTCGCCCTGCCTTCACAAAAGTCCATTCCGCATTTTTATTGCAACCATCAGGGCAACGCGCCTGGACGGCCGCTGCCGGCAAATACGGAGCTGACTGCCATGCCATCGCACCACCATTTCCCCGGATCATCCTTGCTGGGCTGCGCCTTCCTGCTGGCGGCCGCCCTGCCCGTGCAAGCCCAGACCACGGACGGCACTGGCGCCACCTTCAGCGCCAATGCCAGCCTCACTTCGCAATACATTTCGCGCGGCTTCCGCCAGACCTGGGGCAAGCCGGCCCTGCAGGCGGGCGTCGATTACGCGCACCCGAGCGGCTGGTCGCTGGGCACCTGGGCTTCCACCGTCAGCGACCGCTATATCCAGGATGCAAGCGTCGAATGGGATCTGTACGGCGGCTACGGCGGCACGGTGGGCGAGCTGGGCTACAGCGTGCTCGCGTATTACTACAAGTATCCGGGCGCCGTGTACCGCGCCACAGGCGTCAGGTACGACTATGGCGAACTGTCGCTGGGCCTGACCTACCGCATGCTGTACGCCAAATACAACCATACCGTCACGCGGGACTTCTTCGGCATCACGCATGCGCGCGGCACGGGCTACCTGGACGTGGGCGCGAATGTCGACCTGGGCAATGCCTGGACCTTGAACCTGCACGCCGGCAATGGCCGCGTGGCGGGCACGGGCAATGCCATGTGGAACTGGCGCGATGCCAAGGTGGGCGTCACCCGGATCTTCGACGGCGGCTGGAGCCTGAGTGGCGCCGTGACGCGCGCCTGGGGCGCCACCGACGCCTACGACCATTACACGCTGGGCATCCCGAATGCGGCTGGCCAGTTCGACACCTCGAACCCGGCCGCGGCCACCTTCGTGCTGGCCGTCAGCAAGACTTTCTAGGCGCGCTACCCGCGACGCCCGAGACACCGATATCCCTCCCCATCAAGGAACAGCCTCATGCAACTATCACTGAACAGTAAAATCTGCGTCGCCGCCACCGCGCTCGCCATCCTCAGCCTCGGCGTCACGGCGGCCGTGATCGGCTACAAGAGCAGCGCCAGCGCCGAGGCGGCTGCTTTGGAACTGGCGCGCACGTCGGCACGCGAAGTGGCCGGTGCGCTGCAGGCGCGCATCGCCAGCAACCTGTCGAGCGTTTCCAGCCTGGCCGGCGCCATGCGCGGCACCAAGGGCGCGAATTTGCCCCTGCAGCGCGAGCAGATCAATGAACTGACCAAGGCGACGTTGACCAGCTCGGAAGACTTGCTGGGCTCGGCCGTGACGTGGGAGCCGAATGCGCTCGACGGCAAGGATGCGGAGTTTGCCAACCAGAAACCGAACTACGACGCCAGCGGCCGCTTCATGCCCTACTGGACACGGGGCGCCGGCGGCAAGCTGCAAGTCGAACCCATCGTCTTCGACCCGAAAGCGGGCGCCAACGACTGGTACGACGTGCCCAAGCGCACCGGCAAGACTTACTTTACGGAACCGTATATCTATCCCGTCGACGGCAAGGATGTGCTGATGGCTTCGCTGGTGGCGCCCATCATGATCGACGGCAGCTTCAAGGGCACGGCCAGCGCCGACTTCATGCTCACGCGCCTGGCGAAAATCCTCGCCGACCTGAAAGTGATCGAGGGCGGCAAACTGGCCCTGATCTCGAACGGCGGCCTGTACGCCAGCCACCCCGAACCTGCACGGCTGGGCAAGAAGGCGGACGACGTGCCGGCCGCCGGCCTGGAAAAGGTGCGCCAGGGCCAGGCGTATGAATACGAGGACGACAAGGGCTACATCCACTTGCTGCAGCCGCTGCAGATCCACCCCGACATCGCGCCGTGGAGCGTGGAACTGAATTTCCCGAAAAGCGTGGCCACCGCCTCGGCGCGCGACCTGATGGTCTACACGCTGATCGTTGCCCTGCTGTGCGCGGCAGCCACGGCCGGCATTCTGATTCTCGTCGTCAACCAGCTGACGCGCCCGCTGCGCACTCTGGGCCGCACCATGACGGACCTGTCCAGCGGCGACGCCGACCTGCGCGTCAAGCTGGAAGTCAAGGGCACCGACGAGCTGGCCGTCATCGGCAAGGGTTTCAACGCCTTCGTGGAAAAGATCCACGCCGTGCTGCTGCAAGTGCAAGCCAGTGCCGACAACGTGGCGCGCGCCAGCGCGGAAATTGCGCAAGGCAATAACGATCTGTCGGCCCGCACGGAACAGCAAGCCAGCTCGCTGGAAGAGACGGCTGCCTCCGTGGAAGAACTGACGGGCACCGTCAAGGAAAATGCCGACCATGCGCGCCAGGCGAATCAACTGGCTGCTTCCGCATCGAGTGTGGCACAGAAGAGCGGCGAAGTGGTCGGCAAAGTCATAGAAACCATGACGTCGATCAATGACTCGTCGAACAAGATCGTCGACATCATCAGCGTCATCGACGGCATCGCCTTCCAGACGAATATCCTGGCGCTGAACGCGGCCGTGGAAGCGGCGCGCGCGGGCGAACAGGGGCGCGGTTTCGCCGTCGTCGCCACGGAAGTGCGCAACCTGGCGCAGCGCTCCGCGGCGGCAGCGAAGGAAATCAAGCTGCTGATCGACGATTCCGTGGGCAAGGTGGCCGTCGGCAGCAAGCTTGTCGATGAGGCGGGCGCCACCATGGAACAGGTGGTCGACAGCGTGCGCAAGGTCACCGCCATCATGGCCGACATCAGCGTCGCCACCACCGAGCAAAGCGACGGCATCGCCCAGGTCAACCAGGCGCTGGCGCAGATGGATGGCGTGACGCAGCAAAACGCGGCCCTCGTCGAGGAAGCGGCGGCGGCCGCCGAAAGCCTGCAAGACCAGGCCAGCCATCTGGCCGAGGTGGTCAGCGTGTTCAAGCTGGGCGAGCAGGCGCGCCAGGCAGCGTCGACAGCAACGCCGGCGGCAGCGCCGCGCGCCGTGACGCCCAAAACAGCCGCGCCAGCCAAACGCCTGAGTGTTGCCAAGCCGCAAGCAGCACAGCATGCGCCAGCCAAGGCGCCGGCAGGCGATGACTGGGAAGAGTTTTAAGCCGGCCATTTCCGGCGGCGGCCGGCGCCAGATTCAGGCGCCGGCACGAATTTCATAAACGGCCAACTCAATACCTGCCTCGCGCCGGATTCGGCGTGGCACCCGCCTGTTTCTCCTCGGCGCCATTGAATGGCCGCACGTGAGATTACCTTTCTTTATTTCCCGCCACATCAGCACCAGGAGAATGTTCTACCGCTCCTGCCGGAATTTATCCGATGACCATTTTCAATACCGGCATTGCGGCCAATTTCAAATTTCACAAAAATAAGATACGCATGTACTTTATAATATCGCCGCGTATACGGCACGCTTCCAGCCGGTTGAAGATTTACAGGAATGACGGATGAAAAAAGTATTGGCTTTATTAATAGTATCGGGCACAGTGGTATTGACTGGTTGCGGTGGTGGCGGAAACAGTAGTGCTAACGGCAATGCAGACGTTGCGGTCCCGCCAGTGGTGGTAGCGCCTCCGCCTCCTCCCGCACTGGCCGCCTATGTTGGCACCTGGACTCCCGCATGTAACGACTCTTTCCGCCAGCGCCTCGTCGTCGCCCTCAAGAACGATGGCAGCGGCGCCCTGGAAATATCGACTTACGATGAAACCTTCAGCACTGCCGATTGCAGCGGCCCCGTGCAATTTACGGAAACCACGAGTGAAAAGATTACCGCGACGCCGGATGGCGCAGGCAATATCCAGCTCAAACTGACGGCGGACAGCCCTGCCACGGACATCCGCATCGACAAGGTCGTATCGTCGCTGCCAGCCCACAGCATCCAGATTACGGGCCCGGCCGTCACCACGGTAATGGTCGATGGCAAACCCCGTTGGCGCATCACTGATGGCAGTGGCGACACCACGGACATCCCGGATACCGGCATACAACAGGCAGTAAGTGGCAACGGCGGCTTTTATTTGCGCGGTAATGAATTGTTTACCGTGATGCAAAAAGACGGTGCTTATGTGCTCGATATGCACTATGTAAAACAATAAATCAGTCAGCAATCAGCCAATAATCAGCCATTGCGTCACGTGAGCGGCGCAATGCGCACCAGTTACACCACATCCTCCCTTCATTCCCGCAAACCATTTCAGCGGATTGCCGCGACATGATCCAAATCAAGTCAGCGATAGATTCGGTGAGAATTCCTTCCTATTAATAATCCTATAATCAGGCCGCGTTGACGGCACGCACCGCTGCCGGATGAAAAGGACTCTGAATGAAAAAATTATTGGCAGTATTGGTCGGCTCGGCCGCGGCACTCCTGACCGGCTGCGGTGGCGGCGGTGGGGGTAGTTCGGCGCAGCAGCTTGCCGGCGATTCCGGTTCCACCTCGCCACTGGCCGCATATCTTGGCACGTGGCAATCGGCGTGTGACAATCACGACCGGCAAGTGCTCGTCGTCGCGCTCAAGAGCGACGGCAGCGGTTCGTTGGAACTGACGCCGACCGGCGAAACCTACTTCAAGGCCGATTGCACCGGCCCCGTGGTCGCGACGGACGGCATGAGCGCGAAAATCACCGGCAAGCCGGACGGTACAGCCGACATGCCGATCAAGCTGGCGGAAAATGCCGCGGCAACGAACTTGCGCGTCGACAAGTTCACCTCGTCGGTGCCGGCCTATACCTTCCAGCGCAGCGGCGCCACCGTGCAATATGTATTGCGCGATGGCAAACAGCAATGGTGCGTCAAGGTGGACAATGGCGAATCGTGCATGTGGGATGAGGGCATGCACGCGGCGCTGAGCGTCCCCGGCGGCCTGTCCTTGCGCGGCAACGACCTGTACTCGGTGGTGCTGGACCCGGAAAAGGGCGTGTATGTCCTGGACGTGCACTACGTGAAAAAATAAGCGCGTGATCAGCTGCAGGGCCGCCCGGCCCTGCACTTGCCACGGTGCATCTTCTCGCCCGCCGCTTCATGGACTCGCAAGCGTGAGCAGGAGTCTGTGTAAAATCAAACAGACATTGCAAAAATAAAAAGCTATCCTGTAGAAAAACAGGAGCTTGCCATGTCACACCATGCCTTTCCCCTGCCCTCCCACGCTGCACTGGACGCCCTGCTGCAGCCCCAGGACAGCGCTTTCCACCCCATCGAAGGCTTGCGGCGCTTGCGCGACGCGGGACTGGACCAGCTGCCCCTGCCCGGCCACGGCGCCACCCTGCAGCGCTGGCAAATGCTGGCCGCCATCGCCGCCGTCGACCTCTCCCTGCTCAAGCTGTATGAAGGCCATACCGATGCGCTCGCCATCCTGGCGGAAATCGGCGGCTCCGGCGTGCCGGCCGGCAGCAGCTGGGGCGTCTGGTGCGCGGACCTGCCGGGCGCGCGCGTCCGCTTGCGGCAAACGGCCGAGGGCCGCCATGTGCTCGACGGACGCAAGGCCTGGTGTGCCGGGGCGAGGGGCCTCAGCCATGCTTTGGTCAGCTGCTGGAACGACGCTGGCCAGGCTTGCCTGGCCTCGGTGCCCCTGTCGCAGCCCGGCGTGCACGTCACGGACGAAGGCTGGCAAGCCGTCGGCATGCATGCCTGCGCCAGCGTCGACGTGACTTTTTCTGCCGCGCGCGCCTTTCCCGTGGGCGCGCCGGGTGCCTATCTGCAGCGGCCCGGCTACTGGCATGGCAGCGCGGGCATCGCGGCCGCCTGGTATGGCGCGGCCTGCGCCGTCGCCAGCCACCTGCATGCGCGCGCGCAACACGCCGCCCCCGACCCCGTCCGCCTGGCGCAGCTGGGACAAATCGATTGCGTCTTGCGCGCCACCGGCGCCCTGCTGCGCGAAGGCGCCGCCGACATCGACCTGCACCCGCAACGCGACGCCATGGGACTGGCCCTGCGCCTGCGCCTGGCAACGGAAGATGCCGCCACCCTGGTCTTGCACCTGGCCACGCGGGCGCTGGGCGCTGGCCCCCTGTGCCGCGATGCCCGTTTCGCCCGCCTGGCTGCCGACCTGCCCGTGTACCTGCGCCAGAGCCACGCGGAACGCGACCAGTCCGTGCTGGGCGGCATCGTCGCCGGCGCAGAAGACCATCCTTGGTCGCTGTGACAAAAAAAATCGCCGGACCGGATGGACTCCGGGCCGGCGATCAGGACTAGCCTGAAGGCTGATTGATTACTTGAGCGGCATGGCGATACCGAACATCACCGACTGGGTACGTCCGCTATCAATGTTCAGATTGCTGTTGTAGTCCAGCGTGATGGTCATGCCGTTCGACAGCAGCAGCTTGACGCCCAGGCCCGCCGTCCAGTTGCCCGTCTGCTGCGGCACCGTGCGGATCACGTACACGGGACCGTCAGCCACCAGGTCGGCATACGCCAGGCGCGCATCATCGGCACCCTGGAACTGGTGGCGGTACTCGAGCCGCGCACGCGGGAACCACGTGCCCAGACCACCGACATAGATACCCTCGGCCCGCACACCCAGCGCGCCGATGCGCGAACGCACCGTCTGCTTGAAGTAGCTCAGGGCGTTGATGCCCGCCGCCTTCTCCGTGTACGGATCGAGCTTGGCCGACATCAGTTCCACGCGGCCATACGGCGACCACATCCAGGTTTCCTGGCGCATCTCGATACCGCCGACGACCGCGCCGAACACTTGCTTGCCGTCGCGTTCGCCCGTGGCGAAACCGCTGCCATCGGTCAAGTAGCGCGACGCGTCGTATTGCAGGGTGCCATAGCCGAGCACGCCGTCAAGGAAGACGCCCTTGCTCGGACGCAGGCTGCCATACACGGCCGCCACGGCGCTGTCGGCCGTGCTGCGGCTGCCGTTCTGGCCCACGTCGCTGCGGTCATGGCTGAAACCGGCGCCCACGCCCAGGGTCGCCAGGTCGCTCAAGCGGTAATCGCCGCCCACGCTCACGCCATTCGTGCGGAAGCGGAAGCCCGTGTCGCGGCCATTCACATAGTGCTGGCCGAAATCGACCGCGCCACCGAGCCACAGCGACAGCGCCTGCTTCTGCGTGTCCGGCTTCTGCGGCATGTCCGGCAAGCCATTCGTTGCCTGGCTGACATCCGTGCCGCCCACCGCCTTATCGCTGCTGAAACCGGCATCGGGCTGGCGCAGGGACGCCTTGCGCATGAACGGTTTCACGGCCGTGCCGAACACGCGGTCCGCTTCCTGCTCTTGCCAGCGCGCCAGCGCCGCCGTCGGATTGCCGCTGTCGTTCGGCGGCGTCAGGCTCAGGCCAAAGTTCGACCGTCCCCAGCCATCGCCATGCAGGCTTTCCAGGCGCTGCGTGAAGTTCGACAGCTGCGCCGTGGCGAAGCGCCGCGCCGCATCGGCTTGCGCCGCTTGCAAGCCGATCACTTCCGGATCGAGCGACGGATCGCGCCGCGCCGTCACGGTCACGTTGACCACGCCCGGCTTCGAGGTGGCAAAGGCATTGCTCAGGGTGTAGCTGACGACGGCCGCGCCGGCAAACTTGCCCGAAGCCGCAAAGCTCAGCTGGTACGACGGCTTGCCGGCCGTGCCCACGTCGCGCACCACCACCTTGCCCGCCTCAGCCGGCGCCACGCTCAGCACATTGGCCGCCGTGAACGGGCCGCCCGTGGCGCCCGCCGTCAGGTCGACCGTCACCGTCAGGCCCGCCACCACCGTGGCGCTCTGGCTGACCACCTGCGGCATCGGATTGACGCTGATGGTCGCTTTCACCGGCGCAGAGGTGCCGAACACGTTCGACACGGTGTAGCCGATGCTGATGTCGCCGCTGGTGTTGATGCCTGGCGTGTAGACGATGTCCATGCCATTGACGACTGCCGTGCCGCTGGCTGGCTGCGTAGTGATGGCCACGGCCGTGAACGGGCCGCCGGTGGCGCCCTGCGTCACCTGCAGGGTCACCGGCGTGCCGGCCAATACCGTCGCCGTCTTGGCGACAGGCACCGGCACCGGTTGCGGCGCCACCGTCACGCTGACCGTGGCCGGCGCGGAGGTGCCGCCTGGACCCGTCGCCGTGTAGCTGAAGCTGTCCGGACCGAAGTAGTTGGCATTCGGCACATACGTCACCTTGAAACTCGCACCGGCGACGGCGCGCGCCATGCGCGCCGAGGCACCGCTCGAGACCACCGTGACGCGCCCGTGCTGCGGCGGCGTGACGATGGTCACGTCCGTGATCGGGCTGCCATCCGTGGAAGCGATGGTCAGGCTCACTTCCTGGTTGGCCGAGGTGGTCGCCGTTTCATTGGGCACCGGTGGCGGCGCCTGGTTCACCTGCAGGGTCAGCGCTTGCTGCACCGTGAACTGGTGCGCGTCCTTCGCCTGCAAGGTGAAGGCGAAGCTGCCCGCCACGGTCGGCGTGCCGCTGACGATGCCGGTCGCCGCATCGAGCGCCAGGCCGGTCGGCAAGGCGCCGCTGCTCAGGGAGTACACGTAAGGCGCAACACCGCCGGCCGCCGTGAATGGCTGGCTATACGCGTCGCCCGCGCGGATCGCCGCCAAACTGGCCGGCGTCAGGGTCAGGGTGGGCGCAGCTACCGTCAGCGTGTAGTTTTTGCTGAGGCTGAATGGTGCCCCCACGCCCGTGCTGCTGTCGGTGACCTTGATGCTGAACGGGAAACTGCCCGCCGCATTCGTCGTGCCGGACAGTACGCCCGTAGCCGTATTCAGGCTCAGGCCCACGGGCAAGGTACCCACCACGGCATAGCTGTACGGCGCCGTGCCGCCCGTCCCCGTCAGGGTCGTGCTGTAGGCCGCTTCCGCCGTCGGATTGGGCAAGCTGGCCGGGTTCAGCGCCAGAACCGCCGAAGCGACGGACAATGTGTAGCTCTTCGTCCCCGTGAATTGACGCGAATCCGTCACTTGCACCACCAGCGCAAAATCGCCAGCCGCCGTGGGCGTGCCGCTCAAGACGCCGCTGGCGTTCGAGCTCATGCCGGCAGGCAGGCTGCCCGTTATCGCGAACGTGTACGGACCGACACCGCCGCTGGCCGTCAGTTGCTGGCTGTACGCGGTGGCAACGGTTGCCCCCGGCAAGCTGGCCGGGGTGACGCCGATGGCCGAGGTCACGGTCAAGGTATACGTTTGCGTTGCCTGGGCATTGACCCCTGCGACCGCGGCTTGCGTCGCGGTGATGGTGCTGGTGCCGGCGCTGACCGGAGTGATGACGCCGGTGCCGCTGACAGTCGCCACGCCCGCGTTCGAGCTGGTATAGCTCAAGGCGCCATAACTGCCGCCCGTCAGGCTGGAGGTCGCCGCATTGCTGAAGTTGTTGCCCAATGGAACGGATGCCGCGGTCGGTGTCGCAAACGTGATGACACCGGTCGGGATATACGTAAATTGGTCCGCCGCGCCGCTGGCGCTGGTGCCGCCAACCGTGGTCACCTTCACGTCCACCACGCCCAGGCTGCCCGATGGACTCGTGGCCGTGATCTGCGTGGCGCCGTTGACGACAAAGCTGCCGGCATTGCTGCCGCCGAATCGCACTGCCGTGGCACCTGTAAAGCCGGTACCGGTGATGACCACGCTGGTGCCGCCGGCGATGGGGCCGAAGGCAGGTGAAATGCCGCTGACTGCCGGCGCCACCACATACGTGAACTGGTCCGCCGCGCTGGTGGCGCTCGTGCCACCGACAGTGGTGACGCGCACGTCCACCGTGCCGGCACCAGCTGGCGCCGTGGCCGTGATCTGCGTGGCGCTATTGACGGTGAAACTCGTCGCCGCCGCACCGCCAAACGTCACTGCCGTCGCGCCGCCAAGGCCCGCGCCGCTGATAACGACACTGCTGCCGCCCGTCGTTGGACCGGAGGCCGGGGAAATACCGCTCACCACCGGCGCCCCCACATACGTGAACTGGTCGTTCGCGCTGGTGGCGCTGGTGCCACCGGTGGTGGTGATGCGCACGTCCACCGTGCCCGTGCCGGCTGGCGCCGTCGCCGTGATCTGCGTGGCGCTGTTGACCGTAAAGCCCACCGCTGCCGTGCCGCCGAACGTCACCGCCGTCGCGCCACTGAAATTCGTGCCGCTGACAGTGACCGTGGTGCCGCCAGTGACCGGGCCGGAGGTGGGCGAAATGCTGCTCACCGCCGGTGCTGCCACGTACGTAAATTGGTCCGCCGCGCTGGTGGCGCTGGTGCCGCCGATGGTGGTGACGCGCACGTCCACCGTGCCCGTGCCGGCTGGCGCCGTCGCCGTGATCTGCGTGGCGCTGTTGACGGTAAAGCCCGCCGCTGCCGTGCCGCCGAACGTCACCGCCGTCGCGCCACTGAAATTCGTGCCGCTGATGGTGACCGTGCTCCCCCCCGCGGCGGGACCGGCCGTGGGCGAAATGCTGCTCACCACCGGTGCGCCCACATACGTGAACTGGTCATTCACGCTGGTGGCGCTCGTGCCACCGGTGGTGGTGATGCGCACGTCCACCGTGCCGGCACCGGCTGGCGCCGTCGCCGTGATCTGCGTGGCGCTGTTGACGGTAAAGCCGGAGGCGGCCGCTCCACCGAACGTCACCGCCGTCGCGCCACTGAGATTCGTGCCGCTGATGGTGACCGTGGTGCCGCCAGCAGCCGGGCCGGAGGTGGGCGAAATACTGCTCACCACCGGTGCCGCCACGTACGTAAATTGGTCCGCCGCGCTGGTGGCGCTGGTGCCGCCGACGGTGGTGATGCGCACGTCCACCGTGCCCGCGCCGGCTGGCGCCGTCGCCGTGATCTGCGTGGCGCTATTGACCGTAAAGCCCGTCGCTGCCGTGGCGCCGAAGGTCACCGCCGTCGCGCCACTGAAATTCGTGCCGCTGATGGTGACCGTGGTGCCGCCGGCAGCCGGGCCGGCAGTAGGCGAAATGCTGCTCACCACCGGTACTGCCACGTACGTAAATTGGTCCGCCGCGCTGGTGGCGCTCGTGCCGCCGATGGTGGTGATGCGCACGTCCACCGTGCCCGCGCCGGCTGGCGCCGTCGCCGTGATCTGCGTGGCGCTGTTGACGGTAAAGCCGATGGCTGCCGTGCCACCGAACGTCACCGCCGTCGCGCCACTGAAATTCGTGCCGCTGACGGTGACCGTGCTACCGCCTGCGATGGGGCCAGCAGTAGGCGACAGGCTCGTCACCGTCGGCACCGCCACGTAGGTAAATTGATCGGCCGCGCTGGTGGCGCTGGTGCCGCCCGACGTGGTCACGCGCACATCCACCGTGCCCGTGCCGGCTGGCGCCGTCGCCGTGATCTGCGTGGCGCTGTTGACCGTAAAGCCGATGGCGGCAGTAGCGCCGAATCTCACCGCCGTCGCGCCACTGAAATTCGTGCCGCTGATGGTGACCGTGCTCCCCCCCACGACAGGACCGGCCGTGGGCGAAATGCTGCTCACTACCGGTGCTGCCACGTAGGTGAATTGGTCCGCAGCGCTGGTGGCGCTGGTACCGCCGACCGTCGTGACGCGCACGTCCACCGTGCCCGTGCCGGCTGGCGCCGTCGCCGTGATCTGCGTGGCGCTGTTGACCGTGTAGCCGGTCGCCGCCGTGGCGCCGAAGGTCACCGCCGTCGTGGTGGAAAAGTTCGTGCCACTGATGACGACCGTGGCGCCGCCGCCTGCCGGCCCCGCAGTGGGCGAAATGCTCGTCACTGTCGGCAACGCCACAAAGGTGTACTGGTCGTTCGCGCTGGTGGCGCTGGTGCCGCCGGCTGTCGTGACGCGCACATCCACCGTGCCCGTACCGGCTGGCGCCGTCGCCGTGATCTGCGTGGCGCTGTTGACCGTGTAGCCGGTCGCCGCCGTCGCGCCGAAGGTCACCGCCGTCGCGCCGGTAAAGTTCGAGCCGTTGATGGTGACCGTGGTGCCGCCACCGCCTGGTCCTGCCGTCGGCGAAATACTGGTGATCGCTGGTGCCGGAACATAGGTGAACTGGTTTGACGGATCGGCGGCGTTGGTGCCGCCCGGCGTCGTGACGAATACGTTCACGACACCGGTGCCGGCTGGCGACGTGGCGGTGATGGTCGTGGAATTGAGCACGGTAACGCTGAGGCCATTGTTGCTGCCGAATTTGAGCGCCGTAGCGCCGGTAAAGCCGGTACCGGTAATGGTGACGGCGGTGCCGCCGCTAACCGGACCGAGCGCCGGCGATACGCCGGTGACGGCAGGCGGCGGCTGGGCGTTGATCACCAGGGAATAGCTTCTGGACGTGTTGTATGGTCCGTTGCCGCCCGTGCTGTCCGTCGATTTCATCACAAAGTTGTAGGTGCCCAAGGCACCGGGCGTGCCCGAGAGCAAGCCGCTGCCCGACAGGGTGAGGCCCGCCGGCAGGCTGCCCGACTCCACCACATACGTAAAGGGCCCGGTGCCGTTCGCGGTCGACATCTGCTGGCTGTAGGGCACCGACAACCCGCCGGCCGCCAGCACGGTGGGCGTGATGCTCAGGGTGGGCACGGCGATCGACACGGAGTAATTCTTGGTGACGGTCAGCGGCGTGCCTGAGGTCGAGTCGGTCACCTTGATGCCGAACACATAGGCGCCGGTCGCCGTCACGGTGCCGGAAATCACGCCGCTGGACGACACGGTAATGCCAGGTGGCAACGCACCAGAGACAAGCGCGTAGTTGTAAGGCGCGACACCGCCGGTCGACGACATCGCCTGGCTGTACGCCACGCCAATCACGGGCGCCGATATGCTGCCCGGTGTCACGGTGAAGGCTGCCGCAGGGGGCAGGACGGTCACCGTAAAAGTCACCGCCTTGCTGTCTTCATCCCACAGGACAAAGCTGTCGGACAGCGCCCCGTCGCCATTATTGATGTAGGTCGCAATACCGGTACCGTTATTGACGAGACCGGTAATCGTGCCATGCAGGGCCGTCGCGCCATTGTCCGTCAGGCCAAATGAGCTACACAGCGACAAATCGATGACATAGGAGTCGCCTGATGCGACGGTAAAACTCCTCTGATTGGGAATACATTTCGTGCTCGGATCGCCGTTGGCTGCCTGCGCCGGGCCTGCGCCAAGCGCCAGCATCAGCAGGCACAGCGCAACGCAGCAATGCAGAAAACGGCCAAACGCTGATGCCAGGCCTACCCGGTGAGCCGCTGCCGGCCCTCGAATTCCTGCGACAAAAGCAAGGAACAAAAAATGTGCCGGACGGGCGACGATATCGTTGCAAATACGCAACATGATTTCTCCAATACAGAGTTTTTTAGTCAAAAAGAACCATGGATTCAGGCTGCAAGCGATCCCTATTCAGGGCTCTTCCATAGAGCCAACAGATGTTGACGCTTGCCATACGACAACGTATGCTACCTCGAGTTTTCAATAAAGTAACTATAACAAAAAGGGTTTTTCAAAAAACAATATTGATTGCAAATGGAAAATATTATTTCTTTAACATTCAATAGCATTCCAACAGCGGGAGAACGATGATGGCTGAAGTGTATTTGGGACAAATCATGATGAGCGGATTTGCGTTTGCACCGCGTGGATTTGCAGCATGTAACGGGCAATTGCTGCCAATTACGCAGAATCAGGCACTGTTTGCCCTGTTGGGTACCTTTTACGGGGGGAACGGCACGACCAACTTTGCATTGCCAAATTTACAAGGCAGCACCCCTGTCGGCTCGGGCAGTTCGGTGGACGCTTCCTGGCAACCCGTCCCCTACCAGGTCGGCGCCCGTAACGGCGCGGAAGCTATCACTTTGACACTGAGTCAGATTCCACCGCATACGCACGCGGCCAATGCGCTGACCACGCCAGGCACTACAAAGAACCCGACCAACACCCTGTATGGCGGCAGCGGCACGGAAGCCATCTATGGCACGGCAGGCCCGCAAGTGCCCTTGAACAACCTGGTCCTGGCCCAGACGGGCGGCAGCCTGCCGCATAACAATATGCAGCCCTTCCAGGTACTCAATTTCAATATCGCCCTGAACGGCGTCTTCCCATCGCGCAACTAACATGCCAGCCACTTCCCACGGAGCAAAGTCATGACTACACCTTATGTCGGCGAGATCCGCCTGTTTTCCTTTCCCCGCATACCGCAAGGCTGGTTTGCCTGCGACGGCAGCCTGAAGTCCATCGCCAATAACGAGGTGCTATATACCCTGCTGGGCACCACCTATGGCGGCGACGGCGTCAATACATTCGGTGTACCCGACCTGCGCGGCCAGGTGCCCTTGCATCAGGGCACCGGCCCTAGCCTGACACCCCGGGTCATGGGGCAAAAGGGGGGCAGCGAAACGGTGACCTTGCTGCCGACCCAGATGCCTGCGCATACGCACGTCTTCAGTGCGATCAGCACTCTGGCGACGGTCAACACGCCAGGCACCAGCGCACAGCTGGCGGCACCGGTCAATAACGACAAGATGTACACGAGCAGCCTGGCTGGCCTCACGACCTATGACATGGCGCCCGCAGCAACGGGTACTGCCGGCAGCAGCTTGCCGCATGACAACACCATGCCTACCCTGACCGCCTCGTTTTGCATCGCATGGGCAGGTATTTACCCATCCCAACAATAACAGCCAGCACGCAAGCGCAGCCCATAAAATCGATCAGGAGAACCTACCGTGACATCACCATATCTTGGCGAAATACAAGTCTTTGGCTTTAATTTCACCCCTGCCGGGTGGGCAAGCTGTAATGGCGCCACCCTGCAGATCAGGCAATTCAGCGCCCTGTTTTCATTAATCGGCACGCAATATGGCGGCGATGGCGTCAACACCTTCCAGTTGCCCAACTTCACCGGACGCGCGCCCTGCAGCCAGGGCCAGGGGCCAGGCTTGACGCAGCGTGTGATGGGCGAAACGTTCGGCAGCAATACCGTCCAGCTGAATCTCACGGAGATTCCCAACCACACCCATCAACTGACCTTGAGCCGCCAGACCAATGCCACCCTGCAGCGCAACGTGCCGCAAAATGGCGATGGCCTGACCAGCATCACGGGCACGAACGCGTTCGTGCCCGCGGCAACGCCGAACGTCACCTTGTCGCCACTGACCATCGGCAGCGCGGGTGGCGGCCAGGCGCATGAAAATCGCCAGCCCCTGCTGGCGGTAAATTTCTGCATCGCCCTGCAAGGCGAGTTTCCCGCGTTTGATTGAGGCTTGAACGCCCCGGGCAGGCGGCGCCATCGGACTCCCGCCTGGCTCTGCCTGCCCCGCATCAGCGGCATTCTCAGTTGAACACGGCCTGATACAGAAAGCCGTGGTTGTCACGCGCCACCGGCACCAGGAAGATACCCACCTCGCCAAATGCATCATGCTGCAGCTGAAAGATTTTCTGGCTGAAGAGGATGGGGGAACTGTTATGGAATAACAAGCTGAACGGCGCCCGCAACAGGCCTTCCAGCGTGGCCGACGGCAACGGGCGCGCCTCCTTCAGAATGAAAGCGGCATTCCCGTCGCCGACCGAGATAAACGTGTCGTTGACGCGCGCGGCAAAGTGTTCCAGGGTCAATACATTCATCATTGCAGGCATTCCATTTCATGGGCTGTGTAATTGAAGCAATGATTTATTCTAATGGAAGCATTGCCGCTTTTACACAGTTTTTGACATGAACGCCGTCACCACCGCACTCGGCGGCAATGCGTCGGCCAGGGTCATCCGTCCCGGCCGCCTGTGTGTGCCTGCCTCGCGGCTTTCTCCGCCTACCGCATCGCCTCTTCCAGCCCCGGCGCAAACCCGGCGCCATGCTTGACCTGCGCGGTGGACGCCTTCAGCGTGGCGCCGATCGGCTCGGCGCGGCCCGCCAGGCACTGGCCCAGGAAGTTTTCCGTCACCGCATTGAAGGCGATGTTGTTCACGGGCCGGGCAAAGCCATGTCCTTCGTCGGGGAACAGCACGTAGGTGACGGGGATATTCTTCGCCGCCATGGCCGCCACGATCTGGTCCGATTCAGCCACGTTGACGCGCGGGTCGTTCGCGCCCTGGCCGATCAGCAGCGGGCGCTGGATATTTTGCGCAAAGTTCAGCGGCGAGCGTTCCTTCAGCAGCGCCTTGCCCTCTTCCGTGGTCGGGTCGCCCATGCGCTTGTAGAACTGCTGCTTGCCCGCTTCCCAGTACGGCGGAATGGTTTGCAGCAAGGTGAACAGGTTCGACGGGCCGACGATGTCGACGCCGCAGGCAAACGTCGTCGGCGTGAACGCCATGCCGGCCAGGGTGGCGTAGCCGCCATACGAGCCGCCCATGATGGCCACCTTGTCGGCCGTCGTCACGCCGCTCTTCACCGCCCATTGCACGGCGTCGAGCAAGTCGTCATGCATCTTGCGGCCCCACTGCAGGTCGCCGGCCGAGATGAATTGCTTGCCGAAGCCCGTCGAGCCCCGGTAATTCACGGACAGCACGGCATAGCCGCGGTTGGCCAGCCATTGATGGTAGCTGTTATAGCCATAGGTATCGCGCGCCCACGGGCCGCCATGCACCAGCAGGACCATCGGCACCGCCTGCGACGGCACGCCGCCGGCGCCCGCCGTCGATGCCTGCGGCAAGGTCAGATAGGAGACCAGGGTCAGGCCGTCGCGCGCCTTGATTTGCTGCGGATACATGGGCACCAATGGCGCGCCTTCCAGCTCGGGCCGCGTCACGTACAACTGCGTGAGCTTTTTGCTCTTGCGGTCGTACAGCCAGCTCGATGCCGGCGCCGTGACGGCATCGACACCCACCAGCCATTTGTCATCGGCGTCCGTGCGCGACGTCACGTTGAACTGGCCCTTGGCATGCTTCTTCAGGAAGGCCAGGTCGGCCTTCAGGTCATCCGTCAGCGGCAGGTATTCGTGCTGCAGATAGTCGACGGAATACGCCTGCACCTTGCCTGTGCGCGTGTCGTACAGGGCGTCGGAAATGTCGGCGCGCGGGTCTTGCGCCACCACCGTGGTCTTGCCGCTGGCCACGTCCTGCGCCAGCAGCGCCGAAGTATTGCGGCCGCGCGAATCGGTCCAATACAAGGTCTTGCCGTCGACCGTAAAGCCCAGCGGCGACGTCGTCTGCGCATCTTCCAGGCCGACCTCGGCCAGCGGCGTGCTCTCGGCCTTGCCGTCCGTGATGCGGAAGTACTGCATGCCGCCATCGGCGCGCGCCTTGCTGGCGATGCGCACGTTGAGCAGCTCATCGGCCACATAGCCGCCATAGCCATCGTTCTGCAGCACCAGGGTCAGCTTGCCGCTGGCCAGGTCCAGGCTGTACACGTCGTGCCAGCGCGCATCGCGGTTATTGATGCCGATCAAGATACGGTCCTTTACCTTGCTGCTGATCTGGATCACGCGCACGCGGGTCTTCTCGAACGGCGTGTAACTGACCTGCTTGCCGCTCACGACATTCACGCCGTACAGCAGGAAGTTTTCATCGCCGCCCTTGTCCTGGATGAACAGCAGGGTGTTCGAATCGGGCGACCAGAAGCTGCTGCGGATGGGACGCACCTTTTCTTCCGTCAGCGGGCGCGCCTGCGCCGGATTGCTGGCCGGCGCCACCCACACATTGAGCACGCCGTCGCGCGGCGCGATCCACGACAGCCACTTGCCATCCGGGCTGATGCGCCCGCCGGACTTGCTGGGATTGCCAAACAGCTTGGCCCGCTCGATCAGCGGCGTGTCATTGACAGGAGCTTGGGCGTGCGCCGGCAGTGCGCTGGCGAACAACAGGACAGGCAGGACATAGCGAATCATGGACACCTCATGGTTGATGAATGAAGGGAAACTTCACACGTGCATGTGCCAGCACATCATAGGCCAAAGCCGTATTGCCAGGTTGACTACGCGACAGGGGACGAAAATCGGGGAACAGGAGGGTGGAAACGGGAGATGAAAGGCACAGCAGATGATGCATGCTGTCATGGCGACGGCGCACAAAAAGAAAAAGGCCACTCCGAAGAGTGGCCTAAGTCCTTGAATCCAATGGTCGGGGCGAGAAGATTCGAACTTCCGACCCCATGCACCCTACACGACGACACCAAGCCGTAACCCGCATGGACGCTATATAGAGAGTGGGGCATATAATATACAGTACGTTCCAACAGGTATTCAAGCCCGCATGTCGCGGTGTTTTTTCTGCAAAAATCATACATTTTCGCCCCCGTTTTTTCTCGCAGCTTCCCATCCCATGCTCACTGCCGGATGATGCCAGTGGCTCATCGCTCCTTGAAATGACTGGCAGACTCCAGTTTTCAAGTCGTCAGAATATTCATTCCATATCAGTAGTCTAGCGTAGCTCGAAAATCGCCTCCACTATCAACAACATAACTTTATCTGATGATATGGCGCAATTTCGCGCATCAACCATAAGGTTCCATTTCATCGACACAGCCATAAGTTACTTACTTTTGAGGAAGTCGTAGATAGAAACAATCATTCCGAAAAAAAATACCACAAAACCAAGCTTTGCAAATAAATCAAAAAAATAATTTCTCGATTCAAAACTCATCAGCACCATTGATCCAGCAATTAAAAAACCACAAAACGTTATCAAGGATCCCCTTTTAATACCTTTATTTTTCATATCAGTTCCAAACAAAATAAAATCCCACTATTTGAAAGCAATAATTCATACAATGAAATTAAAATTCAATGAATTACAAGAAATCAGTCTGAAATACATTTTATTACCATATCGCAACTCCCACATTCCGGCCCGCGGTCAGGTCCCGTGTGCATTTTTCACACGTGACGGAAGTAGATCAGCGACAGCCACGAGGTGCTCTGCTGGATACGGGCCGTGGAAGCGCCCATGCTGGCGGCGATGCATTACGTGCCGGTCAGCAAGGAACTCGCGCTGTGCTACGAAACCGTCGTTAAGGGCTTCCAGGCATACACAGGCCACATCGGCATTTCCATCTCAGCCACTGAAGAGTCCCGCAGGAAAACCGGCGAAGCACGCAAATTGCTGCTCTTGCCGGATCAGGTCAACACCACCGTCAATGGCAGCGCCACGGTGGTGAGTAGCGGGCCTAGCCGTAAAATCACGTGCTTTTCTCATGAGGTCGATCTAACTCTATGACTGCTCCTGGCCGGTTTCAGCCTTATATTTATTGCCAACGGATTTCCCATCCAGTCTCGGCAATAAACTGAGACACGTCACTCAAAGTCTCCACCCATGAATCAAAAGCACTATTGGGATTTGGACCACCACGACCACCCCACCATTCAAAGATGAAATAGCCTCCTGTTTTTTCCGGATCATACTCAACTCGAACCTGATGAGTTGGGTGCTCAGAATTTATGATCGTTCCTGTTGTGTTTATTTTTACCATGCCTATCTCTACTCGACGCGGTTTCATTGTCCTTCATCCGTCCGCTCTTGGCCAATTGTGTTGAAGAAGTCGAGCGGCAACAAGTTCGGGATGTCTCAGACATCCAAGCAGTCGGCACGCGTTCAATAGCAGCGGTTCCGGCCAGTCTAGGCGGGTAAAATTTCTATCTGAATGTCAACGTACCTGCGTTTTTCAACACAATAGGCCGATAGCGGACATCGGCATACGGCAACGAAAATCATACGTGATGTAAACGGAAAAACCCAGCACCGATATTATACAAACGTATAATATACAGTACTGGGTTTCTATACAGCTTGCGCTGTAACTCCTTGAATCTAATGGTCGGGGCGAGAAGATTCGAACTTCCGACCCCATGCACCCCATGCATGTACGCTACCAGGCTGCGCTACGCCCCGACGAGGTGGGAATTATAGCAGAGGCTTTTAGGTTTTTGCCATGCTTTGCGCATGATTCATATCGAACTGCGCAAACTTTTTTGCATGGCCCTGGCAAGCGGCCTATTCGTTCAGCAACAGCGCCGTCAGGACGATGCGGAAGCCCGCGATCAACGGCTCGACTTTCACGTCCGGATTGTGAATGAAGCGCACGGGCAAGCCCTGGTAAATGGCGACGAGGGCATTCAGGCGGCCTTCCAGCATCTCTTCATCGGCCGGCAAGCCGCGCTTGATGCGCGCATCGCGGATGATGGAGAGAAACAACTGGCGCGAGCGCTGGTCCGAGCATTGCAGCATGTCGGCGATCGCCGGATTGCGCGATGCTTCGGCGAAAATTTCCAGCGGCATCATCCACGTTTTCGGGTCCAGCGCTTCGAGCACATGCTCGCCCGCATTGTCGATCACGGCCTGCAGCGGGTCTTCGCGCTGCGCCAGGTCCTGCATCAGGTTCGACACCCGCTCCGTATTCTGCATGACGAAGGCGGCGATGATCGCATCCTTGCTGTCAAAATAATTATAGATGTGGCCCGCGCTCATGCCGGCCGCTTTCGAGATCTCGGCCATGCTGGCGCCGTGGAAGCCGCGGCGGCTGAAACAGCTTTCGGCCGCATCGAGCACCTGCTTGCGCCGCGTGTTGGCGCGCTCGGGATCCGGATGCTTCTTTTCAACTTGGTTCATGATTTTCCAGTAGCGCGCCGGCCCTGCCCTTGCGGGCAAGGCCGGCGTCGGCGTCCCCGTGATTATTGGACGCCGCCAGCCGCCGCGACGGCTGTCTGCTCAGGCTGCCAACCGCCGCCCAGCACCTTGTACAAGGTCACCAGGTTGGTCGATTTGGCCAGGCGCGCCGTGATCAGGCTTTGCTGCGCCGTGTACAGCGCGCGCTGGGCCACCAGGGCGTTCAGGTAGGACTCGGCGCCCTGCTTGTAGCGCGCGTCGTGGATGGTGTAGCTCTTTGTCGACGCCTCGACCAGCGAGACCTGCGATTGCAGGCGCTCGTCGATGGTGCCGCGCTGGGCCAGCGCATCGGACACTTCGCGGAAGGCGACCTGGATCGCCTTTTCGTATTGCGCCACGGAAATTTCACGCTGCACCTTGGCGATATCGAGGTTGGCGCGGTTCACGCCGCCATCGAAGATCGGCAAGCTGATCTGCGGAATGAAACTCCACGTGCCGCTGCCCGCCTTGAACAGGCCCGACAGGTTGTCGCTCAGCGAACCGGCCGTGGCCGTCAGCGAAATGCGCGGGAAGAACGCCGCGCGCGCCGCGCCGATGTTGGCGTTGGCAGCGCGCAAGGTGCGCTCCGCCGCCAGCACGTCGGGACGGCGTTGCAGCACGTCCGACGGCACGCCGGACGGAATGTCCGCCAGGGCCGTCACGGCACCGAACTCGCCTTGCGGCAGCAGGTCGGCCGGCACGGGGCCGCCCACCAGCAGGACGAGCGCGTTTTGATCCAGCGCAACCTGGCTCGTGTAAACCGCCACGTCGGAACGGGCCGACTCGACGCTGGTCTGGGCATCGTACTTGTCCAGGCCGGAAGTCGCACCGGCACTGAAGCGGCGCACGGCCAGGTCATACGACGACTGCTGGCTCTTCAGGGTGTCCTGCGCCACGCGCAGGCGCTGCTGGTCGGCCACCAGGTTCAGATAGGTGCTGGCCACTTCGGCCACCAGGCTGATCTGCTGTGCGCGGCGGGCTTCTTCCGTGCCCAGGTATTGCTCCAGCGCACTGTCGGACAGGCTGCGCACGCGGCCGAAGAAGTCCAGCTCGTACGCCGACACGCCCAGGTTCGCCGTGTACTGGCGGTTGATGGACGCTTCGCCGTTGGCGCTGGCGTTCTTCGGCACGCGGCTGGCCGTCTGGCCGCCGGACGCCGACAGGGTCGGGATCAGCGCGGCGCGTTCGATGCCGTAGGTGGCGCGCGCCTTCTCGATGTTGAGGATCGAGACGCGCAGGTCGCGGTTGTTGGCCAGCGCCAGTTCCAGTACCTGGCGCAGGCGCGCATCGGCAAAGAACTCGCGCCAGGCGACGTCCGCCACCGGCTTGGCGTCGGCGGCGGCCGTGTCGGCCTTGTAGGAAGGGCCCGTCGGCCACGCCGTGGGCGCCGGCGCTGCCGGACGCTCATACGTGGGAGCCAGGCTGCAACCGGCCAGCAAGGCCAGTGCCGCCATGGAGAGTAGCGTTTTTTTCATATTAATGCGCATCCTTAGAAAGCGTGACGGCTGGCGAGCCAGGCGTCGCCGGCGTGGCGGGCGCGTCCGGCTTCGAGAAGAAGCCGCGCACCAGCACAAAGAACACCGGCACGAAGAAGATACCGAGGAACGTGGCCGTCAACATACCGCCCAGCACGCCGATACCGATGGCGTTCTGGCTGCCGGAACCGGCGCCGCTGGAAATAGCCAGTGGCAACACGCCCAGGCCGAAGGCAATCGAGGTCATCAGGATCGGACGCAGACGCAGACGCACCGCATGCAAGGTCGCGTCCAGCAGCGACATGCCCGATTCCTGCATTTCCTTGGCGAATTCAACGATCAGAATCGCATTCTTCGCCGACAGGCCCACCACCGTGAGCAAGCCCACCTGGAAGTACACGTCGTTCGACAGGCCGAAGAACCAGGTGCCCAGCACGGCGCCGATCACGCCCAGCGGTACCACCAGCAGCACGGAGAACGGAATCGACCAGCTTTCATACAGCGCGGCCAGGCACAGGAACACGATCAGCAGCGACAGCGCGTACAGCTGCGGCGTCTGCGAACCGGATTCGCGCTCTTCCAGCGACACGCCGGTCCAGCTGAAGCCGATGCCAGGCGGCAACTTGGCGACCATTTCTTCCATCGCATTCATGGCGGCGCCCGTGCTTTGGCCCGGCGCCGGCGTACCCAGGATCTCTACCGACGGCAAGCCGTTGTAGCGTTCCAGGCGTGGCGACGCGTAAATCCACTTGCCGGTAGCGAAGGCCGAGAACGGCACCATCTGGCCAGCGGTATTGCGCACGAACCACTTGTTCAAGTCTTCCGGCAGCATGCGCGAACTGGCGTCACCCTGGATGAACACTTTCTTCACGCGGCCACGGTCGAGGAAGTCGTTCACATATGAACTACCCCAGCCGACGCTCAGCACGCGGTTGATTTCCGAAATCTGCAAGCCCAGCGCGGTAGCTTTCTGCTGGTCGATGTCGATCTTGTACTGCGGCGTATCTTCCTGGCCGTTCGGGCGCACGCCCACCATGGCCGGATTCTGCGACGCCATGCCCAGCAACTGGTTACGCGCCGCCATCAGAGCGTCATGGCCGACACCGCCGATATCCTGCAGTTGCATGTCGAAACCGGTGGCGTTACCCAGTTCCAGCACGGCAGGCGGTGCAAACGTAAACACCATCGCATCCTTGATCTGCAACAACTTGCCCATGGCGCGACCGGCCACGGCCGGCGCTTTTTGCGCCACGTCCTTGCGCAGCGACCAGTCTTTCAGGCGCACGAAGGCGATACCCGTATTCTGGCCGTTACCGCCGAAGCTGAAACCGGCCACGGCAAACACGGAAGCGACGTTGTCTTTCTCGCTGTTCATGAAGTGGTCTTCGACCTGTTCGATCACTTTCAGGGTGCGCTCTTGCGTGGCGCCCGTCGGCAATTGAATCTGCGTAAACAGGATGCCCTGGTCTTCTTCCGGCAGGAAGGAGGTCGGCAGACGCATGAAGATGAACACCAGGCCGGCCAGCAACAGCACGTACAGCAGCATCGAGCGGGCGCGGTGGCGGATCATGCTGCCGACCAGGCCCTGGTACTTGTTGCTGCTGCTATCGAAGCTGCGGTTGAACCAGCCGAAGAAGCCCTTGTTCGTCGCGTGATGGCCTTTTTCGACCGGTTTCAGCAGGGTGGCGCACAGGGCTGGCGTAAACACCAGCGCGACGACGACGGACAGCACCATCGACGAGACGATCGTGATCGAGAACTGGCGGTAAATCACGCCCGTCGAACCGCCGAAGAAGGCCATCGGCACGAACACGGCCGACAGCACCATGGCGATACCGACCAGCGCGCCCGTGATCTGCGTCATGGACTTGCGCGTCGCTTCCAGCGGCGACAAGCCCTCTTCGCTCATCACGCGCTCGACGTTTTCCACCACCACGATGGCATCGTCGACCAGGAGGCCGATGGCCAGCACCATGGCGAACATGGTCAGCGTATTGATCGAATAGCCAAACGCGTTCAGGATGCCGAAGGTACCCAGCAGCACGACCGGCACGGCCATGGTCGGGATCAGGGTGGCGCGGAAGTTCTGCAGGAACAGATACATCACCAGGAACACCAGGATCACCGCTTCGACCAGGGTTTTGACCACTTCTTCGATGGACAGTTTCACGAACGGGGTCGTGTCGAACGCCACCTGATAGCTCATGCCTTCAGGGAATTGCTTGCTCAGGTTGCCCAGCATGGCTTTCGCCGCATTGGCCGTATCGAGCGCGTTGGCGCCCGTCGCCAGCTTGATCGCCACGCCGGTTGCCGCATGGCCGTTGTAGCGGGCCACGGTATTGTAGTTCTCGCGGCCCAGTTCCATGCTGGCCACGTCCTTCAGGTACACCATGGCGCCGTTGGTCGTGGTTTTCAGCAAGATGGCGCCGAACTGCTCCACCGTTTGCAGACGGCTTTGCGCCGACACGGTCGCGTTCAGCTGCTGGCCCTTGATGGACGGCGTGCCGCCCAGCTCACCGGCCGACACTTCCGCATTCTGCGCCTGCACGGCCGTGATCACGTCCGCCGGGGTCAGGTTAAAGCTTTGCAGCTTGGCCGGATTGAGCCAGATACGCATGGCGTACTGCGAACCGAACAGCGTCACGTCGCCCACGCCGGGCACGCGGCTCAGCGGATCGACGACGTTGGCGGCCACATAGTCGCTCAAGTCGGTCTGGTCCATCTTGCCGTTTTCGGAAATGAAGCCGAACACCATCAGGAAGTTCTTCGTGGCTTTCGACACGACCAAGCCTTGCTGCGTGACAGCCGTCGGCAGCAGTGGCGTAGCCAGCTGCAGCTTGTTCTGTACCTGCACCTGGGCGATGTCGGGATTGGTGCCGCTGGTAAACGTCAGCGTGATGCTGATGCCGCCAGTGGCATCGCTCGACGAAGCCATGTAGCGCAAGCCGTCGATACCCTTCATCTTTTGTTCGATGACCTGGGTAACGGCGTCTTCCACGGTCTTGGCGGAGGCGCCAGGATAGGAGCCGCTGATCGAAATCGACGGCGGAGCAATGCTCGGGTACTGCGCGATCGGCAGGCTGAGGATCGAAATCACGCCGGCAAGCATGATGACGATCGCGACCACCCAGGCAAAAATCGGGCGGTCAATGAAAAAACGGGCCATTAATATTCTCCTGAATTAGTGGGCGCTGGCAGCCGATGCTGCGGCAGAGGCGGCAGCGGCAGGCGCGTCAGCGGCCTTGGCCGGTACGGCAACGGCTGGTGCGCCTGGCTTGACTTTTTGCAAGCCTTCCACGATCACGCGATCGCCTGCGGCCAGGCCGGACGTCACCAGCCAGTTGGTGCCGACGGTGCCGCTGGTGGTCAGCACGCGTTGCTCGACCTTGTTTTCCTTGTTCAGGATCAAGGCGGTTGCCTGGCCCTTCTGGTTGCGCGTCACGCCCACTTGCGGCACGGTGATGGCTTTTTCATCGACGCCCGTTTCCAGCTGGGCACGTACGTACATGCCTGGCAGCAATTCCCCTTTCGGGTTCGGGAACAGCGCGCGCAAGATCACGTTGCCGGTGGTCGGATCGACCGTCACGCCAGCGAACTGCAGCTTGCCCGGTTCGCTGTACTTGCTGCCATCCGGCAAGATCAGGTCGACCTTGGCCTGGCCTTCGCCCACTTTTTTCAGCGAGCCGTCGGCCATCTGGCGCTTCAGGCGCAGCAGGTCGGTGCTCGACTGGGTCACGTCGACATAGATGGGATCGAGTTGCTGCACGGTGGTCAGCGCGTCGGCCTGGCCTGCCGTGACCAGCGCGCCGGCCGTCACGGTCGAGCGGCTGGTGCGGCCGCTGATCGGCGCCGTCACGGTGCTGTATTTCAGGTTGATGTTCGCCGTTTCCAGCGCCGCAGTGGCGGACTCGACGTCTGCCTTGGCTTGCTCGAACGCAGCGACGGCATCGTCATATTCCTGGCGGCTCACGCCTTCGATGGCGACCAGTTCCTTGTAGCGGGACGCTTTCGGACCGGCCGTCAGCAGGTTGGCCTTGGCTTTCGACAGCGCGGCCTTGGCCGAATTATAGGCAGCCTGGTAGGTGGCGGGATCGATCTGATAAAGGGCCGTGCCCGCTTTCACATCGCTGCCTTCGACGAACAGGCGCTTCTGGATCAAGCCGCCGACTTGCGGGCGCACATCGGCGACCTGGTAGGCATTCGTACGGCCGGGCAATTCGGCGCTCATCGGCAACGCGGCCGGATTAACAGTAAACACGACCACCTGTGGCGCTTGCTGCGCGTGAGGTGCTTCCTGTTTTTTACTGCAGCCGGCCATGATTACAGTGGCGCACAGAACGGCAATAGCGCCGCTCGTACGCGGCGACGTCAAGGAAAATGTTGGTTGCATCTTGGACTTTCTGAAAAAGAAGCTGGCTAGTGTCGTTAGAAATGACTAAATTTATTAACGCAGATCAAAGAATGAACGATCATTCTAAAATCGTCAAGCATCGTTACAATTGAAACATAGTAACTATCAAGCGAATTAAATTATCAATGAGGCAATGAAATGAAGGCAGCAACAGCGTCGGCACGCCCGCCAATTCGAACGGGAAGCGGGCCGGCGGCGGCAAAACGGCAAAGCGGGAAAGTTGGATTGAATGATTACTGTAGCAGGGTAATGCGTTTTTTGCTGAAGCCGTGGTCGCGTACGCAACACTGCCTTGCGCGCCCCCCCGCCGGCCACGATGAATATTTACCAATGGTATCGAAAAGACATGCCGCGCCGGACGCGCTAGTATAGTGATCACGGCGTGGCAAAGCGGGGGCGCAACGATGACGGCACAGGCGCGAAACACAGGGCAGCACGATGGCGCGAGCGGCCCGGACGCGCCGCCACTGCTGTCGACGGGGGTCGCCGGCCTCGACACCATCCTCACGGGGGGCTTGCTGGCCGAGCGCCTGTACCTGGTCGAAGGCGTCCCCGGCACGGGCAAGACCACCCTGGCGCTGCAATTTCTGGCCGAGGGTGCGCGCAGCGGCGTGCCCGTGCTGTATATCGCCCTGGCGGAATCCGAGATCGAGCTGCGCGGCGCGGCCCTGTCGCATGGCTGGGACCTGGCCGGCATCGCCATCGAAGAAGTGGCGCCCGGCGACGATATCCTCGACCCCGAGCGCCAGTACACCATCTTCCACCCGTCGGAAATCGAACTGGCCTCGACCAACCAGCGCATCCTCGCCGCCATCGAAAAGCACCGCCCTGCCCGCCTCGTGCTCGATTCGCTGTCCGAACTGCAGTTGCTGGCGGAAAACCCCCTGCGCTACCGGCGCCAGGTCGTGGCGTTGAAACAATACCTGGCCAGCCGGCACTGCACCACCCTGCTGATCGATGACCGTTCCGCGCTGGACGACGGCTTGCAAGTGCGTAGCGTGGCCCATTGCGTCATTTCGCTGGAGCTGCAAAACCAGGCCTACGGCAATGACCGGCGCCGCGTGCGGGTGGTGAAATACCGGGGCGTGCCGTTTCGCAGCGGCACGCACGACTACAAGATCGCCCATGACGGCCTGGTCGTCTTTCCGCGCCTGGTGGCGGCCGACACGCGCCGCGATGGCGACCATCGGCGCCTGTCGAGCGGCGTGCCCGAACTCGACACCATGACAGGGGGCGGCCTGGAAGAAGGCATGAGCACGCTCATTTCCGGCCCGGCCGGCAGCGGCAAGTCCACCCTGGCGGCGCAATTCGTGCACGCGGCCATAACGCGCGGCGAACCGTGCGCCATGTTCCTGTTCGAGGAAGCGCGCAGCAAGCTGCTGAACCGGGCCGACAACGTGGGCATGCGCCTGCAGCCGGCGCTCGATTCCGGCCTGTTGAGTGTGCAGCAAGTCGATCCGGCCGAGCTGACACCGGGAGAATTCGCCCAGGTCGTGGTCGACGCGGCAGAACGGGGCGCCCAGGTCATCGTCATCGATAGCCTGAACGGCTACATGCATGCCGTGCCCGACGAGCGCTTCCAGAGCACCTATCTGCATGAACTGCTCAATTACCTGGGCCAGCGGGGCGTGGCCACCCTGCTCGTCGGCGTGCAGCAAAACATGCTGGGCACCTCGATGACGACCTCGGCCGATGCCAGCTACCTGGCCGACGGCGTCATCATGCTGCGCTATTACGAAACGGAAGGCGAGGTGCGGCAAGCCATTTCCGTCTTCAAGAAACGCGGCAGCGCGCACGAGCGCAGCATCCGCCGCTTCGAGATCAGCCCGCAGGGCATCCGCATCGGCCCGGCCCTGGCCGGCTTTCACGGCATCCTGTCGGGCTTGCCCACCATCGGCGGCACGCCCTTCCCCTAGGAGTTGCCATGGAGCAGCGTATCCTGATCTACGCGCCTGGCGGCCAGGACGCCGCCCTGGCCGCCAGGGTGCTCGCCGGCGAGGCCATCGCCAGCCACGCCTGCCGCTCCGCCGGCGAACTGGCCGAGCAGCTGGCGCTGGGCGCCGGCGGCGTGCTGACGGTGGACGAATCCTTGCCTGCCGGCGTGTACGCCGTGCTCGACGCCTACGCCCGCCAGCAACCGGACTGGTCCGATTTGCCCATCATCCTGCTGACGCACGCGGGCCTCGATTCCCTGCCTTTGCGGCAAGCCGTCGCCACCCTGGGCAACCTGACCCTGCTGGAACGCCCCGTACACATATTGACCCTGATCACCTCGGCCCACGCCATGCTGCGCGCACGCCAGCGCCAGTACCAGGTGCGCGAGACGCAGCGGCGCAAGGACGAATTCCTTGCCAGCCTCGGGCATGAACTGCGCAATCCGCTGGCGCCCATCAAGACCTCGGTGGCCCTGCTCAAGCACCTGTATCCCGCATCGGAGCAGGTCAGCAAGGTCAGCGGCGTGATCGAGCGCCAGGTAACGCACCTGACGCGGCTGGTGGATGACTTGCTCAACGTGGCGCGCATCACCAGCGGCAAGGTACTGCTGCAGCGAGAAAACATTGATTTACAGCAAGTACTCGACCATGTGATCGAACTGTGCCAGCCCGCGGCCGACAGCCGGCACATCAGCATCACGCAGACGTTGCCGCCGCATGCCGTGACCTTGCACGCCGACTATGCCAGGGTGGTGCAGATCTTTGCCAATATCGTGTCGAATGCCGTGAAGTTCACGCCGGAGGGCGGCCACATCCACATGACGGCGCGCCTGGCGCAAGGCTTGCTGCAGGTGACGGTCGAAGACAATGGCATCGGCATCGAGCCGGACGCCATCCCGCGCATCTTTTCCATGTTTGAACAGGGGCGCACGGTAGAAGGCCAGATGGCCAGCGGCCTGGGCATCGGCCTGAGCCTGGCGCGCCAATTTACCGAGATGCATGGCGGCAACATCGAAGCGTACAGCGACGGCCCCGGCCGCGGCAGCCGCTTCATCGTCACCTTGCCCGCCAGCGCCGGCGACGCCCAGGCAGCCGCCCCGGCCACGCCGGCGGCCGCCCGCAGCGAGTCGCCCGCCGGCGCTGGCCAACCCGTGCAAGTGCTGGTGGTGGACGACAACCTCGATGCGGCCGATGCCTTGCAAAGCCTGTTCCAGCTCGAGGGCTATGCCGCCAGTGTCGCGTATGGCGGCGCGCAAGCCCTGGCGGCCGTCGACATGGCATGGCCGCAACTGGTCGTGATGGACCTGGGCATGCCGGACATGGATGGTTATGAGGCGGCGCGCCAGATACGCCAGCGTGCGCAGGGGCGCGAAGTGCTGCTGATCGCCCTGACGGGCTGGGGAGAGGCGCGCTCACGCACGGAACAAGCCGGTTTCGACCATCACCTGACGAAACCGGTGGACTTCGCCGCCATCGCCGCCCTGCTGGAACAGCGCCTGGCGCGGCAGACGGGAGCAGCTACGCGGACAAAATAGCGTTTATTTCCACTTGCCGCGCAATTCCTGCACCTTTTGCTGCAACAGTTCCGGCGTGGCGGCCTCGGGCGCCACGGGCATGCCCACGGCCAGCGACAGGCGCGAGCGCAAGCCCGCCTTGAAGGCGCGCTCGAACAAATGGCCATTGCGATGGCTCAACAGATGTCCCCACAAGCCGCGCAGCGCCAGCGGAATCACGGGCACCTTGCTGCGCTCGACGATTTTCGCGATGCCGCCCTTGAATTCGCTGATCTGGCCCGTGCGCGTCAGCTTGCCTTCGGGGAAGATGCACACCAGTTCTCCCTCGTGCAGCGCTTGCGCGATATCAATGAAAGCCTTTTCCATTAGGAAAGGATCTTCCTTGGCCGGCGCGATGGGAATCGCCTTGGCCGTGCGGAAAATCCAGCCCATCAGCGGCATCTTGAAGATGCGGTGGTCCATGACGAAACGGATGGGGCGGGGGCTGGCCGCCATGATGACGATGGCGTCCACATAGCTGACGTGGTTGCACACCAGCACGGCCGCCCCTTCCGTCGGGATGCGCTCGCCATCGACGACTTTCACGCGGTGCACAGTCTGTATCAGTATCCACGCGAGGAAACGCATGAGGAATTCCGGCACCAGCGAGAAGATGTAGGCCGCCACCAGCGCATTCAGGATGGCCGTGACGAGGAACAATTGCGGAATCGTAAACCCCTGGCCCAGCAGCACGATGGCCACGCCGGCGGCCGCCACCATGAACAGGGCGTTCAGGATATTCATGCCGGCAATCGTGCGCGAAATGTGTTTCGGGTCGCAGCGCGTCTGGATCAGCGCGAACAGGGGCACGATGAAGAAGCCGCCGAAGACGCCGATCATGACGATATCGAGCAAGATGCGCGGCACGCCGGCCTGGCTGACGAACGCCAGCGCATCGACCACTTGCGTATTCGCATACGCATTGCTGGCGAAATACAGGTCGATGCCGAACAGCGACAGGCCGATGGAACCGAACGGCACCAGGCCGATTTCGATCTTGTGGCCGGACAGGCGTTCGCACAGCAAGGAACCCGTGCCGATGCCGACGGAAAACACGGTCAGCAGCAGCACGAACACGCTGTGGTCGCCATGCAGGAAATCCTTCGAATACACGGGGAACTGCGCCAGGATCAGGGCGCCATAGAACCAGAACCAGGAGTTGCCCAGCATGGCCAGGAAGACGGGACGGTTCTTGCGCGAAAAATTCAGGTTGCGGAACGATTCGGCGACGAAATTCAGGCTCACCTTCAAGTCCGGCTCGGGCGCCGGCGTGCGCGGCACGCGGTAGCTGGCGATGAGGCCGAAGACGGCCACGGCAATCGTCGCGCCCGCCACCAGTTCCACGCCCAGCGGCTTGTGCACGATCAACACGGCGCCGAGGATTTCGCCCAATAAAATGCCGACAAAGGTGCCCATCTCGATCAGACCATTGCCGCCGACCAGTTCCTCGGGTTTGAGCTGCTGCGGCAGGTAGGCATACTTGACGGGGCCGAACAGGGTCGAATGCACGCCCATGCCCACGACGGCGGCCACCAGCAGCCACAGGGTATGCGTCATCCAGCCTGCGGCGGCCACGGCCATGATGGCCAGTTCCATCCATTTCACGAAACGGGCCAGGCCCGCCTTTTCGAATTTGTCGGCCAGCTGGCCTGCCGTGGCTGAAAACACGACGTAGGGCAGGATGAACAGGCCGGGAATCAGGTTGGTGATGGTGGACGGGTCGAGCGTGGTCCAGCTCAGCGCATCGTAGGCGAGGATCACCATCAAGGCCGTCTTGAACAGATTGTCGTTGAAGGCGCCAAAGAACTGGGTCCAGAAGAAGGGCCCGAAACGGCGCTGCGACAATAAGGAAAACTGGCTGCTTTGACTCATGGCATAGGGAACTGGCAATTAAGGAATTGCTAAAATACAGCACTATCCTGCGCACGACAATCTGAATGTCGACATCTTGCTTGGCATCAATATGAAAAGCCCGCTCCGGCCCCATGCTTGCCTTGTCGCCGTACGCGCTTCCTGGCACTTGCCCTGACACAACAGAAATCGCTTGTTTCTTGATAATAAGGTAATGTGCGCATACATCGGGCGCCTTCGCCCTGCCCTTTCAGGAAAGCTGCCCCATGTTTGGATTGATCACGCTGTTCATCCTTGGCTTGCTGATTACCGCCTTCGTGCTGGTGCTGCAATACCGCCGCAAGGTGGCGGATCTGGAATTGCTGACGGCACGCCTGCGCAAGGAAGTCGACGGCATCCAGCAGCGCCTGCGGACGCTGGAAGGCCAGGGCGAAGCGCCTGCGGCTACGCCCGTCGTGCCCGTTGCACCCGCCGTGCCCGCCAGCGCGGCGCCAGTGACAGTGGCGGCGCCGACGCCTTTGCCGACGCCCGCCTCCGTGCCGCAAGCAGCCGCGATCAAGGTGGCCGAGGTGGCGCAGGTCGCGCCGGCAGCAGTGCCGGCAACAGCCTCCGCAGCAGAAGCCCCCGTGGCGCCGAAACCGGCTCCGCCGCCCCCCGCCAAGCCC
This sequence comes from Janthinobacterium sp. SUN033, assembly GCF_030397595.1. Classification (NCBI taxonomy): domain Bacteria; kingdom Pseudomonadati; phylum Pseudomonadota; class Betaproteobacteria; order Burkholderiales; family Oxalobacteraceae; genus Janthinobacterium; species Janthinobacterium sp. SUN033. The sequence goes on from NZ_JAPQNV010000002.1 coordinate 262,784, forward strand.
GCCCCTGCCGTCCCGAATACCCCGTCCTGGATCGCGCACCCGGACGGCCTCGTTGCCAAGGCGAAAAACTGGCTATTCACGGGCAACCTGGTCGCCAAGCTGGGCTTGCTGATCCTCTTCCTCGGCGTCAGCTTCCTGCTCAAATACGTGTCGGCCCAGGTCACGCTGCCCATCGAGCTGCGCCTGGCCGGCATCGCGCTGGCCGATATTGCCCTGCTGGCCTGGGCCTGGCGCATCCGCCTCAGCCGTCCCGGCATCAGCCTGCCGCTGCAGGGCACGGCGCTGGCGATATTGATGCTGGTGACGTTTGGCGCCTTCCGCCTGTATGAACTGATCCCGGCTGGCCTGGCGTTTGCCGTGCTGTTCGTGCTGACGGCGTTCACGTGCCTGCTGGCCGTGCTGCAAAACGCCGTCTGGCTGGCCGTCTTCGGCATCGTCGGCGGCTTTGCCGTGCCCCTGCTGGTATCTACTGGCAGCGGCAACCATATCGGCCTGTTCAGCTATTACGCGCTGCTCAATGCGGGCGTCTTTGCCATCGCCCTGAAACGCGCCTGGCGCGTGCTGAATGTACTGAGCTTTGGCTTTACCTTTGTCGTCGCCATCACCTGGGGCCTGCTGCGCTACTCGCCCGAACACTACCTGTCGACGCAACTGTTCTTGATCCTGTTCGTGCTGTTCTATATCGGCATCGCCATCGCCTACTGCGCGCGCCAGGCGCCGCGCCTCAAGCACTACGTGGATGGCACCCTCGTCTTCGGCACGCCGCTGGCGGCCATGGGCCTGCAGTACGGCCTGGTGCGGCACTTTGACTTTGGCCTGGCGTTCTCCGCGCTGCTTGCCGGCCTGTGCTACACGGGACTGGCCGTGGCGCTGTGGCGCCGCGCAGGTTTCAAACTGCTGGCCGAAGCCTTCCTCGCGCTGGGCATCGTGTTTGGCACCCTGGCCATCCCGTTCGCCCTCGACGGCCGCTGGACGTCCGCCGCCTGGGCGCTGGAAGGCGCGGGCATCGTCTGGGTCGGCTTGCGCCAGCGCCAGACGCTGGCTTGGGCCTTTGGCTTGCTGGTGCAGGGGGCCGCCTGGCTTGCCTTCCTCGGCGCCATGCTGGAACTCGATACGGCAGCGGCCCTGGACGCCAACATCTGGCTCGGCTGCGTGCTGCTGGCCGCCGCCGCGCTGGTGATGGCCTTCAACTTCCGCCGCCACGGCAGCCACTTGCATCCGGAGTTCATGAGCAGCCTGTCCGTGCTGTTCCTGACGGCCGCCACAGTCTGGCTGCTGGGCGGCATCTGGAGCGAAATCCTGCTGCGCACGGATGCCGCAACGCAACTGAACCTGCTCACCGTCAGCGCGCTGGCAGTGGCAGCCCTGCTGGCGGTGCTGGCGCGGCGCGAGCAATGGCATGCGCCGCGTGCCCTGCTGCTGGCCGTGCAGGTCCTGGCCGGCATGATCTTGCTCAGCCGCGCCAGCTGGGCCTGGGACCAGCATCCGGCCAACCTGTTCGGCGGCTCCTTCCTCAGCGCCCTGCTGCTGGGCGCCGCCGCCTTTGCCAGCGCCCGTTTCCTTGCGCTGCGCGCGCGCGGCGGCGACGAGCTGCTGGCCCTGGTGGCGCGCCCCCTGCTGGCCTGGAGCGGCTTGCTGTGGTTTGCCGCCATCCTCGTGCCCTTCACCAGCTGGCTGCTGCGCCTAATCGACGGCAACCTGGCGCTGCAAGCGCACGCGGGCGAACACTGGCTGGCGCTGTACCTGATCGCCGTCTGCGTCACGACGCCCGCGTTCGCCCTCCTGGCGCGGCGCCTCGATTGGCCGCAGCTGCGCTGGATCAGCGTGGCCGCCTGGATTGGCCTGGGCCTGTGGAGCGCCAACCTGTTGCTGGCGCTGTACCTGCGCGATTACCTGCCGACCGGCCTGAGCTGGCTGGCTTTGGCCAGTGCCCTGGCGGCAGGAGAATACCTGCTGCTGGCCTGGCCGCAAGCGGGCTGGCAACTCGACGTGCGTGCGCTGCGCCTGCTGCATACGCTGCGCACGGCCGCGCCCTGGCTGATGCTGTGGCCGCTTGGCGCCATGCAGGTCAGCGCCTGGCTGGCACAGTATGAAGGCAGCGTCAGCCCTGCCTGGGCCCGCTACTTGCCGGCCTGGGCCATGATGCTGGTGCTGGCCTGGCTGATCCGCCGCTGCCGCGCTGGCGCCTGGCCGGTGGCGCCGATTGCGGCGTGGTACCAGCGTTATCTGATACCGCTGGCGGCGGCATGGTCGCTGCTGCTGATCGCCGCATGGAACATCTTCGACGACGGCGCCATGGCACCGCTGCCGTATTTGCCATTGCTCAATCCGCTGGACCTGAGCACGGGTTTTGCCGTCCTGCTGGCCATTGCCAGCTACCGCTTGCTGCCGGCGGGCCAGATGCCGCTGCCCGCCGTATGGCAGGCGCGCTTGCCCGTCGTGGCCGCGTGCCTGCTGTATGGCTGGTTCAACCTGATGCTGCTGCGCACGGTGTCGCAGTACCTGGGCGTGCCCTACACCTTTGACGCCATGCTGGCCTCGCAGTTCGTGCAAGCGATGCTGTCGCTGGTGTGGAGCGTGACGGCCCTGCTGCTGATGCGCCACGCGGCGCGCCAGCAGCGGCGCCAGCAATGGAGCCTGGGCGCCGTGCTGCTGGGTCTGGTCGTCCTGAAACTGTTCCTGATCGACCTGTCGAACGTGGGCGGCATCGAGCGCATCGTCTCCTTCGTGGGCGTCGGTTTGCTGATGGTCTTGATCGGCTACCTGGCGCCCTTCCCCAAGGCTGCCGCGCCCGCTTCAGCCGAACCGCAACAAGGAGCCGCATGAAGCCCTCATTGATCTGCTGCAGCCTGCTGGTGGCAGGCGCCGCGCTGGCCGCGCCCGGCCAGGACCGGCCACAGGACTATGCGTGGAGCATGCCCGTGCAGGTGCCGGCCGGCGCCGGCATCGTCCAGCTGATATTGCCCAGGGACGTCTACCTGCACGCCAGCTCGGCCAGCCTGGCCGACCTGCGCCTGTTCGACGCCGACGGCAAGCGCCTGGCCTACGCCATCGGCGCGCCGCCCACGCAATCGGCCACGCAACGGACTGCCATTCCCGCCCGCATTTTCCCCGTGACGGGCGCGCCGGCAACTGGCGATGGCTTGCAAGGCATCGATATCCGCACGGCGGACGATGGCCGTTTGCTGTCGGTCAGCACGCGCGCCGGCACGGCGGCGACCACGGCGGTGCTGCAGGCGCTGATCCTCGACCTGGGCAAGCAGACGCAAGACAAGCGCATCGCCGCCATGCGCTTCACGCCGCCGGCCCGCACGGACAATTACAGTGCGCAAGTGCTGCTGGAAGTAAGCGATGACCTGAAGCAATGGGACGCCATCGGCACCACCACCCTGAATTGGCTCAGCAACAGCGACACGCAAACCCTGGCCAACGACAGCATCGCCTTTGCGCCGCGCGCCTTCCGCTATGCACGCCTGAGCTGGCAAGCGGGCGAACCGCTGGCCTTTGCGGCGATCACGGCGCAAGCCGTCAGCGAAACGGACATCGCTCCAGCGCGCGCCTCCATCGTGCTGCAAGGCTTGCCCGGCAAGCAGGCGAATGAATGGCGCTACGCCACGCCCCTCGCCATTCCCGCCGACAGCATCGCCCTGCAATTGACGCACAACAATGTGGTGCTGCCCGTGACCCTGGGCGTGTATCGCCAGAACAGCTATGTTCCCCGGCACCGGCTGCACCTGCGCCACCAGGCGCGTCCCGCGCAAGGCGCGTATTTCGATCCCCTGCTGAGCACGACGTTTTACCGCATCGGCCTCGATGGCAAGGAGAGGATCTCGGGCGACCTGGCCATGCCCGTGACGCAAACGGGCGAATGGGTGCTGCAGACGGCCACGGAACTCCAGCTCGACGCCAGCGATGCGCCCGCCCTGCGCCTGGGCTGGACACCGGCTACCGTCGTTTTCCTGGCCAGCGGCAAGCCGCCTTATCAACTGGCATTCGGCCACAGCAACGCCGCCGCCGTGGCGCAACCGCTGTCGCAGGTGGCGCCCGGCTTCAAATCAGATGAATTACTGGCGCTCAAGACGGCCAGCGCCGGCCCGCTCCACCCCAACGGGGGCGCGGCGGCACCCGCACGCGTCACAAAGGACGGGGCACCGTGGCGCCTGGCCGCGCTGTGGGGCGCACTGCTGCTGGGCGTGGGCGTGCTGGGCTTCTTTGCCTGGCGCTTGCTGACGCAAATGAAACAGGAGCAACAGGAACAAGAGGGGCAGCAGAAATCGGAGCAACAGCAAACGGGCCAGCAATAGATGAACCCACAAGCAATGGAGGATGGCGCAAACAGGCGCGACCAGCGTCCAGACTAGCGGCCAGAAAGACCAGGCGCCACGAATGGCTTTATTGTGGCGTACTGACTTATTGACCTGCTGGCTTCCCTGCTTGCTTGCTGGCGGCTGGCGGCTGGCGGCTGGCTTACAGGCTAGCAGGCTTGCTTATCGACCGGCTTGCACTCTCACTGCCGCAGCAACGCCTTGAACGTCTGCGGCATCCAGGGACGCGCCGCCAGCATGAAGCTGATGGCCAGGCGCTCATCGCCGGGCAGGCGCGCGTCTTCCTGGTGTTGCTGCGAGAATTCCACCGCCACTTGCTTCAGGCGTTCCAGCAAGGCTGCCGTGGATTTTTTCGACAGCATCACGTTCACCAAGCGCAACAATTCCGTCTCGCCATCGAATTGGGAATTCAAATAGTCACCATAGGCTTCCTTTTTGAAATACGTGTGGATGGGCCCGTTCGGTATCCACGCAAACGTGCGCGCCACCAGCAGTTTGACCCGGTTATTCGGCAGCAGTTCCAGAAAACCGATCTTATCGAGGCGCAGCAGGTATTTCACGGCTTGCGCCTCGCTGATGTCGTAGATGGCGACGATCTGTTCCAGCGGCAGCAGGTTCAGGGCAGACACGGCCACCACGAACAGCCGGGTGTCCTCGATGATTTCCTTTTCCTGCGCATATGTCAGTCCCGTGATCAGGGTGGGCGCGGCCTGGGCAGACTGCACGGCCAGCGCCAGCTGCTGGAAATCGCTGCCGATGGCCACCAGGATCTGGTCCAGGCGTTGCAAGGTAAATTGCTTCTGCGAAAACATCCGCTTGACGCTGGCTTCGGATACACCGATGCGCTGGGCCAGCTCGGCATACGTGACGGCGCGCGCTTTCAACAGGCGTTTCAAGGCTTCGATCAAGGCGTGGGTTTGCGGCATGCATTTCCTTTATAAAAATGGCATCGGTTCTGGCGGCAAAAAAGTAGCGCAATACGCTACCTGCGGTATGCCTGCCCGCTACGAGTAGCGTTTTCATTGACCAATTGCCCACAGTCTACAATGATGGCGTTGCCACTTGGCACACTTGAAGGAGAAACACATGAAACGCCTGCTGCCCCTCTGCCTGTCCCTGTCGCTGTTGACGCTCTCCGTGGCCGCTCCCGGCCTGGTCCACGCCGCCGCCTCGGAGAACCTGTCGAAAGGCTCGCAAAACCTCAGCCAGGGTTCCGCCATCGTCGTCGCCGGCTCCATGTCGATGCTGGTCGCCTCCGGCCAGGTGGTGGTCGCCAGCGTGGAAACGGTGGGCGAAGGCATCGTCATCGTGCTGAAAGGCGCGTCCGAAGCGGGCGGCGCTTCCATCCAGATGAGCACGCAAGCGGCCAAGGGCCTGTCGCTGGCGGCCGGCACCGTGGTCAACGTGGTGGCGCTGTCCACCGGCCACATGCTGGTTCTTTCCGGCAAGGCCATCGCCTTTATCCCGAACGAACTGGGCAAGGCGCTGCTGCACCACTCCAAAGTGTAACCACCAATGAAGAACGGAAATCCCATGAAACATCTGCTCGCCACCGCCCTGCTGTGCGCCGCCACCATGGCGCCGCTGGCCCAGGCCGCCAATTCCGACACCACCAACGCATCCGACAACGCCAGCATGGCATCGGCCATCGTGCTCGTCGGCTCCATGTCGGTGCTGGCCGCCGCCGGTGAAATCGTCATCGACAAGGTGGAAGACGTGGCCGACGGCAGCGTCCTCGTACTGAAGAGCGCAGCCAGGGGCGCCTCGCAGGCGGCCACGGCCTCCGTCAAACTGAGCCAGAAAGCCGCGCAAGGCCTGTCGCTGGCGGCCGGCACGGCCATCCAGGTGGTTGCCGTCTCGACGGGCCACATGCTGGTACTGTCGGGCAAGGCCATCGCCTATGTGCCGGATGCGGCCGGCAATGCCATCCTCCACCATTCGAAAGCGTGAACCCATGAAACGCCTGACTGTCATGATCATCAGCCTGGCCCTGGCCGGCGCCGCCCATGCGGGACGCTCGTGCGAGGAAAAGCCAACGGATGCGACCACCCTCGTCAAATCGATGGACCTGGCGCAAAAGACCCTGCAGGCGCTCGATGGTTCGGGCGCGCAAGTGGCGCTGGTGGCACGCGCCGGGCAAGACCTGTCGAAGTACAATTTGCGCTATTCGCACATGGCGCTGGCCTGGCGCGACCACCCGAAGGGCCGCTGGCTGGTGGTGCATGAACTCAATGAATGCGGCACGGCGCAATCGTCGCTGTACAACGAAGGCTTGGGCAATTTCTTCATGGATGACGTATTCATGTATGAAAGCCTGATCCTGATTCCCGGCCAGGATACGCAGCAGCAGCTGGTGCGACTGCTGACGTCGAACACGCCCAAGCGCCTGCATGAGGCACACTACAATATGCTGGCCTACCCGTTTTCCACCAAGTACCAGAACTCGAACCAGTGGGTGCTGGAAACCCTGGCCGCTGCCAGCAACGAGCCGGGCAAGATCGAAACGCGCGCCGAAGCGCAAAGCTGGCTGCGCAGCGCCAGCTACGCGCCGCAAACGCTCAGCATACCGGCCGCCACGCGCCTGGGCGCGCGCATGTTCCGCGCCAATATCGCCTTCGACGATCACCCGTTCGAACGCCGCATGACGCGCCAGATCGACGTCGTCACGGTGGACTCCATCGTGCGCTTCATGCGCCAGCGCGAACCCCAGGTGCAGGAAATCGTCGTGCGGGGAAATTAAGGACGCGGCAGCAGGCGAAACAGCGGTCCGATCAGCAATACCAGCACCACCATGCGCGCCACGTGGAAGGCCGTGACGATGGGGACGCCCAGATGCAGGGCCTTGGCCGTCAGCGACATTTCCGCGATGCCGCCGGGCGAGGTGGCCAGGATGGCCGTACCGGGGTGGATGCCCAGCCAGTGCGACAGGCCCAGTCCGAAGGCGGCCGCCAGCAGCAGCATCAGGAAACTGCACAGAGCCACGCCGGCCAGGTAGCGGGGAGCAGCATGCAGGAAGGCGGGAGTGAAGCGCGTGCCCAGGGCGATGCCGATGAACAGCTGGCCCGCGCGTATCATCCATTCGGGCAGGCGCGACAGATGGATGCCGCAGGCCGTCAGCAGCAGCGCGGCCAGCAGCGGGCCGATGACCCACGCGTTGGGCAGCCGGCCCCGTTTTAATGCGAGGGCCGCCAGCACCGTGATGCCGACCAGCAGCGCCAGCCCGCCATAGTCGACCAGCGCGGCGCCCGGCACGAAAGTCTCATGCCCTTCTGCCAGGCCATGGCTGCCCCAGTAGCGCACGCCGAACGGAATCGTCGCCACCACCAGCATCATGCGCAGGCTGTGCGCGGCGGCCACCTTGCCCACGTCGGCGCCATGGCGCTCGCTCTGCACCGCCATCTCGGATGCACCACCCACGGCCATGGCAAAAAAGGCGGTGGCATGGTCGACGCCGGAGAGGCGACGCAGCAGCATGGCGCCGGACGCGCCCAGCGCCAGCGCGAACAGCACGGCGCCGGCGATCCATGGCGTATAGACGGTGAGCACGGCCAGCACGGGCGCCGTGAAATACAGACCCAAGGCCGTGCCGATGGCCCACTGTCCCGCTTCCCGCACGCGCACGGGACATGCCAGTTCGCGCCCCGCCAGGCGCAGCGCGGCCGTGGCAAACAGGGGGCCGATCATCCACGGCAGCGGCGTGTGCAGCCACAGGCAGATAGCGGCACCCGCCAGCCCGGCGGCCAGCGCTGCGCCGACTGCGCGCCAGCGCGGCCACCACGGCACCGTTAAAACACCCAGAGCTTATCGGCTGGCATGTGCAGCCAGTACTTGCCCGCCTCGAGCTTGTGGCGCGAATACGCACGCAGGCTGATGTTCTCGGCGCCGCCGCGCTCGAACAGGCATTCCCAGCGGTCGCCCAGGTACATGCAGGTCAGCAGCGGCAGCTCGATGGCGTTCTCCACCTGCGTGGCGCTGATCTTCACTTCCTCGACGCGGATCATGGTCGTCACTTCCGCACCCACGTTGGCGCCGCGCGCCACACCCTGCATGGACGCGCCGTCGACCAGCAGGCGCACCTGCTTGCCCTCGCGCTGCACGACCTTGCCGGGCAGGCGGTTGTTGCTGCCCATGAATTCGGCCGTGAACAGGGTATCGGGCGTTTCATACATGCTTTGCGGCGTGCCCTGCTGCTCGATCTTGCCGTTATTGAGCAGCAAAATACGGTCGGAAATGGCCATCGCCTCGCCCTGGTCATGCGTCACCATCAGGGCCGACAGGCCCAGGCGCACGATCAGTTCGCGCAGGAAGGCGCGCGCTTCCTCGCGCAGCTTGGCGTCCAGGTTCGACAGCGGTTCGTCGAGCAGGATCACGGGCGGGTTGTACACGAGCGCCCGGGCGATCGCCACGCGCTGCTGCTGGCCGCCGGACAGCTGGTGCGGATAGCGCTCGCCCAGATGACCCAGGCCCAGCTGCGTCAGCACTTCCTTGATGCGCGCGGCGATTTCCGTGCTGCCCATCTTGCGCAATTTGAGGCCGTAGGCGACGTTGTCGAACACCGTCTTGTGCGGCCACAGCGCGTACGACTGGAACACCAGCCCCAGGTTGCGATGCTCGGCCGGCATCTCGAACTGCTTCGCGCCGTCGAAGACATTGCGCTCGCCGATCTGGATGGTGCCGGCCTTCGGGCTTTCCAGCCCGGCCACGGCGCGCAGCAAGGTGGTCTTGCCGCTGCCCGAAGGCCCCAGCAAGGCGACCACTTCGCCTTTTTGCAGGTGCATCGAGACACCCTTCAGGATCTGGTTGGCGGATGCGCCCGTGCCGTAGTCCAGGTACAGCTCATTGACGGTCAATTCATTCATGATGTGGTCTCAGTCTTCTATTAATTATGGAGTTTCACGCCGAAACGCAAGGCGATGCCCAGGCCGATGGCCACCAGGGTGATATTGATGAAGGACAGCGCCGCCACCAGATCGGTCGAACCGCCCGCCCACAGCGACACCAGCATGGCGCCGATCACTTCCGTGCCCGGCGAGAGCAGGTACACGCCCGTCGAATATTCGCGCTCGAAGATCAGGAACACCATCAGCCAGGCGCCCAGCAAGCCGTATTTGATCAATGGCAGCGTGACGTCGCGCGTCACCTGGCCGCGGCTGGCGCCGACGGCGCGCGCCGCCTCTTCCAGCTCCGGTCCCACCTGCAGCAGCGCCGTCGAAATGAGGCGCATGCCGTAGGCCATCCACACCACCGAATACGCGAGCCACAGGGCGAAGATCGTCGAGCGTACTTCGCGCAGCACGGGAATCACATGGCCGCTCAGCCACAGGGCCACGCCGTTGTCCATGCCTTTCAATATGCCGTCGAGCCAGGCCGGCACGAACAGGAACACCCACAGGAACGACAGGCCGGCCAAGAGGCCTGGCACGGCGCGCGGCACCAGCACGCTGTAATCGAGCAGGCGCGTGATGCCGTCCTGCTTGCGGTGCATGGCCAGCGCGATGAAGCTGTAGCAGCCCACGGCCAGCGCGCCGCCGACGACGCCGATCAGGATGGTGTTGACGATGCCGCGCACCAGCGAAGGCTGGTCGAAAATGTCGCGGAAATGCTGCAACGTCAGCACGTCGGCCAGGTGCACGCCTTCGCCCCAGTACTGCACGAAGGAGCGCAGCACGATGCCCGTCAACGGCAGGATGATGGTGAAGATCAGCCAGCCGGCCAGCAAGGCAAACGCCAGCCACTTCCAGCGGCCCAGCGGCATGGCCTTGCTGCGCGCGCCCTTGCCCTTGATCGACACGTATTTGTTGGCCGATTTCAGCAGCCAGCGCTGTATCATCACCAGCGGCATGGTCACCATCACCAGGCAGACGGCGACGGCGGCCATCAGGTGGTACGACGGCGTGCCGAGCTTGTTCGTCAGCTTGTACAGATAGGTCGGCAGCACCAGATGGCCTTCCGGATCACCGAGCACCAACACCAGGCCGAACACCTCGAAGCCGAGGAAGAACACCAGCACGCCCGCGTACGCCAGCGCAGGCATGATCATCGGCAGCGACACATTGAGCATCACCTGGATCGGCGAAGCGCCGGCCACGCGGGCCGCTTCTTCCACGTCCGAACCCAGGCTTTTCAAGGCCGACGAGGCATACAGGTAGACGTGCGGCACGTGCGTCAGGCCAGCGATGATGACGATGCTGGTGAAGGAATAGATATTCCAGGGCACGAAGCCCAGCAGCTCCTTGGCCCAGATCGAATAGAAGCCCACGGGTCCCATCGAGACGACGTAGCCAAAGCCCATCACCATCGGCGAGACAAAGATCGGCACCAGCAGCATGGGCGCCACCCAGCCGCGGCCCGGCAAATCCGTGCGCACCATCAGGAAGGCCAGCATGCCGCCCAGCGGCACGGCGATGACGGTCAGGCCGAAGGCCAGCATCAGGCCATTCTTGAAGGCCATGGCGAAATCGGGATCATCGAAGATGAAACGGTAAGAATCAAAGCCGAATTCGCGCACCGGCATGAAGAAGGGCGCGTTCAAAAAGCTCTGGTAAAAAATCAGGAACAGCGGCAGGAAAATGGCGACCAGGGTAATCGCCACGACCACGCCGCGCGGCCAGTTCAGGCGCGACAAGGGAGAGCGCGACCGTGCAGGCAGCGGCAAGATAGCAGTTTGCATGATGAATCCAATGAATGAAGGGTACGGCGTGCGCCCGCAGCCAGGCTCGCGGGCGGCTAAGTCGGCGTTATTTTTTGCCGGCTGTTTCTTTCCATTGCTTCAGGAAGGCCATGCGCTTGGCTGGCCCCAGGAATTGCAGGATGATCGGATGCACGGGAATCGGCTTGACGTTGGCCGTGCCGATTTCCTTGATCAGTTCCGCCGAGGTGGTCTCGCCCGTGACGTCGGCGCGGATGGCGAACAGCTTGGCGCCGTTGGCGATGATGGTCTGGCCGCGGTGCGACAGGATGTAATCGAGCCACAGCTTGCTGGCGTTGACGTTCTTCGCGTTCTTGTTGATGAACTGTACGCGCGACAGGATCAGGGTGTAATCCTTGGGCAGCACCACGCCGATCGACGGGTCGGTCTTGGCGCGCACCAGCGCGTAGGAACCCAGCACGTTGTAGCCGATCAGGTTTTCACCGGACGAGATACGCTCCATCATGGTGCCCGTCGACGACTGCACGCGCACCTTGGCCGTGCCGAACGCGTTTTGCAGCGCCAGGAATTGCGGATATTCCTTGGCATCCTGCGCCATGAACATGAAGCCCACGCCCGATTTCTCGATGTCGTAGGTGGTGACCTTGTCCTTGAACTTCGGCGTGGCGATCAGCTTGACGAAGTCGTCGTGGTTCTTCGGCACTTCCTTCGGGTCGAGCAAACGCTTGTTATAGACGATGGCGGCCGGCTCGAACGTGGTGCCGTAGGCCTGGTCGTCCCACATGGCCCAGCCGGGGATCTTGGCCGCTTCGACCGACTTGTATTTCAGGGCGTAGCCATCGGAGGCCAGGCGCATCTGCAAGTCCATCGCCGAAGACCACATCACGTCGGCCGTGTTGCCGCCGGCGGCCACTTCGGAAATGAAGCGGTTATACACTTCGGTGGAATTCATGTCGTTGTATTCGACCGAGATGCCGGGATACAGGGCGCTGAAATCCTTGATCAGCGGCGCGGCGGCCTTGCTGTCGGTGGCGCTGTAGATCACCACCTTGCCTTCCTTCTTGGCCGCGTCGATGATCTTCTGGTAGTCGGCCGGATAACCTGCCGGTACCTGGGCGAAAGCGGCGCCGGCCAGGCTGGCAAACGCGGTGGCAAGGGCGGCTTGAAGCAGGGTCTTGGTTTGCATGGGGTTGTCTCCGTCTATGAATAGGTTTTTTATTTAATGGGATGTCGTTCAGCGCATCAGGCCAAGCTCATTCGCCTGCCTGGCATACTCGTCGACCGCCTTCCTGACATACGCCGTCAGCTTCGGCCCAGTCAGGGCGAATGGATACAGGCCGGCCTGCGCGCGCCATTCCGCGAACTGCGGCGTGGCCATGACGCGGTCAAAGGTGGCCACCCAGCGCTGGTAGTCCGCCTCCGGCACCTGGGGCCCCATCCACACGCCGCGGATGATGGGCCAGACCACGTCGACGCCTTGCTCGCGCGCCGTCGGCACGCCTGCCAGCACGCCGGGCAGGCGCTTCTCCGACAGCACGGCCAGCACGCGCGCGTGGTTGGCGCTGGCGTTCAGGGTGGCTTCAGACGTGTCGCCCGAGACCACCTGCACATAATCGGCCTGCATCGCCGTAAACACTTCGCCGCCGCCTTCGAGCGCGACGAAGCGCAGTACTTTCGGATCGATGCCGGCGTGGCGCGCCACCAGCGCCATCTTCAGCCAGTCCTGGCTGCCGATGGTGCCGGAGACGCCGATCAGCACCTTGTCCGGATGCTGCCGCAATGCCGCGATCAGGTCGCCCAGCGTCTTGTAGGGCGAATCGCTGCGCACGGCGATCATGCCGTAGTCGGCGCCCAGCGCCGCCACCCAGCGCACGTCGCCCGCCTTGGCATTGCCGAACTTGCCCTGCGCCAGATTGAGCAGCGAACCGCCCGAAAAGGCCACCAGGGTGTTCGGCTCCGCGCGGCGGCGCTGCGAACCCATCGAGTGCCAGGCCACGGCGCCGATGCCGCCGGGCAGATAACTGATGCGCATCGGCGCCATGGCGGCTGCCGCGCCCTCCTGCGCCAGGCCTTTTTTCGCCAGCTTGCAGGTCAGGTCCATGGCGCCGCCCGGCTTGGACGGCACCACGCACTCGGCCGGCGCCGACGCCTGCGCCCCCGCGAGGGCAGGCAGCAGGCACAGCAAGGACAGGAACAGGGAGCGCAGCATCGTCATGCCTTAGAAGCGGTGCTGGATGCCGGCGATCAGGCCGCGCTGCGTGTCGCCGAAACCGGCATCGTCACGCGACAGGCTGACCAGCTGGTTGTGCTTGGCCTTGGCGTAGGCGCCGGCCACATACAGGTCGGTGCGCTTGGACAGGGCATAGCGCACGCGCGCCACGTACATGATCGGATCGGCATTGAGGTTGGCGGCCACGTTTTTCACGTCCTGGTAGTAGATCACGCCCGTCAGGGTGATCACCGGCGTGGTCTTGTAGCTGACGCCGCCCCAGTACAGGGTGCCGCGTACGTCGGCCTTGCCGGAGGCAGCCGGATCGAGCTTGTAGTCGCGCGCCGCCGCCTGCACTTTCCACGGGCCGTCGTCATACATGGCGCCCAGGTGGTACACGGTGGTCTTGTCGCGCGCGCCGCCGGCGATGGCATTGCCGTTCACCTGCTCATACGTGGCCAGCAGGCTGACAGGACCGGTCTTGTAGGTGACGGCCGTCGACAGCTTGGCGCTGTCCGAGTTGCCCGTCGACTGCTCGCCGAAGCCGTACGATGCGCCGTAGCTGAAGTCGCCCGTCTTGCCCGAGTATTTGACCATGTTGTCGAAGGCCGTCGTCATGCCGTATTTGCTCGGGCCCGTCGCGTTGGCCGAAGTGGCCCACGAATAGAACGGCGCATAGGCCATTGGATCGAACGGCAGCACGAAGTCATACACGGTGGTGAACGAACGGCCCAGCACGACGCGGCCAAACGCGCCTTCCAGGCCCACATTGGCCTGGCGCTTGAACAGCGCGCCGTCGGCCGCGCCCGTGTCGACCAGGATGCCGCCTTCCAGGTTGAAGACAGCTTTCAGGCCGCCGCCCAGGTCTTCGCTGCCCAGGATGCCCCAGCGCGAAGTGTTCATGCCGCCGGAGCTCACTTGCGTCATCGAGCTTTTGTTCGGACCGGCGTTGCTGGTGGTGCTGACGCCGGCGTCCAGGCGGCCGTACAGCGTGACGTTCGATTGTGCCTGGGCGCTGCCAGCGGCGGCCAGGACAGCCAGAGCGGCCAGCGAGTATGCGGTCTTCTTCATGTAGAGTATCTCCCTTAGATATAGTTATTAGTGATATGCCTGATCAATTTCATGAATCAGGATCACACTATATGAGCGCGATCCTTTCAATTCGCTTTCAGACTGACAGGTGTCGCCAGCCAGCCACAAAGGGGGCAAACATATTCATTGCCGCCCCTGTCGGCGCGGCGCCGGCAGGCTTACACTGCATCCATTTCAACGAATGGCGGAGACCATGCGCATATTATTAGTGGAAGACCATCTGGAGCTGTCGCACTGGCTGGCAAAGGCCCTGCGCGACGCGCACCTGACGGTGGAGACCGCCCACAACGGCGCCGATGCCGACGCCCTGCTGCACACGCAGGAATACTCGCTGGTGCTGCTCGACCTGACCCTGCCGAAGATGGATGGCCTGGACGTGCTGCGCCGCCTGCGCGCGCGCGGCGGCACGCGCGGCAAGACTCCCGTCATGATACTCACTGCGCGCGGCGGCCTGGATGAAAAAGTGCAGGGCCTGAACCTGGGCGCCGACGACTACATGGCCAAGCCGTTCGAACTGGCCGAACTGGAAGCGCGCGTGAAGGCCCTGCTGCGCCGCAGCCAGGGCAATGAAGCCCTCGTGCACACCTGCGGCGCCCTCAGTTTCGACACCGTCACGCGCATGTTCAGCTATGCCGGCGCCCCGTTTCCCCTGACGCCGCGCGAACACGCGGTGCTCGAAGCGCTGATCACGCGCTCGGGACGCGCCGTGTCGAAGGAAAAACTGTTCGACGAAGTCTTTGCGCTGGCCGACGACGCCAACCTGGACGCCATCGAACTGTACATCCACCGCGTGCGCAAGAAGCTGGAAAGCGGCGTGGAAAGCGGCTCGCCCGACGGCGCCGTCATCACCACCCTGCGCGGCATCGGCTACCTGCTGCAGCCGCGCAGCGCCATGGCGCCGGCCGCGCCGAAATGACCGTGCGCCCCCCACGCCCGCCCATGCACGAACGCTTGCGCCGGCGCTGGGTGCAAGGCCGGCCGCTGGGCAGCCTGCGCAGCCAGCTGCTGCGCTGGCTGCTCATCCCCCTGGTGATGCTGGTGCTGCTCGATGCCGTCTTTGTCTACCGCAACGCGCTCGACGCGGCCGACATGGCCTACGACCGCTCCTTGCTGGCGTCGACGCGGGCGCTGGCCGAGCGCGTCTCCATCGTGGGCGGCAAGGTGGTGGCCGAAGTACCCTACGTGGCGCTCGACAGCTTCGAAACCGACACCCTGGGCCGCATCTATTACAAGGTGACGGGCATCAATGGCGAACTGGTGTCGGGCTATGGCGACTTGCCGCCCGTGCCGAAAAACGTGCCCCGCTCACAGAATTATCCCGCCCTGGTGCGCTTCTACCACGCCGACTACCACGGCAAGCCGATCCGCATCGCCGCCCTGCTGCAACCCGTGTATGACGACTCGATGCGCGGCATCGCCCTGATCCAGGTGGCCGAAACGCTGGACGCGCGGCGCGGCCTGTCGAACCAGATCCTGTTCGACACCCTGAGCTGGCAGGCGGCGATGATACTGGTGATGGGCGCCCTCGTGTGGTTTGCCGTGCGCCTGGTGCTGCGCCCGCTGATGCGCTTGAAAACGGAAGTCGAGACGCGCACCCTGTCCGACCTGTCCGACGTCGACCCCACGCTGGTGCACAAGGAAATGCGCCCTCTGGTGAGCGCCATGAACGGCTCCATGTCGCGCCTGCAGCAGCTGATCGCCAGCCAGCGCCGCTTCATCGCCGACGCCTCGCACCAGTTGCGCACGCCGCTGACGGTGCTGAAAACCCAGGCCGAACTGGCCATGCGCGAATGCGACCGCCAGGCGGGCACGCCGCCGGACATCGCCGCCCTGCGCGACATCGTGCGCTCGATCGCCGCCACTACCGATTCGACCGTGCTGCTGGCCAACCGCCTCCTGACCCTGGCGCGCATCGAGCATGGCGGCGACAGCCTGGCGATGGACACCGTCCCCTTGCGCGACGTGGCGCAGCAGGTGGGACTGGAAATGGCCATGGCCGCCGTCGGCAGGCAAATCGACCTGTCTCTGGAAGCGCCCGACGAAGCGCCCGTGCATGGCCAGGCCCTGCTGCTGCATGAACTGGTGGCCAACCTGGTCGACAACGCCCTGCGCTACACGCCGCAGGGCGGCAGCGTGATCCTGCGCGTGCGCGCGGCGCAAACGGGGAACGGCCACGAACACGGCGCCGTGCTGGAGGTGGAAGACAGCGGCAAGGGCATCCCGCCGGCCGAGCGCGAACGCGTATTCACGCCGTTCTACCGCGTCGGCACGGCGCTCGAGAGCAATCCAGGCGGCGCGGGCCTAGGTTTGGCCATCGTGCGCGACATCGCCGCCCTGCACGGCGCACGCCTGGAACTGGCGACGGCGGAAAATGGCCACGGATTGAAAGTCAGCGTGCATTTTGGCGGCGCCGCATGATGGCCTGCACAGATAGTCATTCGACACGAAGTGTTGCCCAAAAACAACACGTAGCTTATTTCTAATATTTTTTAAATAATTGCCTTACATAAACATATTCATCCCTATACAATTCGGCTCCCATTAAGCGGCGAGACAGTCTCTCCGCATTAATTATCTAGGATCAATATGAAAAAGCAATTGTTTGCAGCAGTCGTAGGCGCCGCCCTGGCATTCCCATTGTTCGCTCAAGCTGAAGGTTTCTATGCTGGCGCCAACATCGGTCGTTCGGAATTGAAATTGAACGTCGATGGCCAAGGTTCGGAAAAAGATCACAAAACCGGCTACAAAGCCTACGCTGGTTACGATTTCACGCCCAACTTCGGCGCAGAAGCTGGCTACGTCAATTTTGGCAAAGTGAAACTGTATGGGGAAGATGCATCGGCTAACCTGGAAAGCAGCGCGTTTTACGTGGCAGCCACCGGCACCCTGCCATTGAATGAACAATTTTCGCTGTTCGGCAAAGCCGGTGTAACGCAAAATCGTGCAAAACCCAGTAACAATAAAGACTTCTTTGATTTCGATGGTTCCAAAAACAAGACCGCAGCCGTCTTTGGCATCGGTGCTGCTTACCACTTCGATAAAAAATTGTCGCTGGTAGCGGAATACGAGAACTTCGGTAAAGTATTCAGCGTGGATGGCGGCAACATGAAAGCCGACCTGCTGTCGATCGGCCTGCGCTACAAGTTCTGATTCACGCTCGCGCGAATCAGAATCAAGCCGTTGTTAGCGGCTGATAAAAAACCGGCTATACAGCCGGTTTTTTTATGCGCGCATGGCGTGCCACGGGCGCCGATGTTAAGATCGCGCCCTGAGATTTTAATGAAGGCCCACTGCCATGATGACCAAAGAAGACGTAAGCGAACTGTTTGCCAACATCGCCGAGAACGCGCCCTGGGACCTGTCCCAGCCGCTGCTGTGGGGCTATTACTTCACCAACCCGACTTCCGAGCCGCTGGAGCAGGCCGCCACCGTGCTGGCGCTGCAGGGCTACCGCCCCGTGGAACTGTACCAGCCGGAACTCGACGATCCGGCGGCGCCACCCGTGTGGGTGCTGCACGTGGAAAAGGCCGAAGTGCATGGCGTCGACAGCCTGCACGCGCGCAATGGCGAACTGATGCAGTTCGCGCAGGAAAACCAGCTGGCCAGCTATGACGGCATGGATGTGGGCCCCGTCGGCGCGCCCGACGTACCGCAGCATTAAGATAGTCATCGGATGAAAAAACGGCGCCCGCGGGCGCCGTTTTACATGGATCGCCTGAAAACGCTCAGCTGAGGTTTTCCAGGCGGATCTTGGTGACCGTACCCACCACGCTATTTAACGCTTCCATCTTCTCGATGGCGGCCGTGACATTCTTTTCCTGCGTCTGGTGCGTCAGCATGATGATGTCCGTATGCGTCTCGCCTTCGGCCGGCTCTTTTTGCAGCATGGCGTCGATCGAGATGCTGCGTTCGGCCAGGATGCGCGTCAGGTCGGCCAGCACGCCCGGCTGGTCGGCCACGTGCATGCGCAGGTAGTAGCTGGTGGTGATTTCCGACATCGGCAAGATGGCGATATCGGTCATCGCGTTCGGCTGGAACGCCAGGTGCGGCACGCGGTGTTCCGGGTCGGCCGTGGCCAGGCGGGTGATGTCAACCAGGTCGGCGATCACCGACGACGCGGTCGGCTCGGCGCCCGCGCCGCGGCCCGAGTACAGGCTGGCGCCGACGGCGTCGCCATGCACCAGCACCGCGTTCATGGCGCCTTCCACGTTGGCGATCAGGCGCTTGGCCGGGATCAGGGTCGGATGCACGCGCAGCTCGATGCCCTCCACGCCGTTGACGGTGGCGCGCTTGGTGATGCCCAGCAGCTTGATGCGGTAGCCCAGCTGCTCGGCGTAGCGGATGTCGACGGCATTGAGGTTGCTGATGCCTTCCACGTAGGCCTTGTCGAACTGCACCGGGATGCCGAAGGCGATGGCCGACATGATGGTGGCCTTGTGCGCGGCGTCGACGCCTTCGATGTCGAAGGTGGGATCGGCTTCCGCGTAGCCCAGTTCCTGAGCCTGTTTCAGCACGGTGGCGAAATCGAGGCCCTTGTCGCGCATCTCGGACAGGATGAAATTGGTGGTGCCGTTGATGATGCCGGCGATCCATTCGATGCGGTTGGCCGTCAAGCCTTCGCGCAGCGCCTTGATGATGGGGATGCCGCCGGCGACGGCCGCTTCGAAGGCCACCATCACGCCCTTGTCCTGGGCGGCGGCGAAGATTTCATTGCCGTGCACGGCCAGCAGGGCCTTGTTGGCCGTGACCACGTGCTTGCCGTTGGCAATCGCCTGCATCACCAGGGTCTTCGACAGGTCGTAGCCGCCGATCAGTTCGACGACGATGTCGATCTCGGGATCGTTGACGATCAGGTAAGGGTCATTGACGACCTTGCAGCCGCCGGCGACGAGCGCTTCGGCGCGCGCCACGTCGCGCACGGCGACGACGACGACTTCAATGCCGCGGCCCGCGCGGCGCTTGATTTCTTCCTGGTTGCGTTTCAGGACGCTGAACGTGCCGTAACCGACATTGCCCAGGCCCAGCAGGCCGATCTTGATGGATTTCATAGTTGTGCTTGACTGCTCATAAGTGGCGCCTCCCTTGGGCGGCGCCAGGTTGATCGAGATTGCTGCTGGCTGCTTCAGCCCCGGCCGTGACGCTTGCGATAGCCTTCGAGGAAGCGCGCAATGCGCCCCATGGCCTCGGTCAGGTCATCCGAGTTGGGCAGGAAGACGACGCGGAAATGGTCGGGCGCGATCCAGTTGAAGCCCGTGCCCTGCACGATCAGGACCTTGGCTTCGGCCAGTAATTCATAGGCAAACTGCTGGTCGTCGGCGATCGGGTAGATCTCCGGGTCCAGACGCGGGAACATGTACAGCGCGGCCTTCGGCTTGACACAGGTGACGCCCGGAATATCGGTCAGCAGCTTGTGCGCCAGGTCGCGCTGTTTCAACAGGCGCCCGCCGGGCCCCACCAGGTCTTGTATGCTCTGGTAGCCGCCAAGCGCCGTCTGGATGGCAAACTGCCCCGGCGCGTTGGCGCATAGCCGCATCGAGGCCAGCATGTTGAGGCCTTCGATGTAATCTTTTGCGTGGCGCTTTTCGCCCGAGACCACCATCCAGCCGGAACGGTAGCCGCAGGAGCGGTAATTCTTCGACAAGCCGTTCATGGTGATGAACAGCACGTCGTCGGCCAGCGAGGCGATCGACACGTGCTCGGCTTCGTCGTACAGCACCTTGTCGTAGATCTCGTCGGCGAAAATGATCAATTGGTGCTGGCGCGCCAGTTCGACGATCTGCAGCAGCACGGAAACCGGGTACAGCGCGCCCGTAGGATTGTTCGGGTTGATGACGACGATAGCCTTGGTGTGTGGCGTGATCTTGCGGCGCATGTCCTCGATGTCGGGATACCACTCGTTCTGCTCGTCGCACACATAATGCACGGGATTGCCGCCCGACAGGCTGACGGCGGCCGTCCACAGCGGGTAATCGGGCGCCGGCACCAGCACTTCGTCGCCGCTGTTGAGCAGGGCGTTCATCGACATGACGATCAGTTCGGAAGCGCCATTGCCCAAATAAATGTCATCGATGGTCACGCCGGCGATATTCTTGCCCTGCGTATAGTGCATGACGGCCTTGCGCGGCGCGAACATGCCCTTCGAATCCGTATAGCCGGCGGCATTTTGCAGGTTGAGCATCATGTCGCGCACGATCTCGTCCGGCGGATCGAAGCCGAATACGGCCAGGTTGCCGATATTGAGCTTGGTGATCTTGTGGCCTTCTTCTTCCATTTGCCTGGATTTTTCCAGGACCGGGCCGCGGATGTCATAGCAGACATCCGCCAATTTATTCGATTTCTGAATCGGTCGCAAAATAAATCCCTGTCGTGATGCGGCGCGGTAAGCAGAACTTGCAGCATGATAGCCGCGCCAGAACTATGAACCCGTGAAACTGCGATGCGAAAGACTGCAAGGCGAAAACAACCATTCTCGCCGAAAACAGGCCATTTTATCAAATTAAACATGGCCAACCCCAGCATTTGACGCCGATTCTGCCACGCCGGCGCCTCCGGACGGCAATCGGGCACGCGCCATCTTCATCTTCCCTTAATCTGGCAGCATTACCATGGCGCAAGCAGGCAGTCCCTCTGTGGCGCCGAAGATTGCAATTTGGAAAGGATATTGCTTTTCAGTCGCTCTTTTCTGTCATTTATGGCATGCTTACGCCCTTGGCCGCGGCACGCAGTTTGGCCGCGCGCGCACCGATCAACCGACACGACCAGCCCCCGATATCGCCATGAAACTCCATGCCAGCAGCACCCAACAATACCAGACTGTCACCGGCTATGACGAAAACGGCGTGGAGATCAATGCCCAGCCCTACAACTACAGCCTGATCGTCATGCCGGAAATGCCCCCGCGGGCGTGGGAAGTGGCCAGTTTCGAGCAATTGAACGAGGCGCATTTCGCGCAGATCCTGGCCGATGCGCCCGACGTGGTCATCCTCGGCACGGGCGAACGCCAGCGTTTCGTGCATCCGAAGCTGACGGCCGCGCTGACCATGCGCCGCATCGGCGTCGAATGCATGGATAGCCAGGCTGCCTGCCGCACCTACAATATCCTCATGGGCGAAGGCCGCAAGGTCACGCTGGCCCTGATCCTGGCCCCGGCCGCAGGCACGCACGCATGAAAATCAATGTCAACGAACTGCACTCGTCGCGGGTGCTGATGTGGTCCCTGCTGGGCATCTTCATCGTCGTCACCCTGTATGCGCTGGGCGTGCGTACCCTGGTACCGCCCGACGAGGGCCGCTACGCCGAGATGGCGCGCGAAATGTTCGTCACGGGCGACTGGATCACCACGCGCCTGAACGGCATCAAGTACTTTGAAAAGCCGCCGCTGCAAACCTGGATGAATGCGCTGACCTTCGCCGCCTTCGGCCTGGGCGAATGGCAGGCGCGCCTGTGGACTGGCCTGTGCGGCATCATCGGCGTATGCATGACGGCTTACGCGGGCAAGAAAGTGTTCGGCCCGCGCGTGGGCCTGTATGCGGGCCTGGTGCTGGCATCGAGCCTGTTCTGGCTCGCTTCCGGCCAGATCAATTCGCTGGACATGGGCCTGTCGGGCATGATGACCCTCACCCTGGGCAGCCTGCTGATCGCCCAGCGCGACGACGCCACGGAGTTCGAGCGCCGCAACTGGATGCTGGCCTGCTGGGCAGCCATGGCGCTGGCCGTGCTGGCCAAGGGCTTGATCGGCATCGTGCTGCCGGGCGCCGTGCTGGTGCTGTATTCGCTGTGCGCGCGCGACTGGCGCATCTGGACGCGGCTGCACCTGGTCAAGGGCTTGCTGCTGTTCTTTGCCATCGCCACGCCGTGGTTCGTGCTGGTCGCCCTGCGCAATCCGGAACAGCCGCATTTCTTCTTCATCCACGAGCATTTCCAGCGCTTCCTGATGAAGGGCCACAAGCGCGAAGGCGCCTGGTATTACTTCCTGGTGCTGCTCATTCCCGGCATCCTGCCATGGATAGGCGTGCTGCCGCAAAGCCTGGCCGCCGCCTTCAAGCGCCAGGAAGGCGCCTTCCAGCCCCGCTTGATGCTGCTCGTCTGGGCCGTCTTCATTTTCTTCTTCTTCAGCTATTCGACTTCGAAGCTGCCTGGCTATATCGTGCCCATCTTCCCGGCGCTGGCCCTGCTGGTGGCGCTGTACCTGGAATCGGCCTCGCGCCGCCAGCGCCTGTTCGCCGCCGGCCTGCTGTGCGTGCTGGGCGCGGCCATCCTGATCGGCGGACCGATCGCCTTCAGCAAGGCCAGCGCACGCGACGCGGAAGCCCTGGTCGCACTGAAGGGCTACCAGCCATGGCTGATGGCGGCCGGCTTCTTCGCCCTGGCCGGCGGCGCCCTGGCCTTGCTGCATGCGCGCCAGTTGCGCCGCGACATGACGGTGCTGACCATCGCCGGCGCCGGTTTCCTGGCCACGCACTGCATCCTGGCCGGCTCCGAGCTGTATGGCCAGAACCGCGCAGGCACCGACATGCTGCCGCAGATCCAGGCCGAACTGACGGCCGATACCAAGCTCTATTCGGTCGGCATCTACGAACAGTCGCTGACGTATTACCTGCAGCGGCCCGTGATCCTCGTCGATTACTGGGATGAGTTTACGTTTGGCCTGAAACAGCAGCCCGAACTATCCATCCCGAACATCGAGCCTTTCATCACGCAATGGACGAACGATGCCAATGCCGGCGTGCACGACATGGCGATTATCAGCCTGTACCGTTACAAGGAATTGCAGGGTCGTGGCGTGCCCATGCGTGTGATTGCCGAAGATGCACGCCGCATGGTCGTTGCCAACAAGTAAATATTTAACTGGGGCGCGAGGCTGCACGGATCGCGCCCCCGGCCAGCTTGCCCCGCCCCTGCATCAGCAGGATTTTTCACCGCTGAAAGGCTGCGCCGCCATACTGACGATATAAAATAGCCATGCCTGCCGGCGCCTTTTGACGGCACTGGCAGCCTCGGCGATACCGATACCCTGACACAATACAGATCCAAGAACTGCGCCCCATGACCTCTACCCTGCCCTTTTTGCCCTTTTCCAAACCCACCATCGATGAAGCGACCATCGCCGCCGTCGGCGAAGTGCTGCGCTCGGGCTGGATCACCAGCGGCCCGAAAGTGCAGGCCTTCGAAGCCCAGCTATCCGAGTATTTTGGCGGGCGCCCCGTGCGCACCTTCAATTCGGGCACGTGCACCATGGAAATCGCGCTGCGCATCGCTGGCATAGGCCCCGGCGACGAAGTCATCACCACGCCCGTGTCGTGGGTCGCGACGGCCAACGTCATCATCGAAGTGGGCGCCACGCCCGTGTTCGCCGACATCGATCCCGTCACCCGGAATATCGACCTCGACAAACTGGAAGCGGTCATCACCCCGCGTACCAAGGCCATCATCCCCGTCTACCTGTCCGGCCTGCCCGTCGACATGGACCGCCTGTACGCGATTGCTGAAAAGTACAATTTAAGGGTCGTGGAAGACGCGGCGCAAGCGTTCGGTTCCACCTGGAAAGGCAAGCGCATCGGCGCGTTTGGCGACTTCGTCTCGTTCAGCTTCCAGGCCAACAAGAACATCACCACGGGCGAAGGCGGCTGCCTCGTCCTCAACAACCTGGAAGAAGCGAAACTGGCCGAGAAATACCGGCTGCAGGGCGTGACGCGCAGCGGCGTCGACGGCATCGACGTCGATGTGCTGGGCGGCAAGTACAACATGAGCGACATCATGGCCGCCATCGGCCTGGGCCAGTTCGCCAATATCGAGGCCATCACGGCCCACCGCCGCGCGCTGGCACGCCACTATTTCGCGCAGTTCGGCAGCGACTTCGAAGCGCTGAGCGGCGCCCAGCTGCCCGTGCAGGACTTTGAAAACAGCAACTGGCATTTGTTCCAGATCATCCTGCCCGACAATGGCCCCGGCACGCGCGCCGCCTTCATGCAGCAAATGGCGCAGCAAAACGTGGGAACGGGCTATCATTACGCACCGATCCACCTGTTTACCATGTACCGCGAACGCGGCTTTACCGATGGCATGTTCCCCGTCTCGGAAAAGATCGGCCGCCTGACCGTGACCTTGCCGATGTTCTACGCCATGACGACACAGGACGTGGAACGCGCCGTCGCCACCGTCAAATCCATTCTCATCAAATGAGCAGCGCGCCGATGAAACCTGAACTGTCCATTATCATTCCGATCTACAACGAGCAAGATGGCCTGGCCAGCCTGTTCGCCCGCCTGTATCCGGCCCTCGACGCCCTCCAGACGAGCTACGAGATCATCTTCATCAACGATGGCAGCCGCGACAATTCGGTACCCATCCTGGCGGAACAGTTCCGCCAGCGCCCGGACGTCACGCGCGTAATCTTGTTCAACGGCAATTATGGCCAGCACATGGCCATCCTGGCCGGCTTCGAGGCATCGCGCGGACAGATCATGATCACGCTCGACGCCGACCTGCAGAATCCGCCCGAGGAAATCGGCAACCTGGTGGCGAAGATGCGCGAAGGCTACGATTACGTGGGCTCGATCCGGCGCAAGCGGCAAGATTCCGCCTGGCGCACGCTGGCCTCGAAGATGATGAACCGCCTGCGCGAAAAAATCACGAATATCAAGATCACCGACCAGGGCAACATGCTGCGCGCGTATGGCCGCAACGTGATCGACCTCGTCAACCAATGCGCCGAAGTCAATACCTTCGTGCCGGCACTGGCCTACACCTTTGCCCGCAAGCCGACGGAAATCATCGTCGAACACGAGGAACGGGCGGCCGGCGAATCGAAATACTCGCTGTACAGCCTGATCCGCCTCAATTTCGACCTGGTCACGGGCTTTTCGCTGATTCCGCTGCAAATCTTTTCCATGCTGGGCATGGCGCTGTCGCTGGGCTCGGCATTGCTGGTGGTCTTCCTGCTGGTACGCCGCTTCCTGCTGGGCGCGGAAGCCGAAGGCGTGTTCACCCTGTTCGCCATCGCCTTCTTCTTCATGGGCGTGATCCTGTTCGGCATCGGCCTGGTGGGCGAATACGTGGGACGCATCTTCCAGCAAGTGCGCGCCCGTCCCCGCTACGTGGTGCAAACCATCTTGCAGGACGGCATGACACAGGCGGAAGCCGAGGCGCCATCGTACGTGCGCCTGGAAAAGCGCCAGGTGGGCCGCTGATGGGCGCCCCGCGCGCCGTCGTCTTCGGCTACCACAATGTGGGCGTGCGCTGCATCAAGGTGCTGCTGGCCGGCGGCGTCGACATCGCCCTCGTCGTCACGCACGAAGACAGCCCCACGGAAAACCTGTGGTTCGAATCCGTCGCCAGCCTGTGCCAGGCGGAAGGCATCCCGTACATCACGCCATCGGACGCCCGCGCGCCCGAGTTGCTGGCGCAGGTGCAGGCGGCAACACCGGACATGCTGTTCAGTTTTTACTACCGCCACATGTTGCCGGCTAGCATCTTGGAAGTCGCGCCCGCCTACAATATGCACGGCTCGCTGCTGCCGGCGTTCCGCGGCCGCGCGCCCGTCAACTGGGCCGTGCTGCATGGCGCCCCGCAAACGGGTGCCACCCTGCATGAAATGACGGTCAAGCCCGATGCCGGCGCCATCGTCGCGCAAACGGCCGTGCCCATCCTGCCCGACGATACGGCCTTCGAAGTCTTCGGCAAGGTCACCGTGGCGGCGGAACAAACCCTATGGAACGTGCTGCCGGCCTTGCTGGACGGCACGGCGCCGCGCCAGCTCAACGATTTGCGCCAGGGCGGCTACTTTGGCGGCCGCAAGCCCGAAGATGGCAGGATAGACTGGAAGTTACCCGCGCAGCAGGTTTACAACCTGCACCGTGCCGTCGCGCCCCCCTATCCCGGCGCCTTCACCGAAGTCAATGATGTCATTTACATTATCGAAAAAGCCCGTTTGAGCAAGCTTTCCGCAGGAAGTTTGCCACCGGGCTTGGCGGTAGTGGATAATTGCATCTTTGGCGTCTGCGGAGACGGCCGCATGCTGGCCATTTCCGCGCTGAGGGCTGCCGGGGAGCCGATTTCGGCTCAACAATTGCAAGCAAGTCTGACCACCCGCGTCAGCACACACTGATTTAACTCAAGAGAATCTCACATGAAAAAAGTCCTCATCTTAGGCGTCAACGGCTTCATCGGCCACCACCTGTCCAAGCGCATCCTGGAAACCACCGACTGGCATGTCTACGGCATGGACATGAACACGGACCGCATCACGGAATTGCTGGAAGATGACAACTACAAGTCGCGCATGCACTTCTTCGAAGGCGACATCACGATCAACAAGGAATGGGTCGAATACCACGTCAAGAAATGCGACGTCATCCTGCCCCTGGTCGCCATCGCCACGCCTTCGACCTACGTCAAGCAGCCGCTGCGCGTCTTCGAACTGGACTTCGAAGCCAACCTGCCGATCGTGCGCTCGGCCGCCAAGTACGGCAAGCACCTGGTCTTCCCGTCGACCTCGGAAGTGTATGGCATGTGCCATGACGAGGAATTCGACCCGGAAAACTCGGAACTGATCTGCGGCCCGATCAACAAGCCGCGCTGGATCTATTCGAACGCCAAGCAGCTGATGGACCGCGTGATCTGGGGCTACGGCATGGAAGGCTTGAACTTCACCCTGTTCCGTCCGTTCAACTGGATCGGCGCCGGCCTGGACTCGATCCACACGCCAAAAGAAGGTTCCTCGCGCGTGGTGACGCAATTCTTCGGCCACATCGTGCGCGGCGAGAACATCTCGCTGGTCGATGGCGGCGCGCAGAAACGCGCGTTCACCTACATCGACGACGGCATCGATGCGCTGATCCGCATCATCGCCAACAAGAACGGCATCGCCAGCGGCAAGATCTACAACATTGGCAATCCGACCAATAACTATTCGATCCGCGACCTGGCCGGCATGATGCTGACCCTGGCCGCCGAATACCCGGAATACGCCGAAGGCGCGAAACACGTGAAAATCGTGGAAACGACCTCGGGTGCCTACTACGGCGCCGGCTACCAGGACGTGCAAAACCGCGTGCCGAAAATCACGAATACCTGCGAAGAGCTGGGCTGGGCGCCGACCACCACCATGGCCGATTCCCTGCGCAACATTTTCGACGCCTACCGCAGCCAGGTAGCCCAAGCCAAAGCACTGATGGATTAATGTTGAGCAAGCCGTTCCTGACCCTGAAAATCGACGTCGATACCTATCGCGGCACCCGTGAAGGCATGGGCAATCTGGTGCGCATGCTGGCCGCGCACCAGGCCAAGGCCACCTTTCTGTTCTCGCTGGGCCCCGACCACACGGGCTGGGCCCTGCGGCGCGCCTTGAAGCCCGGCTTTTTCAGCAAGGTATCGCGCACCTCGGTGGTCGAGCACTACGGCTTGAAAACATTGATGTACGGCACTTTGCTGCCGGGACCCGATATCGGCAAGCAATGCGCGGCGCAATTGCGCGCCGTGCGCGATGCCGGTTTCGAGTGCGGCATCCACACCTGGGATCACACCCTGTGGCAAGACAACGTGGCCAAGCGCAGCGCCGCCTGGACCATCAACATGATGCGCAAGGCCGCCAACCGCTACGAACAAGTGTTTGGAACAAAGCCGCACACGCACGGCGCGGCCGGCTGGCAAATGAATGTGAGCGCCTTTGTCGAACACGACACGGCCGGCTACCGCTTTGCCTCCGATGGCCGCGCCATGCTCGACGCGCGCGGCGCCATGCTGCATCCAAGCAATGGCCCGCACCGCGTGCGCAACGGCAACACGATCTTGCAATGCGTGCAATTGCCCACCACCCTGCCCACCCTGGATGAATTGCTGGGCTGCGAAATCGACGGTAAGCTGATCACCACCGGCAATGTTGCGGCGCATATCCTGTCACTGACGGCCGACAATCCGCGCGATCACGTATATACCTTGCATGCGGAACTTGAAGGACAGAAACTCGCCCCCATTTTCGAACAACTGCTGGCTGGCTGGAAAGCCCAGGGCTACCAGTTCGCCTCGATGGGCGATTATTATGAAAAGATAAAAAATACGGACTTGCCCGTTTGTCCCGTCACCTGGGATGAGTTGCCAGGCCGTTCGGGACGCCTGATTGTGCAGGGCAAAGCGGCCTGAATGCTGTATTGTTGCACCTGGATGCGTTGCCAGATTAAAAACAGCGCTGATGATCACCGTTCAGGAGAGAACCTGTGGCTGATAGCCAATCCCTCGTTAGCATACCCGACTTTAGCGCCGCGATGACCAGCGGCAAGACCTTTCAGTTGCTGGGCCGCCCGGCCAAGGCCACGGTGCTGTTTTTCTATCCGAAGGACAACACCCCTGGTTGCACCACGGAAAACATCGCCTTTCGCGATGCGTATTCGCAATTCGTCGCCGCCGGCGTGGAAATCTACGGCATCAGCCGCGATTCCCTGCGCTCGCACGAAAGCTTCAAAACCAAGCTGGAGCTGCCATTCGAGCTCATTTCCGACCCGGACGAAGCCGTTTGCCTGCTGTTTAACGTCATGAAGATGAAACAGATGTACGGCAAGACGGTCCGTGGCGTCGAGCGCAGTACGTTTGTGATTGACGCCCAGGGCCGATTGGTGAAAGAATGGAGAGGCGTGAAGGTCGCAACTCACGTGGAAGAAGTGCTGGAATTCGTAGCGCATCTGAATTGATCGTCCATTTTGATCCAATGCGCGTTGCCGGCTTCCAGCGAGCTTAGTTCAACCGCAGTTCAGTTCACGGTACCTATCGCCATTTTGAGTCAACGAAGCGCCTCCATCCACTCCGCCAGGCGGGCCTGCAGCCCGCCGATGGCGTCCATGACCGGCCATGCTGCCGGCCTTCCGGCAGTTACTCGTCCTGTAGCATTGTTGTTCCCCCGCATCCACCCCATGAGAAGTGCCGCCAGAAGCTGGCTGCCCATGGGCGATTCATTCCAGAAATTTTTTGATTGAGATCCTGATGCCACTGCCAAAATTACCGAGCAAGCCAGCCACCATCCTGGCCACCCAAGATTACCCAACCGCAGGCGCAGCGCGCCCGGCCACCAAAACCCCGGCAGCCAAGAAAGTGGCTGCACCGATCATTGAAGCGGCGATCGCCGAAGTTGCCAAGCCGGTCCGCAATGCGGCCACGAAGATCAAGCAAGTGGCGGCCCTGATGGTCGCCAAGCCGGTACAGGCGCCCGCACCGGCGCCAGTGGCCGCAGCCCCTGCTCCTGCCGCGAAAACCAAGCCGGCAGCCAAGGGCAAGGTCACGCCGCTGAAATCCGTCAAGCAAGTCGAGCAGCCACATCCGGCCAAGCACAAGGCGGTCGAAGTCCAGCTCAAGTCGTCCGCCAGCCGCGCCGCCGACCAGCGCGGCATCAGCAAGCTGTTCGTGCTCGACACGAACGTGCTGATGCACGATCCATCGTCGCTGTTCCGCTTCGAGGAACACGATGTGTACCTGCCGATGATGACCCTGGAAGAGCTGGACAACCATAAAAAGGGCATGACGGAAGTGGCGCGCAATGCGCGCCAGGTCTCCCGCACCCTGGACGCCCTGATCAGCAACACGGATGACGACGCCATCGAGCACGGCATCCTGCTGTCCAAGCTGGGCAACAAGGATGCCAAGGGCCGCCTGTTCTTCCAGACGCGCCTGCAAAGCGCCGACTTGCCGGCTGGCTTGCCAGTAGGCAAGGCCGACAACCAGATCCTGGCCGTCGTGCGCTCGCTCGAGTCGGAACAGGATGGCCGCCCCGTCGTGCTGGTGTCGAAGGACATCAACATGCGCATCAAGGCGCGCGCCCTGGGCTTGCCAGCCGAAGATTACTTCAACGACCATGTGCTGGAAGACACGGACTTGCTGTACTCGGGCATCGTGCAATTGCCGGACGACTTCTGGAACAAGCACGGCAAGGACATGGAATCGTGGCAGGAAAGCAAGAACGGCTACAGCTCCACCTTCTACCGCGTGACGGGCCCGTTCATTCCATCGTTGCTGGTCAACCAGTTCATCTACCTGGAACCGAAAAACGGCGAAACGCCGTTCTATGGCCAGGTGAAACAGATCAACGGCAAGACGGCCGTGCTGCAAACCCTGCGCGACTTCAGCCACACGAAGAACAATGTGTGGGGCGTGACGGCGCGCAACCGCGAGCAGAATTTCGCGCTGAACTTGCTGATGAATCCGGAATGCGACTTCGTCACCCTGCTGGGCCAGGCCGGCACCGGCAAGACCCTGCTGGCCCTGGCCGCCGGCCTGGCGCAGGTGCTGGAAACCAAGCTCTACAATGAAATCATCGTGACCCGTGTGACGGTGCCGGTGGGCGA
Organism: Janthinobacterium sp. SUN033; assembly: GCF_030397595.1. NCBI lineage: Bacteria > Pseudomonadati > Pseudomonadota > Betaproteobacteria > Burkholderiales > Oxalobacteraceae > Janthinobacterium > Janthinobacterium sp. SUN033. The sequence goes on from NZ_JAPQNV010000002.1 coordinate 293,387, forward strand.
AGACATCGGTTTCCTGCCAGGCACGGAAGAGGAAAAGATGTCGCCATGGATGGGCGCCTTCGACGACAACCTGGAAGTGCTGAACAAGTCCGACTCCGATGGCGGCGAATGGGGCCGTGCGGCTACGCAAGACCTGATCCGCTCGCGCATCAAGATCAAGTCGCTCAACTTCATGCGCGGCCGCACCTTCGTCAACAAGTTCCTCATCATTGATGAAGCGCAAAACTTGACGCCGAAACAAGTCAAGACCCTCGTCACGCGCGCCGGTCCCGGCACGAAGATCCTGTGCCTGGGCAACATCGCGCAGATCGACACGCCGTACCTGACGGAAGGCTCGAGCGGCCTGACCTACGTGGTCGACCGCTTCAAGGGCTGGACCCACAGCGGTCACGTCACCCTGGCGCGCGGCGAGCGTTCGCGCCTGGCCGACCACGCCAGCGAAGTGCTGTAAGTTCCAGCGGGCGGCGCAAGCTGCCCGGTCATTCGAAAGCCCCGACTGCAGCGATGCAGGCGGGGCTTTTTTCATGTGCGCGACTTTTCCCTGCGACATGTTCTAATACCGCTCCATTCCACCAGGACACCTCACCCGATGCATCCCGCCCTGCAGTTGCTGCTCTGCTTCATCCTTTTCATGTTCCTCCACATTTCCATCATGGCCCTGTGCGCTCACGCCTTGGGTATTACCGTGCGCAGCATCAGCTACGGCATGGGACCCGCCTTGCTGACCTTGGGGAAGGTGCACGTCAGGCTGCTGCCCCTGGCCGGCAACGTGGTGCTGAAAGATACGCGCGAGGAAACGCTGTACGACGACGATCCCTGCCGCGATGCCTACAACTTCCAGCCGCTGTGGAAACAGGTGCTGCTGCCCCTGAGCGGCGTGGCGGTGCTGCTGGCCGTGGCGCTCTGGCTCATGGGGCCGCAAGGCTGGGAGCGCTTTGTCGCGGCCTTCGGACAAATCGTCCATGGCGCGCTGGCGCCGTTGTCAACGGCGCAGGAATTGCTGGGTGAAGGGGAAACCTTTGCTCGCACGCACGGCTTTGCGCTGGTGTTCGCCCTGTTCTCGTTGAAACTGTGCGCCTTCAACCTGCTGCCGTTTGCCGGCTTGAACGGGGGACAGGCGCTGCTGGCCATCGCCCGAGGTGGGCGACCTTTTGTGGCGTGGGAAGAGACGGCGGCAAAATGGCTGTTGCTGCCGGGTCTGGCGATCTTGCTGGCGTGGCTGGCGGCGTTTGCCTGGCATGGCTGGAAAAGCATAGGGATGTAGTGGGCTGGCGCTATTCTTTTTTGCAGACCTGTCGTATGCTCGCACCACCATTCCATCCAATAAACGCGACCGGCCAAGGAGAGCGCATTTTCTCATTCGACACCTGCGGCACGCAGCTGGCCCTGTGGGCGATCGGTGCCTACCAGCGCTATCTGTCGCCCCATAAAGGGTTTTCCTGCGCCTACCGCGTGCTCACGGGACGCGACAGCTGTTCCGTGTATGGCCGCAAGGTCATCGCCCGCCATGGCTTGCGGCCGGGACTGTCCCTGCTGCGGCGCCGCTTGCACAGCTGCAGCGCACACCACCGCCTGCACCAGGCCCAGTCCCAGACCCAGCCCCAGCACGCCAGGGGCCGCAGTGCGCGCCATCGGGCGCAGGCAGGGTATTGCGATCTCCAGGTCCCCGATTGCGGCGACTGTGCCTGCGACTGCGCCGATATCGCCAACCTGGCCGATTGCACATGGCCAGGCCGCAGCAAGAACCCGAAGTGGTTCCGCAACGACTATGCAGCCAGTGCCGCATTGAAACGACAGCAAGAGGAACACCGCAAGAAGCTGCGGCAAGGGCGGCATGCGGGCAATTGAAATTCACACATTAACTTACAAATGAAATATTCATTCATGAAATGAATAATATCCATTATCACTGTGAATTGGCGGGAAGCGGGACGGCGGCCTATACTCATGCCGTCTCCCCTACACTGCGTCCCATGCACACCCAGCTCAGCCCGCACACACTGCGGGCTTTTTGTTCCCGGCATTTGCCACTCTGCCATTCCACACAATGGTTTTTCAATAACAAGAACAGGGCACGGCTTTCACCGCCAGCCCAGCACCCGACAGGGAGCCCATCATGATCGTGCGCGAGCGTCCTTCGGCGCTGCGGCTGTTCCTGGTGGTGCGCGGCTCCGTCCTGCCGCGCATCCGCACCACGCTCATCGTCAATACCCTGATCGCCACCCTCGTCACGTGGTGCCACGGCACCTTGTTCGACCACAAGGTCATCCTTACCACCATCCCGTTTACCCTGATCGGCTTGCCGCTGGCCATCTTCCTGGGCTTTCGTAACACGGCCGCCTACGACCGCTACTGGGAAGCGCGCAAGCTGTGGGGCGAACTGGTGTTGCGCAGCCGAAATTTCTCGCGCCAGTGCCAGACCATGATACGCGGCGACATCCCGGCCCACGCCAGGCTGGGCCTGGAGGACGTGCGCGTGCGCATGATTTACCGCACCATCGCCTTTTGCCACGCGCTGCGCCACCAGCTGCGCGACACGCGCGGACCGGCCGACTTACAGCCGCTGCTGCGCCCGGCCGAATGGGAAGCGGCCTGCAGGGCCACGAACCCGTCCGACTACCTGATGCTGCAGATGGGTCACGACCTGGCCGATTGCGTCCGGCAAGGCCGCATCGACAGCATCCTTGCCACGCAGATCGACAACACGGTCTCGGCCATGGTGGGCGCGGGCGCTTCGTGCGAACGCATCCGCAGCACGCCGATTCCCTTCTCCTACTCGCTGCTGCTGCACCGCACGGCCTACCTGTACTGTTTCCTGCTGCCCTTCGGCCTCGTCGATTCGCTCGGTTTCATGACGCCGTTCGTCGTCGCCATCGTCGCCTACACCTTCTTTGGCCTCGATGCGCTGGGCGACGAGATCGAGGAACCGTTCGGCGAAGACGCCAACGACCTGCCGCTGTCGGCCATGTGCCGCAGCATTGAAATCAGCCTGCGCGAATCCGTGCAGGATGAGAACGTGCCGCCGCCCATGCAAGCCGTCGATTTCCTGCTGAATTGATCCACATGCCAGCTTTCCCCTTGACCTTACCATCGGGGGAAGGCTTACAGTGGCAGCACTTAATCATTCAAGGAGTGCTTGCCATGTATCAGTTACAAGTTGAAAACATGAGCTGCGGCCATTGCGTCGGCTCGGTCACGAAAGCGGTGCAAGGCGTCGATCCGCAAGCCCAGGTGCAGATCGACCTGGCCAGCAAGCGCGTCACGGTGGAGTCACCGGCCGAACTGGGCGCCATCAGCGCGGCCATCGTGGAGGCGGGCTATCCCGTTACCAGCGCGCAATAAACAGCAAGGACACGACAGCCGGCCAATGCGCCGGCTGTTTTTGTTTACCCGTCCAGTTCAGGGTAATGGCGGAAGATGCCTTCTTCATTGAACGGGATCCTGCGCTTCGACTTCAGGTAACGGGCAATATTCGGCCGCGCCGCCACGGCGTCATGCAGGTCAGACAAGGCAGGATATTCGGGCGCCAGGCGCGCCATGGCTTGCGGAAACGCATAGTGCAAACCGGCCAGCATCTGGAACAGCGACAGGTCGCCATACGTGAGCTTTGTACCCAGCAGATACGGGCCGCGGCGGCTCAACAACACTTGCGTGAAGTAGGATAGGAATTTCGGCAAGCGTGTTGCGCGGAAATCCGCACTGCGCAGCATGGCCGCCTGCTGTTGCTCTTCGTAATATTGATTCATCGACAGCGGATGGTGCGTGTCGTGCACTTCCGTCAGCCAGTCGGCCATCGTCAGTTGCAACTGGTTCAGCCACAAACGGCCGCTTTCCGCGCGCGGCGCCTGGCCCAGGCGCCGGCCCAGGTACAGCAGGATATTGCTCGTCTGGCCGATCAGCATGTCGCCGTCGCGCAGCACGGGCGGCGCGTAGGCGGCCTGGGGCGTGCTGTCGCCATCGAGGCAGGCCAGCATCGCGGGCACGCCCTGCCCCTTGTGTTCGGGCAAGCGGGCGATGTCGCGGTACTCGGCGCCCGCCTCTTCCAGCGCCAGGCGGATGAATTCTCCGCGTCCCTGTATCGTGGGCCAGTAGTACAGTTCATAGACCATACACACCTCCGTTGATTTACATCAATGGCAACATGGTTTCGCGTCCGGATCGCCAGCCAGTCCCAGGCTTTGCAGGATGGGGCAATCGGGCTTGTCGTCGCCATGGCACGATTGCGCCAGGTGGGCCAGGGTATCGCGCATTTCCGTCAGTTCGGCGATGCGCTGATTCAAGTCGGCCACGTGGGCCAGGGCGATGCCTTTCACGTCCGCGCTGGCGCGCTGGTCGTTTTGCCACAGCGACAGCAGTTCGCGGATCTGTTCCAGCGAAAAACCCAGGCCCCGCGCGCGTTTGATAAAGCGCAAGGCGTGCAAATCATTCGGCGTGTAGATGCGGTAACCGGCGTCGCTGCGCGCGCTCGGTTTTAGTAAGGTAATGCTTTCGTAATAGCGTATCATTTTTGCCGATACGCCCGTCTCGCTTGCCGCCTGGCCGATATTCATCCTTATTGCTCCTTGGTATGCACGCTACCTGTATGACTGCGGGCTTTCCAGCGGCGCAGCAACAGGGCATTGCTGATCACGCTGACGGAACTGAAGGCCATCGCCGCGCCCGCCACCATGGGGTTGAGCAAGCCGAAGGCGGCCAGCGGAATGCCGATCAGGTTATAAATGAAGGCCCAGAACAGATTTTGCCGTATCTTGCTGTAGGTGCGGCGCGAGATATCGATGGCGTCCGCCACCAGGGCCGGATCGCCGCGCATGAGGGTGATGCCGGCCGCATGCATGGCCACGTCCGTGCCTGTCGACATGGCGATGCCCACGTCGGCGGCCGCCAGCGCGGGCGCATCGTTGATGCCGTCACCCACCATGGCCACCTTCGCCCCTTCGCCTTTCAGCGCGACAATTTTAGCGGTTTTATCGGCCGGCAGCATTTTTGCCGCCACCGTGTCGATACCCAGCAGCTTGCCGACGGCGTCCGCGCTGCCCTGGTTATCTCCCGTCAACATCACCGTGCGGATGCCCAGGCTGTGTAGATGGGCAATGGCCGCCTGCGCGTTCGGCTTGACCTGGTCGCTGAAGGCGAACAGGCCCAGCAGTTCCGTTCCCGACGCCAGCCACGAGATTGTGTTGCCCGTGGCTTCCAGGGACAAGGCCTGTTCCGCCAGCGGCGTCATGTCTACATGCAACTCCTGCATCAGGCGCGTGCTGCCCAGTTTCAACTCCAGGCCATCGACGTGGGCCGCCAGGCCGCGCCCCGGCAAGGCCGACAGGCCCGTGGCTGGCAAGGGTTCGAGGTGGCGCGCGGCTGCCGCATCCAGCACGGCCGTCGCCAGGCTGTGCTCGCTGCCGCGCTGGATGCTGGCCGCCAGTTGCAGCAGCCGGGCATCGTCGATGCCATGCGCATGCAGGGCCGCCAGCGCAGGTTTACCCACCGTCAGGGTGCCCGTCTTGTCGAACACGACGGTATTGACGGCGTGCGCCACTTCCAGCGCTTCCGCATCCTTGATCAGGATGCCGTAACGGGCAGCGACGCCCGTGCCGGCCATGATGGCCGTCGGCGTGGCCAGGCCCAGCGCGCACGGGCAGGCGATCACCAGCACGGCCACGGCATTGATGATGGCGTTTTCCAGCTCGCCCGTGGCGAACCACCAGCCCAGCATGGTCAGCAGCGCCAGCACCAGCACCACGGGAACAAAGATGGCGCTGACCTTGTCCACCAGGTGCTGGATCGGCGCCTTGGCCGCCTGCGCATCTTCCACCAGGCGGATGATGCGCGACAAAGTCGTCTCGCCGCCCACGGCTTGCGTGCGCACCAGCAACAAGCCATCCGCATTGATGGCGCCGCCCGTGACCTTGTCGCCCGGATGCTTATCGACCGGCAAGCTTTCGCCCGTGATCAGGGATTCGTTGATCTGGCTGGCGCCTTCCACCACCACGCCATCGACGGCTACCCGCTCGCCGGGACGGATGACCACCAGGTCGCCCACTTTGACTTGTTCCACGGGCAAGTCGATTTCCACGCCGTCGCGGCGCACGCGGGCCGATTCCGGACGCAAGACTTGCAGCGCACGGATGGCAGAGGCTGTCTGGCGCTTGGCGCGGCTTTCCAGCCATTTGCCCAGCAGCACCAGGGTGATGACGACGGCCGACGCTTCGAAATACAGGTGCGGCAGCATCTCGCCCGCCGTCAGCCACTGGTAGACGGATAAGCCATACGCGGCGCTCGTGCCCAGCGCCACCAGCAAGTCCATGTTGCCGCTGCCGGCGCGGGCAGCCTTCCAGCCCGCCCTGTAGAAGCGCGCGCCAAAATAGAATTGCACAGGTGTCGCCAGCGCAAATTGCAGAGCGCCGGGCAGCATCAGATGGATGCCGGCCCATTCGAGCAGCATGGGCAGCATCAGGGGGAAAGCCAGCACGGCCGCGAACGCCACTTTCAAGCCGTCACGGTTCGGCGCGGCAAGGGGCGCGCTGGCCTGGCTGGCGGCGGGCACGGTGGCTTCATAGCCGGCCTTGTCGATGGCGGCGATCAGGGTGGCCGCATCAGCCTCGCCCGTCACCTTGATGCGCGCGCTTTCCGTGGCCAGGTTGACGCTGGCGGCCAGCACGCCCGGCACCTTCAGCAAGGCTTTTTCCACCCTGCCCACGCAAGAGGCGCACGTCATGCCGGCGACGTTCAGGTCGATTTCGCGCTGCGCCACGCTGTAGCCAGCCTTTTCCACGGCCGCCTGCAAGGTGACCAGGGGAATCGGCGTGTCGGACGTGACCTTGGCCACTTCGGTGGCCAGGTTGACGCTGGCCTGGGTCACGCCGGGCACGGCGGCCAGGGCCTTTTCCACGCGGCCCACGCACGAGGCGCAGCTCATGCCTTCGATGGCCAGCGCCTGCGCGTGCGCGGCGGAGGGAGGAGGAGAACTGGAATTGGCGGGAGCGATTGCGGCCTGGTTCATGGCAGATCCTGTACGAAAGAGTAACGAATACGGACAGGATCTGCTATCCCATGATGGGAAGGTCAAGCCCTATTTGCACGGTGTGCCGGGCTTGTTTGACGACGCTTAGCGCACGACGCAATCGATGGCGGCCGGCTTGCTGCCGCCTGCCGCGCTGCCCGGGCCCGATGACGACGATGAAAAGACCGGCGGCGGCGTGAACGGGATGCCGGGATTGACAGGCAGCATCACGGGCGGCTGCTTGAAGCTGGGCGTAAAACCGAACTGGCCGGCGGCAAAATTCTGCGTCCCGGCAGGATTGGTCACATGAATCAAACCATCGAGCACCTGCACATACAGGCCCGGCGCCCTCGCCGCCCCGCCTGGTGTCGGCACCGTTGGCACCGCCTGCGCCGAGGCTGGCACATAGGTGGAAACAAACGTCGTGCCGCGGATGCCGATGGTGGCGGCCGGCGTCTTCATCTCGAAACGCTCCTTGTTACGCTTGCCCAGCAAGCCTGTGACGGAACGTAAGCCGCCCTTGAGCAGGCTGAAGATGGCGTGGTCGCCGTCAGGCTGCTCGGCCGTGTAGCTGAATTGCTCGATGACGAAACTGGTATTCGGTTTCAAAGTGATTTCGCTATTGTCGATCAGCTTGATCAAGGCATAGGTTTCCTTTTCCGTCAGCAAGGTGTCCCCCTGCTCGACTTCGGACTTGATGGCCAGGATTTTCACCTTGCCATCCGCCTTCTTCGCCATCAAGGGACCACTCAACTGCATCACCGTGCCCGCCACCTGTCCCGCCCAGGCGTGCGCGCCCACGCACATCAGGGCCAGCCACAGCAAGGCCTTAATTGCAGTACATTTTTTTTGCGGCATCATCGTATTTGTATCCTGTGGGTTTATCTGTGGCATCGGCAACATCCTTGCTGTCTTTCTTCTTGTCATCATCCTTGGCTGGCGACGCAGAAGCGAGCGGGGCGTTGGCACGGTCGGCCTGCTTGATGATACGCAAGGCTTCATCGATGGCGGCGCTGGCGCTGGCATCGATGGCGGGCTTGTCGACGGTCGTGGCAGGCAGGAAGATGGCATCCGCCATGTTCACCGTGCCATTCGGCGCCAGCAAGCTGACGTTGGCGCGCTGGCGGTTGATGCGCACGCCCGAGTCGCCCGTGATGCTGCCCGCTTTCGCCAGCACGCTCATGCTGGCCGCAGCCGGCAAGGCGAAGCTTGCCGTGTCCGCAAAGCGCACATTGCCCCCCGCGCTGGCGCTGAAATTGCCGCCGCCGAGGACTTGGGCATTGCCCTCGATACGAATGTCGCCGCCAGCCGCCAGGCTGATGTCGCGCGCCGCTGCCAGCTGCGCACCATTGCCCAGCAACACATCCGTGCTGGCATTGAGCGCAATGTCCTTGCCCTCGATCTTGCCGTTGACGGTGACGGGGCTGTGCGCCGTCACGCTGACGTTGCCGCCATTCGCATTGATGTTGCCGGCCATGACGCCGCCCGTGTTATCGATGGCAATGTTGCCCGCGCCCGTTACCAAGGTTCCCAGGACCAGGGTGCCCGGCGCCGAGGTATTGTTCAGCGCAATGCCGCCCCCTGCGCTATTGCTGGCGGCAAAACTGCCCACCTGGTTGCCCGCATGGTTCAGCACGATGCCATCGCGCGCCTGCGCAGCCAGGCTGCCGGCAAGCAAGGCACCATCCTGACCGATAGCGCCGTTCAGGGCGCTCAGTTTCACCTCGTTGGCCGCCAGGCTGGCGAAGCGCATATCGCCCGCCGCTTGCGTGATGGCCAGCTGGCCCGCCAGCCGGATGGCGCCGGCCGTCTGATTAAAACTGTTGGCGACGAGCAAGTTACCGTTGCCGCTCAGCACACCGCCGTCTTGCGCATAACGGTCCGCAGACAGGCTGCCGTTCAGCAGCAAGCTGCCGCCGTTGATTTCCAGGCCGGCCAGGCCGCCCAGCACGGAGAAGTCCAGCGCGCTTTCACCGAGCGTCAGGCTGCCGCCCGTCAACAGCAAGCCCGTCGCCGAATGCAGGTTTTTCAGGATGGTGCTGCCGGCCGCCGCGCTGTAGGTGACGATGCCCTTGCTGTTGCTGAAGTCGACAGCCAGCACGTTCGCGCCTTCCGGCACCACGCCGCCATCCCAGTTGGCCGCGTCGCTCCACAAGCCGCTGCCGCTGCCGACCCAGATTGACAATTGTTTTTGCGCAATCGTTGCCTGCGCCGTGCCGCCCGTCGTTTCCAGTGTGTAATTGCCCGCATCGGCGCCCGCCAGGCGGAAGCCGCTGGCTGTCACCAGCTTGCCCGCACCCGCGTTCTTGTCGGCAAAGCTGCCGCTGCCGCCCACCACGCTGACCACATCCTGGCCCAGCACGCCGTTCGCCGATGCGCTGACGGCCGCATTCGTGGTGCCGTCATACACCTTGCCGGCCGCGCTCAGGCTGGCCAGGGTCAGGCTGGCGGGCGTAATGCTGGCCAGCAAGCCTGTCGGCAAGACGATAAAATAATTGCCCGCATCGGCGCCCGTCAGCGCCGCGCCACTCAGCTCCACCGCCTTGGCCGCGCCCACGTTCTTGTCCGCAAAGTTGGCCACTGCCGAGGCCGTCAAACTGTCGCCGGCGAGACGGTCATCGCCCAGGACCAAACTGGCGCCCGTCGTGCCATCGTAGACCTTGTTACCTGCCACGCCGGACAGGTTCAGCGCGCGCGCGCCGATGTCGGCCGTGGTGCTGCCCGCATTTCCATTGAGCACATAGTTGCCCGCATCGGCGCCCGTCAGGTGGCCCGTCGCCACCTGGTAATCGACCACCTTGCCTGTACCGGCATTCTTGTCGCGGAAGCTGCCCAGCAAGCCGGCCATGCCGACCTGGTCGCCCGCCACCAGGCCTTCGAAATAGCCATTCAGTGCCGCTTGCAGCGTGCCGTCGTAGACGCGGCTTTGCGCGCCCGAGACGCCATAATTCAGGATGCGCGCCGTGATGGCCGCCGTGCCGTCCGCCGTCGTCGCGGCCAGGCTGTAGTTGCCCAGCTCATTGCCGTCCAGGGTCAGGCCGCTGGCGTGCACGGCCTTGCTGCCGCCCGCATTCTTGTCGAGGAAGGCGGCGCTGCCGCTGATGCTGATATTGTCGCCCGTTACCACATTGCCCAGCACGAAGGTGGCACCGTCATAGCTCAGGTTGCCGTCATATACCTTGCCATTGCCGCCGATGCCGACCGTCAGGATGCGCGGCGTGATCGCATAGGTGGTCGTGCCGCCCAGGGTGATGTCGTATTTGGTCGACCACAGCCCCGTCAGGCCGTAGGTGCCCACATTGCGTGCATTGCTCCCATAGCCGAGGCTGCCATTCACGCCCGCGTCGCCGTCGAGCAGTCCCACGTAACCTATCGTGCCCAGGAAGGCGGCCAGCTGGCCATCGTAGACCTTGCCGCTGGCATTGTCCGTGACATTCACTTGCAGCGGTTTCAGGAGCGCCTTCAGCATCGGCGTCGTATAGCCATCGTAGATGCGCCAGACGCTGCTGAAATTGAAATCGTTGAAGCTGCCCTGCTGCTGCATCTGCACCGTGGTGCGGCCACTGGCGCCGCCCTGGTCCATCAGGATGCCGGCCGTCTCATAGTTCCAGAAACCGAACGCGATGCCCGCGCCCACATCGGCGCGGCCCACCAGGCCGCCCACCGTGCCGCCCGCAAAGCCGCTGCCGGCCACGGCGCCGCTGCTGTAGACGTGGCTGGCGCTGCTGCCCGCCACGCTCCAGCCGATCAGCCCGCCCAGGTTTGCGCGGGGCACCGCCTGGTCGCCATCGGCCGACACGCCGACGGCACCGGTGGCGTAGGCGTCGCTGATGCTGCCGCCATTGCGTCCCGCCAGGCCACCGATATTGGCCGCGCCGCGGGCGGCGCCCGTGGCGTAGGATTGCGAAATGGCGCCGTCATTGTTCCCCACCAGGCCGCCGACCTTGTCGCGCGCTCCCGTCACGTCGCCCGTGGCGTAGGCGGCATCGATACTGGCGCCGGCCAGGTTTGCCCCCACCAGCCCGCCGATGCTGCCGCCATTGGCCGCATTGATGCCCGCGACGCTGCCGCTGGCGCTGGCATTGCGCAGCGTGCCGCCGTTGCTGCCGACCAGGCCGCCGACGGCACTGGCGCCGCTGACCGCGGCGCTGCTGCGCACGCTGTCCAGCGTCCCGCCGAGATTCAAGCCAACCAGCGCGCCGACATTATTCACCCCCGCCACGCTGCCATTTTGCAGGGCCAGGTTGCGTACCGTCCCCCCCTGCACCTTGCCGAACAGGCCCACGCCGGAGCTGACGGTCGGGTTCAGGGCATTGATGTACAGACCGTTGATGGCAAAACCGCCGCCGTCGAACATGCCCGCATACCCTGCGCCATCGCCGCCGGCGATGGGCGCAAAACCGGCGCCCTGGTTCCAGCTGGTCGTGCCGCTGGCGTCGATATTGCCCATCAACCGATAGTTGTTGCCCAGCCCCAGGCTGCCGATGCCTTGCAAGCCGTAGATATCGACGATCTGGTAAGGCGCGGCCGTGCTGCCGTCGCCGCCGCTCACGCGCAGGAAGCTGGCGCCCGGCGCGATGGCGAAGCGGCTGGCGGAGAAAGCGGCCAGACCGGGCGCATTTTGCATCCACGCGCCGCCGTCGAGGGCAAACAGGCCGCCGACCGTGACGGCGCCCGTGGCCGTGATGGGGGAAGCTGAATTGAGGCGCAGGTCGCCCGCCAGATTGATCGCATTCGAGATGCGCATGCCGCCCGTGTTGCTGCCGTCGCCGATGGTCAGCGAGGATGCCGAGATGCCGGCCAGCTCGGCCGCGTCCAGGCCCAGGGCGCCGCCGGACTTGCTGCCCAGGTCGATGAGGCGCGAGCTGCTCAGGGGCTTGATCGCCACGCTGGCGCGCCCGCCGGTGCCGCCGAAATCCAGGGTGCCGCCGATGCTGATGCTGTCGGCTTGCAAGGTCACCGTCTGGCCGCCGATGCCGCTGCCGGCCAGACGCGCGCCGCCGCCCGTCAGGTTGATTTCGCCGCCCGCGAAATTGGCGCGCAGGGACAGGTTGCCGTTGCCGACGCTGACCACGCCGCTGCCCGCCACGCTGGCGCCGGACAGCGACACGCTGCCGCCGTTCGTCGTGATCGGCGCGTTCAGGTGGATATTCGCGCTGGAACCATACGCGGCGCCGCTGCTGGCGTCGTTGGCCGACAAGGTCACATTGCCGCCGTTGGTGCTGATGGCCGCATACACATTGATCGTCTCGCCCGCCGTGGCGCTCAGGCCGATGCCGGGATGGAGCATATTGACGGCGCTGCTGAAATTAATGCGGTGCTGGGCCTGCAAGGTCACGTTGCTGTTGGCATTGGAAATCACGTCGGCGCCGATGCTGGTGCTGCTGGAGGGCGGACCTTCGGCAAACTCGTCCACGTCACCGAGGCTGCCGCCGCCGCCCTGCACCACATCGATATCGTAGGGGTCGAGCAGCCAGGTACCGCGTTTGCCGCGGCGTGCGCTCGTATCGACGCGGATGCCGCCCACGGCCAGGGAATGGCCCGAGGTTTCCACGAAGCCGCCGTCGCCGCCTTGCGCGCCGCCGCGCGCGGAAATGCTGCCGTGCACCTGCGCCGATTCATTGCCCCAGGCGATGACCTTGCCGCCGTTGCCGCTGTCGATGGCATCGGCCTTGACGCTGGCGTCCTTGCCGACGAGCACTTGCCGCGCATTCTGCACGGCCGCGTTCTTGCCCTGGTAATCGCCGCCCAGCAAGACCGTGCCGCCGCCCGTGGCGCCGCTGGCGTCGATCGCCGCATTGCCCAGCAAGCCCACCTGCTCGCCCAGCACCTGGATGTCGCCGCCTTTACCTGCCGCGCCCGTGGCGCTGGTGACGCTGCCCCCTTCGAGCAGCACCTTGCCGCTGGCCTTGAGCACGATCCTGCCGTTGTCGCCGACGACGGCGCTGTTCGCGATAAGCACGCCGCGCTGGCTGACCAGCGCGCCGGCCATGCCGATGCTGCCGCCCTGGGCGATGATCTGGCCCAGGTTCAGGGCCTGGTCGGCGGGCGCCGACACCAGCACGCGCAATTGCGGATTGCCGGGGTCGGCCAGCTGCACGCTGCGCCCGGCCGCCAGGATCACTTCGCCGTTCGGCGCCGTGATGAGGCCCGTGTTTTCCACGTTCGGCGCGATCAGCAACACTTGTCCGCCCTTGCCCGCGTTGATGGTGCCCGCATTGCCGACGGCACCGGCCACGCCGCCCGCAGTGAACTGGCGCTTGCCGGCCAGGAAATCCTCGTTCGTCATGCCCAGGCTGGACGCCACCAGTCCATTCACATCCACTTTCGCGCCCTGACCGAAGACGATGCCGTTCGGATTGATCAGGAACACCTTGCCGTTCGATTCGAGCGCGCCCAGGATCTTGCTGGGGTCTTGTCCCGTGATGCGGTTGAGTACGGCGCTATTGCCGTTTTGCTGGATGAAGCGCGTGATTTCACCGGCATGGATGGAAAAACTCTGCCAGTTGATGATGGTGTTGGGCGTGTTCGTGATCGAGAACACATTGCCCTGCTGGTTGAACGTCGCCTGTCCATGGACCACCTGCGGCAAGGCGGGGTTGGCCTGCGCCGCGCCGAAGCAGCCGGCCAGCAGCAGCGCCAGCGCCGTGCGGCGCAGGGGTAGCGCACAAGGTGGAGCAAATGATGGCGTCAGGATGAAAACGGAGGCGTGCTGGGCGTGGTTTTGCATGGTGTTCATCCTGATACTAGTAGGCCAAGGCGAGGCGGAAATGCAGGCGGTTGGCGCCCCGCTGTCCCGTGTCGCCGCCATTGACGACATGGGCGTAATCGAGTTGCAGATTGGCGTAGCGGCTCAGCAGCAAACGCAGGCCGAGTCCGCCGCTGGCTATGCCTTGCGAAGCGCTTTCGCCGGGCAGCGCATGGTTGCGGCGCAGCCAGGCCGTGTCATAGAAGGCCAGCGCGCGGCATTGATAACCGAGGGTCTGGCCGCACCAGTTCGGCGTGTACAGCTCCAGGTTCAGGCTGGCGCCCGAGTCATTCGATACCTCGCGCTCGGCAAAGCCGCGCACGGACGCGGCGCCGCCGGCACCGAACTGCTCGCCCGGCACCAGCGCGTCCGGCGTGACTTGCGCATTGACGAGCGCGCGCCATTGCCAGTCGCCGGCCAGCACGCGTCCCGAGCTGGCGCTCAGGCGCACCGTGTTGTAGGCGGCCTTCGCATGCGCACGCACGCGGTCGAAATCGGCTTGCGCGCCATGCTTGCCGCCAGGAATGTTATGCGCGAACGTGACGGCCACGCTGGTCTCGCCCGTGGGCAAGGTCCAGTTGCCGATGTAGCTGACGCTGAGCGGGTGCACGGTGACGTCGGCGCCCAGCTCCATGCCGAACAGTTGCACGCTGTTGCGATACGCCTTGTAATCGATGCCGTACACGAGCTTGGGTTCGAAATCGCCGCTGCGGGCGAAGTTCTGGTTATAGCGGATGCCGGCCATGCTGCCCTGGCCGCTGACGGCCAGGTCGAAGATGCCGGCCGAGACGCTGCCCGAATCGACGTTCGAATAGCTGGCGAAAAAGTCCATCGAGTCGCCCAGCGCGTACAGCGGCAAGTGGTAGCCGGCGCCATACACGCCCACCTTGTCCGGCTTTTCCAGGCTGCTCGTGTATTGCAGGCTGGCCACATGGTCGCGGCCGAACAGGTTGGCATGCTGCAACACCACGCCCACGTGCGTCTTGCCCGTTTGCGCATTGCCCGTATTGTCCACGTTGAGCATGGCTTTCCAGGGCTGCTCATCGGCCACCGTGACGATGGCGTCGATGGCGCCCGCCGGCTCGTCGGCCTGCAGGCGCACTTCGATCTTGCGCGCCGGATTTTCGTTGGCCAGCTTCAGGCTTTGCGACAAGGCCGGCAAGTTCGGCGTCTCGCCTTCGCGCAGGGACGGCAAGGCGCGCCGCACGTTGGCCTCGTCGACATGGGTGTTGCCGCTGATGGCGAGCTTGCCCAGCGGCGTTTGCAGCACGCTCAGGCGCACCACGCCCCGTTCCAGTTCCTGTTCCGGCAGTTGCACCTGCACGGCGCTGTAACCGCGCTCGCGGTAAGCCGCCTCCAGCGCCTCGACGGCGCGCGCGATGTCGGAAAAATCGCGCTGCACTCCCGTAAAGGGCGCCAGCAAGGCTTGCACCTGCGCCGACGTGAGCAGGGTATTGCCCTGGACGTCGAAGCGGCGGATCTCGAAACGCGGCACGCCATCTTCCTGCAGGGCAGGAGCAGCGTCATCCATGGAAACGGCAGCGCCGGCGGCGCCGACGGCGAACAGCAGCGCGGAACCCGCAAGCAGGTGCACCAAACGATATGTCATGTGAAGGATTTCTTGTGTAACCGGACAAGCGCGCGGCCCGCAGGCGCCAGCGTGTCCGGCAATGGATTGAAGACAAATTTTAGACGGCTTTTTGTTTCCAGTCAGAAATTTCTAACATTTCTCCCCGTTTTTTATCGCAACGCAACAAACAGTGCGCGCACAGTGATAAAAATGCTGCAATAACGGGCATTTTCCGGTGCGCTGGCCGCCTTATTTACTGTGCAATTCTGTCACGCCATCCCAGTCGGCTGGCGGCGGCAGGCTGCGATAGCGTTCCAGGCGCGCCGCGTACAGCCGGTACAAGCCGTCATCGGGAAAGTCCGCCTGCAAGCGGGCCAGCTGCGCGCCAGCCGCCGCCCAGTCGCGCGCGCGCAACAGGGCCAGCACCGCGTGCCAGCGTTCCAGCTGCGCCAGTTCCGCGGCCGTAGCATCAGCCAGCACGCCGCGCGGCTCGAAGATGGCCACCGCTTCCTGCTTGCCCTGCACTCTGACCCGATCCAGCTCGCGGTACAGGAATGCGGCGGCGGCCGCGCGCGTGGCCTCGCCCACCACGATGCCCACGCCATACAGCTTGCTGGCGCCTTCCAGGCGCGCGGCCAGGTTGACGCTGTCGCCCATGACGGTATAGGCGCGGCGGATGCGCGAACCCATGTCGCCCACATGCATGGGCCCCGTATTGAGGCCGATGCCGATGCGCAGCGCCGGCCAGCCGCGCGCGCAAAACTGCTGGTTCAGCCGCGCCGCGCTGCCCTGCATCAGCAGGGCGCTGGCCACGGCCCGGCTGGCGTGATCGGCAAAGGCGACGGGCGCGCCCCAGAACGCCATCACGGCGTCGCCGATGTATTTATCGAGGGTGCCGCCATGGCTGTCGCGGATATCTTCCGACATGGCCGTCAGGTATTCGTTGATGTATTCGCGCAGCGCGGCCGGCGCCAGCTGCTCGGAAATGGCCGTGAAACCGCGCACGTCGGCAAACAGCACCGTCAGTTCGCGGTTCTCCCCCTCCATGGTGTAGCGCTGCGGATCGTCGGCCATCTCGGCCACCAGTTCGGGCGCCACATATTCGCCGAAACGGGCCACCAGCGCGCGTCCCTTGCGCACCTCGAAAAAATAGCCCCACGCCAGGTTGGCCATGAACAGCGCGACGATCAGCAACAGCAGCACGGCGCCGCCCAGCACCAGGTCGTGCACGGCGTACAGGTACAGATTGATGGCGATGACGGCCGCCAGCGCGCCCACGGTCGCCAGCATCACGCCGGCCGGCGGCAGCACGGCCAAGGCGCCCGCCAGCAGCAGGCCAAACAGCACGATCTGCACCAGTTCGAATGCCAGCGCATAGTCGGGCCGCGCCTTGAAGCGCCCGTCGAGCATGGACTTGATCAGGTTGGCGTGCACTTCCACCCCCGGATACTCGGCATTCACGGGCGTGGCGCGGATATCGTTCAAGCCGGGCGCCGTGGTCCCCACCAGCACGAGGGCGCCCTTGAGCAGCGCGGACGGCACCGTGCCGGCCAGCACGTCGGACGCCGACACATAGCGGAAGGCGCCGCCATCGGGGCCGCCCGCGCCGCGGTACTGCACCGTGGTGGTCAAGGCTTCGCCCACGGGGATCGCCAGCGCGCCGCGCGGCGTAAACAGCATGATGTGTTCGAGTCCGCCGCTGGCCAGTTCGCGCGCCGACAGGGTATCGGCCGTGCCCGTGAAACGGGGAGCGATGGCGCGCGCCTGCAGGTAGGCGGCCACCGTGGCCAGCGACAGCGACGGATAATAGCCGTCGCCGATGCGCTGCAACAGGGTCGAGGAGCGCACCACGCCATCGGCATCGGTCAGCGCCGTGAAGATGCCGGCGCCCTGCGCGGCCGCCTGCAGGGGCGCGATATTGGCTTCGTAGCCGCGCGCCACGTAGGCCGTGACGCTGCGCCCGTTCAAATCGGCGACGGTAAAAGCCGGCTTGGGCAGCACGCCCTTCCTTTGCTGTTCCGAGACGCTGTAGCCCAGCACCACGGGCTGGCCGCGCATGGCCTCGGCGAACAGGCCATCGTAATCCATGGCCGGGCGCAGTTTTTCCAGCTGCGCCGGCAAGCCGGCCACGCCCGCCAGTTCGCCCCGCGCCAGGCCTTGCAGCACGGCATAGCCGGAACTGGTGTCCGCTTCGGGAAACGAGATATCGAAGCCCAGCGCGGCCACGCCGTAATGGCCGGTGAGCTGGCGCACCAGGCGCGCCTGGATGTCGCGGCTCCAGGGGAAACGGCCCACCCGGGCCAGGCTTTGCTCGTCGATGTCGACGATGACGATGCGGCGGTCGAGCTGCGGCGCATCAAGACGCATGCGCCAGTCGCCCAGCATGGAATCAAACCGCGCGACAGTGTCGTTGCCGGCCAGGCACAGGACGGCCGCCGCCAAGGTCAGCAATATGCCCAGCAGCGACCGCGCCCCATGCTTGCGCAAGGCCAGCGACAGCTTCAAGGGGTATAGCCCGGAATGGCCGCCTCGTCGACGGCATCGATCTGGCTCGGATGCATGTGCTTTTCAGCGAAGGTCAGATAGACTTTGCTGCGGATGAAAACGTCGAACAGCTCCGGGTCGATATGCCCGTTCAGGCTGAAGTTGCCGAGGATGCGCAGCGATTCGGACAGCGGCTTGCCCTTTTTATAGGGCCGGTCGCGCGCCGTCAGCGCCTCGAAAATGTCGGCAATCGCCATCAGCCGCGCCGGCACCGACATCTGCTCTTTCGTCAGCCCGCGCGGATAGCCCTTGCCATCCATGCGCTCGTGGTGGCCGCCAGCGTATTCCGGCACCTTCTGCAGGTGCTTGGGCCACGGCAGCGCTTCGAGCATGCGGATCGACACGCTGATATGGTTGTTGACGATGGCCCGCTCGGCCGCCGTCAGGGTGCCGGCGCGGATGGTCAGGTTTTCCGTCTCGTCGGCGTCGAGGAAATCGCGCAGTTCGCCGTCGGCCGCGCGCCAGCGGCGCCTGGCGATCTGCCGCACGCGCTCCTGGTCGGCCTGCGCCATGCTCTCGCCGCCGACGTTGACCGTGCGGATGAAGTCGCGCTCTTCGCGCAGCGCCGCCTGCTCCTGTGCCAGCGCGCGGGCGATGGCGTCCTTTTGCTGCGGCTGCGCCGCCTGCTGGCGCAAGGCCGCGATCTCGGCGTCGCGCAGCAGCACTTCGTAGCGCGTGTCGATCAGCGCGATGCGATCAAAAATGGTTTCCAGCTTGGTGGCCTTGTCGACCACGTGCACGGGCGTGGTGATCTTGCCGCAGTCGTGCAGCAAGCCGGCCAGCCACAGCTGCTTGCGCTCGTTGTCGCTGAGCCGGAAATCAGCCAGCGGCCCCGTTTGCGTGGCGTGCGCGGCGTCCGCCAGCAGCATCGTCAGCTCGGGCACGAACTGGCAGTGGCGGCCCGTGTACGGCGATTTTTCATCGATGCCGATATTGATCAGCGTAACGAGCGACTCGAGCAGCTCTTCCAGCTGCGAAATGAGCAGCTGATTCGTCAGCGCCACGCCCGCCTGCGCGGCCAGCGCCTCGATGAAGCGCTGGTCGGTGGAGGAAAAGGCGCGTACCTGGCCCGTCTCGCCATCCTTGGCATTGACCAGCTGCAGCACGCCGATCAGGTCGCCCTCGTGGTCGCTCATGGGCACCGTCAGGATCGATTGCGTGTGGTAGCCGTGGTGGCGGTCGAAGTCGCGCATGCCGGAAAAATTGAAGCCCTCGTCGCGATACACGTCGGCGATGTTCACGCTGCGGCGCAGGTTCGCCGCATACGCGGCCACCGACGCCAGGTTCGGCTGGCCGGCAGCGTCAAACAGGGGCACGCCAGGCAAGCCCATGTCGGCGCCCTGCGCGATGCCCAGGCTGTCGTTGACGCTGATGTCGAACGCCAGCTGGCGCCCCCCGGCCATGGGCCGGTACAGGGTGGCGCCATCGGCGCCGCTCATGCTTTTTGCCAGCAGCACGATGCGCTGCAACAGCGCGCCGATATCGTGCCCTTCGCCGCCCAGGCCATGGCCAAGCGCGACACTGAGTTCGGTCAATTGCTCCAGTCTGTGGGCGATTTTCTCAGGGTGCAACTGAGGCATGTTGGTGGCAATCCGGTAATGGGCAAGCAAAAAAGGGGAAGTCGGCAAGCGCCAGTGTAACGGCCACCCTGCGCACTGTACATTACTTAGTTGCAACAAAATGAAATAACTTGCCGTATTGCAACACACATAAATGTTGCCGCCAATCTCATTAATTAGAATAGAATCAACAATAATTACACCGTAACAAGGTACTGAATGAAATTCACGTTCAGGGGCGTGCGCGGCTCCATCCCCTCCCCCGGCCCGCGCACGGCGCGCTATGGCGGCAACACCACGTGCATCGAAGTACGCACCGACAACGATAGCCTGATCATCCTCGATGCGGGCAGCGGCATCTTCTCGCTGGCGCAGCAACTGCCGCCGGGCGAGCCCGTCGACGCGCACGTCTTCATCACGCACAGCCACTGGGACCACATCCACGGCCTGCCCATGTTTTCGCCCCTGTTCGTGGCCGGCAACCGCATGCGTCTGCATGGCGCCTTTGACGCCATCAGCGGACGCGGCATCGAGCACGTGATGGCGGTGCAGCTGCAAGGCAGCTATTTTCCTGTCAGCGAAGCGGCCATGGCGGCCAGCATCGAGTACCGCACCCTGGCGCCCGGCGAAGCCGTCGAGGTGGGGGGCGCGCGCGTGCGCGGCGCGGAAATGAACCACCCTGTCGTCAATCTCGGCTACCGCATCGACTGCGGCGGCGTCGCGCTGTTTTTCAGCGGCGACCATGAACCGTTCTACAACCTGCATCCGCCCGGCCATGCCGAGCACATGGCCTGCGCGGCGCGCAATGCGCAGCGCCAGGCCGGCATCGACGCGCTGGTCGCCGGCGTCGATGCGCTGATCATGGATTGCTCGTACACGCGCGAGGAATACCCGGGCAAGCAGGGCTGGGGCCACGGCACCTTCGACGCCGCCTTCGACCTCGCCCTGCGCTGCGGCGCGCGGCGCCTGTACTGCACCCACCACGAACCGACGCGCAGCGACGAGCAGCTCGAAGCCGTGTTTGCCGACGTGATGGGGCGCTACAGCAGCCGCCTCAATGGCCTGCAAGTGTTCCTTGCCTACGAAGGGCTGACGGTGGAACTGGCCGGCGCATAAAAAAAGGGAGCCGCGAGGCTCCCTTTTTACTGGCGTTGGCTATCCATTACATGATGTGGTGGCCAATCCACCACGCGACTGCTGCGACGAAGGCCGACGCGGGAATCGTGAAGATCCAGGCCCAGACGATATTGCCCGCCACGCCCCAGCGTACGGCCGACATTTTTTGCGACGAGCCGACGCCGACGATGGCGCCCGTGATGGTGTGCGTGGTCGACACGGGAATGCCCAGCGCCGTCGAGACGAACAGGGTGATCGCGCCGCCCGTTTCGGCGCAGAAGCCGCCGACCGGTTTCAACTTGGTGATCTTCTGACCCATGGTCTTGACGATGCGCCAGCCACCGAACAGGGTGCCGAAGCTGATGGCCGTGTAGCACGAGATGATGACCCACATCGGCGGCATGGCATCGGCCGCGCTCGAGTAACCGGCGGCGATCAGCAGCATCCAGATGATGCCGATGGTTTTTTGCGCATCGTTGCCGCCGTGGCCCAGGCTGTAGGCGGCCGCCGATACCAGTTGCAGGCGGCGGAACCACTTGTCGACCTTGCGCGGCGTCGAACGCACGAATATCCACGACACGAGCAGCATCATGATGGAACCGAACACAAAGCCCAGCACCGGTGCGATCACGATGAAGGCCACCGTTTTCCACAGGCCGGCCGCGACCAGCGCGCCCGTGCCGGACTTGGCGACGGCGGCGCCCACCAGGCCGCCGATCAGCGCGTGCGAAGACGACGAAGGAATCCCGTAGTACCAGGTAAACAAATTCCAGAAGATGGCGCCCATCAGCGCGCCGAAGATCACGTACTGGTCGATCACCGCCGGGTCGATGGTTCCCTTTCCCACCGTGGCGGCCACGGTCAGCTGGTGGAACACGAAGATGGCGACGAAGTTGAACGTGGCGGCCATGGCAACCGCGGTCTGCGGTTTCAATACGCCCGTCGAGACCACCGTGGCGATCGCGTTGGCGGCATCGTGGAAGCCGTTCATGAAGTCAAACAGCAGTGCGAGGACGATCAACAGGCCTAGCACGTAGATGCTGATTTGTATGGTCATTGTAGTTTCTTTTCTGATTCTGGTTCAGGACAGGCCCAACGCTTACGCGTTTTCGACGATGATGCCTTCGATAATATTGGACACATCTTCGCAACGGTCGGTCACGGTTTCCAGAATTTCGTAGATCGCTTTCAGCTTGATCAGGTTGCGCACGTCCGGTTCGTCGCGGAACAGCTTGGACATGGCGGCGCGCATCACGTGGTCGGCGTCCGATTCCAGGCGGTCGATCTCTTCGCAGATGGCGACGATCTTGCGCGAGTTGTCCATGTTGTGCAGCATGGCGACGGCGTCGCGCACTTTTTCGGTACAGGCCAGTACCAGTTCGGCCAGGCGCTTGGCTTCCGGCGTGACGGCCTTCAGGTCGTACAGCGAGACGGTTTGCGCCGCATCTTCCAGCAGGTCGAGGATGTCGTCCTGGCGCGTGATCAGCTGATGAATGTCATCGCGGTCGATCGGCGTGATGAAGGTCTTGTGCAGCATTTCCACGGTGGCGTAGGTGACTTTGTCCGCCTGTTTCTCGATGCTTTCGATCGCATGCACGCGGTTTTCCAGGTCATCGAAATTGGTCATCAGGCCGAGCATCTCTTTGGCGCCCTTGACGCACAATTCCGCGTGCTGGTTAAACAATTCAAAAAACTTGCCCTCAGTGGGCATCAAGCGTCCAAACATGTCATTCTCCGTTAAGCATTGAGTCGTGTTATTTACTACAGAAAGCCGCCCCTTTTGATGAAGGGGCGGCCAATGGAATATCAGTGCTGCTGTGTTAGTCGCCTTGGTAAAGCGCCAGGCCACCACTGTAATTGCCAAATTTGGTGTACTGCCCCATGAAGGTGAGGCGGATGCTGCCGATTGGACCGTTACGTTGTTTACCGATGATGATTTCGGCCGTTCCCTTGTCCGGCGAGTCGGGGTTATACACCTCGTCGCGGTAAATGAACAGGATCACGTCGGCATCCTGCTCAATAGCGCCCGATTCGCGCAAGTCGGACATGACAGGACGTTTGTTCGGGCGTTGCTCCAGCGAGCGGTTCAGCTGGGACAGCGCAATCACGGGGCAACCGAGTTCTTTCGCCAGGCCTTTCAAGCCCCGTGAAATCTCGGAAATCTCCGTGGCCCGGTTGTCGCCCGGCGTATTGGCCGACATCAGCTGCAAGTAATCGACGATGATCAGGCCCAGCTTGCCGCACTGACGCGACAAACGGCGCGAGCGGGCGCGCAACTCGATGGAATTCAAGGCTGGCGTTTCATCGATGTACAACTGCGCGTCGTTCATCTTCTGGATCGCATTCGTCAGGCGCGGCCAGTCTTCGTCGTTCAGGCGGCCCGTGCGCAGGCGGTGCTGGTCGAGCTGTCCGACGGAGCCCAGCATACGCATGGCCAGCTGGGCGCCGCCCATCTCCATCGAGAACACGGCCACGGGCAGGCCGCTGTCGATGGCCACGTTTTCGCCGATGTTGACGGAAAACGCCGTCTTGCCCATCGAAGGACGGCCCGCCACGATCACCAGGTCGCCCGGCTGCAGACCCGAGGTCATGCGGTCGAGGTCGATGAAACCGGTGGGCACGCCCGTGATTTCACTCTGGTTGTCGCGGCTGTACAGTTCGTCGATGCGCTCGACTACCTGCGTCAGCAGGGGCTGGATGGCGGTCCAGCCCTGGGCGCCGCGCGCGCCCTCTTCGGCGATGGCGAAAATCTTCGATTCGGCCTCATCAAGCATCTGCTTGACTTCCTTGCCCTGCGGGCTGAAGGCCGTGCCGGAGATATCGTCGGCGACGGTAATGAGTTTACGCAGCACGCCGCGGTCGCGCACGATCTCGGCGTAGCGCCGGATGTTCGCGGCCGATGGCGTGTTTTGCGCCATGGCGTTCAGGTAAGCGAGTCCGCCCACATCATCGGCCTTGCCGAGCTGGGTCAGGGTTTCAAAAACAGTAATGACATCGGCTGGCTTGGAAGCGTTAACCATCTTGACGATTTGCTCGAAGATGATGCGATGGTCATAGCGATAGAAATCCTCCGCATGCATGAAGTCGGCGATGCGGTCATATGCGGCATTGTCGCGCAGCAGACCACCGATAACGGATTGTTCTGCTTCGATCGAATGCGGCGGAATACGGAGGGAATCCAGTTGCGGATCAGAGGGGGCGTTCATGGCGCGAATTATACCCGCTTCGGCGTGCTGGCAAAAATAAAGGGCTGAAATTGAGCGAAAAAAAGGCCACAAAAAAGCCGGGCGAACCCGGCTTTTCATAGTGCGGCAACGCTTGCGGGCCAGGCCCGCAGACGATTACGCGTTCGCGTCTGGAACGACAGCGATAACAACTTCCACAACCACGTCGGTATGCAGAGCAACCGAAACGTTGTGCTCGCCAACGATCTTCAGCGGACCGGTAGGCATGCGGATTTGTGCTTTTTCAACAGCAAAACCTTGCTTGGTCAGCGCTTCAGCGATGTCGAAGTTGGTGACGGAACCGAACAGACGGCCATCAACACCAGCTTTTTGAGCAACTTGAACGGTCAGGCCGCTCAGTTTTTCGCCCTGGGCTTGCGATGCGGCCAGTTTAGCGGCAGCAGCTTTTTCCAGTTCGGCGCGCTTGACTTCGAATTCAGCCACAGCGGTTGCCGTAGCACGACGTGCCAGGCGTTGCGGGATCAGGAAGTTACGTGCGTAACCGTCTTTGACTTTGACGACTTCGCCGAGGTTACCGACGTTAACAACTTTTTCTAACAGAATGATTTGCATAGTTCTTCTCCAGGAATATCTGACCGATTAAGCGTGGTGCAGATCGGTGTATGGCAGCAGCGCGAGGAAGCGAGCGCGCTTGATTGCGGTGTCAACTTGGCGCTGGTAGTGCGCTTTGGTACCGGTCAGGCGTGCTGGCATGATCTTGCCGTTTTCTTGGACGAAGTCTTTCAGCGTGTCGACGTCTTTGTAGTCGACTTGCTCAACGTGAGCTGCGGTGAAGCGGCAGAACTTCTTGCGTTTGAACAACGGGTTTTGCTGTTTGCGTTTTTCTTTAAGCTTGAGCTTATTTTTGTCGAACTTTTTACCGAATGCCATGTCAGGCTCCTGTATCTAAAATGCGCTAGTCAGAATTGACTGCACTAAAATCAATGATGTGAAACACCAAACTCTTGCTGTTGCGGCTCTTCCTGGCCAGGAAACCCGTGAACTGATACACCCCGCCCAAGCTTGCCTGGCTGAACCGGCCTGAGATTTCGCCAGCGGCTAGCGCGGCAACATCAAACTCGGTCAAACGGGCAATTCCTGCTTCCATCTGCTGCGAACTGTGTTGCAATACTGCATTCACAATCGGCAGCCCTGCCGGGGTATAGCGCAATATTTCGCGCTCGGCAATGATGGCGGTTACTTGTAGCTGGTTCAGCGCACGATCCTGGTCAAGAATTAAGCTGCTGCTGCGGCTGGAGCGGCTGCTGGTGCTTCGGTGCGGTGGCTTTTGGCCGCGTCTTCGCGTTGTACCGATTTCATCATCGGCGAAGGAGCTGTTTCAGCTTTCTTCATTTTAACGGTCAGGTGACGCAACACGGCATCATTGAATTTGAATGCTGTTTCCAACTCGACCAGGGTCTCGTTGTCGCATTCGATGTTCAGGCAGATGTAGTGTGCTTTAGGCAGCTTTTGGATCGAGTAAGCCATTTGACGGCGGCCCCAATCTTCCACGCGGTGAACCGAACCGCCGCGGGTGGTTACGCTGGCTTTGTAGCGTTCGATCATCGCGGGCACTTGCTCGCTTTGGTCCGGATGGACGATAAAGACTATTTCATAATGACGCATGCAAACTCCTTCAGGTCGGATTGATAATCGCCCACCCCGGCGTCAAGACGGGTGTGGGAAGGTCAGCCGAAGATTATAACCGCCTTTTGCAAACGTTTCAATCATTCCTTCCACATGGGCCCGAAAAGCCCGCGCGCCGCCGTGCTTTCCGTCCGTGGACAAGTATTTCTTGCGAAATTCGCCCAAAACACGGAAATCCCCTTGCATAGTGAACGATACTGTACAAAAATACAGACTGTTCATATAGACAGCATTTTAGTATGCACCCACCGCTCATGATCAAGCTGACAGCACGACAAGAACAAATCCTGAACCTGATCAAGGACGCGATTGAAAACACGGGCTTTCCTCCCACCCGTGCCGAAATCGCCAATGAACTGGGTTTCAAATCGGCCAATGCGGCCGAAGAGCATTTGCAGGCCCTGGCCCGCAAGGGCGCGATCGAGATTTCACCGGGCACCTCGCGCGGCATCCGCCTGATCGGCGCCGCCGCCGAAGCGCTGCCATCGAAGGTGCCGGCAGCGCTGCTGATGTCGCTGCCCCTGATCGGCCGGGTAGCGGCCGGTTCGCCCATCCTGGCGCAGGAAAACCTGGAAGCGAGCTACAACGTCGACCCCGCCCTGTTTTCGGCCAAGCCTGACTTCCTGCTGAAGGTGCGCGGCTGGTCCATGCGCGACGCCGGCATCATGGATGGCGATTTATTGGCCGTCAAGAAAGTCGACAGCGCCAAGAATGGCCAGATCGTCGTGGCCCGCATCGGCGACGAAGTCACCGTCAAGCGCTACAAGAAGACGGGGTCCGTCATCGAATTGCTGCCGGAAAACCCCGACTTCAAGGTGATTACCGTGTCGCCGGAAGATGAGTTTGCATTGGAAGGTTTGGCCGTCGGACTCATGCGCAGTTGGCATTAAGAGGGAAAGCGCTTGCATCATACCTGCGAGCGCTTAACTCCCATCCTATTGAGCACATCGGCAAGACTGCCTTATTTGCTTGGCAAAGGACTGGTCACCCATTGCGGCGTGTTCGCGGTACGTGAGCGATTCAATTCACTCATTTCATTTTCTGTCTGAATTTTTTTATTCTCCGCCAAGAGATACGCCTCTGTTTTGGAGTGCCACTCATCGCGCTGCGCCAAGATATTTTTTGCCAGCTCACGCCCTTCGGCACTCACCCTCGCATAGGCTGCATCCATGCGCAGCTTGGCCTTTTCAAATTCCTGCTCATTCATCAACGATTCAATATCAGAAGGAATGGCTTTGCCAGGCGGCAAAGAAGCATTCAAATTACTGACAAAGCTGTTATAGCACGCCATCCAGGCATCGACACTATCGGCCACATCTCTGATTTGACGCTTGGTTTGGGAGAATGCAGGGATCACCGGGGTAACGCACTTGACCTTACTCAAGGCAACATCCTCGCCGGCATATGAGTTGACATAGTAATCAATGTCACCTTTTCGCGCGACACGGTTAGCCATAAGGGCAAGCGCGGCTTCGGCATTCTTGTTGCCCGCCTTGGAGGCCTGCCCAAACCATTGTCCGGCTTGCGCGGCATCGACAGCCACTCCTTCACCATACAAATACATCTCGCCCAAATGAAATTGAGCCTCGGCATTCCCGGCCTGAGCCAGTTTCTTGTACAAATCCAAGGCTTGTGGGTAAGCCTTGGATTGCAGGAATTTATTCGCATCCGTCAGGTCATCAGCATAGACAGCGCAAGAAAACAATAAAAAAACACTAAATACAATTTTTTTCATTCCCACTCTCCGATTGAGAAAAAGACACATATGCTTTAATTACACTTAAATGTAATCTTTTTCTCAAAAAAGTGAAACCTTATTCTTCTTCCAATGCGTGCTTGAAGTCTTCCAGCAGATCCACCTCATCCTCGATACCCACCGACACACGGATCAGCGACTCGGCGATGCCCATGCTGGCGCGCCGCTCGGCACCCATCTCGTAGAAAATCGTGTGGGCGACGGGAATGACGAGGGTGCGCGTGTCGCCAAGGTTACTGGCGGGAATGGCAAGATTGAGACGATTGAGGAAATCGAAGCAGTCGATGCCATCTTTCAATTCAAAGCTGAACAGCGAGCCATAGCTGCGGAACAAGTCCGTCGCCAGCGCATGCTGCGGGTGCGACGCCAGGCCCGGGTAATGCACGGCCGCCACTCTCGGATCGGCGGCCAGCATGGTCGCCAGCGCCAGGGCGTTCGAACAGGTGCGGTCCATGCGCAAGGCCATGGTTTCCGCCCCGACGGCGATATGGTGCGCCGCTTCCGGCCCCAAAGAGGCGCCGAAATCGCGCAAGGCCTTGGCGCGGATTTGCGCGATGCCCCACTGTGCGGGCGCCGCCTTCTTGTAATTCTCGAAGATGTTCGGATACTGCGTCCAGTCGAACACGCCCGTATCCGTCAAGCTGCCGCCCAGCGCATTGCCGTGGCCGCCGATGGATTTCGTCAAGGCATTGACCACCAGGCCCGCGCCCACGGCTTTCGGACGGAACAGGTATGGCGTCGTCATCGTATTGTCGACGATGTACAGGATGCCCTTCTCGCGGCACAAGTCACCGATCTTCTTCAGGTCGGCGATCTGCGTGCGCGGATTGGCAATAGTTTCCACGAAAACAATCCGCGTGGCCGGCGTGATGGCGGCCGCCACATTGGCCACGTCGGTGGCGTCGACGAACGACACGCCGATGCCCTGCCCCGTCACCGTTTGCCACAGGCTGTTGGTGTTGCCAAACAAAAAGGCCGACGACACGACATGGTCGCCCGCGCGCAGCAAGGATTGCACCACGGCACCGATGGTGCCCATGCCGGTGGCGAAGCACAGGGTCGCCACGCCGTCTTCCATCTTGTTGACCTTGTCTTCCAGCGCGGAAACGGTCGGGTTGCCCTGGCGGCCATAGCGGAAACCCGGCTCCTTGCCCTGGAACACGGAAGCGAGCTGGCGCGCATCGGCGTAACCAAAGGCAACGGAGGTGTGCACGGGCTTGTGCAGGGAGCCATGTTCGATGCCCTTGCGGCGGTCGTTATGCAGGATGGTGGTGGTAAAGCCGTAGTTTTTTTTATCGTTCATGATCGCAGAGAAAAAAATGCCCGGCATCGGCCGGGCAGCTTACTTATGCTTCTGTTGTCGCCAGGTTCAGGTTCAGCTGGGAACGCGGCGTATCTTCGGGCGCTGCCGCCTTCGGATGGTGGCGCGCATATTCCAGGCGGTCCAGGTATTCCTGCGACACGTCGCCCGTCACGTACACGCCATCGAAGCACGAAGCCTCGAAGTTGGTCAGGGCCGGGTTGACGTCGGCGATGGCCTGTTTCAGCGCGCCGATATCCTGGTACACCAGGTAGTCGGCCGTGATTTCGCGGCACACTTCTTCCGTCGTGCGGCCGTAGGCGATCAGTTCGTCGCGCGTCGGCATGTCGATGCCGTACACGTTCGGGTAGATCACCGGTGGTGCGGCCGAAGCGAAGATGACCTTCGTCGCGCCCGCTTCGCGCGCCATCTGCACGATTTCACGGCTGGTGGTGCCGCGCACGATGGAATCGTCGACCAGCAGCACCACTTTATCCTTGAATTCGGACGGGATCGCGTTGAGCTTCTGGCGCACGGATTTCTTGCGCGCCGCCTGGCCCGGCATGATGAAGGTGCGGCCGATGTAGCGGTTCTTGATGAAGCCTTCGCGGTACTCGATGTTCAGCGCCATGGCCAGCTGGATGGCGGCCGGACGCGAGGAATCGGGAATCGGCATGACCACGTCGATATGTACGCCAGGCAATTCAGCGCGGATCTTTTCGGCCAGGTACTCGCCCATTTTCAGGCGCGTGGCGTACACGGAGGCGCCGTCGATGACGGAATCGGGACGGGCCAGGTAGACGAACTCGAATACGCACGGGTTCAGGCTGGCATTGTCGGCACACTGGGCGCTGTGCAATTGCTTGTCAGCATCGATGAAGACGGCTTCGCCGGGACCGATATCGCGCACGAAGCGGAAGCCCATGCCTTCCAGGGCCACGGATTCGGAAGCGATCAGGTATTCGGGACCTTGCTCCGTTTCATTGATGCCCAGGCACAGCGGACGGATGCCGTGCGGGTCGCGGAAGGCCAGCAAGCCCACGCCGGCGATTTGCGCCACGGCAGCGTAGCCACCCTTGACGCGGCGGTTCAGCACGGTGACAGCCTTGAAGATGGCTTCCGGGTCCAGGTTCAGGCCCGTCGTCGCTTCCTGGATTTCATGCGCCAGCACGTTGAGCAGCACTTCCGAATCGGAATCGGTATTGATGTGGCGGCGGTCGTTCTTGAACATTTCCAGCTTCAACTGTTCCCAGTTGGTCAGGTTGCCATTGTGCGCCAAGGTGATGCCGAACGGCGCATTCACATAGAACGGTTGTGCTTCCTCTTCGCTCGACGAACCGGCCGTCGGGTAGCGGCAATGGCCGATGCCCGTCGTGCCTTGCAGCGAACGCATGTTGCGCGTACGGAAGACGTCACGCACGAGGCCATTGGCCTTGTGCATGGAAAACATACTGCTGTGATTGGTCGCAATCCCTGCCGCGTCCTGACCGCGATGTTGCAGGAGCAACAATGCATCATAGAGCAATTGATTGACAGGTTGATGGGAAACGACGCCGACGATGCCACACATGGTGTGCTCCTAAACTGTGCTACTGATTTTAAAAAAAATTCAAAATTTCACATGCTGCGCGTAAGCGGCAGGCAGATAAGGCTTGATGGCGCGCGCGCCCTGTTCCGCGAGCGGGCTGAGCTGCGCGTTTTTCCAGAATGGCTGCTGCGGTATGGACGTCATGCCACACAAGATGACGGCGGTCAGCACGATCACAAGGCCCCGCGCCACGCCGAACAGGCTGCCCAGAGTGCGGTCGGCCAGGCTCAGGCCCGTCACCTTGACCAGCGCGTCGACCGTCATGGACAGCAATCCCATCAAAATGCGCACACCGATGAACAGCACCACGAAGGCCAGCAACAATCGGATGGCTTCGCCCGGCACGGCTTCCGGCAGGAATTTCGCCAACGTGGCGCCATAGGCATTGGCAATGACAAAAGCCACGATCCAGCTGACCAATGACAGTATTTCCTTGACCAGGCCGCGCATCATGCTGATCAGCACGGACGTCACCAGCACGAACAGCACCAGGTAATCGAAGATCGTCACGCCCGTTCAGCCTTGCAACATCACGCCGGTACCAGGCTGCCGCCCAGGCCCAGCTTTTGCAGCTTGGCGCGGGTCTTTTCGGCGTCTTCGCGGCTGCCGAACGGTCCCACGCGCACGCGGATGCGTTCGCCCGCCGGGCTGGAGACTTTCTGCGTGTACGACTTGATGCCCGCTTCGCGCAGCTTGTCCTGCAATTCGTCAACCTTGTCCTGCGTCGCCAGCGCCGCCACCTGCACCACGAACTTGCCGCTGCCGGCGTCGTGCGCCTTGTCCTGCACCTTCTCTTGCGGCTTGTCCTGCGGCTTGCCTTCCAGGATGGCCAGCGCGCGCGCGGCATCGTCGGCCGATTGCGCCGGCTTGGCAGGCTTCGGCTCGGGCTTGGCTTCCGGTTTTACTTCATGCTTGGGCTCAGGCTTGGACTCGTGTTTCGGCTCGGCCTTGGGTTCCGGCTTGGTTTCGTGCTTCGGTTCCGGTTTTGGCTCCACCTTGACCGGCTTGGGCTCGGGTTTCGGTTCCACGTAGGCTGGCTTGACCGGCGCAGGCTGGACGGCGGCCAGCACGGGTGCCGGTGCAGGCGTCGGCTTGGCCGCAGGCGGCAGCGGCGCGTCGACGATCTCCTCGGACTGGTCCAGGCCATTCGATGCGGCCCGGACCGGAACGGCCGGCACGGGCGCCGGTGCAGGCGCTACGGCCTTTTCCTTCGACGGAATATCGATGGCGATATCGTTGAACGGCGCCTTCGGCTCGGAGTCGAGCAGCATCGGCAAGCCGACAGCCACGCCCAGGGCTAGGGCAATGGCCCCGACCAGGCGGCGGCGTGCGCGCTTTTTTTCAGGCAAGACCGGATCCGGCGCTTCCTTGCCGCCACGGCGCGATCCGCCGCCACCGGAGGTGTTGGCGGCGCGTTTGCGGGTCGGCGACTGTGCTTCGCCAGGGACATAAAAGCCGCTGTCTTCGCCAGAGGATTCTTGCTTGTTTTTAAACAGTTTCGAGAACAAGCCCATGCGTGATTTTCAGTCGAGTGCGTTTCAGTGAAGTGAGGATTTTCGGGCCTTCATCACGCCGGCGACGGTGAGGAAAGAACCAAAGACCACAATTCTATCATTCTCACCGGCCCGGCTCATTGCATTTGCAAAAGCTTGTGCCGGATCATCGAAAATAGACACAGTATGTTCGCTGCTGTCGGGCTTATCTTCGAGCATGATCTGCACCTTGGCGGCCAGTTCGGAGGCCGTGGCCGCGCGCGGCGAAGGCAGGCCCGTCAGGCACCAGTGGTCGACGTGCTCGCTCATGGCGGCCAGCACGCCATCGATATCCTTGTCGTGCATGGAACCGAACACGGCATAGGTGTACGGGTGGAAACCCATATTGCCCAGGTTCTGGTTCAGCGCCGACGCCGCGTGGGGGTTGTGCGCCACGTCGAGGATCACGCTGGGGCGGCCAGGCAAGACCTGGAAGCGGCCCGGCAGCTCCACCGTCACGAGGCCCGTGCGCACTTCCTGCGCGCCCACGGGCAGTTTCAGCTTCAGCACTTCCAGCGCGGCCAGCACGGCCGTCGCATTGAGGATCTGGTTGGCGCCGCGCAAGCTCGGGTAGGCCAGCGAATTGCGGCGCTGCTCGCGCCCGCCGTAGTTCCACTGCTGCTTGTCGCCCGAATAGTTGAAATCGCGGCCCATCAGCCACAGGTCGGCGCCGATGGCCTCGGCATGGTCGATCAGCGACTGCGGCGGCACGGGGTCGCTGCAGATGGCTGCCTTGCCCGGACGGAAGATGCCCGCCTTTTCAAAGCCGATCGCTTCGCGCGTATCGCCCAGGTAATCCGTGTGGTCGATATCGACGCTGGTGACGATGGCCACGTCCGCATCGATCACGTTGACGGCGTCGAGGCGCCCGCCCAGGCCCACTTCCAGGATGGCCACGTCCAGCTTGGCCTGCGACAGCAGGTGCAGGATGGCCAGGGTGGTGAATTCGAAATACGTCAGCGGCGTGTCGCCCCGCACGGCTTCGACGGCATTGAAGCTGGCGACGATCTGTTCGTCGCTGGCCATCTCGCCCAGCACGCGGGCGCGCTCGTTAAAATCGAGAAAGTGCGGCTTGATGTACAGCCCCACTTTGTAGCCGGCACGCAACAGCACGGATTCCAGCATGGCACAGGTGGAACCCTTGCCATTCGTGCCCGCCACCATGATCACGGGGCAAGTAAACGCCAGCTGCATGCGCGCCTTGACGGCTTGCACGCGGTCCAGGCCCATGTTGATCTGGGTTTCCGAATGGCGGGTTTCCAGCATGGCGAGCCAGTCCGGCAAGGTGGTGGGGAGCTTGTGCATGGGAGACTTCTTGATGAGGAGACAGTGCGCGAGGCGCGGAGATGGTGTGGCGTGGCAACCGGGCGTGTCCTGCGGACGCCGCCCGGCCTGTTACGTTGGCGTTACGCCAAGACTTCGACGGCCTGGTTTTGCAACAAGGCCAGCAGGCGGGCGATTTCTTCGCGCATCTTGCGGCGGTCGACGATCATGTCGACGGCACCCTTGGTGACGAGGAACTCGGCGCGCTGGAAGCCTTCCGGCAGTTTTTCGCGCACGGTGTTTTCAATCACGCGGGGGCCGGCAAAGCCGATCAGCGCTTTCGGTTCAGCAATGACCACGTCGCCCATGAAGGCGAACGAGGCGGACACGCCGCCCATGGTCGGGTCGGTCAGCACGCTGATGAATGGCAATTTCTTTTCCGACAGCTTGGTCAGCATGGCCGTGGTTTTCGCCATCTGCATCAGGGACAGCAAGCCTTCCTGCATGCGCGCGCCACCGGTGGCGGTGATGCAAATGAACGGCACTTTCTGTTCCAGCGCGATTTGCGCGCCGCGCACGAAGCGCTCGCCCACGACGGAGCCCATGGAGCCGCCCATGAATTCGAATTCGAAGCACGCCACGACAACCGGCAGGCTCATGATGGCGCCGCCCATGACGACCATCGCATCCGTCTCGCCCGTCGCTTCCATGGCGGATTTCAGGCGGTCCGGGTATTTCTTGCTGTCCTTGAACTTCAAGGTATCGACAGGCAGGATTTCCTGACCGATTTCATAGCGGCCGCCCGCGTCGAGCAGGCTGTCGAGGCGTTCACGCGCGCGGATGCGCATATGGTGATCGCATTTCGGGCACACGTGCAAATTCGATTCCAGGTCCGTACGGTACAGCACGGCTTCGCACGACGGGCATTTGACCCACAGGCCTTCCGGCATGGTCTTGCGCGCGGCAGCATCAGAACGCTGTATGCGCGGTGGCAGCAGTTTTTCCAACCAACTCATATTTTCTCCTTGGGCCCTTGTAGGGGTAGCGTCGGTGGACGCCCCCGGCAGACGGTAAACGGCGACGCCCCGCAGGGCGCCACCAAAAATTTTATCTATTGCACAATAACAGGCAAATCAGTGGCCGAAGTGTAGCCGTTTATCGCCGGGCTGTCGAACTTTGCCGCCAACGCATATTGCGTAAACGGCAAGCTTGCTCAGGCGTCCAGTGCGGCGCGGATGCCTGCCGTAAAGCTGCGCACGGCGTCGACGGCGCCGCCTTCCGGGGCATTTTCAATCTCCTGGATGATGCGGCTGCCGATCACGACGGCATCGGCCACCTTGGCAACGGCCTTGGCCGTGGCCCCATCGCGGATGCCGAAGCCCACGCCGATAGGCAATTTTACATGCTGGCGGATGGCCGCGAGGCGCTCTGCCACCTGTTCCGTATCAATGTTGCCGGCGCCCGTGACGCCTTTCAGCGACACATAATAGCTGAAGCCGCCGCCAACCTTGGCCACTTGCGCGATGCGCTCTTCAGTCGAGGTGGGCGCCAGCAGGAAGATCAGGTCCAGGCCCGCTGCACGCATGGCGGCCGCGAATTCCTCGCATTCTTCCGGCGGATAGTCGACGACGATGGCGCCATCGGCGCCGGCCGCTTGCGCTGCATCAATAAATGCGGCGCTGCCGATGCGCTCGATGGGATTCGCATAGCCCATCAGCACCACGGGCGTCGTCTGGTTGGTTTCGCGGAACTGGCGCACATAGCCGAACACGTCGTGGATGCCGACGTTGAATTTCAAGGCCCGCTCGCAGGCGCGCTGGATGACGGGGCCTTCGGCCATGGGGTCGGAAAACGGCACGCCCAGTTCCAGCACATCGGCGCCGCCCTCGACGAGCGCGTGCATCAGGGGCACGGTGGCGTCGGGGCCGGGGTCGCCGGCGGTGATGAAGGTGACCAGGGCGGTCTTGTTGTTGGATTTTAAGTTGGCAAAAGTGGCGGAGATACGGGACATGGCGAGCTTTCGTATTATCGGTGAGAGATGTCGGATGGCGCGCTGTGCGCTCATCCGACCTGCGCGGGATCTTTCAGCTGTTTAACTGAAATTGAGTCCCATGCGTTCCGCCACGGTATGCATGTCCTTGTCGCCGCGGCCCGACAGGTTGGCCAATACAATTTTATCTTTCGGCAAGGTGGCCGCCAGTTTGGCCGCGTAGGCCAGCGCATGCGACGATTCCAGGGCCGGGATGATGCCTTCGATATGGCAGCAATCGTGGAACGCCTGCAGCGCTTCCTCATCCGTGATCGACACATACTGCGCGCGGCCCGAGTCTTTCAGCCACGCATGTTCCGGGCCTACGCCGGGATAGTCGAGGCCGGCCGAGACGGAATGCGTCTCGATGATCTGGCCGTTTTCATCCTGCAACAGATAGGTGCGGTTGCCGTGCAGCACGCCCGGGAAACCGGCCGTCAGCGAGGCCGAGTGCTTGCCCGTGTCCAGGCCTTCGCCGGCCGCTTCCACGCCGATCAGTTTCACGTCTTTCTGGTCGATATACGGGTAAAAGATGCCCATGGCGTTTGAACCGCCGCCGATGCAGGCCAGCACGTAGTCGGGCTGGCGGCCCGTCATTTCCGGCATCTGCACCAGGCATTCCTCGCCGATCACGGACTGGAAGTCGCGCACCATCATCGGATACGGATGGGGGCCGGCCACGGTGCCGATGATATAAAAGGTGTTTTCGATATTCGTGACCCAGTCGCGCATGGCTTCGTTCAGCGCATCCTTGAGGGTCTTGGAGCCGGATTCGACGGGCACGACGGTGG
The DNA here is from genome assembly GCF_030397595.1 of Janthinobacterium sp. SUN033. NCBI lineage: Bacteria > Pseudomonadati > Pseudomonadota > Betaproteobacteria > Burkholderiales > Oxalobacteraceae > Janthinobacterium > Janthinobacterium sp. SUN033. The sequence goes on from NZ_JAPQNV010000002.1 coordinate 329,051, forward strand.
CGCCCAGCAATTTCATGCGGTACACGTTCTGCGCCTGGCGCTTGACGTCTTCGCTGCCCATGTAGACCACGCATTCGAGGCCGAAGCGGGCGCAGATGGTGGCCGTGGCCACGCCATGCTGGCCCGCGCCCGTCTCGGCGATGATGCGCGGCTTGCCCATGCGCTTGGCCAGCAGGGCCTGGCCGATGACGTTATTGATCTTGTGCGCGCCCGTGTGGTTCAAGTCTTCGCGCTTGAAATAGATTTGCGCGCCGCCCGCCAGCTCAGACCAGCGCTTGGCGTGGTAGATCGGCGACGGACGGCCGACGAAATGCTTGAGCTCGTAGCGGAATTCTTCGAGGAATTCCGGATCGACGCTGTAGCGGGCGTAGGCTTCCTTCAGCTCGGCCAGCGCATGCGTGAGCGTTTCGGCAACGAAGGAACCGCCGTACGGGCCGAAGTGGCCGCGCAGGTCGGGAAACGGGTAATCGGTGGCGTGGAACAATGCGGCGGCTGCGCCGGGCGCGGTGGTGTGGTCATTCATGGTTGTTTCCTCTGGCAATGATGGCATCGGCATCCTGCACCGCGGCGATAAACGCGCGGACACGGGATGCGTCCTTGATGCCCTTGGACGCTTCGACACCACTGCTGATGTCGACGGCGTAAGGGCGCACGCGCACCACTGCGTCAGTCGCGTTTTGTACGCTCAAGCCACCACTTAAAACGACCCGAGGCGCGAGTTCTTTTGGAATGAGGGACCAATCAAATACCTTTCCTGCGCCACCGTAGGCATCCACATAGGTATCGAGCAAGAGACTCGAAAACAAGGGACTGGCGGCGCGATAGCGCTGTTCGTATTCTAGCAAATCTTCAAAGGAGGTGTCGGGTTTGACGCGGAACACTTGCGTAAACGGCGTATTCACGGCGCCAGCCAGCGCGGCGCTGTGTTCGGGCGTCTCGTCGCCATGAAATTGCAGCAGAGACAATGGCGCCACGGCCTTTGTTGCCTGCACTTCTTCCAGCGTGGCATTGACGAACAGGCCGACCGTCGTCACGTAGGGCGGCATGGCGGCGATCAGGCTGGCCGCCTGCTGCGGCGTGACGTAACGGGGGCTTTTCGGATAAAACACGAAGCCGATGGCGTCGGCGCCCGCCGCCACGACGGCCTGGATGTCTTCGGCGCGGGTCAGGCCGCAGATCTTGATGCGTGTGCGAGGCATGGCTATCCTTTATTGATGCAGATCAAAACCAGGGCAAGGCGCTGCTGCTGTCTTGCGGCAAGGCCCATTTCGGATCGTAATCGATCTGCGCCAGGTACAAGCCGTCCGGCATGAACGTGGGCGCAGCCGCATGACGGTCACGGCTTTCAAGCAAGTGCCCGAGCCAGTCCGGTTTTTCGCGTCCCGTGCCGATGTAGACGAGCGAACCGACCAGGTTGCGCACCATGTGGTGCAGGAAGGCATTGGCCGTAATCGTAAAAATCACGCAATCGCCGCGCCGCTCGATGCGGATGTCATGCATCAGCTTGACAGGCGACTTGGCCTGGCATTGCGCGGCACGGAAGGCCGTGAAATCGTGCCAGCCCAGCAGCGGCTGCACGGCCTGGCGCATCAGTTCCACGTCCAGCGGACGGAAAAAGAAACCGGCACGGCCTTCCACCAGCGGCGAACGGGTAGCGTTGTTGTACAACACATAATGATAGGTGCGTGCGCGCGCGCTGAAACGGGCGTGGAAGAAGTCATTGACCGTCGGATCGCCTTCGAGTTCCTTGGCCCAGCGCACGGCGATGGATTTCGGCAGGAAGGCGTTGACGCCGCGCACCCACGAGTGCACATCGCGGTTCAATTCCGTATCGAAATGCACGACTTGCTCGAGCGCATGCACGCCCGTATCCGTGCGGCCGGCACAGGTGGTGGCCAGGCGTACGCGGGCAAACTGTTCCAGCGCGTTTTCCAGCTGGTCCTGCACCGTCTGCCCGTCTTCCTGCTTCTGGTATCCGTGCCAGGCCGTGCCGTCGTATTGCAGGCCGAGGACGATACGCTTCAATGGCGTTGCTGTCGTAATATTTTGCATCGAAGCATTATACCGGCGCAAAGGCGGCCCCGCCTTCCGGCCACACAAGCGCCTGAGACGGCGTTCAGGGCAAGGCGCGCGGTCGAAGACAGTACGAATAGTACGGCGAGACCGTGCAACGCAGCCATGGACGTCGTATCAGGTGCTTAGCTCAGCAAAGCTCTCATGGTATTCGCTTTCTTCACCTGCTCTTCGCTGCCGCCCTTGATGACTTCATCGATCAGCTCGCGCGCGCCTTCCTTGTCGCCGATTTCCTGGTAAGCGATCGCCAGGTCCAGCTTGGTATCCATTTCCATGTGGATGGCCGACAGCGGGTCGTCCACGCCCACGCTGGCCGTCTTGCCATCGTTGAGGTCCAGGTCGATGCCGGACAGGTCGAATTCCTGCGCCGGCGGTATGGCTTCCGGCAAGGTGGCGGGCGTTTGCGCATCGTCAAACAGGCTGTCGATGGAAGGCTCGGCCGCCGCCACCGGCGCGGCAGCGGGCGCGACAGGCTCGTCGAGGTCGAAATGGGCCAGGTCGACATCCTTCAACGGATCAGGCAACGGCGTCAAGCCGGCACCCACGCCATTCACGGGACCGGCTGGCGGCTCCAGGTCCAGGCCGAAATCCATGCTGGCGTCATAGTGCACATCGTGCGCATCCTGCGCGGCAGAAACAGGCTTGCTGTCCGGCCCCGGCATGACGATCGGGTCGCTGGTGGAAACGGGCTCGAAGTCGAGGCTGTCGAGGTCGAAATCGAGCGGATCGCGCGCATCGCGGGCCGCCACGGAAGACACCGGTTCGGCCGGCACCAGGTCGGCCAGCGGCGCAGGAGTAGACAAATCGTCAGGCAAATCCATGCTCTGGCCATGCAAGTCGTCGCCGGCAGCCTTGCTCAGACTGACGACGGCGTCGTCTTCCGTATCGCCATACAGGGGATTGGCAGGGTCGAGCGCCAGGCCCAGCGCGGCCGCCTGCGGCCACTCTTCGCCCTGGCCGCGCGTCAGGCTGTACAGCTCGCTGGCCTGGTCTTCAAACGCGCGCACGTCGTTGCGGGCCGAATAGATTTCCAGCAACTTCAAGCGGGCGGCATGGCGCTCGGGGTGGATGCGCAAGGCTTCCTTGAGGATATCTTCCGCCTGGCCATCGCGGCCGTAGGCGATATACACGTCCGCTTCGGCGACCGGGTCCGTTTCATTCGCGTCGAGCATGCTGGCGCCCGCTGCGGCGGCCACGCCGGCAGCGGCGGCGCCCGTGCCGAACAGGTGATTGCTCGCTTCGGATTGCTGATCTTCCGGCGCCAGGCCGGCCGGCGGCGCCACTGGCGCTTCCGGCTCGAACACGGGGGCGATATCTTCGGCGGGCGGCGGCGTCTCCTTGCGGCGGCGCGCGATCACCAGCGCGGCCACGGCGGCCAGCAGCGCGGCCAGGCCGATGCCGATGGCGCCCAGGTGGTCGCTGATCTTGTCGGCGAAGGTCGGTTCCAGCGGCGATGGCTTTTTCACCAGCGGCACCGGTTTCGCCTTCGGCACGGGCGGCTGGGCTTCGGCAGGTGCACTGGCGACGGCGCTGGCCGATGCGCTGGCAGCGGCCTCGGCCGGCTTGGCGGGCGCCGGGGCGCTCTTGTCGGCCATGGCCTTGCTCTTGACCGCCATCAACTTTTCCAGGTCGCTGACGTTCTTTTCCAGTTCCTTGACGCGGGCGGCCGCTTCATCGACCTGCTTCGCCTTGGCGATCTTGTCTTCTTCGCTGGCAACGGCGCTCTTGCCGGCCGACTTGGCTGCCGGCTCCGCCTTCGACAGTTTCAGCTTGTCTTGCGACTCGCTCACGGCCGTCGGTTTTTCCTGCACCTTGGTCGGGCCGATCTTGCCGGCCGTGCTTTGCGTCGCTTGCGCGGCCTTGGCCGGCTTGCTTTGCGACACCTGGCCTGCCAGCTTGTTGCGGTAGGCGTCGAAATCGATGGCGTGCGCCGTCACGATGCCCTTCGCTTCAGCCGCGCCGGTGGCGCGCACGGTGTCCGCACCCGGCACGGCCAGGATGCGCCCGGCCTGCATGCGGTTCATGTTCTCGCCCTTGAAGGCGTCGGGATTGGCGCGGTACAGGGCGACGAGCATCATGTCGAGCGACACGCCCGATGGCTTCAGTTCGCTGGCGATGCGGCTCAGGGTGTCGCCCGCCTTGACCTTGTATTCGCCTGCCGCCTTTTTCGCGGCTGGTGGCGCAGCATCGGCGGCGGCAGCGGCCGGCTTGGCCTTGCCAGGCTCGACTGGCGCCGTCACTTGCGCGCCGCGCGTCTGGCGCGCTTCGGGCGTGTCGAGCACGAACGCATATTCGCGCACCTGGCGGCCGCTCTTGCTGCTCAGCTCCAGCAGCAGGTCGACCATGGGTTCGGCCACCGGTTGCGCCGAGCTGATGCGGATGAAGGACTTGCCGTTGCGGTTTTCCACGGCAAACGTCAAGGCGTTCAGGGCGGGATTGAATTCCACGTTGGCCTGGCGATAGGCATCAGGCGGCGCCAGCTTGGCCAGCAGGCTCGAAGCCTCGCCTGGCTTGACGGCCGATAATTCGACCTCGGCGCGCAGCGGCTGGCCGGCGGCGGACAGCACCGTGATCTTGCCCAGCTCGGCTGCGGATACCGCCGGTGACAATAACACCGCACAGGCGACAGCGCTGCTGAGTGTTTTAATGGCAAGGGAGGCGACCCGGGGACGAGTGTGTACAGGCATAGTTGGCGGCATCTTAGTTGACATGGGAAAACTGTTACTTTTCCAGAGGTATCAACATATCATCATGCCCAGAGCTATGCAAGCTCCGCATGGTTGAGCCTTGACGGGCTCAGGACGAAAAAAAAGCCGGGAAAACAGCCCCGGCTTGATCTGGATCAGCAATTAATTGCCGTTATGCGTCCAACAAAATACGCAGCATGCGGCGCAGCGGCTCGGCCGCGCCCCACAGCAATTGGTCGCCCACGGTGAACGCGGACAGGTATTCGCCGCCCATGCTCATCTTGCGCACGCGGCCGACGGGAATCGTCAGGCTGCCCGTGACGGCGGCCGGCGACAGGTCGCGCACGGACGCTTCGCGCGTGTTCGGCACGAATTTCACCCATTGGTTGTTGCTGGCGATGATGTCGTTGATTTCATCGAGCGGCACGTCTTTCTTCAGCTTGATGGTCAAGGCTTGCGAATGGCAGCGCATGGCGCCGATGCGCACGCACAGGCCGTCGACCGGGATTTCCTTCGTGCCGAAATCGATGCCGCGGCCCAGGATCTTGTTGGTTTCCGCACCGGCCTTCCACTCTTCCTTCGACTGGCCGTTGCCCAGGTCCTTGTCGATCCACGGGATCAGGTTGCCGGCCAGCGGCGCGCCGAATTGCTTGATTTCATCCGGGGAATAGCCGTGCTGGGTGGCCAGCACCTGGCGGTCGATTTCCAGGATGGCGGAAGCGGGGTTGTCCAGCAGCGCCTTGACGGAACCGTTGATGGTGCCGAATTGCGTCAGCAGTTCGCGCATGTGCTGCGCGCCGCCGCCCGATGCCGCCTGGTACGTCATCGACGTCATCCAGTCGATCAGGTCGTGCTGGAACAGGCCGCCCAGGCCCATCATCATGCACGACACGGTGCAATTGCCGCCGATGTAGTTCTTGACGCCCTTGCCCAGCGCATCCTTGATGACGTGCAGGTTGACGGGGTCGAGCACGATGACGGCGTCTTTTTCCATGCGCAAGGTCGAGGCCGCATCGATCCAGTAGCCATTCCAGCCCGCTGCGCGCAGCTGCGGGAAGACGGCGCTCGTGTAGTCGCCGCCCTGGCAGGAAATGATGATGTCGCACTTGGACAGTTCGGCGATGTTGTTGGCATCCTTGAGGATGGTTTCATTCTTCGCCATGGCCGGCGCCGCGCCGCCCGTGTTCGAGGTGGTGAAAAACACCGGTTCGATGTGGGCGAAATCGCCCTCTTCCTGCATGCGCTGCATCAGGACCGAACCGACCATACCGCGCCAACCTACCAAGCCAACTAATTTCATTACCATTCCTCAAGATGAGACGGCGACTGCCGTCATTAGACTATTTTATCCCAGTGCTTTTACAACTGCATCGCCCATGGCCTCGGTACCGACCAAAGTCGTGCCCGCTTCATGGATATCGGCCGTGCGCAAGCCCTGCGCCAGCACCTGCTTCACGGCCGTTTCGATGCGGTTTGCCTGCTCTTCACGATTCAGCGAATAACGCAACATCATGGCGGCCGACAAGATCGTCGCCAGCGGATTGGCGATGCCCTTGCCCGCGATATCGGGCGCCGAACCGTGCGATGGCTCGTACAGGCCCTTGTTGTTGGCGTCCAGCGAGGCCGACGGCAGCATGCCGATCGAACCCGTCAGCATGGCGGCCGCGTCCGACAAGATGTCGCCGAACATGTTGCCGGTCACCATGACGTCGAATTTCTTCGGCGCCCGCACCAGCTGCATGGCCGCGTTATCGACATACATATGATCGAGCGCAACATCCGGGTATTCCTTGTGCACGTCGATGACGATGTCTTTCCAGAACTGGAACGTTTCCAGCACGTTCGCCTTGTCCACGCTGGTGAGGCGCTTGTCGCGCTTTTGCGCGGCCTGGAAGGCCACGTGGGCGATGCGGCGGATTTCGCCTTCCGCATAGCGCATCGTGTCGAATCCTTCGCGCTGGCCCTTGAACGGACCGTCCGGGCACTCGCGCACGCCGCGGGGCTGGCCGAAATAAATGTCGCCCGTCAATTCGCGGATGATCAAAATGTCCAGGCCGGACACCACTTCCGGTTTCAGGGTCGAGGCGCCCGCCAGTTCCGGATACAGAATGGCCGGACGCAGGTTGGCGAACAGGCCCAGGTTCTTGCGCAAGCCCAAAATCGCCTGCTCGGGACGGAACTGGCGCTCCAGATTGTCGTACTGGTAGTCGCCCACGGCGCCGAACAGCACGGCATCGGCCGCCTTGGCCAGCGCCAGCGTGCCTTCCGGCAAGGGGTGGCCATGGGCCGCATAGCCGGCGCCGCCCACGGGCGCGCTTTCCAGCTCGAACGATTCGCCCAGCACATTCAAGACCTTGACGGCTTGCGCGACGATTTCAGGACCGATGCCGTCGCCGGGTAAGATTGCAATTTTCATATTTTATCGATTAGATGACGTTGGCGAGCCAAGGCTGATTGTTCAAATGACGCTCTTCGAAGGCGCGGATATCGTCCGCGTGGCGCAGGGTCAGGCCGATATCGTCGAGCCCATTCATCAGGCAATATTTGCGGAAGGCGTCGATCTCGAACGGGTAGGACACGGAACCATTGCTGGTGCGCACGCATTGCTGCTCCAGGTCCACCACCAGCTTGAAGCCGGGGAAAGCCTTGACTTCATTGAACAGGTGCTCGACCTGGCTTTCCGACAGCACGATGGGCAGCAAGCCGTTCTTGTAGCAATTATTGAAGAAAATGTCGGCGAACGAGGGCGCGATAATGGCGCGGAAACCATATTGATCGAGGGCCCACGGCGCGTGTTCGCGCGAGGAACCGCAGCCGAAATTCTTGCGCGTGAGCAAGATCGAGGCACCCTGGTAGCGCGGCTCGTTGAGCACGAACTCCGGGTTCAGCGGGCGGCGGCTATTGTCCTGGCCCGGTTCGCCATGGTCGAGGTAGCGCCATTCGTCGAACAGGTTGGGGCCGAAGCCGCTGCGGTGGATCGATTTCAGGAATTGCTTCGGGATAATCGCGTCGGTGTCGACGTTGGCACGGTCCAGCGGGGCGACCAGGCCTTCGTAAATCGTAAATTTATCCATGCTGTTTCTACTCGGTAAGACGCGCGGCGCAGGGCGCCGGCACGTCGCGGTTTATTTTCCGCCGGCGCCAGTGACAACCTGGCCGACTTTCTGCACATCGCGGCCGATGCCGGAAACGGTGTTGCAGCCAGACAGGATGACGGTGGCGATGAGGAGGGCGAAGAGTTTTTTCATGATGATCTCGTTTGTTTCAGGGAAATGAATGGCGCTAGTGTAAACCAGCAGCTGAAAGCTGGGGTCAGACCCGGCGGGTCTGACCCCGGAATTTGGCTGCGTTACCACGCAGTTCCCCTAATTCATCGCAAGCCCCGCACGTCGACAAAGTGGCCGGCGATACCTGCCGCGGCCGCCATCGCGGGCGACACCAGGTGGGTACGCCCGCCCTGCCCTTGCCGGCCTTCGAAGTTGCGGTTCGACGTAGACGCGCAACGTTCGCCCGGCTCCAGGCGGTCCGCATTCATGGCCAGACACATGGAGCAGCCCGGCTCGCGCCACTCGAAACCGGCATCCTTGAAGATGCGGTCGAGTCCCTCGCGCTCGGCCTGATCCTTGACCAGGCCGGAACCGGGCACCACCAGCGCCAGCGAGACGTTCGAGGCGCGGTACTTGCCGCGCACCACGGCCGCTGCCGCGCGCAAATCCTCGATGCGCGAATTGGTGCAGGAACCGATGAAGACCTTGTCGATGCGGATGTCTTCGATGGCCGTGTTCGGTTTCAAGGCCATGTAGACGAGCGCCTTTTCCATCGCATCGCGCTTGACGCTGTCTTTTTCCAAATCGGGGTCCGGCACGCGGCCATTGACGCCGATCACCATCTCGGGCGACGTGCCCCAGGTCACTTGCGGCACGATGTCTTGCGCGTTCAGGGTGACGACGAGGTCGAAGCGGGCGCCCGGGTCCGAATGCAGGGTGCGCCAATAGGCCACGGCGCGTTCCCAGTGGGGACCGGCCGGCGAAAACGGGCGGCCCTTGACGTAATTGATGGTGGTGTCGTCCACGCCGATAATGCCGGCGCGCGCGCCCGCCTCGATGGCCATGTTGCACACCGTCATGCGGCCTTCCATCGACAGGGCGCGGATGGCCGAGCCGCCGAACTCGATGCAGTAGCCCGTGCCGCCGGCCGTGCCGATCTTGCCGATGATGGCCAGCACGATATCTTTCGCCGTCACGCCGGCAGGCAAGGCGCCGTCGACCTGCACCAGCATGGATTTGGATTTCTTTTGCAGCAAGGTTTGCGTGGCCAGCACATGTTCCACTTCGGACGTGCCGATGCCGTGCGCCAGCGCGCCGAACGCGCCGTGCGTGGACGTGTGCGAATCGCCGCAGACGACCGTCATGCCGGGCAGGGTCGCGCCCTGCTCGGGGCCGATCACATGCACGATACCCTGACGCTTGTCGTTCATGTTGAAGTAGGTCAAGCCATAGTGCCGGGCGTTCTTGTCCAGGGTTTCCACCTGCAGGCGCGAGACCGGGTCGGCAATGCCGTCGACCCGGCTGGTGGTGGGCACGTTATGGTCGGCCACGGCCAGGTTGGCGGAAATGCGCCACGGCTGGCGGCCCGCCACGCTGAGGCCATCGAAGGCTTGCGGGCTGGTGACTTCGTGCAGCAGGTGCCGGTCGATGTACAGAATTGTCGTGCCATCATCTTCGGCCCGAACAACGTGGGATTCCCAAAGTTTGTCGTAAAGCGTCTTCATCATGATTTATGCAGCGTTGCCACAGCCTGTGTTTAAGTGATCTGTCTACTGATCGGAGGGATCGGCAATGATTATGCCATATATTGTGCAATGCAGAACCAAAAGCCGCCCCAGCGTGGGATGGGCGATACAAAATTTGGCGCGCTTTGCGGATATGGCGAAAAAATTGCTGATACGAAAATCCGCCAAAATGCCGGCGGGGCGAATAAAAATCGAAAAAAGCCGAAAAAAAAGCCCGCTGCAGAGGTCTGCAGCGGGCTGGATGTGAACTGGCCTGTGTTGTTAGGCAGCCATGCGCACACTTCCCCTGCAACCATCCATCAGGAAAGATAGGCCCACGACTAGCACCAGCTCGCCCTCGGCCGAGCGGGCCGTGCCCGTGATGCCTTCCACGGTGATGGCCGTCATCGGCTTGATCACGAGGTCGGCCGTGCCATCGACGGCTTCCACGGCGAGAATGTACGGCTGTGGCGCAGCGACAACAATGCCGACGCGCTCGCTGCACGATTCGTAGCCCAGCGAACCGGCCAGCGACCGCACGGGCAATGGACGGCCCTGGTCTTTCAGCACGGGCGCGCCGCCCACTTCCATGAAGGTTTCCGGCAATTCGACGACGCGCTGCACCACGGCCATCGGCAGCGCCAGCGCGGCGCCCGAGGTCGACACGAGCATGGTCGGCACGATCGACAGTTCGATCGGCAGGCGGATGGCAAATTTGGTGCCCTTGCCCAGCGCCGATTCGATGTGGATGGCGCCGCGGTTTTTCTCCACGGCCGTTTTCACCACGTCCATGCCGACGCCGCGCCCGGAGACGCTGGACGCGACTTCCTTGGTCGAGAAGCCCGGCAGGAACACCAGCTGGAAGCATTCGTCGTTGCTCAACTGCGCGTTTTCGCTGATCAAGCCCTTTTGCTGGGCCTTGCTGCGCAGGAAGGCCGGGTCCATGCCCTTGCCGTCATCCTGCAGCACGATCATGACACTGTTGGCTTCCTGCCATGCCTTCAGTGAAATATACGATTTGGCGGGCTTGCCGGCAGCCAGGCGCGCTTCCGGCGATTCGACGCCATGGTCGAGCGAGTTGCGCAGCATGTGCACGAGCGGATCGTACAGGCTGTCGACCACCACGCGGTCGACTTCCGTCTCCGCGCCTTCGATGGTCAGTTCGACATCCTTGCCCAGATCCTTGGCCAGTTCGCGCACCAGGCGCGGGAATTTCTGGAACAGGCGGCCGACGGGCTGCATGCGCGTGGCCAGGGTGGCCCGCTGCAGTTCCGTCGAGTAACGCGAAGCGCGTTCCAGGGTTTCCGCCAGGGTCGCCATCAAGGTAGCGGCCTGGCCTTCGAATTTGAATTGCAGCAAGCGCTCGAGCAGCACGGCAGCCTGGTTGGCGGCCTGCACGGATTCGCCGGCCACTTCCAGCAAGGCGTCGAGCTTGACGGCGTCGACGCGGATGCTGTCTTCCTTGACGGGCGCAGCATGGCGCACTTCCGGACGCTCTTCGCGGCGTTCGGCGCCATCCCAGGCCTTGGCGGCCGGTTTGGCGGCGGCAACAGCGGCAGGCGCGGCGGCCACGACGGCAGGCGCAGCGGCGACGGCGGACACCGGTGCGGCAGCGACGCGGCTGGACTCGGGCACGACGGCGTTATACATGCCTTCCCAGTCCAGGCCATCGGCGCTGGCAGTGGCCGCGACAGCGGCAGGCGCGGCCGCAAGCACTTCAGCGACCTCGGCAACAGGCGCGGCCGCTTCCGCCACCACGGCGGCGGCAGGCGCAGGCGCGTCCATGCCCTTGCCTTCGATGGCGTTCGTCAGGATGTGTTCCAGCTCTTCCGGCATGGCCGGCAAGCTTTCCGGCGCGGCGCCATTTGCCAGCTCCGTCAGCTGGTCGGCCACGAAACCGGACGCTTGCAGCGCCGCCTCGATGGCGATCGGCGTCACGGGCGCGGCGCCCGTTCGCAAGGCGTCGAACAGATTTTCCGTCAGGTGGCAGGCCGCCACCAGCGCAGGCAGGCCCATGAAACCGGCGCCACCCTTGATGGTGTGGAAGGAACGAAACACGGCATTCAGTGTTTCCTTGTTGTCAGGATCACGCTCGAGGCGCAATAAGTGCTCTTCAACATTAACCGCAAGATCCATCGCCTCAACGACGAAATCCTTGAGCATATCGTCCATTAGAATCCCAAATCCGCAAGAAGGTCGTCTACATTATCCTGGTCCAGCGCCACCGACGGCACGGACGGGCCCTGCATCAGCGGCACCGGCTTTTGCGCCAGTTTTTCGCGCACCTCGGCCGGCGCGTTGTCGCGCAGCAGCTGAGCCAGCTCGTTTTCCACCGTCTTGGTGATGTTGACCACTTTTTTGATCAGCTGGCCCGTGATGTCCTGGAAGTCCTGGGCCATCATGATTTCCAGCAAGCGGGCTTTTTCCGCTTCCGTCGCTTCGGCAACGGCTTGCGCGAACTGGCGCGAATCGCCGGCCAGGGCCTTGAATTCTTCCAGGCTCAGCTTGCCGTCGAACAGCGCCGTCCAGCGGCCGTCCATGTCCTTGGCTTTCTTCGACAGCACGTCCTGCGCCGGCATGCCTTCGTCGAGCGTGTTCAAGACCTTGTTGGCGGCCTGTTCCGTCAGGGTGGCGACATATTCCAGGCGGTCCTGGGCGTCGACGATCTGCGACGACGCTTCCGTCAACGCCTTGTCGTAGCCCAGTTCGCGCAGCGAATCGTGCAGCAGGCGCACGATGCCGCCCAGGCGCTCGAACATCGGCTTGTCGGACTGGTCGACCGGGTCGGCTGTTTCGCCAGGCGCGTCGGCGCCGGCCACGGGGGCCGCTTCCGCTGCGGCTGGCGCGGCAGCCACCGGCGCCGCTGCGGCTGCCGGTACGGCGGCGCTGGCCGACACGGAGTCGAACAGCGCATCAAAATCGTCATCCGCGATCACGGCGGGAGCGGGCGCGGCGGCAGGCGCCGGCGTGGCTGCGGCCGCGCTTTGCGCGGATACTTCATCGAATAATGCATCGAAATCATCAGCGGCGTTGGTCATATCCCTGCTTCTCCATAATTTGTCAAAATTCCGCCTGAACTGTGCGTTTTACAGACTGATACCCACAATTTCTCGATTAAGATGATTTGAGGCAATACCGCTGCGATGGTGCGAGTGTAGCAGGGCGCCGCCCTGTTGGTAAATCTCAAAACGCGCTTCCTGGTGCAAAGCGGGTCCGCAAGAGCTTTTCCGCCAGGAAATAAGTGTTCCTGCTGTTGTATTTTGAAATACTACCATTGGCGTGCGTGCAAGACCACGCGCGACACAAGAAATCCTGCTCTCAAGCGCCTGCGCAACGGCGCCAGGCAGACCCTGCCGCAGCTAAACACGATCTTTCTGCCAATGTTGTCTATACTGAAGGTGCAGTAGTATTGATAATTATCAAGTCTTTACATGAATACAATGCTGCCGCCACGTCTACAATGAGAGGCGTTGCGCGCGCTGAGTCACTGCCAAAGGACCTGCCATGTATAAGAAAATTCTGATCGCCACGGACGGCTCCACCGTCTCCAACTTGACGGCCTGTGCCGGCGTTGCCTTTGCCGAACAAATGCACGCCGACATCCTTGCCGTGTACGTGGCGCCCGAGTACCAGTACCCGGTGTACATCGAAATCATTCCGCCGAGCTATCCCAGCGAAGAGGAATACCGCGTCGCCATGCGCAAGGCGGGCGCCGACCACTGGCAACCCGTGCTCGACGCGGCTGCCAAGCGGGGCTTGCAAGCGACGGGATTAACGGCCTTTTCCGACAGCCCCGCCCTGAAAATCGTGGAAGTGGCGCAATTGCAGCAATGCGACCTGATTTTCATGGGTTCGCATGGCCGCAGCGGCTGGGGTCAGTTGCTGCTGGGCAGCGTCACCAACAAGGTGCTGTCGCACTCGAAATTGCCCGTGCTGGTGCACAGGCTGATCAAGGAACCCCCGACAAAATAAGGGGTCACATGGCCACGGGGGCCGTCGCACCGGCACATCGCAAGAAAAGGCACAGTGCGGCAGCTTCGGTTAAAATGACAACGTTTCTCGTTTCTCAACATTTGATTGTCCGGTGACGGACAGAGCAGATTACACGCCACCAGATTGCCCGCCTATGATACGTATTGTGATTGCCGACGACCACACCATCATGCGTGAAGGATTGAAGCGCATCCTTGACGGCGCGCCGGATATCGACATCGTGGGTGAAGCCATCGACGGTTTTGAAGTACTCAACCATGTGCGCCAGGGCGGCTTCGACCTGTTGCTGCTCGACCTGTCGATGCCGGGCCGCAGCGGCGTCGACCTGATCCGGCAAATCCGCAGCGAGGCGCCCAAGCTGTCCATCCTGATCCTCACCATGCACGAGGAAGAGCAATATGCGGTGCGCGCCATCCGCGCCGGCGCGCAAGGCTATCTGACCAAGGAAAGCGCGGGCACCCAGCTCGTGGGCGCCATCCACAAGGTGGCGTCGGGACGTCCCTACATCAGCGCCGAGGTGGCGGAGCAGCTCGTGCTCAACATCATGATGCCGAATGAAAGCTTGCTGCATAAACAGCTGTCGGACCGCGAATTCGAAGTCTTTTCCCTGCTGGTGGCAGGCAAGTCGATCACGGAAATTGCCAACAACCTGCATCTGAGCGTCAAGACGGTGAGTACGCACAAGACGCGCATCATGCAAAAGATGGGCATGAGTTCCCTGTCAGAAATGGTCCAGTATGCCGTGGCGCACCGCCTGCTCTCCCCCTTCAAGACCTGAATACGGCGGCGCGCGCCCGCGCGTCGACTGTAGGAACAATCCTACTTCATCTACCACAGCTCCTACTGCCATATTCAGCCACTGCTGATATTAATTGCATACGCTTGTTGGCATACTGAAACCAGTAATCAAGTTGCTGGAAAGTTATTTCATCACACAGCAAGTCTTCAGCGAATTGAGCATTACCTGCCCGAACGCGCGCCGCCGGCCCACGCCTGCCCGCCGTCCCGTGCACCCCGTCATTCAACTCTGAACTACCTGTCACCAGGAGATGAACATGCTGTCCACGCAAATGCCCGACACCCGCGCCGCCTCACCATCGCTGGCCCCCTCCGCTCCGATGGAAGCGGGACGCCAGCGCCAGGGCCGGCTCTGGTCGAACCTGAAGGAGGTGTGCGACCTGCTGCATATCTCCAGCGCCTGCACCATCGCCGCCGACGAACTGCTGTTCCAGCACGTGCAATTCAAGACGGGCCAGCGCGTGCACACGATCGGCCAGCCGTTCGACACCCTGTACATCGTCAATTCGGGCTTCCTGAAAACCGTGCTCATCGATGAGTTCGGCAATGAGCAGGTGCTCAGCTTTCCCATGAAGGGCGACATGCTGGGCGTCGACGGCATCCACTCGCGCCACTATTCCTCGGAAGCTGTGGCCCTGTCCGACTGCGACCTGATCCTGCTGCCGTTCAAGAAACTCACGGCGCTGGGCCGTGTCCACCTGGAACTGGAAAATGTCATGTACGGCGTGATGAGCCGCGAACTGGTGCGCGAGCAAGCCATGATCGGCATGCTGGGCGCCCTCAGCGCCGAAGCCCGCGTGGCGCGCTTCCTAGTCTCGCTGGCCGACCGCTTTGCGCAGATGGGCTACTCGAGCAAGCTGTTCAACCTGCGCATGACGCGCCACGAAATCGGCAGCTACCTGGGCCTGACGCTGGAAACGGTCAGCCGTACCTTGTCCGCCTTCAATGAAATCGGCCTGATCACGGTTGACCAGCGCACCATCGGCATCAAAGATCCGGACGCCCTGAAAACCCTGCGCCGCCTGCCGCCGTCGCGCTCGCGCGCCAAGCAGCTGGCCGCCGCCAAGCTCAAGGCCGATACCACCGCGGCCGCCAGCGCCTCGGCGCAATTGCTGGCCACCATCTAGCTTCATCCCGATTTCCTCAAGCTTGGCACAGGCTTGACCCGGCCAAGGCGCACTGCCTTGCCGGGTCTTTTTTGCTGCCGCCCCCTTCCGCGCCGCGCCAGCGGCCGCCTTTGCGCAGCACTCTCTCCCACGCTGCCGTCCCACCGTAAAAAAGCGCGGATTCCGCACAAATAAGCCTTGCTTTTCGGGCCACATTCAACAATAATGCAAATACGAATCATTCTCAACTGAGACAAAGAAAGCCCAACATGCAAAGCTCAAAACCAGCCTTGATCCAGGATGCCGCTACCGCCCACGTCCGTCCTCCCGTCAGCATGGCCCAGCCGGCGCGCCGCATCACCAGCGAAGCGCTGCTGCAGCAGGGCCGCGAAGTGGAGATTGAGCACAGCGGCAAGATCTATCGCCTGCGCGTCACCCAATTGAACAAGCTGATCCTGACTGCCTGAAGCAGCACGGCAGCCAGTCACCACACTCGCCAGCCAGTCGCGCCCCGTGCGCGCAGCCAGCCAAACCACCGCACAGGAGTGTTTGATGGCGAACGACCGACCTTCCCCGATGTTTCCTCCTCCGCAAGGCCAACAGCCTGAACTGCTGCTGTCGGCCGTGCTGCACCTGATGTCGCACTACCATGCGGGCAGTCCCTGCGAGAAACTGGCGGGTGTCATCGAACGCCATCTGCAAGTGCTGTCAAACTCGCCCGGCCTGGGCCCCGTGCTGCAAGCGACCTGCCAGCAACTGTCGCAGCAATGGGCTGCCCTGGTGGCGCTGCACCGGCCCGCGCCACCCAGGACCAGCTGGCTTGAGCGCCTGGCACGCATGCTGAGCGCCAAGCGCCCCGCCTCGCCCCTGGCGCAATAATTTCTTTTCCATCCCCCATCGCCCAACAGGATATCGCCATGTGTGACAAAGACCAGTCCCTGCCCGTCATCAGCAATTGTTCCAGCGGCGGGGCCGAACCGGCCGCGCTCGCTTCCCGCCGCCGCCGGCTGTGGGAACTGTCGCATACCTGTCATTGCCCGCTGGTCGGCGTGGGCTTGCCCCTGGGATACCTGCGCAAGCTGGTGGGCAAGATGACGGGCGGGCGCGTGCTGGCCGACGATTACGAAGTGCACGTGGGCGCCGTGACGGAATGCGGCGCGCGCAACCGCCTGTCCGAAGCGCTGCAAAAGGAACTCGAACGCCGCTACGCCCCCGTGATCCTGCGCTTTCGCGGCGCCAAGACGACGGAGCAAGTGGCCGAACTGTGGCGCACGGCCGTCGCCAACGGCGACGTGTCGGGCGCTTTCTGGGCCGGCCTGACGCACCCGCGCTGCGATGCCGAGCTGGAAGAGCAGATGTGCAGAGACTTGCACATGATCCAGCACCAGGCCGGCGCCTGCGTGCGCGCCGACATGGGCAAGTTTACGGCCTTGCAGGAAGAAAATGCGCGCCTGACGCACGAACTGGCCAAGCTGCAACAGCGCAGCCAGGCCGCACTGATGGAAAAAACGGGCGAACTGGAACGCCAGGAAGCCGTGCTGCTGCGCACGCGTGCCGAGGCGATCGGCAAGGATAGCGTGATCGACGGCTTGCGCGCGGAACTGGCGCAATTGCAGGCGGCCATTCCGGCGCTGGAATCGCGCACGCGCCTGGTCGAGCGCCTGGCGCAAATGGATGAGCGCGAAAAGGACTTGCGCCAGCAAATCGCGGATTTGAAGCAAGCCCAGCCACGTCCGACCGCGGCCGTGCCGCCACCGGCGCCGAAGCTGGAAGTGCCGACGGGCGGCAAGCTGAAAATGCCGATCCGCCTCGTCGATCAAAGCGTCCTGTGCGTAGGCGGACGCAGCGGCAATGTCGCCACCTACCGCGCCCTGATCGAGCGGGTCGGCGCGCAATTCGCCCACCACGACGGCGGCCTGGAAGACAATGCCAACCTGCTCGATTCGAGCCTGGCGGCGGCCGACCTGGTGATTTGCCAGACGGGCTGCATCAGCCACAGCGCCTACTGGCGCGTGAAGGATTATTGCAAGCGCACGGGCAAGCGCTGCGTCTTCATCGACAACCCCAGCATCTCCAGCCTGGCACGGGGCTTGCAGGAAGTCAGTGGCGAGATGGAGCCGGCCGCGCTGGACGCCGCCGACTAAACCAGGCCTAAACCTAGGCCTGCAACTCGCGCGCGATCGCTTCGCGCAAGAGCGCATCATCGACCGTGGTGTCGGGCGCAAAACGCCCCACCACCTTGCCGTCCTTGCTGATCAAAAACTTCTCGAAATTCCACAGCACGTCGCTGGGCTGCTCCTGCGTGATGCCGTAGCCGGCCAGCTTGGCGCGGAAATCGCTGCCCGGTTTTTCCTGCGCCCGCGGCTGCTCCTGCACCAGGCGCTGGTACAGCGGATGCTGGCCCGGCCCCTTGACGACGATCTTTTCAAACATGGGAAATTGCACGCCAAAGGTCCCGCGGCAGAAATCGGCGATCTCGGCATTGCTGCCCGGCTCCTGCGCGCCGAATTCATTCGCGGGAAAACCGGCCACCACCAGGCCCTCGGCCTGCTTGTCGGCGTAGAGCTTTTCCAGTCCTTCGTACTGCGGCGTCAAGCCGCAGGCGGAGGCGACATTGACCACCAGCACGACCTTGCCGCGATAGGCATCCAGGCTGGTGGGTTCGCCATTGATGCGGCGCAAGGGAATGTCGTAAATACTGTCGCTCATGATGTATCTCCTCGGCGGATAAAACAATCATGATAGCCGTGTGTGCGCGAACGCGCTGGCGGCGTCAACAACTCAGTAGACGTCGCGCCGGTAGCGCCCTTCCGCTGCCAGCGCGTCGAGCGCGGGCCGTCCCAGCATCTCCTGCAGGGCCTGGTCGACGCCGCCCGCCATACCGGCCAGGCTGCCGCAAATGTAGATGGCCGCGCCCTGCTGCAGCCACAATTTGATTTCATCGGCATTGCCGCGCAAGCGGTCCTGCACGTAGGTCCGCTCCGCCTGGTCGCGCGAAAACGCCAGGTCCAGGCGCGGCAAGTCACCGCTGGCATGCCAGTGCTCAATTTCCTCGCGATAATGGAAATCGTGGTCAAGGTTGCGTTCGCCAAAGATCAGCCAATTGCGCCGCTGCCCTGCCAGCACGCGGCTTTTCAAATGGCCGCGCAAGCCGGCGATGCCGCTGCCGTTGCCAATTAAAATCAGGGGCCGCTGGGCATTGTCTTCCAGGCGGAAACGCCGGTGCTGGCGCAAGCGCAGTTGCACCACGTCGCCGACAGCGGCCTGCGCCGTGAGCCAGCCCGAGGCCAGGCCCAGGCTGCCGTCGGGATGCGCATGCTGGCGCACCAGCAAGTGCACGCCGCCGTCGTGCGGAATCGAGGCGATCGAATATTCGCGCGGTTGCGCAGGATCAAGCGGCGCGGCCACCTGCACCAGATCGCCCGACTGCCAGTCAGGCAGGCTGCCCGCCACGGGCGCCAGTTCCACGTGATAGATGGGGCCGCCGGCGCTGCCGGGATTGAGCAACTGCCGACGCGTCAGGCGCCAGTCGCCGAATGCGGGCGCGCTCCAGTCAGGTGCGTCGCTGGTGCCGGCCAGGTGGCTCAGGTGCTGGAACCATTGCTCGATGGTGGCGCTGGCGCTGCGGTCGACTTCGATGCGCTCGAACAGGCGCGAGGCGCCCTGCTCCGCCAGCCAGGCATCGAGCGCGCGGCCGAAGCCGCAGAACTGGCCATAGCTGCGGTCGCCCAGGGCCAGCACGGCGTAGTGCAATTGCGGCAGCGCCAGTTCGCCCGTCATCAAACGGCCCATGAAGGCGGCCGCATTGTCGGGCGCATCGCCTTCGCCATAGGTGCTGACCAAAAACAAGGCCCGTTCCGCTTGTTGCAGATCAATGGCCGTGAGGTCGGCCAGCGCGCACAGGCGCACGGGAATGCCGGCCAGTTGCAGGCTCTGCGCCGTTTGCGTGGCCAGTTCCTCGGCATTGCCCGTCTGGCTCGCATACGCCACCAGCCAGGCGGGACTGTTGGCCAGCGCCGCCTTCGCGGCGTCGGACGCGCGGCGCCTGGCGCGCGCGCGCAGCCAGGGCGCCAGGCATACGCCCGCATAACTGAGGGACAGGGCGGCCAGCAAGGCCAGCCGCGTCGTATCGTGCGTAAAAATCATGGAATCAATCGTTCATTCGTCGAGCATGGCCAGCATGTGGCTGCTCAGCGTTTCATGGTAGCCATCGCCGTCGCGCTGCAGGAAGCGCGCGGCCAGGCCCTGCTCTTCAGCCAGCGCCATGCCGGCTTCCGGGCCCAGCACCGCCAAGGCCGTCGACCAGGCATCGGCCGCCATGCATTCGGCGTGCACGACGGTGACGGAGGCGAGTTGATTGGCGATCGGCATGCCGCTGCGCGGGTCGATGGTGTGCGAGAAACGCACCGTGCCATCCTCGAAGAAACGCCGGTAATCGCCCGAGGTCGCCACGGACAAGCCGTGCAGCGCCAGCAGCATTTCCGGCGGATGCTGCGCATTATCGGCGGCGCCATCGACCTGTTCCAGCATCACCCACCACGGCTGGCCGTCGGGCTTGCTGCCGGCGCCGCGCAGCTCGCCGCCCACTTCGACCAGATAATGGTGGATGCCCTGGCTGTCCAGGTAGCGGGCCAGGCGGTCCACGCCATAGCCCTTGGCCACGGCGGACAAATCCAGCTGCAAGCCGCCCGGCTGGCGCGCGCGGCGGGCCGGCAAGTCCAGTTCCAGGCGGCGGCGCTGGCGCTGCGCCAGCAGCAGCGCCACGGTATCGTCTTTCGGCGGCAGGAAGCCGGGCTCGTCGTAGCGCTTGCGGGGGCCGAAGCCCCACAGGTTGACGAGGGTACCGGCGCATGGGTCATACGCGCCGCCGGACGCCTGCGACACGTGCATGGCAAAGCCCAGCACCTCGCAAAAGGCGGCGGGCAGGCTGTGCCAGCTGCCGGGTTCTGCCCGGTTGAAACGGCCCAGGTCCGAGTCCTCGTCCCAGTGGCTCATTTGCGCTACAACAAGATCCAGCTGCTGCTGCAAGCCCTGCTGCAGGTCGGCGCTGCCCGCGCGTCCCGGCATGGAGGGTTCCAGCAAGCGCACCGACCAGCTGGTGCCCATCGACAGGCCGCGCAAGTCCCGGATCGCGGCGCCGGGCGGCGCGACCTGATCGGAAATATGCTGCGGCAGCAGGACCCGGCGCATCGGCGCTCTCGCTCGCGAAGATGCCGCCGCTTACTGCGGCAGCACTTCCACGGAAGCCGCGTAGGTGGCGCGGCGCTCCGGCATCACGGGCGGCTGGCCGGCCACGGCTGGGGCGGCCGCTGGCCAGGTGCTGCTCAGATAATACATGCCGGCGGCCGGCACGGTGAACGTGATCTCGCCCTTGGCATCCGTGCTCTGGCGGATTTCCCCCAGCACGCCACGATAGCGCACGCCGCCTGGCACCAGGCTGAACGCCTGGTTCGCCGCCGGCTTACCGTCGATCAAGAAACGCCAGGTGGCTTTCTCGCCCGCGCGCAAGTCGTTCGGGTGCGTCACCGGCACGAATTCCAGGCCCACGCCCGTCGGTTTGAATACTTCCGTGCTGGTTTCGCCATTGCTGAAGAAAGTTTCCAGGCGCGCTGCCGTGCGCGTGATTTTTACGTCTTTGGCGTCGGCCGGCACGTCTTTCTTGAAGGTTTCCTCGTTGCCGCGGAAACGCTTCTGCTCGCCGTTCACGGTGTAGCTGCCCATCACGTTTTGCGACACGATGGCCGCCTTGTACGTGCCCGGCTTTTCCATTTTCACGTCGAAGACGCTGCGCAAACGGCCCGTCAGCGTATTTGCTGGCGCGACCTTGGCGCCGTCCGGGCCGATGACTTGCAGCGCGTCCAGGCGCAGCGGCTGGTGGTCGATCTCGAACAGGCCGTCGGAGACGGCGGCATCCACCGTCACCCAGGCGTCCTTGCTTTCCACCATTGTGCTCGATGGCACCATCCAGCCGCGGTGGGCGTGGGCGTTCATGGCCAGGCCAGCCAGGGCCAGGGCGATCAGGGGTTTGTTGAATTGCTTGAACATGGGGTGCGCCTTATGGTTTGAGTTGGACGACGACATTACCGAGTTCTTCCTTGCCTTTGGCTGGCACGGACTGGGCCGATTTCAGCGGCCACTGGAACGGCACGCGCACCAGTTCGCGTCCGCCCGCTTCGCGCGCCGCTTCCACCACCACCTGGTATTCGCCGGCCGGCAACTTGTCGAGCAAGGCCTTGGCGCCTGGGAAGGTCAAGGTATGTTCGCCCGGCGCACGCGTGGCGCCGCTGACGCCGTCCACGGGCATGGCCAGGTCGCGGCCGCTCTTGCGCCACCATTGGCGCATGTCCTTCAGCCACTTCTCGCCGACCTTGTCTTTCTTTTTCACGTCATACAGCACGGCCAGGTTGCCAACCACCTTCTGGTCCGCCGTTTCCAGCCATGCCGCCACGTAGGGACGGTGGTATTCCGCCACGTTCAATTGCGGGAGTTCAAGTTTGAGGGACAGGTCGGCCGCCATCGCCGACGTACCGATCAGGGGAAGGCCAAGCGCCAGGGTGTAGCGTAATTTCATGGTGTGCCTGTAAAAAAGTAAGAGTAAAAACGATCAGTGAATAAACAGCAAGGCGATCGCGCAGGGTATCAAGATACCGAGGCCAACCATCGGCCAGGTAAATGGCCGGTTGGCCGCGTGGAACTTCAAAATCAATAAGCCCGTCAGGCAAAACACGATGCAGGCGCCGGCAAAGATGTCGATGAACCAACTCCACGCCACGCCCGTGTTGCGGCCCTTGTGGACATCGTTGAGCCAGGAGACCCAGCCCCGGTCCGTCAATTCGTATTCGGCGGCCCCGTCTTCCAGGCCGATGCGCACCCAGGCGTCGCCACCCGCCCTGGGCAGCGGCAGGTAGACTTCGTCGATCGACCATTCGGCGGGACGGCCGCCCGCATTGAGCGACCACTGCTGCTTGAGCCAGGCTTCGGCGTCGGCCGGCATGGGCGCATTGGCGCCATCGTGCTTGGCGGCATACGCGGCCAGCTGCGTGACGAGGGGTGCCGGCAACGCCGCCTTCTGGCGCGTGACCGCCGGCTTGGCTTCGATCTGGCCGGCGTGGTTCAAGGTGATGCCGGTAATGGCGAACAGAAACATGCCCAGCAGGCAAAGCGCTGAGCTGATCCAGTGCCATTGATGCAAGTTCTTCAGCCAGACGGCGCGGCTGGCGTTGTTCTTGGCCTTGTCTGCTGCGCCCGCATTACCCATCGAGCGCTCCCGGCAAGGAGCGGGCCAGGTGGCGCGACAAGTCAGTGTGCTTCATTCCCATCCTTCAATCAAAGTTCATGCCTCATTTTCAAACAAATGATAATGATTATCATTTATTAAGTCAATACATGGGCGCCCCGTCGGGCCAGCGTTTTGTAACAGCTTTGAAACATGGCGCGAGGCAGGCAGTCGCCACTACGTAAGCTGCCGTACAGAGCCGCCTGCCGCGCCCGCCTATGCTGTTGTTCAGGACAACCATCAAGGGAGCACCCATGCAAGCATATTCCAGCGAACAACTGGCCAGCATCGCGGCCAGGATCAAGGACGTCAAATTCGGCATGCTGACCACCAGCGATGACATGCGCACTCTCACCAGCCGGCCACTGACGCAGCAGCAGGTCGACAGCGAAGGGCACATCTGGTTCTTTGTCTCGGACGAAGCCGCCTACACGCGCGACTTGCTGAACAATCCACAAGTCAACGTCAGCTTTGTCGATACGGGCGACAGCCTGTATGTATCCGTCTGCGGTCACGCGCAGTTGCTGAAGGACCGCGCCAAGGCGGAAGAATTGTGGAACCCGCTGCTAAAAGCCTGGTTCCCAGGCGGACTCGACGATCCGAAGCTGTCGCTGATCAAGGTAACAATACAGTCAGCCGAATACTGGGATAGCAGCGCCAGCAAGATGATGCAATTCTATGAAATGGCCAAGGCCGCCATCACGGGCGAACCGCCAAAGGATCTGGGCGAACACGGACGGGTCGACCTGTAGCCGGGTCGCCAGTCTGACCCGCACCGGCAAGCAGGCGACATTGTCCGCGCGCAAGGGGAAACGGCCAGCCGCCGTGCGCGAACACGCCCGGCGGCTGACCCTACGGAAATTGTCAGACAGTCAGGAAGGGAAGCTCAGACGCCCGTACTGCCCGTGGTGTCGGGCGCATCGTCGGCGCTCTGCCGGCTTTGCCCGGCGGAGCCGGACTGGTGATGCGGCAAGCGGTCGGCGCGCCGCACTTCGCCGATGGAAAACAGATCGTCGCCGATATCGAGGCCTTGCTCGCTATCGACCAGTACAAAGTTTTCGGCCGAGTCGGCCGTGCTTTGCTTGCTGCCCGCCGTGGATGGCGTGCCGCCCTGGCTATTGCCCGGTTGCGGCGTATTCGCGTTGCCCATTATCTTCTCCCTGATCATCAATGCAAGTTGACTGCGCGGCGATTGCCAGGCGATTGCACCTTGCCAGCGCAGCTATTTCATCATAGTCCATGCCTGCTGCATTGCATCAAAATTTTGCGGCGACCGGACAGATGCGGCCATGACCAGCGGCGTGCCTGCCGCTGACCATGGTCACCGCTACCGCTCATTACCACTTGCTGCTACTTGTTGCGCGAACCCGCGGAACCCGAACCCGACCCCGAACCGCCGCTTTGCTTGTTGCCACTGTCGCGGTTGCCCTCCTGGTTCATACTGGCATTGTCGCGCGTGCCGCTGGAGCTGGAGCTGGAGGCGCTTTGCCGGCTGGCATCGTTCTTGTGGCTTTGGCTGCCTGCGCGGCGTGCCTCTTCCGACGTGAATTCATGCGCCGTACCCTTTTCATGCGCGGCACGTCCGCCTTCGCTGGCGATTTCGCGCTGCTGGGCGGGGTCCATGGAAGCGAAACCCCGTTTGCTGGTATCGCTTTGCTTGCTGCCGCCGCTACTGCTGCTACTGGTTTTACTACCTTGCTGTTTATTGTCGCTCGATGTGGCCATGATGATCTCCTTGATCGATGGAATCAGAAACAGTGCAAACCATGCAATTCTTTCCCCTCGCATGGCAAGGGAACCGTCATCTTAGTGCGCGCATGGGGTGCAAGAAATAGGAGGATGCCAAGAGCGCATGTAGGATGAGTCCCGCCCGTGGTGGCGCAGTTACTTTCAGTTTTCCACCAAAAGTACCAGATACTCAGCAGTTAGCGAGGCAGCGCACGCGGCCAGCCGCCGGGGTGGCTGGAGAACGGCGGCATCGGAACTTGCCGCGCATCGCCTCCGACACGCGGCCGCGGGACGCCAGCGGCGGGGAATTCAGGAAGCGAAGAGGATGGCCCAGAACAGCATCAGCAAGCCGGCAATCGACACGCACCACACGAGCGTGCGCACGACGGGCACGCCAAACGCATACAGGGGCAAGTACAGCACGCGCGCGGCCAGGTACAGGGCGGCGCCATACAGGGTCAGCGCGCTTTCCTGCGCCGTCACGTGGGCGATCAGCACGGCGGCGGCGAACAGGGGCAGGGTTTCGAACAGGTTCGCCTGGGCCCGCTGCAAGCGGCCCGTGATCTTGCCCACGGGCGGGCCTTCGCCGTCGCGCGCGCTCACGTTATACGCCGTGCCCGTCTCGCGCGTGCGAAACAGCGCGGGCAACAGGATTTGCACCAGCGCCAGCACGAGGGTACAGGCCAGCATCGTCAGTTCAGGAGTCATGCCTTACCTCTGCAGGGTGGGACAGGCTGGCCGTGCCGGCGCATGCCCGTCAGGGTTGGTCGAGTGCCGCTTGCAACTCCATCAAATCATAGGGCTTGCGCAAGACGCTGGCGGAAAAGCCCAGCTCATCCATCGATTCCTTGCCATAGCCGGTGGAAAAGATGATGCGCATGTCCGGTTTATCGCGCAGCACCATGCGTGCCAGCGCGATGCCGGACATGCCGGGTAGGCTGACATCCGTAAACAGGATATCGAAGTCTTGCTCGTTGAGCAACTCCCACGCCGCTTCGCCATCGGACACGCCGCTGACCGTGTGGCCCAGCATGCCCACCAGCTCGCACACCATCAGCTGGGAATCGAGATTGTCTTCCACCACGAGTATCTTCATCGAAGTCGGCATGTCCCCCTGCGGCACCAAGGCATGGCCCGTCAAGTCCAGCCCCGGCGTGCCGCCTCCCAGCACGCCGGCCGCCGTGCTGCCGCTTGCCAGCGTGCCGGCCACGGGTGCGCCGGACCGTTCGAACTGGCGCGCGCGCATTTGCTGCTGGCGGTTGGCCAGCACATGGCGCAGCTTGCGCGCCAGCTCTTCGCGCCGGTATGGCTTGCTGAGCAATTCCACCCCCGCATCGAGCCGGCCTTCGTGCACGATGACATCCTGCGCGTAGCCCGAGGTAAACAAGACGGCGATATCGGGCTGCAACTCGCGCGCCTGGCGCGCCATCTCCGTGCTGCTGACGGGACCGGGCATGATCACGTCCGTAAACAGCACGTCGATCTGCGCACCGCTGTGCAGCACGGCCAGCGCGCTTTCGCCATCCTCGGCCTTGAGCACCTTGTAACCGAGCGCGCCCAGCATGTCGACCACGGTGGTGCGCACGCCCACGTCGTCTTCCACCACCAGCACCGTTTCCGTGCCGCCCGTGACGACGCCGCTCAATTCCAGTTCCTCGTCCGCTTCGGCCATCAGGGATCGGGGCAAATAGATTTTGACTCCCGTGCCCACGCCAGGTTCACTGTAGATGCGGATATGGCCGCGGCTTTGCGTGACGAAGCCGTACGCCATCGACAGGCCCAGGCCCGTGCCCGTGCCTTCCGGCTTGGTGGTGAAGAACGGTTCGAAGGCACGCTGCAGCACGGGCCCGCTCATGCCGCGGCCCGTATCGGTCACCGACAGCATCACGTACTGGCCCGCCGGCACGTCGACCAGGTTGTGCACATACTGTTCGTCGAGCACGACGTTGCCCAGTTCGATGGTCAGCTTGCCCACGCCATCCATGGCGTCGCGCGCATTGATGGCCAGGTTGAGGATGACGTTCTCGATCTGGCTGCGGTCGACCAGGGTATTCCACAGTCCGCCGCCGCCCACCAGCACGATGTCGATCGCTTCGCCCAGGGCGCGCCGCAACAGCGCATCCATGTTGCGCACCACGCGCGTCAGGTCGGCCACCACCGGTTGCAAGGGCTGGCGCCGCGCAAACGCCAGCAGGTGCGACGACAGCTTGGCACCCCGCTCGACGGCGGCAATCGCCGTGTCCAGGCGCTGGCGCATGAGGCCATCCGTGCCCGCCAGGTGCTGCAGCAAATGCAAATTACCGGAAATGATTTGCAGCACATTATTAAAGTCGTGTGCGATGCCGCCCGTCAACTGGCCCACGGCTTCCATCTTTTGCGCCTGGCGCAAGGCGTCTTCGGCCTTGGTGCGCTCGTTCACTTCCTGTTCGACCCGGTGTTCCAGCGTTTCGTTCAATTCATGCAGCGCCTTTTCCACGCGGCGCCGGTCCGTGATGTCCGTCTTAACGGCGATCAAGGAACGCGTATGACCCTGCTCATCGACCAGGCGACTGACATTGCTCGACACCCACACTTGCGAGCCATCGGGCTTCAGGTAGCGCTTTTCCAGCGAGAACGACTCGCCCGTTTCCACCAGGCGCTGGAACAGCACGCCGTTGCCAGGCACGTCCGCCGGATGCATGATGTCGTTCATGTTCAGGCTCAGCAGTTCTTCGGCGGAACGGCCCAGCATGCGGCACAGGGCGCCGTTGACACGCTGGAAACGACCATCGAGGCCCAGCTCGGACAAGCCCACGGAAGCCTGGCCGAAAATGGCGGCCATGCGCTCCTGGCTGGCGTTGAGTTCATCCTCGATCTGACGCCGCTCCGTCACGTCGAACGACACGCCCACGTAGCGGCGTTGGCCTGGCACGCGGCCGGCCACCACCTCGCCCTGGCGCGCGATCCAGCGCAGCGCGCCATCGGCGGGACGGCGGATGCGGTATTCCACGTATTCGAGGGGATTGGGCGCCAGATCCAGCTTGCTCGGTCCGACTTTTTGCTGGTCGCGCGCATCGACCAGGCTCACCAGCAGCCGTTCCGTCACTTCCGTCTCGTCGGCAATGCCCCACAGGCGGCGGAAGGTAGGCGACACCAGCATCGCGCCCGTCTCGGGGAACCATTCGAAGGTGCCGATGCCGCCCGCCTGCTGGGCCAGGCGCAACCGCTCCTCGCCTTCCATGCGCTCGGTGACGTCGATGCCTTCGACGAGGATGCCCGTGACCACGCCCTCGTCATCCTTGATGGGCTGGTAGACGAAATCGATGTGGCGCTGGCCCGTCTGCCCGTCCGCCGTCTGCAAATCCACTTTGACCTGGCGCCCTTCGTAAGGTTCGCCCGTGCGATAGACCTGGTCGAGCAGCGCGATGAAACCTTGCGCCTTGACTTCGGGCAAGGCCACTTCGACTGTCTTGCCCAGCAGCTCAAGTTCGGGGCGTCCCACCAGGCGCAGATAATGTTCATTCGCCAATTCGAACACGTGTTGCGGCCCGCGCAACATGGCCATGAAGCTGGGCGCCTGCTGGAACAGGGCGCGCAGCAGCGCGCGCTCCTCGCCCAGGCGGCGGTTGGCCGCGCGCACGGCCTCGCTCTCGGCTTGCAAGGTGGTGTTGAGCTCGCCCAGTTCGGCCGTGGCCAGCTTCAGCTGGCGCCCCTCCTCCATGCGCGCCGTCAATTCCAGCGCCGTGCACAGCACGCCATCGACCTGGCCGCCGGCGCCATGCACGGGTGTGTAAAACAGGTCGAAGCAGACGTCCGCGTGCTGTCCGCCGCGCAACAGCGGCAGGCAGCACTCGCGGTGCACCTGCGTCTCGCCGCGCAATCCCGCGTCGAGGATGCGCGCGTTCCAGTCCCAGATTTCGGGCCAGACGGCCGGCACCGTGCCTCCCAGCGCCGCCGGATGGCGCGCCCCGGCGATCTGGATGTAGTCGTCGTTGTAAATCATCACATGCTGCGGGCCCCACATCAGCACCATCGCCATCGGCGAATTGAGGACGATGTCGACGCTGGTGCGCAAATTGGCGGGCCAGCCATCGAGGGCGCCCAGGCTGGTGGCGGACCAGTCGCGCTGGCGCACCAGCT
Organism: Janthinobacterium sp. SUN033; assembly: GCF_030397595.1. NCBI lineage: Bacteria > Pseudomonadati > Pseudomonadota > Betaproteobacteria > Burkholderiales > Oxalobacteraceae > Janthinobacterium > Janthinobacterium sp. SUN033. The sequence goes on from NZ_JAPQNV010000002.1 coordinate 357,602, forward strand.
CGCCCATATTGCCGCCGCCGCGCGGCCAGGCTGGCGCGCTCATGTGGCCAATCCCGCTTGCACGCGCACCTGGCACTGGCGCGGGATGCGCACCGTCGCCAGCGTGCCCTGCGCCTCCGTCGAACTGAGCTCGACCGTGCCGCCATGGGCCTTGACGAACATGTTCACCGTGTACAAGCCCAGCCCCAGGCCCTGCCCCGTCCTGCGCTTTTCGCCTGCCTGCTGGAACGGCTCGAACAGGGTCGGCAGCAAGGCGGCGGGAATGACGCCGCGATTAGCGATGCGCAATTCAATGCTGTCGGCGTCGCGTCCGTCGAGGGCCAGCTGCACCGGCGCGCCCGCCTCGCCATGCGTGAGGGCGTTGCATAACAGATTCGAGATGACTTGCGACAGCAAGCCCGCGTCGCATTGCCCGTGCAGCTCGCCAACACTGCTGAGCTCAACAAGGGGCGCCTGGCCGGCCGTCTCGAATTCCTCGACGATGGCGCGCGCCAGCGCCAGGTAGTCGTGCGTGCTGCTGCGCAACTCCATCGTGCCGGAACGGATGCGCGCCAGGTCCAGCAACTGGTCGACCATGCGCGCCATGCGCTTGGCGCTGCTTTCGATGCGCTGCGCCGTGACGATCACCTTCGGGTGGTCGCTCATCATCGGCAACAGCATGGCGCCGTTCATCACGACCGACAGGGGCGTGCGCAAGTCGTGGCCCAGCACGGCCGTGAACAATTCATTCAGGTGCAGCGCATGCTTGAGCTCGTCGAGCTGGGCCGACAACTCGCGTTTCTGCTGGTACAGCTGGACCAGCACGGCCACCTTGCTTTGCAAGGCTTTCACGTCGATGGGCTTGTACAGGAAATCGACGGCGCCCGCCTCGTAGCCACGGAAACTGTAGCTCGGTTCGCGCGACGCGGCCGTGAGAAAAATCAAGGGAATGCTGCGCGTGCGTTCGCTGCCGCGTATCAGCTCGGCCAGCTCGAAACCATCCATCTGCGGCATTTGCACGTCGATCAGGGCCAGCGCCACGTCATGCGTCAACAGCAATTCCAGCGCCTCGGCGCCCGAGCCGGCCTTCAGGATGACAATACCGGGCCGCGCCAGCACGGCTTCGGCGGCGACCAGGTTTTGCGCGATGTCGTCAACGACGAGGATATGGATAGGGGCGGTCACGGAATCATCTTCAGGCATCGCAACGGCAAGATGCCATCGTGTTTCGATATGGACATAAACATTGTTTCAATTCTCACATATATTACACGCACTACACCATTCCCATTCACTTGTGTTCACCATCGCCGAGCAAGGCCAGGCTGGCAGCCATCTGCGGCAAATCGAGCACGCGGTCGGCGCCGGCCCGCTTGAGCGCGGCGGCCGGCATGATGCCACAACTGGCCAACTGCGGGTCTTGCACCCAGGCACTACCACCCAGCTGCCGCACGCGCGCCAGGCCCGCCGCGCCGTCGGCCGAGGCGCCCGTCAGGATGATGGCCAGCATGGCGCGCCGGTAGGCGTACGCGGCTGTTTCCAGCAAGACATCGATGGACGGGCGCGAAAAATACACGGGCGCTTCCTGCGACAGGGAAAAGCTGCCATCGGGTTCGACTTGCAAATGGTAATCGGGCGGCGCGAAATACACGGTGCCGCCCTGCAAGGGTTCCTTGTCCTGCGCTTCGCGCAAGGGCAGCTGGCAACGTTCCGCATACAGCTGCGGCAACTGGCTCGAACGGCCCGGCGCCAGGTGCAGCACCACCACCACGGCCGCGCGGCAGGTGGCGGGCAAGGCGCGCAGCACGATGCCCAGCGCTTCCACGCCGCCGGCGGAGGCACCGATGGCGATCAGGCGCAGGCCGGCGGGCGGCGGCGCGACGTCGCAGGTCGGCAACATGTCAGGCACGCTGGAAGATGCGTTCAGCCGGGCTCAGCTCGTTGAAGCTGGCCGCATGGCGGCTGAAATGCAGGCTTTCCTTCATGCCCAGCCCCAGGAAGCCCCGGTTCACCAGCGCTTCGTGGAACAGGCCCAGGCTGCGGTCTTGCAAGTCTTTATTGAAATAAATCATGACGTTACGGCAGGAAACCATGTGCACCTCCGAAAACACGCTGTCCGTCGCCAGGCTGTGGTCGGCGAAGACGAACTGGCGCCGCAAGCGCCGCTCAAAGATGGCGCCCTTGTAGGCAGCCGTGTAATAGTCGGACAGCGAGCGCTTGCCGCCCGCCAACTGGTAATTCTCGCTGAACTGGGCGATGCGCTCGATCGGATAGATACCCGCTTCGGCGGCGGCCAGCGCTTCCACGTTGATATCGGTCGCGTAAATCATGCTACGTTCAAGCAAGCCTTCCTCTTCCAGCAAGATGGCCAGCGACCACACCTCTTCGCCGCTGCTGCAGCCGGCCACCCAGATCTTGATGGAAGGATAGGTGTGCAGGATGGGCACGACTTTTTCGCGCAAGGCGCGGAAATACGCGGGATCGCGGAACATCTCGCTCACTTGCACCGTGAAAAACTGCAGCATCTGCGCGAACATGGCCGGCTCGTGCAAGATGCGGTCCTGCAATTGCGACAGGCTGGCGCAGCCGAAGCGCTCCATGGCCTGACGCATGCGCCGGCGCAGCGACGCCACCGAATAATCGCGGAAATCGTGCTGATACCTCAACAAGATTCCCTCAAGCAACAATTTCAGTTCTATATCGAAAATATCGTCATCTAACAACATCCACCTCATCGGATACCTGACCGTTGAACACGGTGCAACGCACACCATGCAGTCACTGCCAAATGCTAGCAGATCGCCGGCGATTATCCCGCAAGGAAAGTGTCAGTTAGGTACGCTGGCGTACACTGCGCCATCTTTTTCAGGCATCCACGCCCTTCATGCCTTCCTCCGTATAACGCGCGCCCGCCGCCATGCCCAAGGGAAAGGCGGCATTCATCGCCGCCAGTTCCGCGCCGTCCAGCCGCACGGCCAGCGCGCCCAGGTTGTCGTGCAAATACGCGATGCGCTTGGTGCCGGGGATGGGAATGAGGTCGTCGCCTTGCGCCAGCAGCCAGGCCAGCGCCAGCTGGGCCGGCGTGCAGCCTTTTGCGCGCGCGAGGTCCCGGACCTGCGCGACGATGGCCTGGTTGCGCGCCAGGCTGTCGGATGAAAAACGGGGATTGAACTGGCGGAAATCCCCCGCGTCGAGACTGGCCGCATCGGCGATGGCGCCCGTCAGGAAACCGCGCCCCAGCGGGCTGTAGGCAAAGAAGCTGGCGCCCACGTCGCGGCAGGCGGCCAGCACGCCCTGCTCCGGTTCGCGCGTCCACAGCGAGTATTCGCTCTGCACGGCCGCCACGGGGCAAAGCGCCACCGCGCGCCGCAAGGTGGCGGCGCTCACTTCGCACAGGCCCACGGCGCGAATTTTTCCTGCTTGCAGCAGCTGCGCCAGCGCACCCATCGATTCCTCCAGCGGCGTCTCCAGGTTCAGGCGGTGCAGGTAGAACAGGTCGATGGCCTCCACGCCCAGGCGCGCCAGCGACGCTTCGCACGCCTGGCGGATGGTGGCGGGGGAATTGTCGACGCGGCGCGCATAACTGCCCGCCTCGCGCGCCAGGCCGCACTTGGTGGCGACCAGGGCCTGGCCGCGATGGTTGCTCAGAAAACGTCCCAGCAATTGCTCGTTGTGGCCGAAACCGTAGGCGTCGGCCGTGTCGAACAGGGTCACGCCTGCCGTCAGGGCCGCTTCCAGGGTGGCCAGCGATTGCGCCTCGTCCGTGGCACCATAAAATTCCGACATGCCCATGCAGCCCAGGCCCAGTGCCGAGCTGGTCAAACCGCTATTGCCGATGCGTCGTTGTTGCATGCTGCTCTCCTCACGTGTTGACTCGATGCAGCCAGTCTAGGCCGTGCCGGCCGGCGGGGGAATGGGCGATTTCGTGATACCTTTCTGGTATGAGAGCCCTCGATACCCATGCCTTGAGCCTGTTTTGCGCCGTCGCCCGCTGCCTGAACTTCCGCCAGGCGGCGGAGCAATTGCACATGACCCAGCCGCCCCTGTCGCGCGCCATCAAGGCGCTGGAAGAGCGGCTGGGCGCGCGATTGTTCGAACGCGACACGCAGGGCGTGGCCCTGACGCAGGCGGGGCATACCTTGCTGCCGCAGGCGCTGCACATCCTCGATTTGCTTGATATTGCGCAAACGTCGTTGCGGCAAGACAGCGCGCCCGCGCGCCTGCGCCTGGGCTTGACCAGTTCCGTGGCGGCCGGCCTGTTCCGGCCCTTGCTGGCGGCGCTGGAAGGACAACTGGGCAGTATCCGCCTGGAACTGACGTCCGCCCCCTCGCCGCGCCTGGTGGCCGGCGTGCGCAAGGGCCAGCTCGATGCAGCCCTGCTGGCCTTGCCCAGCGCCACCTTCGAGCTGGCCGTGCAGCCGCTGGCGCACCAGCCCATGATGCTGGCCCTGCCCGCCGGGCACCGGCTGGCGCAAAGGCGCAAGCTCAGCCTGTTGGATATCGCCCAGGAATCCGTCTACTGGTTCGAGCGGGCGCGCCAGCCCGCCTTCTTCGACCATTGCCAGGTAGTTTTCCGCCGGCATGGTTTCGCGCCGATTTTCCTGCGCGAAGCGCCCGACCACCATGTGCTGCTCGGCGACGTGGCTGCCGGCAAGGGCATGGCGCTGCTGGCCGACTCGTTCCGCGCGCTGCGCCTGGCTGGCGTGGTCTACCGGCCATTGGTGGAAGGCGAGGAATTGGCGGCCGGCATCGGCCTGGCCTGGCGGGAAGAGCACGGCCATGCGGCCCTGCCCCTGCTGCGCCAGCTGGCGCAAGAACATTTGAAAAAGTGAAGGCCGCGCGCGGATGCGCCAGACGCGCTACCATGGCGCCTTCCCCATTTTTCAGCGCCACCACGACCATGACGTTTACCATCAGCGACGCCGCCTACGGCACCGATACCCCCGCAGCCAAGCACGCCATGTATGCGGACCTGCGCTCGCAGCTGCAAGGCTTGCTGGCCGGCGAGAGCGATTTTATCGCCAATACGGCCAACTTCAGTTCGCTGGTCTTCAACACGATGCCGGGCCTCAACTGGGCCGGCTTTTACTTCCTGAAAGGCGAGGAACTGGTGCTGGGACCGTTCCAAGGCAAGCCAGCCTGCATCCGCATCAAGAAGGGCCGCGGCGTGTGCGGCACCACGGTGGTCGAAGGCAAGTCCATCGTCGTGCAGGATGTGCACGCGTTTCCTGGCCACATCGCCTGCGACGTCAATTCCCGCTCGGAACTGGTGGTGCCCGTGTTTGCGCAGGGTCAAATCATCGGCGTGTTCGACCTCGACAGCCCCTTGCCCGGCCGCTTCGACGACGTCGACGCGCAAGGCGTCGAATCGCTGGTGCGCGTGCTGGAAGCGGCTATCGTTGCCGAATAATCAGTTGCCCGCCTTGACGGCGATGAATTCGCCCTTGCCGACCGTCGCCAGGCACGCCGTGTAGCGGCTGTCGGCGCGGATGGCGTCGATAAAACCGGCCATGTCCGCGTAATGCGAACTGGCATTGTCGACCACCAGCACGCCGCCGGCCGCCAGCACGCGGTCCAGCTGCGGCCACCAGGACTGATATTGCTGGCGCGCGGAATCGAGGAAGATGAAATCGTAGGCGCCGTCAGCCGCATCGCGCAGCACGTCGCCCGCGTCCGCCAGCAACTGGCCAATCACGCCTTGCAGTTGCGCGCGCACAAAGTTGGCATGCGCCATGTCGAACTTGTCCTGCGCCTTTTCCACCGTCACCACGCTGCCGCCAAGCGGCTGTACCGCGCGCGCCAGCCACAGGGTGGAATAGCCGTTCGAGGTGCCGATTTCCAGCACCCGCCGCGCACCGCGCGCGTGCACCAGCACGGCCAGCAATTCACCCGTGTCGCGCGTGATATTGAGCATGCGGCTGGCACGCTCCGTATGCGCCGCATCATTGGTGTTACCGAATGCTTCCAGTTCGCTTAACAGGGTATCGAGGGTATCGATGCTGTGCATGCCGTCTCCTTGTGCAAAACATCAGCATAGCAAAAATACTACGCTTGTGCGCGCTTCAATGGGCGTTTCAGGTACTGCACCATCACCACGCCCAGCAGGGTCACGCCGCCGCCAATCACATCGTAGCTGTGCAAGGTTTCACCGAGGAACAGCATGGCGATGATCACCGTGAACACGGGCAGCAGATTCATCAAAGTCGTGGCGCGGCTCGGGCCCAGCTTGGCCAGTCCATGCATCCACAAGAACGGCGCGACGATGGACGCGGGGATGCCGGCGAACAGCACCAGCGGCAAGCCGGCGCCGGTGACGGGCGGCGCGGACTGGCTCAGGTAATACACGAATAGCACGGGCACGGCGCACCACACCTGGATCAGCAGGGAGTGCCAGTTATTCAGCGGAATCTTCCAGCGCTTGAGCAGCACGCCATAGCCCGCATACGACAGGCACGCCAGCAGCATCAGGGCGTCGCCCACGGCCGCGCCATGGGCGATCAGGGCGGCCGGGTCGCCATGGCTAAGCAAGTAGCCGAGTCCCAGCAAGGACACGAAGCCGCCAAACACGCCGCCCACGGTAGGCGCCTCGCCTAGCAGCAAGACGGACAGGCCCACGGCCAGCAGCGGCATCAGCGAAGCGAGGATGCCCATGTTGGTGGCCGTCGTCGTTTGCGCCGCGATGTAGGCGAGGCATTGGTACATGACCATGCCCAACATGCCCAGCACAAACAGTTTCCCAAGATATGGTTTCACCACGACACGCTGCTTCCACACGGCGCGGCCAAACACGAGCGCCAGCAGCACGCCGGCCAGCAGCCAGCGGTAAAACGAGATGGCGGCCGGATCGATCACGCCCACGGCCATCTTGCTGACGATGGTATTGATGGCCCAGATCAGCACGGCGATCACGGGAAACAGATAATGCTTGGCTTTCATGCAGGAACTCCACTATTCAACGAGCACCATTTTCGCATGGTCCGATTCCATGGATATAATGCATATCGGACAAACGATGCAAAGAACAGGACAAAACAGGAGATCCGATGGCCAGCAACCAGCACTTTCCCGCCGTTTCCGACGCCCTGCCCTATCCCGTGTACTTTCGCCTCGACGACTATCACGCGCACCAGCAATTCGATTACCAGAGCCATCCGTGGGGCCAGCTCACGTATTGTTCCACGGGCGTGATGGAAATCATGGTGGCAGGCCAGCGCTACCTGTCGCCGCCCCAGTACGCCGTGTGGATACCTCCCGAGACCTTGCACGATGGCTATATCCGCCAGGACGTCGTGTTTCACTCCGCGTATATCGATGCCAGCCTGTGCGCGCAGTTGCCGGCGCAGCCGTGCGCGCTGGTATTGAGTCCCCTGCTCAAGGCCATCCTCGGCGACTTTGCCGAACGGGGCGTCACCACGCCCGCCACGGCCGCCGACCAGCGCCTGGCGCAAGTACTGGTCGACCAGTTGCAGCTGGCGCCGTGCAGCCGCAACTATTTGCCCGGCAGCGACGAACCCGTCATCGCGGCGCTGCTGGCCGCCCTGCAGCTTGATCCCGGCAGTAACCGCTCACTGGCCGAGTGGGCCGCGCAATTGCATGTGACCGAGCGCACGCTGGCCCGGCGCTGCCAGCGCGAACTGGGCATGCCGTTCGGCGAATGGCGCCAGCGCCAGCGCTTCCTGGCCGCCCTGCCCCTGCTGGAACAGGGAGCGACCGTGCAGGCGATCGCGCTGGAACTGGGCTACAGCACGGCCTCGGCCTTCATCGCCATGTTCCGCCGTCAAGGCGGCGGCACGCCGGACCAGTTCCGCCGCGGCCTGCGCTGAAAAAGGGAGCCAGGGGTAGCCGCCTTGTCATATGGGGATGCTAAAATTCAAACATCTTTCCAGAGAGCAAAAGGACGCGCATGAACCCCAGCACCGACACGGCCACCGATACCCAAGGCAGCGAGGACATGCCCCAGGCATCAGCAACGGCCGTGACGGCGCCTGCGCCCATCAAGCTCGACAAGGAAGACATGCCCACCGTGCTGGGCAAACTGCGCACCCTGGTGCAGGACAAGACGCGCTTCGAGCCGCACGACATCACGCCGCTGGGCGAGGAAGACGTGCTGCAGGATTTTTCCCTGCAAGCCAATTACGCGCTCGAGGCGCGCTTCGAGCAGCGCGTCATCAATGGCTATTTCGCGCCGGCGGGCAATGACTGCCACTGTGGCTCGCACGAAGTGGGAGCACTCGCTCACGCGCAGGAAAAGGAGCGGCTGCGCCGCGCGGCGGGCAAGCTCGACAATGCCTTGCGCCAGGCGGGCCATGCCTACAACGGCGTCGAGGCGGGCGTCTACCTGCCGCACGCCGTCAAGTACTGGCACCTCGATACCTGCAGCAACTGTTCCGGCAAAGGCCGCATCGGCTGCCACACCTGTTATGGCGCGACGACGGAAACGTGCTGGAATTGCCACGGCGGGCGCACCGTCAGCTGCGACGCCTATGGCTGCTACGGCAGCGGCAAGGTGTCGTGCTCGTATTGCAGCGGCAGCGGCACGGTGTCCGAGCAAGTCACCGATTACGTCACGGTGCAAGTGCCCACTACCACCTACAGCAACGGCAGCTCGCACACCAGCTACCACAGCGAAACGCGCACGCAATACCGCACCGAATATCGCTCTTGCTACCATTGCAGCTTCGGCAAGGTCAGCTGCAACACGTGCCACGGTTCCGGCAACATCAATTGCGGCACCTGCCGCGCCAGCGGCAAGGTTACGTGCCGCACGTGCAGCGGCGTGGGCGACTTGCGCTGCAACCCCTGCGACGGTTCCGGCAAGGTGGGCAAGGCGGCCTGGGTCGACGTGCACGTGGCGCCCGGCTACAGCGTCAGCCTGCCCAAGCAGGCGCCGGACGACGCGCGCCGCATCCGCGACAAGGAGAGCGTGCACTCACTGGCGGCCATCGCCAGCAGCCTGGCCCTGGCGAAAGTGAGCATTTACAATGAAGACCAGCCGCAGGAAGTCGACGCCCTGTATGGCGGCAAGCTGCGCATCGTGCGCCTGGATGCATCGTGCAACGCGGAAAAACATCACCTGGTGGCGTACGGCACGGACTTGCGCTGGCTGACGCTCGATGACATCGTGGAAAAGCTGCTGCGCGGCGACCTCAAGGCACTCAGCGATGCGCTGGCCGGCAGCGCCGACGACGGCCTGTTCTCGGCCCACGTCCAGGGTTTATTGACGCCGCTGCGCGACGTGGCCGCCTCGGAACTGAATGCGGACGTGATCGAGTCCGTCCTCAGCGGCGACGCGGACCACGCGCACGTCGACGTCGTTTCCGCCGACTATGCGCAGAACGTGCGCACCTGCGTGCTGGGCGCCTTGCGCCAGGTCTACACGCGGCTGGCCAAGCAATTCTGGTGGAAAAGCGCGCTGGCTGCGCTGGCCGCCGCCATCGCCGCCTGGTTCTTCGCCGGCCGCGGTGCCGCCGCCGTGGCCGGACTGCTCGTCACGGGCGCCGGTTACTGGCTGTTCAACCGCAAGGTCAAGACGGTACTCAGCGAGGCGCTGGGCGGCGAACGGCAGGCCGAACGGGCCATGGGCATCGCCGGCAAGGGCCGCCGCAACCAGCTGGCGCAAGTGCTGATCCTCGCCCCCGCCAGCCTGGCCGTGCTGGCCGCCAGCTACGGCTTGCCCGTGCGCGTGCGCCCGGTTTCCGCGCCACAGCAAACGGCCATGGCGTCGGCGCCCGTCGCGCCCCATGCGCCGGCCGCCGTGCCGCAGGACGCGAGCAGCGCCAAGGCCGTCAAGCTGTATGAAAATGGCGACAAGGCGCAGGCGCTGGCCATGCTGGAAAGCCTGGTCGGCAAGGGCGACGCGGGCGCGTATGGCCTGTACGGCTGGATGCTGCTGATGGGCGAAGGCAAGCCTGGCCCTATCACCGCGCCAACGGCGCAGCAGCGCGAAGCGCGCCAGGTGGCCGCCAAGCCCCTGATCGGCAAGGGACTGGTGAAGAACGACAGCTATGCGCTGACGGCGAAGGGCGTGATGCTGGCCGAAGGCTGGCAGGAGCCGCGCAACATGGCGCGCGGCCTGGACCTGCTGAAACAGGCCGCGAACAAGGGCAATGCGCAAGCCATGCACTTATTGGGCCTGTACCACGTGCGCGGCTACCAGATTCCCGTCAACCACAAGGAAGCGCGCAAATGGTTCACCCTGGCCGCCGACAAGGGCAGCGCGGGCGACATCTACAACCTGGGCCTGATGGACTGGGAAGGCGCGGGCCTGAAACGCCCCGACCGCGCCAGCGCCATGCAGCGCTGGAAGATCGCCGCCGCCATGGGCGAGGAGCGCGCGGTCAAGGCGGTGGCGCAAGGAAAACCTTAGGCGGCTGCCGCCAGCGCCTGCAGGGCCATCGGGTTCGGCGTCGGCTCGCCGACCTTGGTCAGCAGGTTGCGGTCCGTGTGGTGGAACGGCTCGTCCTTGCCGCGGATCAACATGACCGTGTCCTCGTCGTAGCCCCAGGTGCCATCGGCGTGGATATCGACCTTGATGCGGTATTCGACGGTGGTGAATGCGTGTTCGAGGAAGGGGTTCGAGCAGATGCCGTACGCCGTCGAATCGCGCTTGGCCACCAGTTCGAAACTGGTGGCGTCCGCCGTCGTCGTGCCGGACGCCATGGCGATCTGGCCGCGCGGGATGGCCAGGGTCTGGATCACGGCGCCCGTGGCCGGTTCCCACAGCCAGTAGCCCACCTGCTCATGATACGTTTTGACCTGATCCGGCTTGGTGATGTGGATGTAGTAGCGCAAGCCGTAGAACAGTTGCGGGCCATTGGTGACGGGGTCGATCGGCTGCAGTTCGATGCGCTCGACGAATGCCTGCTTGCGCGGGCCGTCGGCTTTCGGCTTGACGTCCAGGCCGCGCGTGCCCGTCCAGATGCCGGCCATGCCGGTCAGGGGACCGAGGTTGTTCAGGGTGTGCACGTCGGCGGACGGCTCGGTGTAGATATCTTCGGGAAAATCGCTCATGCGGAAGTCTTCAAAATGGGGCAACAGTGCTTGCCGCCATTGTAAGACGCGCGCCCGCCGGCGGCAAAGCGCCAGCCGTCAGGGAAACTGCGTAGTGTGGCGCTCGATGAACAGCAGGGCCGAGGCAGCCAGCGCCGGGCGCCGCGTTTCAAACACGTCTGCATCGCGCGCTTGCAGCAGGTTGGCGGCCACCTCGGGCAAGTCCAGTGCACCGCCGATGAACGCCGCCACCGCGTCGATATTCGCGTACAGGGCGCTGTCGAAGCCTTCCCAGTCCGCATAGGCCAGCCACTCGGCCAGCATCACCACGCCGGCGACGGGCGGCGCCAGGGCCGCGATGCGCTCCAGGCGCAGCACGCTGTCGCTGCGGATATCTTCGTGCTGCAGCACGGCCAGCGCCACGTGCTGCAGCGCGTCTTCCGGATCGCGCCGGTACTTGTTCAGCAGGCGCTGCGTGAGCGTAAAACGTTCGATGTCGATGCCGCGCAGCGCGGCCGCCACGTCGTCGTCATGCAGCGCCAGGTGGCGCGCCGCGCAAGCGACATCCACGCCCGCTTTCGCGGCGACGATATCGGTGAGCTGCCGCCGGCGCGCGTCATCCATGCTTACACCAGCGGGTCGGTCGAGCCGGTCAGGGTGAAAATCTCGAAACCCGTTTCCGTCACGGCCAGCGAGTGCTCGAACTGCGCCGACAGCGAACGGTCTTTCGTCACCGTCGTCCATTTGTCGGGCAAGACCTTGACCTGGTAGCTGCCCACGTTGAGCATCGGTTCGATCGTGAAGATCATGCCCGGTTCCAGCACGATGCCCGTGCCGGCGCGGCCATAGTGCAGCACTTGCGGCGTGTCGTGGAAGACCTGGCCCACGCCATGGCCGCAGAAGTCGCGCACGGAGGAAAAGCCCTGCGCCTTGGCCACCGCCTCGATGGCGGCGCCCACGTCGCCCAGGGTGGCGCCTGGACGCACGGTGCGGATGCCGGCCATCATGGCCTCATACGCCGTGTTGACGAGGCGGTTGGCCAGGATGGAGACGGCGCCCACCTTGAAGGTGCGGCTGGTGTCGCCGAACCAGCCGTTGAATTTTGGCGTCACGTCGATATTGAGGATGTCGCCCACTTTCAGGATCTTGGTCTCGGACGGGATGCCGTGCGTGACCACGTGATTGACGGAGATGCAGCTGGCGTGCTTGTAGCCGTGGTAATCGATGGTGCCGGGGATGGCGCCGGCGGCGCGCATGAATTCCTCGCACAGGGCGTCAAGCTTGGCCGTCGAGACGCCCGGTTTCACGAAGGGCGCGATGTAGTCGAGCGTGTCGGCGGCGATGCCGCCGGCCGCGCGCATGCCGATGAAGCCTTCTTCGTCGTGCAGGGGGATTTTCTTGCCGTGTTCAAGCTGGGTGGAATAGCGCATGGTTTTCTTCTTGGTTAGTGTGTGGTGTGGGCGGCCCAGCCGCGCACGGCGTCGTGCGAGGCGCGCAGCATGGCGTCGACGCTGGCGGGGATCGGCCGCTCCTGGGTCAGGTAAGGCTTGACGACGGCCACGGGGGCGTCGATCAGCACGAATTTGAGCAGCATGTGATCCAGGTCAAGCTCCGTGGTGGCGGGCATGGCTTCGGCGCAGCGGACAAAGCAGGCATCGAGTGCCGCCTGCTCCTCTTCGACGGCGGCCAGCAATTCCTCGCTGAGGCCACTGCTGAAATCGGGGCTGTCCGCGCATTGCAGCAGGAAGCGCGCATACACGGGCTTGCGCCGGCACCAGTCCAGCAAGCCGTGCACGCCGGCCCACGTATCGCCGCCCAGCCAGCGGCTGGCCACTTCCTCGCGGAAGTCGCTTTTCACGCGCAGCCAGGCGCGCGCCAGGATGGCGTTGCGCGAATCGAAGCGGTGATACACGGAGCCGATGGGCGCACCGGCCTTCACGGCGATGGCGGCCATCGAGACGGCGCCCACGCCGCACTGGGCGGCGACGGCAATCGCGCTGTCGATGAAGTTGTTTTCGTTGAATTTGGCTAGTCTGACCATTCAAATAGAATACAGATTCTATTTGAATCCGTCAAGCGGCCCCGTTCGCTGAAAAACGCGTCCAACGCGACTTGCCTTGCTGCCTTACAATGGTATGCACGAACCGCTACAAGGAGAATCCGCTTGCTTACGCCCCCCTTCATCGCCTCCTCCCGCTTCGATGATCCACGCCTGGCTTTGGCCCAAGTGCAAGCCATTTACCGCAGCAGCATCGAACACTTGCGCGATGCGCTGCAGCGCTTTGTCGCCGGCGAAGACATGCACGAGCGCGTGCGCGCCTGCTACCCCTTCGTGCGCATCCAGACGGACACCGTGGCGCGCGCCGACTCGCCGCTGGCCTACGGCTTCGTCGCCGGCCCCGGCGTGTTCGAGACCACCCTGACGCGCCCCGACCTGTTCGGCGACTATTACCTCGACCAGTTCACGCTGCTGCTGAAAAACCATAACAGCGGCCAGAAGGTGCACCTGGAAGTGGGCGTGAGCGCCCAGCCCATCCCCGTGCATTTCTCGTTCGCCGAGCATGACCATATCGAAGGCAATATGGATGCGGGCCGCCGCCTGGCCATGCGCGACCTGTTCGACCTGCCCGACCTGTCGGCCATGGACGACGGCATCGCCAACGGCACGCACGAACCGGCGCATGGCGAAGCGCAGCCGCTGTCGCTGTTCACGGGGCCGCGCGTGGATTACTCGCTGCAGCGCCTGCGCCACTACAGCGGCACCTCGCCGCAGCATTTCCAGAATTTCGTCCTGTTTACCAATTACCAGTTCTACATCGACGAATTCATCCGCCTGGGCCACGCCCTGATGGACCGCGCGCCCGACGCCGCCGCGCCCTCGGACGACGACGGCTACATCGCCTTCGTCGAACCGGGCAACGTGGTCACGCGCCGGGTGGGACAGACGGTGGAAAGCGAGGATGCGCTGGGCGCCGCCCCGCTGCGCCTGCCGCAGATGCCCGCCTACCACCTGCTGCGCGCGGACGGCAGCGGCATCACCATGGTCAATATCGGCGTGGGACCGGCGAATGCGAAGACAATCACCGACCATATCGCCGTGCTGCGCCCGCACGCCTGGCTGATGCTGGGCCATTGCGCCGGCCTGCGCACCACGCAAAGCCTGGGCGACTACGTGCTGGCGCATGCGTACGTGCGCGAAGACCATGTGCTCGACGAAGACTTGCCGCTGTGGGTACCGATCCCGCCCCTGGCGGAAATCCAGCAGGCGCTGCAAACGGCGGTGGCGGAAATCACCCAGCTGACAGGGCATGATCTGAAACACATCATGCGCACGGGGACCGTGGCCAGCACGGACAACCGCAACTGGGAACTGCTGCCGCAGCGTACGCCGGAGCGCCGTTTCAGCCAGAGCCGCGCCATCGCGCTGGACATGGAAAGCGCGACGATCGCCGCCAACGGCTTCCGCTTCCGCGTCCCGTACGGCACCCTGCTGTGCGTGAGCGACAAGCCGCTGCACGGCGAAATCAAGCTGCCCGGCATGGCCAACCACTTCTACCGCGAACGCGTCGACCAGCACCTGCGCATCGGTATCCGCGCCGTGGAACTGCTGCGCCGCCAGGGCGTGGACCGGCTGCACAGCCGCAAATTGCGCAGCTTTGCGGAAGTGGCCTTCCAATAAAAAAAACGGCGCCTTCAAGGCGCCGTTTTTTATTGTTGCATCGCTTACAGGAAGCGGTCGAGGATCTTGCGCGTCGTCTTGTCGATATTGAACATGTCGCGGATCAAAAAGTGAATGCCGTGGTTATCGGCGATCAAGAGCGACGCGGCGCCGATGCGGCGGATGTCTTCCTCGCCCTTCAGCACGAACTGCGTCTCGCCCCGGTCCGTGTCGACGTACCAGGTGCACGGCGTGGCGAAACTGGAGACGCTTTTCACGCGCGCGATTTCGGGCATGAATTCGCGCCCTTCCAGCTCTTCCTGCAGCAGGCTGCGCGCCGGCTCGGGCAAGGTGTCGACATGGTCGATCCACGCCACTTCCTTGCCATTGCCCAGCACCAGCGAAATGCCTTCGTCGGGCGACTGGATGGGAAAGGCGCGCACGGGCGCCACGCCTTCAAAGACCTGGCCGTCCGCGTCCGTCATCACCAGCTTGCCGAAGGTGTCGCGGTGTAATGTAAAAGTTGTACTGGCCATGCTTATTCCTTGTCATCCAGGGCGAGTTCGTTGTTGCGCGCCTGTGCTTCGTAGAGGCGGAAATAGGCGCCCTCTTTCGCCATCAATTCATCGTGGCTGCCCACTTCGACGACCTGGCCGCGGTCCAGCACCACCAGGCGGTCGGCGCGGTGCAGGGTCGACAGCCTGTGCGCGATGGCGATCGTCGTGCGGCCCTGCACCAGGTTGTCCAGCGCCTTCTGGATTTCTTTTTCCGTTTCCGAGTCTACCGACGATGTGGCTTCATCCATGATCAGGATGCGCGGGTCGATCAGCAGCGCGCGGGCGATGGAGATGCGCTGGCGTTCGCCGCCGGACAGGCCCTGACCACGCTCGCCCACCATCGAATCATAGCCTTGCGGCAGGCGCAGGATGAATTCGTGCGCATGCGCGGCGCGCGCGGCGGCGATGATTTCCTGGCGCGTCGCGTGCGGCTTGCCGTAGGCGATATTTTCCGCGATGGTGCCGAAGAACAGGAACGGCTCCTGCAGCACCAGGCCGATATTGCGGCGGTAGTCGGACACGGCGAACGAGCGGATATCGACGCCGTCGAGCAAGATCGCGCCTTCCGACACATCGTAGAAACGGCAGATCAGGTTGACCAGGGTGCTCTTGCCCGAGCCGCTGTGGCCCACCAGGCCGATCATCTCGCCCGCCTTGATGTTCAGGGTGATGCCGCGGTTGACGGCGCGGTTGCCATAGCGGAAACCGACTTCGCGCAAATCGATGCGTCCTTCGATTTTATCCAGTTTCACCGGTTGCGCCGGCTCCGGCACGCTCGACACGTGGTCGAGGATGTCGAAGATGCGCTTGGCGGCGGACGCCGATTTCTGCGTCACGGAGACGATGCGGCTCATGGAATCGAGGCGGCCATAGAAGCGCGTACTGTAGGCGATGAAGGCGGTCAGCACGCCGACGGTGATTTCGCCGCGCGACAACTGCCAGATGCCGAAGCACCAGATGACCAGCAAGCCCATCTCCGTCAGGAAGGACACGGTGGGCGAGAACAGCGACCAGACCTTGTTCAATTTATCGTTGACGGCCAGATTGTGCGCGTTGGCGTCGCGGAAGCGGGCCGCTTCGCGTTTTTCCTGCGCAAACGCCTTCACCACGCGGATGCCGGGAATCGTATCGGCCAGCACGTTGGTCACTTCGCTCCACACGCGGTCGATCTTTTCAAAGCCCGTGCGCAGGCGGTCGCGCACCAGGTGGATCATCCAGGCGATGAAGGGCAATGGCGCCAGGGTCATGATGGCCAGCCACGGGTTCATCGACCACAAAATGACACCGGTCATGATAATCATCAACACGTCGGACGCGAAATCGAGCAAATGCAGCGACAGGAAGACGCAGATGCGGTCGCTGCCGCTGCCGATGCGCGCCATCAGATCGCCCGTGCGCTTGCCGCCAAAGAATTCCAGCGACAGTTTCATCAGATGTTCATACGTGGCCGAGCGCAAATCGGCGCCCATGCGTTCGGACACCAGGGCCAGCACATACGTCTTGCCCCAGCCCAGCAGCCAGGCCAGCAGGGCCGAACCGAGCAAGCCGCTCATGTAGTACACCACCAGCCACGGGTCGATATGCTTGCCGTTCTGATACGGGATCAGCACATTGTCCATCAGCGGCGCCGTCAGGTAGGGCGGAATCATGTGCGCGGCCGTACTCAGCAGCATCAACAGGAAGCCCAGGGCCAGCTGGCCGCGGTAGGGATGGGCGAAGCGCCACAGGCGGAACAGGGTCCAGGTCGATGGCGGCGTGTACAGCACCTTGGCGCAGATCGGGCATTCTTCCTGCTCCGGCTCCAGCGGGGCCTTGCAGCTAGGACACACTTCCTGCTCCGCTTCCAGCACGGGCTGGCCCGTCAGGTGGCTGTCGAGGCGCTCGACGAACTGTTCCAGCACGCGGATGGCGTGCAGGTTCTGGCCCAGGGTGAAGCGCCACGAAGCCAGGCGGCCGTGGTCGTCGAACAGTTCCAGGTGGCCAACACCGGCGTGGTCGTGGTGCGTCAGGCGCAATCCAGGGCGGAAAGACCAGCTTTTCCAGGCCGTATCGCCCGGCGAACGAGCCAGTAAACGCTTCTCAGTGACAACAATTATGCCTTTTGTGAAACGTAATCGCGCATCGAGGTCAACCTCAACGCTACTTAAAACGTTCTCCCCTGGAGAAAGGTTGCTCTCGACTTCCGCCAGCCAGTGTTCCGGCAGCGAGGTGAGGGGAATAGTTGTTGCAGGAACACTCAGTTCAGTTGTCATCGTAAAGCATACTCCGGCTCGAGGCCAAGCCCTTCAGGGCGGGATTTGGGGGATGGGGCAGACGCCCGATCAATGTTTGTGTACTGCGCGATGGCGAGGTGGATGCACCAGTGGCAATTTCCTGTATTGTATCGAATGGATGCCTGCCGGTAAGGAATGATGGCAAAACGGCGCAAAAAAAATGCGCGGCTGTCGCAGGAAGTGCCAGGCAGGCGCGGCGCTTTTGCAACGCGGCCGCGATACGGAGCAAGTATACAACAGCCCGCTGTTGCGCAAATGCTCCAGCTTAGCCCGGAGTCGGTATCTTTATAACAAGTATGACAACAATTAGTAACAATTAGAATGACAACACCAGCAGAATACGAGAAGCAAACGCGACAAGAGGCCTCTAAAAGTGGCACACTGCGCATACCCGGGATAAAGAACCAAGCACGAGCCTGAAAAGACTCTGTAGAGCCAACATAAAGTATCTGGCGCCCAGACGCCTGGCTTGTTATCAAGAAACCACTTACATGATCAAGAAGAAGAACATCGAATTTGCCCGCGTCACCCACTTGCGCGGCCCCAACATCTGGACTTACCGCCCGGTGATTGAAGCCTGGGTCGACATCGGCGAACTGGAAGACTATCCATCCAATACCCTGCCCGGCCTGTACGAACGCCTGGTGGCGTGGCTCCCCGGCATGATCGAGCACCGCTGCGGCGTGGGCGAACGGGGCGGCTTTTTCGAGCGCCTGCGCGAAGGCACGTGGTCGGCCCACATCCTCGAACACGTGGTACTGGAGCTGCAAAACCTGGCAGGCATGCGCACGGGCTTCGGCCAGACGCGCTCGACCAGCCAGCGCGGCGTCTACAAGATGGCCTTCCGCACGCGCGAAGAGCACGTGGGCCGCGCCGCCCTGGCCGCCGCGCGCGAACTGCTGATGGCCGCCATCAACGATGAAGCCTACGACCTGGAAGCGGCCCTGGCGCCCCTGCGCGACATGGTCGATTCGCGCTGCCTGGGCCCGAGCACGGCCAGCATCGTCGATGCCGCCACAGAGCGCCGCATCCCTTCCTTGCGCCTGAACGACGGCAACCTGGTGCAGCTGGGCCACGGCGCCGCGCAGCGCCGCATCTGGACGGCCGAAACGGACCGCACCAGCGCGATTGCCGAAGGCATCGCCAGCGACAAGGACCTGACCAAATTCCTGCTCAAATCGTGCGGCGTGCGCGTCCCCGAGGGCAGTCTGGTGCGCAGCGCCGAAGCGGCCTGGGAAGAAGCGCAGGACATCGGCGTGCCCGTCGTCGTCAAGCCGTATGACGGCAACCATGGCCGCGGCGTGTCGCTCAACCTGATGACGGAAGCCGACGTGAAGGCAGCCTACGACCTGGCCGCACGCAAGGGCGACAGCTCGGCCGTGCTGGTGGAAAGCTTCATCACGGGCGACGAACACCGTCTGCTCGTCGTCGGCAACAAGCTGATCGCGGCCGCCAAGGGCGAATCGCTGTGGGTCGACGGCGACGGCGTTTCCACCGTGCTGGAACTGGTGAACACGCAGATCAATACCGACCCGCGCCGCGGCGAAGGCGAGGATTTCCCATTGGGTACCGTCAAGCCGCATGAATCGGGCGAAATCGTGCTGGAACTGCAGCGCCAGGGCATGACCGCCCTGTCCGTGCCGCAGGCGGGCCAGAAAGTGCTGATCCAACCGAACGGCAACGTGGCCATCGACGTCACGGACGACGTGCATCCGTCCGTCGTGCATGCGGCCCTGCTGGCCGCGCGCGTGGTTGGCCTGGATATCGCCGGCATCGACCTGGTCACCACCGACATCACGCGTCCGCTGGAAGAACAGCGCGGCGCCATCATCGAAGTCAATGCCAGCCCCGGCCTGCTGGCGCACATCAAGCCGGGCGTAGGCCAGCCCCGCCCTGTCGGCGCGGCCATCGTCGACCACCTGTTCGCCGCCGAGGAAACGGGCCGCATTCCGCTGATCGGCGTGACGGGCACGCGCGGCGCCAGCCTGATCGTGCGCATGCTGTGCAAGCTGCTCAACCTGTCGGGCCTGCACACGGGCGCCGTCTGCAGCGAAGGCATGTACCTGGACCAGCGCCGCGTCGTCAGCAGCGATTGCGTGAACTGGGATGCGGGCCAGCGCCTGCTGCTCAACCGCACCGTGCAGACGGCCCTGTTCGAAAGCAATCCGCGCATGATCCTGGCCGAAGGCCTGGCCTACGACAAGTGCCAGATCGGCGTCGTCACGGACATGGGCAGCCTCGATAGCGTCAAGGAGTTCGACGTGCTGGACGAAGCGGGCCTGTACAAGGCCGTGCGCAGCCAGGTCGACGTGGTGGTGCCGACGGGCGTGGCCGTGCTGAACGCCGCCAACGCGCACGTGCTGGAACTGGCCGAGCTGTGCGACGGCAGCGTGACGCTGTATGCGCAGGATGGCAGCCTGGCCGCCATCGCGGCGCAACTGGCCGCCGGCCAGCGCGCCGTGTTCGTGCGCGGCAACCACATCGTGCTGGCCGAAGGCGGCATCGAAACGGTCCTGCTGTGCCTGGACCTGCTGAAACCGGCCACGGCCGGCAATGTCGACAGCGTGCTGGCCGTCGCGGCCGCCGCCTGGGCCCTGAACCTGCCCGTCGACCTGATTTGCGCAGGTCTGCGCACCTTCGACGCCGCCCCCGGCTGCATCGGCAACTAAGGCAAAGCAGCACTCAAGCCCGGCCAGCACGGCCGGGCCCACAAGAACACAACAGGATTACGGTTTAATTATGGAAGTATCTCGCGTACGGGCCTTGCGGGGCCCTAACCTCTGGAGCCACGACACCGCCGTGGAAGCCATTGTTTCCTGCACCACGCAGGAACTCGACATCGCCCAGCTGCCCGGCTTCGAAGCCCGCCTGCGCGCGCTCTTCCCGCAACTGAGCCCGCTGCAACCGCTGGGCAACTACAACGCCGCGCCGATGGCGCAGGTGCTGGAACTGGCGGCGCTGGGCCTGCAGGCGCAAGCCGGCTGCCCCGTCACCTTCAGCCGCACCACGCCGACCCTGGAAACGGGCATCTTCCAGGTCGTCGTCGAATACTCGGAAGAAGCCGTTGGCCGCCTGGCCCTGGAACTGGCGCAGCAGCTGTGCCAGGCGGCCCTGGCCGATGCGCCGTTCGACCTGGCCGGCGCCCTGCACCAGTTGCAGGAACTCGATGAAGACGTGCGCCTGGGCCCCTCGACGGGCGCCATCGTCAACGCCGCCGTGGCCCGCAACATCCCGTTCCGCCGCCTGACCGAAGGCAGCCTGGTGACGTTCGGCTGGGGCAGCAAGCAGCGCAAGATCCAGGCCGCCGAAATGGACGGCACCAGCGCCATCGCGGAAGCCATCGCGCAAGACAAGGAACTGACGAAAAAACTGCTCGATTCTGCCGGCGTGCCGGTACCGCACGGCCGTGTCGCCATCGATGCGGACGACGCCTGGGCCGCCGCCTGCGAGATCGGCCTGCCCGTCGTCGTCAAGCCGAAGGATGGCAACCAGGGCAAAGGCGTGACCGTCAACGTCACCACGCGCGAACAGCTGACGGCCGGCTTCCTCGCGGCGCAGGAATTCCGCGACGATATCCTCGTCGAGCGCTACCTGCCGGGCCACGATTTCCGCTTGCTCGTCATCGGCAACAAGATGGTGGCGGCGGCCCGCCGCGACCCGCCGCAAGTTGTGGGCGACGGTCAGCACACGGTGCGCGAACTGGTCGACCAGGTCAACCTGGACCCGCGCCGCGGCAGCGGCCACGCCACCTCACTGACGAAAATCCGCTTCGACGACATCGCCCTGGCCAGCCTTGCCAAGCAGGGCTACGTGGCCGAATCCGTGCCGCCCGTGGGCCAGCGCGTGATCTTGCGCAATAACGCCAACCTGTCAACGGGCGGCTCGGCCACCGACGTCACCGTCGACGTGCACCCGGAAGTGGCGGCGCGCGCCGTCGCGGCCGCGCACATGGTGGGCCTGGACATCTGCGGCGTCGACGTCGTCTCCGAAAGCATTTTGAAACCGCTGGAAGAGCAGAACGCCGGTATCGTGGAAGTGAACGCCGCGCCGGGCTTGCGCATGCACCTGGCGCCGTCGTTCGGCAAGCCGCGCCCAGTGGGCGAAGCCATCATCGCCGCCATGTTCGCCGAAGGCGACGATGGCCGCATCCCCGTCGTTGCCGTCACCGGCACCAACGGCAAGACCACCACCGTGCGCCTGATCGCCCACCTGCTGACGGCTTCCGGCCTGCGCACGGGCATGACGAACACGGATGGCGTGTACATCGAAGGGCGCCAGATCGACAGCGGCGACTGCAGCGGCCCGCGCAGCGCGCGCAACGTGCTGCTGCACCCGGACGTGGACGCGGCCGTGTTCGAGACGGCGCGCGGCGGCATGCTGCGCGAAGGCCTGGCCTTCGACCGCTGCCAGGTCGCCGTGGTGACGAATATCGGCGCGGGCGACCACCTGGGCCTGAACTACATCACCACCGTGGAAGACCTGGCGGTCCTGAAACGCGTGATCGTGCAGAACGTGGCCGACAGCGGCGTGGCCGTGCTGAACGCCACCGACCCTGCGGTGGCGCGCATGGCCAAGAATTGCAGTGGCACGGTGACCTTCTTCGCCGCCGACAAGACGCATCCCGTGATGGCCACGCACCGCGCGCAAGGCAACCGCGTGGTGTACGTGGAAGACGGCAAGCTGGTCGCGGCGCAAGGCAACGAGCGCCACGAAATCGCCCTGTCGCAAGTGCCGATCACGCGCAACGGCGCCATCGGCTTCCAGGTCGACAACGTCATGGCGTCGCTGGCCGCCGCCTGGGCCGTGGGCCTGAACTGGAAAACCATCGCGCTGGGCCTGAAAACCTTCGCCAATGAAGCCGACAATGCGCCGGGCCGCTTCAACGTCTTCGATTATAAGGGCGCCACCCTGATCGCCGACTACGGTCACAATCCGGACGCCATCCTGGCGCTGGTGCAGGCCGTGGAAAGCATGCCGGCCAAGCGCCGCTCGGTGGTCATCAGCGGCGCCGGCGACCGCCGCGACGAAGACATCCGCCAGCAGACGGAAATCCTCGGCGCCGCGTTTGACGACGTGCTGCTGTACCAGGACCAGTGCCAGCGCGGCCGCGCCGACGGCGAAGTGGTGGCATTGCTGCGCCAGGGCCTGGACGGCGCCAAGCGCACCAGCCATATCGATGAAATCAACGGCGAATTCGTCGCCATCGACAAGGCCCTGGCACGCCTCGGCGAAGGCGATTTGTGCCTGATCCTGATCGACCAGGTGGAAGAAGCGCTGGCGCACATTGCCAAGCGCGTCGCCGAAGCCTGAGCGCTGTAACAGTGCACACAAGGGCGGCCTGCGGGCCGCCTTTTTTTATCCTCCACCGTCTCCCGCCGCGCACCTGCATGGTGCAAAAGTCCCCTTGCAAGCTTGTAAATTCAGGCATGAAAATTGCTCATAAGAAAACATAAATGGGCTGACGAGAAGGTGGGGCACGCATGGTGGGCAGAATCTCGCGCATGATCGGGAAATTGACGGTGGGGCGCAAACTGGCGCTGATCTATTTGCTCGACCTGTCCGCCGTGATCTTCATTTCCGGCATCCTCATCAACGAAAAATACATCGCCATCGATTTCTCGCGCAAGGAGATGGCGGGCAATGACTACATTGCCACGATCCGCGATGCGCTGCTGCCCCTGGCGCGCAGCACGGCGCAGCCGGGCGCGCAGGCAGCGGCCGTGGAACAGGCCGAAAGCCGCTTCGGCGCCGGCATGCGCAGCGCCGAACTGAATGCGCAATTTGCCGCCCTGCTGCGCCAGGCCGGCAGCATTTCCGCTGCGCCGGACGACAGCATCGCGCCCTCGCCCGCCTTCGTGGCCGGGCGCGCACTGCTCACGCGCGTGGGCAACCAATCGAACCTGATCCTCGACCCGGACCTGGACAGCTACTACACGATGTCGCTGGTGATCCTGCGCTTCCCCGAACTGCTGGAAGTGATCAACAGCACGCGCGCCCTGGCCCTGCAACTGGCGACGGCCGAAGGCGCGCAGCGCCAGCGCCTGCAGACCCAGTTCCTGATACTGGAGGGACGCATGGACGCCACCATGGCCGGCATCGGCAGCGACTACACGGAGGCGTTCGCGGCCAGCACGCCGCTGCTGCGCCAGCACCTGGACGGCTCGCGCGCGGCCCTGCGGCAAGCCGTGGCGCAGTTACGCGCCAGTACCCAGGCGCTGGCCGGCGCGCAAGCCAACCCCGCAGGCACGCAGGAACTGCTGCGCCGCGATGCGGTGGCCGCAGCGGCCCTGCAGCGTGCCTGGCGCGCGGCGGAAGGCCAATTGCACCGTCTGATCCAGCTGCGCGTGGACGGCTTCTTCACGCGCATGTGGCTGCACCTGGGCACGGCCGTGCTGCTGCTGGTGACGATACTGGGCCTGGTGTTTTTCGTCGCGCGCCAGATCGCCCTGCCCATCCGCCGCCTGGCGCGCGTGGCGCAGGAAGTGCGCGAAACGGGCGACCATAGCCTGCGCGCCATCTGGGACAGCGAGGATGAAACGGGCCGCCTGGTCAGCGCCTTCAATACCATGCTGCAGCAGCTCGACTTCCAGCGCATGGCGCAGCAGGAGCTGGTGGCGCGCGCCAGCGCGGCCGATGCGCAGCGCCAGTTGGTCGACGCCATTCCCATCCCGCTGATGGTCACCTCGATCCCGCATCACCAGGTGCTGCACGCGAACCAGGCCGCGCACGCGTGGCAGGGCGGCCTGGAACTGGACCCGTGGGTGGGCGGCATGCATCCGCAAGCCCGTTCGCGCTTCTTCCAGCGCTTGAGCGACCTGGGCGCCGTCGATGAATTCGAGGTGTGCTGGAGCGGCGGCGGCACGCCCACGTGGGCCTTGATTTCCGCGCGCCTGATCGACTACCAGGGCCAGCGCGCCGTGCTGTCGACCTTCACGCCGATCAACAAGATGAAGCTGATGGAGTCGCGCCTGGAACTGTGGGCCAAGGTATTCGAGGCATCGGCCGAAAGCCTGATCGTGATGGACGCCGGCATGCGCATCATCACCGTCAACCAGGCCTTCCGCCGCCATTCGCTGTACGACATGGTGGAGCTGATCGGCAAGCGCCCGGCCTTCCTGCTCGCGCCGGAGAACCCGCCCGAGCAGCTCGACAGCCTGCGCCAGACCCTGGCGCGGCGCGGTTACTGGCAGGGCGAAATCCGGGTGCAGCGCAAGTCGCTGGAAAGCTATCCCGCCTGGCTGGTGATGAACGCCGTGCGCGACCTCGACGGCGTCACCACGCATTTCATCGCCAGCTCGCTCGACATCAGCGAACGCAAGGCCAGCGAGCGGCAGATCGAGCACATGGCCCACCACGATGCGCTGACGGGACTGGCGAACCGCCACGTGTCGAAAGTGCGCCTGGCGGCCGCCATCGCGCAGGCGCGCCGCAGCGGCGAAAAGGTGGGCGTGCTGTTCGTCGACCTGGACCGCTTCAAGCACGTCAACGACGCGCTGGGCCACCACGTGGGCGACGCGCTGCTGCAATCGGTCTCAAAGCGCCTGCTGCAGCTGGTGCGCGAAGGCGATACCGTCAGCCGCCTGGGCGGCGATGAATTCGTCGTCATCCTCAACGGCGTCGGCGATGCCGCATCCATCGCCGCCCTGCTCGACACGCGGCTGATCCCCGCCATGCGCGAGCCGCACCAGGTGGAAGGCAACGAGCTGTATGTCTCGTGCAGCGTGGGCGTGGCCATCTACCCGGACCACGGCGGCGACATGGATACCCTGATGCGCCACGCCGATGCGGCCATGTACCAGGCCAAGAGCGGCGGGCGCGATCACGCGCGCATGTTCACGCCGCAGATGCAGGAACAGCAGCTGCAGCAGCTGCACCTGGAAAGCGATCTGCGCCACGCCATCGAGCGGCAGGAACTGGTGCTGTACTACCAGCCGCGCATCGATGCGAAAAGCAGCCGCCTGAATGGCGTGGAAAGCCTGATCCGCTGGCTGCACCCGCAGCACGGCCTGATCGCGCCCGACAGCTTCATTCCCGCCGCCGAGGAATCGGGCCTGATCGTCGCCATCGGCGCGTGGGTCATCCGCGAGGCGTGCCGCCAGCAGCTGGCCTGGCGCGAGGCGGGCGCGGGCGACATCGCCGTGTCGATCAACCTGTCGGCCATCCAGCTGAAAAGCGGCGGCCTGGTGGCCACCTTGCGCGAGGTGCTGCGCGAGTTTCCCGTCACGCCGGGACAGATCGAATTCGAACTCACGGAATCGATCCTGATGGACAATGTGGACGACACCATCGCCACCCTGCACGCCATCAAGGCGCTGGGTTTCGCGCTGTCGATCGACGATTTCGGCACCGGCTATTCGAGTCTGAACTACCTGTGCCGCTTCCCGCTCGACAAGCTGAAAATCGACATGAGCTTCGTGCAGGACATCCACGGCTCGCCGCAAAACCTGGCGGTGACGAAAACCATCATCGGCCTGGGCCATACCCTGGGCTTGACGGTGACCGCCGAGGGCGTGGAAAGCGCGGCCGATGCGGACGTGCTGCGCCACGCCGGCTGCGATGAATTACAGGGCTACTATTTTGCCCGCCCCATGCCGCAGGCGCACTTCATGGCCTGGCTGGCGCACAGCGCCGCGCCCTGCGCCGCCTGACACTTGCTGTGGAGCGTCCGCAACGCGCCCGCGCCAGGGTCGACAACGCGCGGCGCGCCGCCAGGGCGCATGAATGCAGCAGGGATACCGGAATTGGTATTGACATCGCAAAAGAAGTCATTTGTGGGGCAAAGTCATTCCCACCTACCATGTTTCTGAGCAAGTTCCAGCTCTGGCGGCGACTGCCGCGGCGTTCTCAACATAACTAAAATACAGGTGGAGACAAGATGAAGCAATCGATGGCAACGGGCACCCGCACGCCCAAGCAAAACACACGGCTGACCTTGAAGGCCACGGTGGCCGCCCTGGCCGGCGCCGGCCTGCTGAGCAGCGCGTCCGTCTGGGCGCAACAGGCGCCCGCCGTGGAAGCGGTAGCAACGGTGGAAACGGCGGCACCGGCGCCAGCCGACAATACCGGCATCGCCGTCGTCGCCGTCACGGGCGTGCGCAGGGCGGCACAGAGCGCGCAAACGATCAAGAAGAACAACGACCAGGTGGTCGACTCCATCGTCGCCGATGAAATCGGCAAATTCCCCGACAAGAACGTGGCCGAAATCCTCGGCCGCGTGACGGGCGTGCAAATCCGCCGCGAAGGCGGCGAAGCGGGTTCCGTCATCATCCGCGGCCTGCCCGGCGTGGTGACCCTGCTCAACGGCCGTGAAATGTTCACCTCCGTGGGCCGCAGCCTGTACCTGGCCGACATCCCGACGGCCATGCTGCAGCGCGTGGACGTGTACAAATCGCAGGGCGCCGACATGGTCGAAGGCGGCACGGCCGGCGTGGTCGACGTGCGCACCAACCGCCCGTTCGATTTCAAGGGCTTTACGGCGTCGGGCAACGTGCGCGCCGAGCACCGCGACAAGTCCGGCTCGACGGATCCGAACGTCAGCGGCATGGTCTCGAACCGCTGGAAGACCGCATATGGCGAATTCGGCGCCCTGCTCGGCCTGTCCTACCAGCGCAGCAAATACTATGACGAGACGATCTGGAACGCCGAACCCGTCAAGCGCCCCGACGCGGGCAACATCACGGGTCCCGATTCCGTCGGCATGATCCCCACCGTGGGCGACCGCAAGCGCTACGCGGCGAATGCCGCCTTCCAGTGGCGCCCGAACTCGCAGGTGGAAGTGTATGCGGAAGGCATGTCGACCCTGATCAAGCACGCGTTCGACAGCCAGTTCTTCGTCGGTTCACTGCCCTGGGGCCAGAACCCGGACATCACCCTGATCCCCGGCACCAATCAGGCGGCCACGGTGGGCAAGATCGACGGCCCCTGGTCGCCGTTCACGCTCGGTTCGACCCAGGCGCGGCGCGACCGCTCGATCGGTTCGCAAGGCGCCATCGGCGCGCGCTGGGACATCACGCCGCAGCTGCGCGCCACGACGGAACTGGCGCGCACGGTCAGCAACTTCGAGCGCGAATTTCCCATCCTCGACTTCCTCGCCCATCCGACCAGCGTGATCGGCAGCACGAACGTCAACGGCGGCGCGCAAATCAGCTACCCCGGCTACAACATGCTGGACCCGAAGAACTACACGCTGCTCGGCTTCTACGATAACCACAGCCACGACGAAGGCAGCTCGACCGACTGGCGCGGCGACGTCACCTACGACATGGACAGCACGGGCTTCTTCCGTGAATTCTCGGGCGGCGTGCGCCTGGCCAAGCGCAAGGCCGAATCGATCCGCGAAAAGAACGTGCAAGGCGGACTGACGTCGATCATGACTGCGGACGCCCTGCCCGGCCTGGCATGCACCTCGCACAAGAACACGGGCAACTTCGGCCTGCAAAGCTGGCTCACGCCGTGCCGCGACTACATGCTCAACAACACGGACACCTTGCGCCAGTTATTTACGGGCAGCAGCGAACGCAGCCCGGACGATCCGATGACCCACTTCAAGGATGTGGAAAAAACCAATGCCGTCTACGGCAAGGCGCGCATCGGCTTTGATCTGGCGCAAGTGCCGGTCGACGGCACCGTGGGCGTGCGCGTGGTGCAGACCAAGCAGGACTTGCAAGGCAATTCCTCGCAAGACGGCATCGTCACGCCCGTGCGCGTGAAAACGTCCGATACGGACGTGCTGCCCAGCCTGACCCTGAAAGCCATGCTGCGCCAGGACCTGGTCGCCCGCCTGACGGCCGGCAAGGCGGTGCAGCGCCCGAACTTCGCCGACTTCAACCCCGGCGTGACCCTGGGCAAGAGCCTGGAAATGGTGCGTCCGACGGGCAGCGGCGGCAATCCCGACCTGAAACCCGTGGAAGGCAAGAACCTCGATGCGGCGCTGGAATGGTATTTCGCGCAGACGGGTTCCGTCACGGCCACCGTGTTCCGCCACAATTTCAAGAATTACATCCTGTCCGGTTCGGCCAAGGAAACGTATGACGGCATCGAGTACGACATCACGCGTCCGCGCAACACCTCGAAGGGCCATCTGCAAGGCGTGGAGATGGCTTACCAGCAGTTCTACGACAAGCTGCCCGGCTGGATGAGCGGCCTGGGCCTGCAGGCGAACGCCACCTACATGACGGGCGAGCTGGAAGAATTGAATGGCAGCGCGCATCCGTTCACGGGCATGTCGAAATGGTCGGCCAATATCGTCGGCCTGTACGAACAGGGACCGTGGTCGGCGCGCCTGGCCTACAGCTGGCGCGACAAGTACGTCGACGACTACAACTACCGCGGCAAGGGCATCCACCTGACCGTGGCGCCCACCAAGACCCTGGACGCGTCGGTCTCGTACAAGCTCAACCCGAATACCACGGTGACGCTGGACGCGAACAACCTGCTCGACTCGACCTACCGCGACTATCACGACACGCCGGACTATGTGCGCGATGTGCGGCGCTATGACAAGGTTGTAGGTATCTCAGTCCGCTGGAGCTACTAGCCCGTCCCCACCCTTTCTTCCTTCGAGGGTTTTCAGCGCCAGCCGGCAACGGTTGGCGTTTTTTTTGCTCTATGGAATCTATCCGACAGTGGAATTGATCTGGCGCAAAGTGGTGGCGCCGGGGCGCTTTTATGCTGGCGGCTTGACTAGCGAACCCGGCGGGGGACAGCATGCGCA
The DNA here is from genome assembly GCF_030397595.1 of Janthinobacterium sp. SUN033. Lineage (NCBI taxonomy): Bacteria > Pseudomonadati > Pseudomonadota > Betaproteobacteria > Burkholderiales > Oxalobacteraceae > Janthinobacterium > Janthinobacterium sp. SUN033. Next base: position 386,771 of record NZ_JAPQNV010000002.1, read on the forward strand.
ATGCACGGCCCATCGACACACAGTTATTCCAACCCGACATCCCGGTACGGCTCGACATGCGCACGGCGGCGCTGGTCGAGCATGCGCTGGCCTTGCAGGAAATGGCCGGCACGGGCGCCGCCGCCCTGTTCCTGCACTGCCACGACGTGCCGCTGCCCACCGCCCTGCGCGTGCTGACGACGGGACCGCGCCGCAAACCGGCCGGGCCGCACCTGTTTGCCCGCCTGCGTCCACGCACGGCCGCCCGGGTGCAAGGCGCGCCGCTACCGGCGCGCTGACGAATCCTGTACCATCGCCGCAACCTATCAACTGAGGCACGGCGATGCAGGCAGCGACACCCCACGATTCCTATGCGGCACTGATGGACCTGATCAAGGCGCGCCATGCGCAGCTGAGTCCGCAATTCCAGGCCGGCGCCCGCTACCTGGCCGATCACCCGGACGAAGTGGCCGTCTCGTCGATGCGCAGCATCGCCGCGCGGGCGCAGGTGCAATCGGCCGCCCTCGTGCGCCTGGCGCAGCAGCTGGGCTTTGCCGGCTGGCCCGAACTCAAGGCCATCTTCGTCGAGCGCCTGCGCGCGGGACCAAGCGGCTACGCGGCAAAAGCCGGCGCGCTGGCCGGCAAAGAGGGGAAAGAGCGCGACCTGGTCACCGAAGTGTTCACAGTGCAGCAGCGCAACCTGGCCGCCACGGAAAGCGCCAACCACGCCGCCCTGGACGGGGCCGCCAATCTGCTGCTGGCGGCGCCCCGCGTGCACGTGGCCGGCTTTCGCGCCGCCCACCCCATCGCCTACACCCTGCACTACCTGTACCGGCTGCTGCGCCCCAGCGTGCAGCTGCTGAGCGGCCAGGGCGGCACCCTGGAAATGGACTTGCGCGCCCTGCAGGCGAACGAAGCCGTCGTCGTCGTCAGCTTCGCACCGTATTCGAGCGAAGCGCTGCTGGTGGCGCAGGCGGCGCGCCAGGCCGGCTGCCGGGTGGTCGCCATCAGCGACAGCGCCATGTCGCCGCTGGCTCTGCAGGCCGACGCCAGCATCGTCATCGCCGTCGACAGCCCCTCGTTCTTCCCCTCCATCGTGGCCGGCGTCGCGGCCGTGGAAAGCCTGGTGGAACTGCTGGTGGCGCGCGCGGGGCCCGATGCCGTCACGGCCATCGGCGCGGCGGAACAGCAATTGCGGGCGCTGGGCGCTTACGTAAAAACATCGAATGATGTAAATTAAATACAAACACATCAAACGTTGTAATATGACGTGGCGCATCCTATAATCGGCCATCTTCCCCCTTGCCGATAAGAAAGCGACGCCATGAGCCATGTCTTCCACCGCAGCCTGACCGCCAGCTATCCCGTCGCCACGGGCGGCGACGGCCCTTACCTGATCGATGCGGATGGCAAGCGCTACCTCGATGCCTGCGGCGGCGCGGCCGTCTCCTGCCTCGGCCATTCGGATGCGGCCGTGATCGCCGCCGTGCAGCAGCAGGTGGCCAGCATGGCGTATGCGCACAGCTCTTTCTTTACCACCGAGCCGATGGAGCAGCTGGCCGATTTCCTCGTCGCCCGGGCGCCTGCCGGCATCGACAGCGTGTATTTCGTCTCGGGCGGTTCGGAAGCGGTGGAAAGCGCGCTGAAAATGGCGCGCCAGTATTTCGTCGAACGGGGCCAGCCGCAGCGCCGCCACGTCATCGCGCGCCGCCAGAGCTATCACGGCAACACCCTGGGCGCGCTGGCCACGGGCGGCAACGCCTGGCGCCGCCAGCAGTTCGAACCGCTGCTGATTGGCGTCACCCACGTGTCGCCCTGCTATGCCTGGCGCGACCAGGCAGCCCATGAAACGGACGGCGACTACGTGGCGCGCCTGGGCCGGGAGCTGGAAGAGCATATCGCCGCGCTGGGCGCGGACAAGGTCATGGCCTTCATCGCCGAACCCATCGTCGGCGCCACGGCCGGCGCCCTGCCCGCCGTTGCCGGCTACTTCCAGCGCATGCGCGCCATTTGCCAGCGCCACGGCATCCTCCTGATCCTCGACGAAGTCATGTGCGGCATGGGGCGCACGGGCAGCCTGTTCGCCTGCGAGCAGGAAGGCGTCACGGCTGACCTGATCTGCATCGCCAAGGGCCTGGGCGCCGGCTACCAGCCCATCGGCGCCGTGATGGTGTCGCAAGACATCCGCGACACGATTCGCGCCGGCACGGGTTTCTTCCAGCACGGCCACACCTACATCGGCCACGCCACGGCCTGCGCCGCCGCGCTGGCCGTGCAGCGGCAGATCGAGGAACGCGATCTGCTGACCAATGTGCGCGCCATGGGCGCCTTGCTGCAAGAGCGGCTGCACCAGCGCTTCGACAACCATGCGCACGTGGGCGACATCCGCGGCCGCAGCCTGTTCCTGGGCCTGGAACTGGTGCAGGACCGCAATACCAAGCAGCCGTTCGACCCGGCCCGCCGCCTGCACGCGCGCATCAAGGCGCACGCCATGCAGAACGGGCTGATGTGCTACCCCATGGGCGGCACCATCGACGGCCTGCACGGCGACCACATCCTGCTGGCGCCGCCCTACATCATCGACGCCAGCCATGTCGACGAGATCGTCGACAAGCTGGGCGCGGCCATCGACACGAGCGTGGCCTAAGCGCGCCCGCTGTCGCCCACGGTGGACATCAGGCTGGCGCCGCAGCTGGTCTTGTGACCGTCGAAGGCCACGGGCACGCCGTCGATCAGCACCAGCGGATCGCCCTCGGCGATCACGCAGCGCACGTGGCCCTTGATCGGGCAGACGCAAGGATCGCCCTTGCGCGCCACGGCCACGCCCAGCACGGTACTCTTCGGCGCCGCGCCCACCACCTTGCCGCCATGGCTGGTGGGGTCGTTCAAGCGGATCACGCCACGCATACTGCCTCCTCTCCCTGTCCAACGCATAGCGCGGCACCTGTCCATACGGGCCGCTCCCGCCTGCATTATCGGATGCTACGCAACGGTCGTCATTGCGTTCGAACACATTGACGGCTTGCCGGGCGCCGAAATGGCAATCGGCGTCAATGGCAGCTTTTGTTCACTCCTTGTCAATATTAATTGACTTATTCGAAACAATCGTTTTAAATCAGGAAGTTACTCAAAATCAATCATCTTGAGCATTCCAACATCGCATTGACCCTCTCGATGCTGGATGCCCACGTTGATGCACTCTGAAGCCAAGGTATATGGAACTGCTCGACTCCCTGCGTCAGACCCCGCCGCAAGACGACACGATCAGCGGGCACTATGAAGTGCGCCGCTTGCTGGGCGAAGGCGGTTTCGGCCATGTATTCGAAGCCTGGGATGCCAAGCTGTGCCGTAGCGTGGCGCTGAAGCGCCTGAAACCGCAAGCCGACGTGCTGCATCCGGAAAAACTCATCAATGAAGCGCGCCTGGCCGCTTCGCTCAAGCATGCCGCCTTCGTGCGCATCTTCGCCATCGAGGGCCAGGGCACGAGCCAGTCCATCGTCATGGAACTGGTCGAAGGCCAGACCCTGGGGCAGTTCATGCACAGCGGCAAGGCCGACTTGCAGGGGGCGCTCGACATCGCCTACCAGATCGCCGACGCCATGGACGAGGCGCACGCCATGGACCTGGTCCACGGCGACCTGAAACCGTCGAACCTGATGCTGGAGGCGGACGGCAAGGTGCGCATCCTCGACTTCGGCCTGGCGCGCCACATCGACCCGCAAGCCACGCAAACGACCACCCTGTGCGACTTGCAGGGCACCATCGCCTACATGGCGCCCGAACGCCTGATGGGCCGCCTGCCCGACACGCGCGGCGACGTGTATGCCTTGGGCGCCATGCTGTACGAAATGCTGGCCGGCCAGCGCCACTTCGCCCACCTGAACGGCCTGGCCCTGGCCGCCGCTCACATGCAGGCGACGGAACCATGGCCCGACCTGCCCGACTCCGTCCCGCCCGCCATCAACGCCCTCGTGCGCGCGATGACGGCGCACGACCCGGCCGAACGGCCGCGCACCATGCGCGACGTGCGCGAGGCGATCGGGGCGCAGCGCGGGGAGCCGCCCACCCTGGCCACGCCCCTTGCCGACGAGATACCCGCGAAGGAAGAACCCCCCGCCAGCGTCTCCATCCGCCTGCCCCTGCCCCGCAAGCGCACGCTTAAATGGGGCGCGGGCGTGGCGCTGCTGGCCGTACTGGCGGGATGGCAGCTGCCCAATATCCTTCCTGCCGTCAAATCGTTCGTCACGGGCGAAAAAGCGCCCGCGCCGTATTCGGAAATGGCCAGCATGGCGGCGGGGATGGAAGCGTTGCGGGTGTTTGATAGAGAAGACGCGCAGACACAGGCCATTGAACATTTCAGCACTGTACTTAAACATAATCCAGAGCATGCTGCGGCAAATGCTGGCCTGTCGCTGGTTTTCACACTGCGCTATTTAGGCAGCAACCGGGATGAAACCTGGCTGCAACGCGCGGACGTCGCTGCGAAACAGGCATTGACTACAGACGACCAATTAGCTTTGGCCCATGTGGCGCAAGCCTGGGCTATTGAACATCATGGCGACCGTCGGCAAGCAATGCAGGAAATTACTACGGCACTGAATCTGGACCCAAACAATCCGCTGGGCATGTACGGCAAGGCACGCCTGCTCATCTACGCACAAAAATTTGATCAAGCCAGGGATGTGCTTGACAAGGCCATCGCCCTGTATCCCCGTGATCGCCTTTTTATTTCGATGTTGGGCAGGATGAATTACAACCAGGGCAATTACGCGGAAGCTGAAAAACTCTTTCGGAAAGCCATACAAATGGATCCGCAGGTGGCCAATGCGTATGCCCAGCTTAGCGCTACGCTTGAACGCCTGAATCGCGGCAATGAAGCCCTGCAAGTCCTGCAGCAAGGATTGCAGGTGCATCCCGACTGGGAACTGTATACCAACCTAGGGAATGCCCTGTTTAACAAGGGCGACTATCTGGGAGCAGTCCAGTCCTTTAAAAATGCCGTCTCAGAAAACAAAGGGAACCCTGGTAACTACCTGCTATGGGCAAATCTGGCGGACGCCCAACGCTGGGTGCCTGGTCAGATAGAACTGTCGCGCGATTCCTACCGCCGTGCCATCACTTTGATCAAAGTCATGCTGCAACACTCTCCGGACGACCCCAAGGTCAACTCCCGGCTGGCATTGTATGCAGCCTATGCGGGCTTGCGAGACGATGCGCTATGGCATGTAACGCAAGCCATCCGGCTAGCGCCCACATTGCCCGATATCCATTTCAGGGCGGCGCTGACCTATGAGCTGTTAGGCAAGCGCAACGAAGCGATGGCGGCTTTGAAACAGGCGATGGAGCGCGGCTACCCCATCAACCTGATCGAATCGGCACCTGATCTGTTGACACTACGGCGAGATGCTCGCTACCAACAATTTCTCATCAACCTGGAAAGAGACAATAAAAAATGACGCCTGTAAGCCCCTGGATGAAGTTATCCGTGCATTTTGATGCAGACCAAATCACCAACCAGCTTGACTATGCGTTTACTTCTTGTGACGGCAGCGCGGACCCACGCCATGGCCCCTACATGGGAGGAGTGCACTTCCAGCAAGGCCAGCACGTCTACCTGGAAGTCAACTGCTGTGGCACAAAGGCAAGTGGCTTTACCTCCTTCCAAATAGTCGATTGCTGCCTGATCAGCGTACCCCAGCTGACCCAGATCGGCCCCGACGTACCCACCCGCTATTCGCTGCCTTCGCCCTTCCTGCAAGCCGCCGGCGCCGCCTATCAGCTGCCCCTGGATTTTGAATCTCATGTATTGCCGCCTGATCCAGCCCTGCCCGATCTGCGCCGCATCCGCCAGGAATGGAAACACAACCTTGACGTGGGTCAGAGCAAGGGCCGCTGGGAACTTTCGTTCGTACTGACCGTGCGCATTATTCGAGGTGAGCAAGACTTGCCGGAATTGCGCGTCTTCAGTTTTGATCCGGAAGCATCTGTGGGTGGGAACGTCGAGACGTAATCCTTACACCATCAACAGATACTTTTCAACCAACAGTTAGTACTACCGGATATCCAAGCCGCGCCACCTCCATCGGCGCGGCTTTTTCACATCCGCACGCAATACGCCGCCCCGCCCGCCGAAAGCGGTAAAATGACGGCCTTGAACCCAAGCTCCGCCCCCTGGCGCGGCCTTGAATGCACACAGCACCACCCACAGCCCGGCAGGCATGCGTTTCCTGCCGCCGGACCAACGACAAAGAACACATGACCACCGTCCCCAAAGAAATCAACGCCGCCGCGGCAAAGAAGAATTCCGCTGAAAAGCTTACGCCAATGATGCAACAATATCTTGGTATTAAAGAAAACCACCCGACGATGCTGGTTTTCTACCGCATGGGCGATTTCTACGAGCTGTTTTTCGAGGACGCGGAAAAAGCCTCGCGCCTGCTGGGCATTACCCTGACGGCGCGCGGCGTGGCCAGCGGCAACCCCATCAAGATGTGCGGCGTGCCGTTTCATTCGCTCGATGGTTACCTGGCCAAGCTGGTCAAGCTGGGCGAGTCGGTGGCCATCTGCGAACAGATCGGCGATCCGGCCACCAGCAAGGGCCCCGTCGAGCGCAAGGTCATGCGCGTCGTCACGCCCGGCACCCTGACGGATGCGGACTTGCTGCCTGAAAAGGCCGAGCGCCCGCTGCTGGCCATGTGCAGCATCACGCAGCGCAAGACGGTCACCACGGGCCTGGCCTGGCTGTCGCTGGCCAGCGGTGCCTTGAAGCTGATGGAGTTTTCCGGCGACAGCGCCACCGTGGCCGTGCGCCTGCAGCAGGAACTGGAACGCATCGTGCCGGCCGAAATCTTGAGCGGCGACAACGGCAACCTGTTCGACGACTATGCAGGCACGCACATCAACCGCGTGCCGGACTGGCATTTCGACGTGGTGGGCGGCCACAAGGCCCTGCTCGACCAATTGGGCGTGGCGACCCTGACGGGCTTTGGCGCCGATGGCCTCGGCGCCGCGTTCGGCGCGGCCGGCGCGCTGCTGCGCTATGCGCAATCGACGCAGGGTCGCGGCTTGCAGCACGTGCGCTCTTTGATCACGGAAACGGAAAGCGAATTCATCGGCCTGGATGCGGCCACGCGCCGCAACCTGGAATTGACGGAAACCATCCGCGGCCAGGAATCGCCGACCTTGTTCTCCTTGCTGGATCATTGCCGCACGGCCATGGGTTCGCGCATGCTGCGCCACTGGCTGCACCATGCGCGGCGCGACCAGAACGTGGCGCGCGCGCGCCATGAAGCGATCGCCGCGCTGGCGCAAAGCGAAGCGGCCGGTCCGCTCGCCGCCACCTTGGCGCAAGTGCCCGACATCGAACGCATCACTACGCGCATCGCCCTGCTGTCGGCCCGTCCGCGCGACCTGGCCGCCCTGCGCGACGGCTTGCTGCAACTGCCGGCCCTGCGCGGCGACGTGGTGCGCTGCTATGGCCATGGCCAGGGCGGCGAAAGCGGCTTGCTGGCCGCCATCCATGCTGCCCTGGCCACACCGACGGCCTGCCTGGACTTGCTGGTGCGCGCCGTGGCGCAGGAACCGGCCGCCATGGTGCGCGACGGCGGCGTCTTTGCCACCGGTTTCGACGCGGAACTCGATGAATTGCGCGCGCTGTCGGAAAACGCGGGCCAGTTCCTGCTCGACCTGGAAACACGCGAACGCGCGCGCACGGGCATCGCCAACCTGCGCGTCGAATACAACAAGGTGCATGGCTTCTACATCGAAGTCACGCACGGCCAGACGGACAAGGTGCCGGACGACTACCGCCGCCGCCAAACCCTGAAAAACGCCGAGCGCTACATCACGCCCGAACTGAAAGTGTTCGAAGACAAGGCCCTGTCGGCGCAAGACAAGGCGCTGGTGCGCGAAAAGATGCTGTACGACCTGCTGCTGGCCGAACTGGCGCCGCACATCGGCACCCTGCAGACGATTGCGCAAGGCCTGGCCCAGCTCGATACCCTGAATGCGCTGACGGAACATGCGCAACAGCACAACTGGGCCGCGCCGCAACTGGTCGACGAGCCGTGCATCAACATCGTCGAAGGCCGCCACCCCGTGGTGGAAAAGCAGATCGAACGCTTCATCGCCAACGATTGCCGCTTCGTCAACGAGCGCCGGCTGCTCTTGATCACCGGCCCGAACATGGGCGGTAAATCGACCTTCATGCGCCAGGTGGCCTTGATCACCCTGCTGGCCTACGTGGGCAGCTACGTGCCGGCCGCGTCCGCCACCATCGGCCCCATCGACCGCATCTTCACGCGCATCGGCGCCACCGACGACCTGGCGGGCGGACGCTCGACCTTCATGGTGGAAATGACGGAATCGGCCGCCATCCTGAACGGCGCCACCGAGCATTCCTTGGTGCTGATGGATGAAGTGGGCCGCGGCACCTCCACCTTCGACGGCCTGGCCCTGGCGTGGGCCATCGCGCGCCATTTGATCGACACCAGCCGTAGTTTCACCCTGTTTGCCACACATTACTTTGAGCTGACGCAATTGCCAGACAGTCATCCGAGCGCCGCCAACGTGCATTTGTCCGCCGTCGAGCACAAGGACAGCATCGTCTTCCTGCACGCCGTGCAAGCCGGTCCCGCCTCGCAAAGCTATGGCTTGCAGGTGGCGCAACTGGCCGGCGTGCCGCAGCCCGTGATCAAGGCGGCGCGCAAACACCTGGCGCGCCTGGAAGCGCAGGCGCTCGACGCCACGCCGCAACGCGACCTGTTCGCGCTGCCCTCCGCCGATCCGTATGCGCAAGAGGAAGAAGAGGAAGCGGCGGCGCCGCTGGCCGCGCTGAACGCGGCGCAGCAAGCCTTGCTCGACGCCATCGCCGACCTCGATCCCGATGCGCTCACCCCGCGCGATGCACTGGAGCAGCTGTACCAGTTGAAACGGCTGGCCGCCGCATGACCTGCCGGCGCAGTTCGATACGCCTGCTGGCCGCCGGCTTGCTCGCTGCCAGCCTGCCATGGCAGGCGCTGGCCGCCCCGGGCGAGCAGGCCGGCTTCGAGTTTGCCGTGCTGGGCCACTCCTTCAACGCGGGGCCGGACGACGGCCCCCTGAAAAAAGCCATCGCGGAAACGAGCGCCTTCAATGCCTCCTTCGTCGTGGCCACCGGCATCAAGGCCGCCAGCGAGTCGTGCAGCGACAAGCTGTATGGCCAGCGCAAGGACTTGCTCGACGCCAGCGGCCCGCCGCTGATCGTCTCGCTGTCGGCCAGCGACTGGGCCAACTGCCGCAATTCGCGCGGCAGGGTCAACGCCATCGAACGCCTGAACCGCTTGCGCGACGTGTATTTCGCCGATGACCAAAGCCTGGGCCAGCACAAGCTGACCCTGTCGCGGCTGTCATCGACGGCAAAATTCCGCAGCTATGCGGAAAATGCCCACTGGGAATACGGCGGCGTATTGTTTGCCACCGTGAATCTGCCGGCGAATAACAACCATTTCTTGCCGGAAGCGGGACGCAACAGCGAATTCGAAGACCGCCTGGTCGCCAACCGTTCCTGGCTGCAACGATTGTTCGCCATGGCGCAGCGCAAGCAGCTCGACGGCATCGTGCTGTTTTCCGATGGCGACGTGGGCGTGCTCGATGAAGACGACAATTCGCTGCTGCCCAGCTTCAGTTCGAAACAGGATGGCTTTGCCGGACCGCGCAAGCAGATCCGCACCCTGGCCAAGAAGTTCAGCGGCAAGGTGTTATTGGTCGATACGCAGCGCGATGGCGACGCGGATGGCAAGGAGGGGAAAAGTAAAAAGGCCGCAGCCAGGGCAGGCGGGCCGAAAATCAGCTGGAAAGGTAACCTGGGCCACGTCAGCATCGACAACGACTGGTCCGCCATCGCCGTCCGGCCCGGCAAGACCCCATTCTTTGAGGTACGTCAACGCGCCACGCGGCCATCGACGCAAGCGCGAACCAAGGCGTCGACTGTGCGCCGTTAGTAACAGCGCACAAACGAACAGGCCGGCATAGAGCCGGCCTGGAACAAGCAGTATTAATGAATCGGATGCGTACGGAAGTGGTCGCCCTCTTCGCCTTCGCCTTCATCATCTTCATCGCCATGGTCATGGCCGTGTGCGCCATGCACGTGGCCATGGGCGATTTCTTCTTCGGTGGCTTCGCGCACGTCGGCGACGGTCAGCGAGAAGCGCAGCGCGATGCCGGCCAGTGGATGGTTGCCGTCCAGCACGACCTTGTCGTCGGCGATATCGGTGACCGTGAAGATCATCGCTTCTTCATCCGGCGAATCGCTTTCCGGCATGCCTTCGAACTGCATGCCCACTTCCAGCGGCTCAGGCAGGCGATTGCGCGGCTCGACCTTCACCAGGGCTGGATCGTATTCACCGAAAGCATCATCCGGTTCGATCTGGATCGTGTTGGAATAGCCAACTTCCTTGCCGTCGAGCTCTTCTTCGATCTTCGGCAGGGTGTTTTCATAATCACCGTGCAGGTAGACCATCGGCTGACGGCCGTCTTCGATCAGATTGTCTTGCGCGTCTGACAGTTTGTAGTTGACAGTCACGACCGTATTTTTGGCAATCTTCATTATGCTTCCTTTCATTGTATAAGCTGGCAAATTATACCTTCACGCCGCCAACGGCAGGCGCATTCCTGCATTTCCGGTTGTTATAATGGGCGCATGAAAACATTAACTCTCCTCGGCGATATCACGCCGGCGCAATTCCTGCGCGACTACTGGCATAAAAAACCCTTGTTGATCCGTCAAGCCGTGCCTGGCTTCAAGGCGCTGTTCGATTTCAAGGCCCTGGCCGAGCTGGCTACCCTCGATCACGTCGAATCGCGCCTGGTCAGCCATGCGGACGGCCACTGGAACATGCAGCAAGGCCCTTTGACCAGCCTGCCCTCGCTGAAACAGAAGGAATGGACCCTGCTGGTGCAGGGCGCCAACCTGCACAGCGCCAAGGCCGACGCCCTGCTGCGCCAGTTCCGCTTCCTGCCGGACGCGCGCCTGGACGACCTGATGGTCAGCTTCGCCACCGATGGCGGCGGCGTGGGCCCGCATTTCGATTCCTATGACGTATTCCTGCTGCAAGGCCAGGGCAAGCGCCACTGGCGCATCGGCGCGCAAAAAGACCTGAGCCTGATCGACGGCTTGCCGCTGAAAATCCTCAGCAACTTCACGCCCGATGAAGAATTCACGCTGGAACCGGGCGACATGCTGTATCTGCCGCCCCACTACGCGCACGACGGCGTGGCCATCGGCGATTGCCAGACGTATTCGATCGGCTTCCGCTCGCCCACGTTCCAGGAGCTGGGCGAAGCGTTCCTGCAATTCATGGCCGACTCGATCGACTTGCCGGGCATCTATAGCGATCCGGACTTGAAAGCGTCGGGCAAACCGGCGGAAATCCCCCGTGAAATGCTCAGCACCATCGCGGAAGAAATGAACAAGGTGCGCTTCACGGAAGAAGACGTGACCATTTTCCTCGGTGAACACCTGTCGGAACCGAAGCACAATGTATTTTTCACGCCGCTGTCGAAGCCGCTGACGGTAGGCCGCTTCGCGGACGCCGCACAGAAAAAGGGTGTCGTGTTGTCGCGCAAGACTCTGATGCTGTATCGTGGCAAGAATGTCTTCATCAATGGCGAATCGTTTGCCATTGGCAAGGCCGATAAAGCGGCCCTGGAAACCTTGGCCAACGAACGCGCCCTCGATGGCGCCGCCGTAGCCCAGGCTTCCGATGACGTGATGGATGCGTTATATACGTGGTATCAGGATGGCTGGCTCGAACTGGCTTGAATGGGGGCGGCGTAGCAAAGTGGTATTACAGTAGGTAAAATAACAGCATCTGCGTTAGCGCAATAAAACATATTATTTTTATATCGTTTTGTCGCGCTTTCGCAAATCGCTTACACTTGCTTGCAATTTGCTTCGGCAAATATTGCGATATCACAAAATAGTTGCGAATTTGCCTCTTGCTCCTATTGCGACGCACCAAAAATCGCTATAATATTCGGTTAGGAAGTTTCCGTTGTCTGGCAGGCACCACCTGGTACGAAAAGCCTTCGAAGACGACCTAACGAGCGATAATTACCGGTAATTATTCATCGCAACAATATTGATTTATTTTTTGAAATAATTAAGGAAAACAAATGAAAAAATCCCTGCTGATCGCCTCCCTGATGGTTGTTGCTCTGGCTGCTTGCAGCAAAAAAGAAGAAGCTCCTGCACCAGCACCAGTAGTTGAAACCCCAGCACCAGCACCAGCAGTTGAAGCTGCTCCAGCTGCTGCTGCTGACGCTGCTGCTTCGGCCGCTACCGACGCTGCTGCTGCTGCTTCGGCTGCCGCTTCGGCTGCTACCGACGCTGCTTCGGCTGCTTCGGCTGCTGCATCGGCTGCTAAGTAATTTAGCACCCTGCACTAGGAAAAGCCGACCTTCGGGTCGGCTTTTTTGCGTCCGGCGTTTTATCCGCAGGATATAAGGCCGGACGCAGGCAATAAAAAAGGCTGCGCCGGTTTCCCGGATCAGCCTTTTTTATTGCGCGGCAGGTTGCGATACCCGCCGCGAATGCACCGCTTACTTCAGCTGCTCGTTCAGCAAACCCATGATCTTCTCGGCCACTGGCGAGACATCGGGCTGGCCTTCGTTGCTGAGAATGCTGACCAGGCTGGTCGAGCCATTGCCGGCCTTGACCAGGACGCGGTAGCGCTGCGCTTCCTTGTCCTTGTCGGACGACGAACCCCAGCTGAACAGTTTCGAGAAGAAACCATCCTTCTTGACCGCGTCCGGATCGACGTAACGCACGAAATACGTGCCTTGCGTGCGGTCGCGGTCTTCCACGGTGAAGCCGACGCGGTCCAGCGCCAGGCCGACACGGCGCCAGGCGCGGTCGAAACCTTCATCGACTTCGATGGCGCGCGCCGGCGTGGCGGCGTCGCCAACCAGCTTGGCGTGCAGCGGCTGCACGATGGCGCCATCAACGGCTGTCTTCGCCTGTGCTTCGTCACTGGCCGCGCCCAGGCGCGTCATCAGCTTGGCCAGGAATTGCGCCTCCAGGCCCGGATCGTTAGGACGCGCGGTCCAGGTGGTGGTTTCCTTGTCGCGGCCCGTGACGACCTCTTCCACTCCACGGTGGCTGATGTAGATCTCGGTCGAACCATCGGCCAGGCGCTCCACGCGGGTGCGGAACTTGTCTTTTTCACCAGTCGAGTACATCGAATCGAAGGCCTTGCCGATGGTGTTGCGGATAAAGTCCTGCGGCAGCTTGGCGCGGTTTTCGTTCCACTCGGTTTCCATGATGCCAGCCGTAGGCTGGTCGATGGCGACGGTAAAGCCCGAATCTTCCCAGAATTGCTTGAGTTGCGGCCACAGCACTTCAGGCGACTGCTTGACGACCAGCCAGCGCTGGTTGCCCGCGCGCTCGACCTTCACGCCACCGGCCGTGACGGGCACGACACCCACCACGCCGTCGGCGCCCACGATGACGGGCGTGCCGGCCGTGGCGTTGCGCTGCGCGTTGTAGCCGGAAGCCGTGGCCACGCCGTTTTTCGAATCCGGCAAGGAATAACGGTTGTCCTGCTGCAATTGCGTCAGGTCAGGCGGCACGTCCAGGGTGCTGGCTTTCTTGACCGACTTGTAGTCGACCTTGTCGCCGCCGACTACCGAACTGATCATGCCGCAGCCCGCGAGGCTGGCTGCGACGGCGCCGATGACGATGCCGCGGACGGCGATGGTGGCAGGCGCCGGTTTGGTTTTCTTGCAATTAGTCATGTCGTAACTGGATAAGAAGCTAAGTAGCAGCTGGAATCAGGAAAGGTCCGGGCTGGTCAAGCCCGGGCTTGAAGTTCGGCTTAAGACAGGATGCCAGCGTCGCGCAAGGCATCGCGCACGGTGGCATGGCAATTTTCAGCCAGCGGCACCAGCGGCAAGCGTATGCCGGCTGGCATCAGGCCCATTTCGGCCAGCGCCCATTTGACGGGCACCGGGTTGGGCTCGACAAACAATTTCTGGTGCAAAGGGAACACTTTGTTATTGATGGCAATCGCCGTGGCGCGCTCGCCCGCCATGGCTGCCACGCACAGTTCGTGCATGGCGCGCGGCGCAACGTTGGCCGTCACGGAAATGTTGCCGTGGCCGCCGCAGAACATCAGCGCCATGGCCGTCGGATCGTCGCCCGAGTACACGGCGAAGTCCGCTGGAACCAGGCGCAGCAGGTCGATGCCGCGGCCGATATTGCCGGTCGCATCTTTCACGCCGACGATATTCGGGATGGCGGACAGGCGCACGATGGTCTCGTTGCTCATGTCGGCAACCGTACGGCCAGGCACGTTGTACAGGATGACGGGAATGTCGACGGCTTCGGCGATGGCCTTGAAGTGCTGGTACATGCCTTCCTGGGTAGGACGGTTGTAGTACGGCACCACTTGCAAGACAGCATCGGCGCCCGCTTCTTTCGCGTAGCGCGTCAGTTTGATGGCCTCGGCCGTGGAGTTGCCTCCGGCGCCGGCGATGATAGGAATGCGTCCCTTGGCATGTTCGACGGTCAACTGGATCAGTTCGCAGTGTTCTTCCACGCTGACTGTTGCCGATTCGCCCGTCGTGCCAACGATGACGATGCCGTCCGTACCCTCGGCGATATGCCAGTCGATCAGCTTGCGCAGACCTGGAAAGTCCAGACTGCCGTCTGCGTGCATCGGGGTGACGATTGCTACAATGCTGCCCTTGATCATAGTAAGTTTATAGCGCCGATAAATAAAACAACGATTGTAGCGGATAGCCCGCGCCTGTGGTGCATTCTGACATAGTATGGCCGCTCAAAACGTCGGCAGCAGGGCTGCCAACCGTGGAAAATCCGGCCGGACGGCGCAAATTCGTTGCACCAGAGCAGCTTTTGGCTGTTCCACGCGCCCATCCTCATACGCTACCACACGCAAGCCGTGCTGCACCGCCCAGGTCAGCATTTCGCCTTCCTTCAGCAGGAATTTCGGATTCGACGGCTTGCCGAACTGTTCATTGCCCTCGGCAAACGTTTCATACAGCAACACGCCATCGGGCGCCAGGCTGGCCACCATGGCGTCCAGCAGCGGCCGGTGCAGATAATTGGTGACGACGATGCCGGCAAAGCGGCCGGGAGCGAAAGGCCACACGGCGCCCGGCGCTTCCAGGTCCACCAGCGAGGTGGTGATGCCCGTGCCAGCCGCCTTTTCCAGCATTTCCGGATCATGGTCGAGCGCGATCACGGGGTGGCCCAGGCTTACCAGGTGGCGCGCGTGGCGGCCTGCGCCGCAGGCCAGGTCCAGCACCTCGCCGCCCGGGATCAGGGGCGCCCAGCGGCGCAGCCAGCCGGAAATCGCTTCGGTTTCTAATATTGGTTCAGTTGCTTGCATCGGTACTTCCATCAATTATGTGCGTCCATCCAGTTGCGGGCATCAAGTCAATATCGTCGTCAGGGGCGTGACCAGGGTGACAAAAATGCCGATGACAAATTCGATCGCCGCCAGCAAGGCGCGGTTCAAGATGCCCGTGTACATCAGCAGCACCAGGGCGCCGAAGACATACAGGCTGTAGCGCTCGATGCTGGCGTAAGGGCGCGCCAGCTGCATCGGCAGCAAGCCCGTCATGATGCGTCCGCCATCGAGGGGCGGCACGGGAATCAGGTTAAAGACGAACATGGCCGCATTCACGCTGACGCCGGCGCCCGCCATCTTGCGGAAAAACATGCCCATTTCCGTCGGCGGCAGGACGCTGAGCACGACAAAGGCGATCATCCAGCCCAGGCCCATGACGAAATTGGCGCCAGGCCCGGCAAACGCCACCCAGGCCATCTGCTTCTTCGGATTGCGCAGGCGGCTGAAATCGACGGGCACCGGCTTGGCATAGCCGAACGGCACCTGGATCGTGAAATACAGCATCAAGGGCAGCAAGATCGTGCCGAAAGGGTCGATATGCCGCATGGGATTGAGGCTCAGCCTGCCCTCGTTCGAGGCCGTGGGGTCGCCGAAATAGCGGGCCGCGTAGCCGTGCGCCGCCTCATGCAGGGAAATGGCAAACAGCACCGGCACCAGGTAGACCGCAACGGTCTGGACTATCGTATTGAAATCGCTCATGACCGCGATTCTACCAGAGCAGTCCCAGCCCCTTTCTTACGTTGTCATTAAGAACAGGTGAAGACCGGCGCCAGTACGGGCGCGCAATGCCGCCTACAAACCCAGCACGGCCGGGTCGCCCCGCCCCACACGCACCACTTCCGGCTCCGGCCCCGTCAGGTCGATCACGGTGCTGGGACCATGCGCGCAGACGCCGCCGTCGACGATCAGGTCGACCAGTTTTTCCAGCCGCTCGCGGATCGTGTCGGCATCCGTCAGGCTGTCTTCGTCGCCCGGCAAGGTCAATGTCGCGCCCAGCAGGGGCTGGCCCAGCTCTTCCAGCAGGCATTGCACGATGCGGTGCTGCGGCACGCGCAGGCCGATGGTCTTGCGCGAAGGATGGCTGAGGCGGCGCGGCACTTCCTTCGTCGCTTCCAGGATGAACGTGTAGGCGCCGGGCGTGGCCGCCTTGAGCAGGCGAAACTGGCGGTTGTCCACGCGGGCGTACACGCCCAGCTCGCTCAAGTCGCGGCACAGCAAGGTCAAATGGTGCTTTTCATCCACGCCACGGATGCGGCGCAGGCGCTCGACGGCGCCCTTGTCGTCGAGCTGGCACACGAGCGCGTAGCAGGAGTCGGTGGGCAAGGCCACCACGCCGCCGGACTGGATGATCTGCGCCGCCTGCTTGATCAGGCGCAATTGCGGATTGTCGGGGTGAATATGAAAAAATTGACTCATGTGTAAGCGTTCTGGCGAACCAGCTTGTTAAGTTGGCATTATTGTACGCTGCGCAGCGCGGCGATGCGTTGTTCCAGCGGTGGATGGGTGGCGAACAGCGCGCCCCAGCCGCCATTGCCGCCGCTGATGCCCAGCGCCTGCATCGATTGCGGCAACTCGCCCGGCGGCACGCCGCCCAGGCGGGCCAGCGCATGCATCATCGGCGTGGGGCTGCCCAGCAGCTTGGCGGAACCGGCGTCGGCGCGGAATTCGCGCTGGCGCGAGAACCAGGCCACGATGATGGAAGCGAGCAAGCCGAAGATCACTTCGCACACCATCACGGTCACAAAGTAACCGATGCCGCGTCCGCCGCCTTCGCGGTTGTTATTTTTCAACAGGACATTGTCGACAAAGAAACCTACCACGCGGGCCATGAAGACGACGAAGGTATTCACCACGCCCTGGATCAGGGTCAAGGTCACCATGTCGCCATTCGCGACGTGGGCGATCTCGTGGCCCAGCACGGCTTCCACTTCATCGCGGTTCATGCTTTGCAGCAAGCCCGTGGACACGGCCACCAGCGCCGAATTCTTGAAGGCGCCCGTGGCGAACGCATTCGCGTCGCCTTCGTACACGGCCACTTCCGGCATGCCGATGCCGGCCCGCTCGGACAGCGCGCGCACGGTATTGACCAGCCACAACTCCGTCGACGACGTCGGATTGTCGATCACGCGCGCGCCCGTGCTCCACTTGGCCATGGGTTTGCTGATCAACAGCGAAAAGATCGAGCCCGTGAAGCCCACCACCAGCGAAAACACGAGCAGGCTGCCCAGGTTCAGGGTACTGCCGCGCGCCGGATTGCCCACGCCCAGCAAACTGAGCACGAGCGACAGCACCAGCATCACGGCCAGGTTGGTTGCAATAAACAGGACGATACGTTTCATGGGCGATGGCTCCGGAAAACAAGAATAACTAAAAGATAAGTATGCAGTCGCGACTTTTCAAGCCCGCGCGGCAGGCGCAGGCCAGCCGCGCCCTAGAACCAGTCGTGCCAGATTGGCGTGACATTCGATGGCAATGGCGGCAACATGGCAAAATCCACGCGCGACTCGCCCGGCGCATGGAAATCCGTGCCGCGCGAGGCGAGGAAGCCGTAGGCATTGGCCAGCTGCGCGTATTCCGGATACTGGTCCGGACTGTGGCTGCCCGTGACGACTTCGATGGCCACGCCGCCGAGTTGCTTGAATTCATCGAACAGCACGCCTTGCGCCATGTCGCTGAAGCGGTAGCGGCCCGGATGGGCGATGACGGCCACGCCGCCCGCGCCGCGGATCCAGCCGACCGCTTCAGCCAGGGTGGCCCAGCGATGCTCGACGTAGCCCGGCTTGCCTTCCGACAGGTATTTCTTGAACACGTCGGGGATGTTCGCGCATTTGCCCGTTTCCACGATGTAGCGGGCAAAGTGCGTGCGCGACATCAGGTCCGGGTTGCCGACGAATTTCAAGGCCCCTTCATAGGCGTCGGGGATGCCGGCCAGGTCCAGCTGGCGGGCGATTTCGCGGCCGCGCGCGTCGCGCCCCGAACGCGTGCGGTGCAAGCCCTGCACGAGACCCGGATTGTTTTCATCGACTTGCAAGCCGACGATGTGCACGGTTTCGCCGGCCCACGTGATGGAAATTTCCACGCCGGCCACGAAGCGCATGCCCAGGTCCAGCGCGGCCGTGCGCGCGGCGGCGACGCCGGACACTTCATCGTGGTCCGTCAGCGCCCACACGTCCACGCCCGCCTTGCGCGCGTAAGCGGCCACGGCGGCCGGTGACAGCACGCCGTCGGAGATATTCGAATGACAATGCAGGTCGACTTTAAGCATGTGAAAACAATACCCTGCACGGGCTCAGCATGGAAGAAGTTTTCATTGTACGCTGCTTGGCCAATCGCGCTGCAGCGTTCCCGACACACATCAGGCCAAAAACGCTTCCACCAGGCGCGCCAGTGCCTGCGGTTGATCATGATGCAGCATGTGGCCCGCATCCGCCATCATCTCGCAGCGCACATCCTTGATGCAGGCCAAACGCCGGTCGATTTCGATGCGCGCCTGTTCCTTTGGCCCCATCCATTGCCACATATTCGTGTCATCGGCCTCCACCCACAGCACGGGCGCCGTGATGCGGCGCCAGCACGCCATCACTTCTTCCACCTGGTACAGGATGGGATTGACCCGCTTGTGCTGCGGGTCGCCCAGGATGTCCCACTCGCCCGCCTCGTTGCGCGCCGACCAGTGTTCGGCCAGGAAGGCCGCGCGCTCGTCCGGCAGGCGCGGATTGGTCTTTTGCAGGCGCTCGGCCACGGCGCGCTGCGAAGGATAGCTGCGCATGGCGGGCGGCTCGCGCAATTCGTCCAGCCACTTGGCGTAGCGGCCCGGCGCCTGCTCCGGCTGCGTTGCCATCATGCCGAAGCCTTCCAGGTTGATGAAGCGGCTGATGCGCTCCGGGCGCACGCCCGCGTACAGTCCGGCCACGTTGGCGCCCATGCTGTGGCCCAGCAGGTTGACGGGCGCATCCGGCGAATAATGCAGCAGCATGGCGTCCAGGTCCGCCAGGTAGTCGGGGAACCAGTAGGTGTCCGATTGCGTGTAGTCGCTCAGGCCAAAGCCGCGCCAGTCGGGCGCGATCACGTGCCAGTCGCCCTGCAACTCGTCGACGACGAACTGGAACGAAGCGGCCACGTCCATCCAGCCGTGCACCATGAACAGGATGGGCGCGCCTTCGCGGCCCCAATGGCGCACATGCGTACGGGCGCCGCGGATGTTGATGAATTCGGAACGGGAAAGTTTCATGGGTTTCATCGGATGCCTGCCTTGAAAGTGGCGCAGATGGCGCCACATGCTGTGTCTGTAGATAGGGCGCACATAAAAGTACGACCGTTCGATAATTATACCGGATTAGCGGCCGGCGCTCGGACTTGCCCTGCAACAGCGTAAAATAGCGCAAAACTTCCGCGTCCGGCCGTGCCCGGCGCTTCCACCACCGCCACAGGCTAACGATGACACTCTACCAATTGGGCGCCGATGCGCCGCTGATTGATGCTTCCGCTTTTGTTGCCGACACGGCCAATGTGATCGGCAAGGTCACGCTGGAAGCGAATACGTCCGTATGGTTCGGCGCCACGATCCGCGGCGACAACGAACGCATCACGGTGGGCGCCAACAGCAATGTGCAGGAAGGCGCCGTGCTGCACACGGACCCGGGCTACCCGCTGGACATCGGCCGGAACGTGACCATCGGCCACCAGGCGATGTTGCATGGATGCACGATCGGCGATGGCGCCCTGGTCGGCATCCAGGCCGTGATCCTGAACGGCGCGAAGATCGGCAAGGGCTGCCTGGTCGGCGCGGGCGCCCTGGTCACGGAAGGCAAGGAATTTCCCGACAATATGCTGATCCTCGGCTCACCGGCGAAAGCCGTGCGGGCCCTGACGGCAGACGATATCACCAGGCTACAAGGCAACGCCGTGAACTATGTGCAGCGCGGCCAGCTATTTAATACGCAACTCAAGAAGATTGGATAAAAGAATGACGACTGAAACCACAGGCGCTGTCAGCGCAGCCCTTCCGGGCCAGGATACCCTGCAAAAATTTATTTTCGACAATGCCGCCGTGCGCGGCCAGTTCATCGACGTTTCGACCACGTGGCAGGAAGTGGTGTCGCGCCACGCCTACCCGACGGCCGTGAAAAAAGTGCTGGGCGAAATGGTGGCTGCCGCCGCCCTGCTGTCGGCCAACCTGAAATTCAACGGTTCCATCATCATGCAAATCCATGGCGACGGCCCCGTGCGCCTGATGGTGGTCGAGTGCGACTCCGACCTGCGCCTGCGCGCCACGGCCAAGCTGGACCCGGACGCCACCATTCCCGACGTGGCCACCGTGCCGCAATTGCTCAACGCCACGGGCAAGGGCCGCTTCATCATCACCCTGGACCCGGCCGACAAGGTGCCGGGCCAGCAACCGTACCAGGGCATCGTGCCGCTGGACGGCGACGACATGGCCACCGTGATCGAAAACTACATGTTGCGTTCGGAACAGCTCGACACCCGCCTGTGGCTGGCCACGGACGACAGCGTCTCGCGCGGCCTGCTGCTGCAAAAGCTGCCCCACCATGGCGGCAAGGCCGAAGCGACGCCCGTGTCGGAAGAAGACGCGCTGGACACGTGGAACCGCGCCGTGATGCTGGCGTCGACCCTGAAAGAGGCGGAAATCCTGTCGACGGACATCGATACCCTGATGCAGCGCCTGTTCTGGGAAGAGACGATCCGCGTCTTCGACCCGCTGCACCCGAGCTTCCATTGCACTTGCACGCGCGAAAAAGTGGGCAATATGCTCAAGATGCTGGGCGAGGAAGAAGTCAACAGCACCCTGGAAGAAGTGGGCCAGGTGGGCGTGAACTGCGATTTCTGCGGCCAGCACTATGAATTCGACAAGGTCGATTGCGCGCAGCTGTTCATCACGGATGCGCCGGCCGAAGTCTTGATCCCCCCTGCGGCAAGTATTAACTAATTGTAATAATCCCCGCGCCGCCCCTCAGGCGGCGCAATTGTTTCTGCTGTCATCTTCCCGTCATCAGTTCGTCATCAGCCCGTCACGCGCCGCCGTTACGCTGCGCAGCTTGTATTACTTCCAATACTTTCCACAGGCTGATGATGAATACCCACTTGACGCTGGCCCTGCGCCGCCATTCCTTCCATGTGTTGCTGGGCGCTTGCGCCGCAGGCCTCTCCTTGCCGGCCCTGGCGCAAACGGCCGTCGCCGCCGCCGTGGCGTCCTCCGCCACCGACATGGCCGCCGCCCCCGCTGCCGATGACAATGCTCCGATGGCCACCGTGGAGATTTCCTCGCGCAAGACGCGTTCTTCCGTCGCCCTGAGCAAGAATGAAATCCAGAAGATCCTGCCCGGCACGAATCCGTTAAAGGCCCTGCAAACCTTGCCTGGCGTCAGCTTCCAGACGGCCGACCCGTGGGGCAACAACGAGCAAAACCTGTCGCTGTTCGTGCATGGTTTTTCCGGCCAGCAACTGGGTTACACCATGGACGGCGTGCCGCTGGGCGACCAGCAATACGGCAACTACAACGGCCTGTCGCCGCAGCGCGCCGTGATCAGCGAAAACGTGCGCAGCGTCGTGCTGTCCTCGGGCGCGGGCGACCTGGCCACGGCGTCGACCAGCAACCTGGGCGGCACCATCGAAACCTATTCCAGCGACCCGCTGGCCACGCAGGGCGCCAGCGTGCAGCAAACGGTGGGCAGCCACCGCACGTCGCGCACGTTTGCCCGCTATGACACGGGCGCCTTCGGCGATGGCAGCAGCGCCTATTTTTCCATCCTGCACCATGAAGCGCGCGCCTGGGACTTCGATGCGCGCCAGGGCGGCGACCAGTTCAACGCAAAATACGTCAACCGCAGCGAGGCGGGCAAGCTGACCCTGTTCTTCAATTACTCGGACAAGATCGAGCCGAACGAAGACAGCACCGTGCACGTGGCGGGCGAAACGAGCGCGCCATACACGCGCCCCTTCCTGTATCCGGACTTCAAGGCGGCCCTGAATTACCTGTCGCCGACGGGCGCCACGCCTGCCGCGGACGGCAACAATTACCGCAACTACTACAGCGATGCGCAGCGCACCGACTACCTGGCCTACGCCAAGTTCGACGCCAACCTGGCCGAAGGCATGACGTGGTCGAACCAGGTGTATTACCACAAGGATGACGGCGCGGGCGTGGTGGCCGGCCCCATCGGCGTGGCAGGCTTGCCGGGCCTGTTCAGCGTGTACTACCCGAAGCAGAACCTGAAACAGGTGTTCGGCAACTCGGGCTACGCCGTGCGCACGACGGAATACGACATCAAGCGGGGCGGCTTCCTTTCCACCCTGCGCAAGGAAATCGGCAATCACCAGCTGGAAGCGGGCCTGTGGCTGGAACAGAACCGCTCGTCCGCCTACCGCCGCTGGTATGCGCTGGACGTCAACAACCCGACGTCGCCGTACGACCGCCCCAGCAATCCCTTGATCACGCAGTACGGCAGCGAGATCGACAACAAGGTGGTGCAGCTGCACCTGCAGGATGAATGGCGCATCCGCCCCGATATCGCCCTGCAAGCCGGCTTCAAGTCCAGCCTGCAATTTGCCGATGGCCAATTCCCCGTGCAGCCGGCCAAGGGCGCCATCGCCGGCGGCTCGACGGCCTTGCCGGTCGGCACCATCAACACGAAAAAATGGTTCTTGCCGCAAGTGGGCGCGCGCTGGGATTTCACGCCGCAAGACCAGCTGTACTTCAATATCCAGAAAAACATGCGCCAGTTCGTCACCTATGGCGGCGGCGGCGCGTCGCCATGGAGCTTGTCGAGCCAGGCAGCCTTCGACCTGTTCAAGCGCGACGCCAAGCCGGAAACGGCCCTCACCTATGAAGTGGGCGTGCGCGGCAGCCACCCATTGAGCCTGGGCGCCATCACGGCCATCGATGGCCAGGTCAACGTCTACCACGTCGATTTCAGCAACCGTTTGCTGCAGATCAGCCCAACGCCCGTGATTTCCTCCATCATTGGCGGCAACCCCGTGCTGGCCAACGTGGGCAGCGTGCGCACGGACGGCATCGATATCGCCGGAACCGTTCACTTCGGCAATAATTTTTCGTTCTACAATGCCCTGTCGTACAACCGCTCGCAGTACGCGGACAATTACAACAATGGCGCCGCGCTGGTCTTGACGGCGGGCAAGAACGTGCCAGGCTCGCCTGAATGGCTGAACAAGTTTGTTGCTTCGGCCACGGTTGGCGATATCGAAGTGCAACTGACGGGAGACTATGTGGGCAAGCGCTACGCGACGTACACCAACGATTTGTCCGTCCCCAGCTATTTCCTGATGGGCCTGGGCGTGTCGGGCAAGCTGCCGGCCCTGGCCGGCTGGCTGAAAAATCCGCGCTGGCGCGTGAATGTGAGCAACCTGGCCAACCGCGAAGGTTCGCTGAACGTGGTGGTGGGCGCCGCAGACAAGACCTACAACACCTTCCCCATCGCCCCGCGCCAGGGCTTCCTGACCCTGACGGCGGACTTCTGATGCGTACGCCCATCCTCCCGCAGCGGCATTTTTCGCGCCGCAACTTCGTCCGGGCGGCCGCCGGCGGCCTGGCCCTGGCGGCCGCGCCCGGCTTTGCCGCCGGCCTGCTGGCCACGCCACCGTCGCGTCCGCTCGTCTTCGCGCACCGTGGCGCCAGCGCCCTGCGTCCCGAGCATACGCTGGCGTCGTACGCCAAGGCCATCCTCGACGGCGCCGATTACGTCGAGCCGGACCTGGTCGCCACGCGCGACGGCATTTTGGTGGCGCGCCATGAAAGCAATCTGGTCGACACCACCGACGTGGCGCGGCGTCCCGAGTTCGCCAGCCGGCGCGGCAAGAAACTGGTCGACGGCGAATGGCACGAAGGCTGGTTCGTCGACGATTTCACCTTGGCGGAATTGAAAACCCTGCGCGCCATCGAACGGCTGCCGAAAGTACGTACCGGCAACACCTTGTACGATGGACAATTCCAGATCCCGACCTGGGAAGAAATCATCGATTTTGTTGCAGCGCAATCGGCCGCCAGCGGCCGCATCATCGGCCTCGTGCCCGAGCTGAAAAGCTCGACGTATTTCCGCGATGCGGGCCTGGCGCTGGAAGACCGTTTCCTGTCGACCATGCTGGCGCACGAATACACGCGCCGCGCGCCGATCGAGATCCAGTCCTTCGAAGTGGCGAATTTGAAATACCTGCGCGACAAGCTGGGACGGCGCGCCAACGTGCGCCTGATGCAACTGGTGGTGGGCGGCGACGTGCGCCCCATGGACGTGGCCAAGGCGGGCGGCAAGCTGACCTTCGGGCAAATGATCACGCCGGCCGGCCTGCGCGACATCGCCGCCTACGCGGACGTGGTGGCGCCGCCCACGCGGGGCGTCATCCCGCTGGGCGCCGACCAGCGCCTGGCCAAGCCCTCATCCATCGTCGACGATGCGCACCAGGCGGGCTTGCTGCTGCACACGTGGACCTTCCGTCCGGAAAACCGTTTCCTGGCGGCCGACTTCCGCGACGGCAATGGAGAAAACGCGCGCAACGAAGCGGGATCCGTGGCGGAAATGCGCCGCTATATCGAGACGGGACTGGACGGCTTTTTCAGCGACGATCCCGGTTTGGGACGCATCGCCGCCGGATAAACATTTCGTAACAAATTCTTTTCCAGGGCGTGGCCAGCGGCTACGCCCTTATTATGTGTTTCTTGAATTTCTGAAATTGGAATTTGGAATTAGACATATATCGCGAACTCCATTATTGTGCAATGCAACAACAGACCATTCATGGAGGGCATATGTCCACTTTTACCAACACCTACAGCAACGACAACGACAACTACTTCAGCAACCTGGGCCGCGCCACGCGCGCCTTTCTGGGAGCCCTGCTCGCTTCCAAGCCATACAGCGAACTGGCGCAGAAGGAAGTCATCGCCACCCCGACGACCAGCGCCGACGACGAGCGCTATGTGCGTCCAAGCAAGCGCGATTTCGCCCTGTTGAACTCGGAAGCGAACCGCTACGAAAAACTGATGCCGAATCTGGCAGCCGAACTGCGCTTCCTCGCTTCGCGCGGCTAAAAAAACGCCCAAGGCGGCGTTGCCTGCGCCTTGCTGTACGTTCGTACTGTCTTCGGCTTGGCGCCTGGCCCTGGACGTTTTTTTATGCTGACTAAACGCCTGTCCAAAAGTGCGTTGCCTGCGCCTTGCCGTACGTTCGTACTGTCTTCGGCTTGGCGCCTGGCCCTGGACGTTTTTTACCTAAATAATTATTAACAAGGAATTTTTATGATATTTCTCGAAACCGTACTGGTAAGTGTGGCCGTCGTGGTCACCGGCATCCATTTTTACCTGATCACGACAGGCAAAGCCCGTTTCTGATCGGCAAGCAGCAAGCAATCGCACCACGCCGCGCCATGCGGCCAATCGTGTGCAGCAGTACAAGGTAATAAGTACAAGGAAGTAAAGTGATATGTCAGCCTGGCAATCGGTCCAGGCTGGCAAGCGGGAAGTGATCCGTACTCAGTGGGGCGCTGCGGCGTCCACCGGCGTTTCCAGCAGTGGCGGGGTCTGGCCCTTGCGCACGATCTGCACGAAAATCTCATTCTGTTTGACCATGCCCAGCTCATAGCGGGCACGCTCTTCGACGGCGCCCGTACCATCCTTCAGGTCGCGCACTTCGGATTCGAGCTTGGCGTTGCGCGCCTTCAATTCCATATTCTTTTTATTGGCCACCGCCACTTGGGCTTCCATGTCGGCAACACGCAGCCAGCCGCCTTTACCCAGCCAGAGGGGAAATTGTATCAACAGCAGCAGGGCTGCCAGGGCGAGCGTAATCAGGCGCATGGGACATTCAGTTAACAAACCGGCCGGATATCTCCGGCCGGCCAGTGGGTTTTACATCAGCTTACTTCAGATTATAGAACGCATCGCGGCCAGGGTAGCTGGCGATGTCGCCCAGGTCTTCCTCGATACGCAGCAGCTGGTTGTACTTGGCCATGCGGTCCGAGCGCGACATCGAGCCGGTCTTGATCTGCAGGGCGTTCGTGGCAACGGCGATATCGGCGATGGTCGAGTCTTCCGTTTCGCCCGAGCGGTGCGAAATGACGGCCGTGTAGCCGGCGCGCTTGGCCATTTCGATGGCGGCGAAGGTTTCCGTCAGGGTGCCGATCTGGTTGATCTTGATCAGGATCGAGTTGGCGATGCCTTTCGAGATGCCTTCTTTCAGGATCTTGGTGTTGGTGACGTACAGGTCGTCGCCGACCAGTTGCACTTTCTTGCCCAGTTCCTTGGTGAGGATCGCCCAGCCGTCCCAGTCGCCTTCGTGCATCGCGTCTTCGATCGAGATGATCGGGTACTTGTCGCACCAGGTCGCCAGCAGGTTGGTGAACTCGGTGGCCGTCAGGCTCAGGCCTTCGCCTTCCATTTCGTACTTGCCGTTCTTGTAGAACTCGGACGCGGCGCAATCGAGGCCGATGGCGATCTGCGTGCCTGGCTCGTAGCCTGCTTCTTCGATGGCCTGGATGATCAGCTTGATGGCTTCTTCATGGTTGGCCAAGGATGGCGCGAAACCGCCTTCGTCGCCCACGTTGGTGTTCAGGCCCTTCTTGTGCAGGATCTTTTTCAGCGTGTGGAACACTTCCGCGCCGTAGCGGACGGCTTCCTTGAACGACGGGGCGCCCACAGGAATGATCATGAATTCCTGGATGTCCAGGTTGTTGTCGGCGTGCGCGCCACCGTTGATGACGTTCATCATCGGCACCGGCATCTGCATGGCGCCCGAACCGCCGAAATAGCGGTACAGCGGCAAGCCGGCTTCTTCGGCGGCAGCCTTGGCGACAGCCATGGACACGGCCAGGATGGCGTTGGCACCCAGGCGCGATTTGTTTTCCGTGCCGTCCAGGTCGATCAGGGTACGATCCAGGAAAGCCTGCTCATTGGCGTCCAGGCCCATGATGGCTTCGGAGATTTCGGTATTGATGTTTTCGCATGCCTGCAGCACGCCCTTGCCGAAGTAGCGCTTGGCGTCGCCATCGCGCAATTCCACGGCTTCGCGCGAACCGGTCGACGCACCCGACGGTACGGCCGCACGGCCCATCACGCCCGATTCCAGCAACACATCGCATTCGACGGTCGGGTTACCGCGCGAGTCCAGGATTTCGCGACCGATAATATCAACAATAGCACTCATGTCATTCTCCAAAGTTAAGCGTAACAGGGGGCTGCACACTGCGTTCTGATGCGCAATTGCACAAAGGGGCAAAGAAACTCCCGGCGGGAACCATCTGGCCGGGAGCTGTCTTACGGGTAATACTGTCGCGATCGACCGCGTTATTGCGCAGCGGCGTTGGCTTCTTTGTGCGCCAGCGCTGCCTTGATGAACGAGGTAAACAACGGATGGCCGGTGCGTGGCGTCGACTTGAACTCGGGATGGTATTGCACGCCCATATACCATGGGTGGGCATTTTCACCCGTGCGTGGCAATTCCATGATTTCGCACAAATCTTCGCTCGGCGTGCGGGCCGAGACGATCAGGCCAGCCGCTTCGACACGGGCCAGGTAATGATTATTGGCTTCGTAGCGATGACGGTGACGCTCGGTCACCACGCTGCCGTAGATCTCGGCGGCGAGGGTGCCCGGATTGACGGCGCAGGTCTGCGCGCCCAGGCGCATGGTACCGCCCAGGTCCGAGTTTTCATCGCGCAACTCGACTTTACCATCGTGGTTTTGCCACTCATTGATCAGTGCAACGACAGGTTGATCCGTATCAAGGTCGAACTCGGTCGAATTCGCGTTCGGCATGCCTGCCTTGTTGCGCGCGTATTCGATCAGGGCCACTTGCATGCCCAGGCAGATGCCCAGGTAAGGGATCTTGTTTTCACGGGCGAACTGGGCCGCCTTGATCTTGCCTTCCACACCGCGCTTGCCGAAGCCGCCCGGTACCAGGATGGCATCGTACTTGCCCAGGTTGTCGCAACCGGTCGTTTCGATTTCTTCCGAATCGATGTACTCGATGTTGACGCGGCTTTCCGTGTGGATGCCGGCGTGGCGCAGCGCTTCGATCAGCGACTTGTACGACTCGGTCAGCTCGACGTACTTGCCGACCATGCCGACGGTCACTTCCGCCTTCGGGTGCTCCATCGTGTAGATCAACTTGCTCCAGATCGACAGGTCGGCCGGTGCAGGATCGAGGTCCAGCGCGTCGCAGATGATCTTGTCGAGGCCCTGGTCGTGCAGCATTTGCGGCACTTTGTAGATGGTGTCGACGTCCCACACGGAAATGACGGCGTCTTCCTCGATGTTCGAGAACAGCGAGATTTTCGCGCGCTCGTCTTCCGGGATGGCGCGGTCGGCGCGGCACAGCAGCGCATTCGGCAAGATGCCGATTTCGCGCAGCTTTTGCACCGAGTGCTGGGTCGGCTTGGTTTTCAGTTCACCGGCCGAGGCGATGTAAGGCACCAGGGTCAGGTGGACGAAGGCCGTGTTCTTGCGGCCGGCGCGCAGGCTCAGCTGGCGTGCCGCTTCCAGGAATGGCAAGGATTCGATATCGCCGACGGTGCCGCCGATTTCGCACAGGGCCACGTCGTAGCCTTCGGCGCCACGGCGGATGTAATCCTGGATTTCATTGGTGATATGCGGAATCACCTGCACGGTCTTGCCCAGATATTCGCCCCGGCGTTCCTTGCGGATCACCGATTCATAGATCTGGCCAGTGGTGAAGTTATTCACCTTTTTCATGCGGGTGGAGATGAAGCGCTCGTAGTGACCGAGGTCGAGGTCGGTTTCGGCCCCGTCATCGGTGACGAATACTTCACCGTGTTGCATAGGGCTCATCGTGCCAGGATCGACGTTGATATACGGGTCGAGCTTGAGCATGGTGACTTTAAGGCCGCGCGATTCGAGGATCGCGGCGAGGGAGGCGGCGGCAATCCCTTTTCCAAGGGAAGACACAACGCCACCAGTGACGAAGACAAATTTGGTCATTGCAGATGGTGCCGAACGGCACGTGCGGGAAATTGAAATTATACACTAAAGCCCGCCTGCGTCGCTCCCCGCGCACGGAAATTTGCGCCAAATACCGACTATCCCTCCCCCTCCTGCTGTCTACGCGCAACAAAATTACCCAATAACAATAATTGAAATATTTCCAATTCCATATGTTGTGTGGGCGAGCGAACAGACCCTGCCGCGCCCCGGCGGCAGACTGGGATTTTTCAACAGGAGGTCCATCATGAGCTACGAAGAACGCGACGCCTACGGCATGTATGTCAACCGCGGCCACAAAGGCCCCGGCCCTGAACTGATGGGCGCCGACACCCTGATCGGCGACCATGTGCACAATGCCAAGGATGAACACCTGGGCGAAATCAAGGAAATCATGCTCGACATGCGCAGCGGCAAGATCGCCTACGCCGTCATGTCGCACGGCGGCGTCTTCACCATCGGCGAAAAGCTGTTCGCCGTGCCGTGGGAAGCGCTGCTGCTCGACACCGTCAACAAGCGCTTTACCCTCAACGTCGACAAGGAGCGCATCGAAAACGCCCCCGGCTTCGACACGGATAACTGGCCGAACATGGCGGACAGCGCTTGGGCGACGTCGATCCATAGCTATTATGGAACGACGCCGCGCGAGTATTAATTAAGCCAAGGCGCGGGGCTTGGGCCTGCTTTAAAAGCGGTACTCCAGCCCTGCCACATACGTCCTGCCCCGCGCCGTGCTCAGCGGCGTATTCTCCTGCGACTGCGACGGCATCGAGTTCAGGCGGTTCAGCGCTTCCGAGAAATCCTTGTTCATGGCGTTTTGCACGGACAGGCGCAGGAACAGGTTCTTGCTGACCTGGTAGCTCGCATACAAGTCGATCACGGCCGGGATCTTCGGATTGTCGGCCTTGAGCACTTCCCCCGTCGCTTCATCGGCGTCATTGTCCGGCGACAGGCGGCGGTTCGAGCCCGTGTGCTTGAGGATGGCGCCCACTTCCAGCTTGTTGTCCAGCAAACGCGTGCCCACGTCGAGGTTGTAGTACACGCTGGGCAGTTCGCTGATGTCGGCCGCGCCAAACCAGGCGCTGGCGATCGACGTGGGCTGGCGCGTCGTTTCGCGCGTGTACGACAGGCGCGCATACGCCGGCCCCAGGTGATATTGCGCTTCCAGTTCCCAGCCGCGTGTATACACGGGCGTGGCCGAGTTGATGTAGATATACATATTGGTCACGTATTCATCCACATTCTGCCAGTCCTTGGCGATCACTTCCGCGATATTGCACTTGCGCCCGCTGTCGCACACGAGGAAGGACTGGCTGGTGATATAGCCGTCGATCTTGCTCTTGAAATACAGGGCCTTGAAGTTCAGCGCATCGTTGGCGCTCAGCAAGCCATGCAGGCTGGAATTGAAACCCAGCTGGTAGGTGCTGGCCCGCTCGCCCTTCAGGAAGGGGTTCATCGACGCCCCGCCGTCATTCGAGAAAAATACTTCCTGCGGATTCGGCCCGCGCATGGTGCGCTCGGCGCTGGCAAACGGCTGGAACCACGGCGTCACCTGCGCGGAAACGAGCAGCGAGGGATTGATGCCATGCTCCTTCAACGCAATATTGCTTGCCCCTTGCGGGAAGCACTGCACGCGCAAGTCGCAGGGGGGCTTGTGACCCGTCAAATCAAAGTGCGTGTAGTTGAGGCCCGCATTGACTTGAACAATGCCGCGGTTGTATTGCAGGCCCGCATACAGGCTGTTGATCTTTTGCACGCCCTCGGGGCCGAACGTATTGTTTTCGATCGATTGCTGGTTCGCATCCGGGTTGTCCGGATCGTCGACCAGGCTTTCCACGTGCTTGCTGTATTTATTACGCATCAGCTTGCCGCCGATGGTCACCAGCGCATCGCCGCCGGCCAGCCTGAAGCTGCTGGTGTTGTTGATGTCGACCGCGTCGGCGCGGTTGGCCGCATTCGTGTTGATGAAATTGGTCAGCGCCTCGGGCATGTATTTCTGGTTGCCGCGGCTGCTGCTGGCCACCACATTGAGGTCGATCAACTCGGAAAACGGCGTGTAGTGATATTTTACGTAGTAGTCATCGCTGTGGATGTCGCGGCGCGTAAACGTGCTGCGGTAATCGCGTGCCGACAGTTCCAGCGCATGGAAGTCGCTCAATTTGAGGTCCAGCTTGAGCAATTGCGACTTGGGCTTTTGCTTGTAATAGCGGTTGTAGCCGAAACCGAATTCCTCGCTGTTGACACCCTTCGCATTCTTGTAGTTGTTGCCGATCACGCTCGCACTGGTGGCGGCCATGAAGCCCACGCTGCCGCCATCGAAGGCGGGGTTTTTCATGGCCACGGCCAGCATGGCGCTGCGGCCCACGCCGTTATTACCGGTCCACATCTTCGTGCGCGCTCCTGTCTTTTCCCCGGCGAAGACGACGTCATCGACGCCGATGGTGCGGAAATTGGCGCTGCCGGCCAGCGCATTGACGCCGTCGCCGCCGACGACATTGCCACGCGACACATCCACGCCGATGATGAAATTCGGGTCGATCAGCGCGCCGAACTGGCTGCTGGGCACGCCGCCGTGCGACACGGACGACGGCGCGCTGCCATAGTAATTCTGGCTCACGCCATCGACCATCATGTTGACGCGCCCCAGGCCCGACAAGCCGCGGATGTTGACGCTGACGGCGCCCTGCGCCGGATCGATCTGGGTAAACGTGCCCGGCATGCTGCGCACGATCTGGTCCACGGGCTGCAAGCGCGTATCGGCCCCGCGCGCGCTGACGGCGCCCGGCTTTTCCAGCGCCTGCCGTTCCGCAGGTACCGTTTCACCCGATACATTCAGCGGCGAGAATTCCACCTTGCCACTGTCTTGCGCCTGTTGCGCCCATGCCTGCTGCGCGAGCAAGGCCATGCAGATGCCCACGGCCTGCGTCATTGTCTTGATATGCATACACCCTCGATTTGTTATGTTATTGAAAAATTTGAAATTCAGCTGGCGTCGAGCTTGAACGACACGGGCAAGGTCACCGTCACCGTGCCCTGGCGCAATACGTTGTCGGGCGGCGCCGGCAGCGGCTGCGCGCGCTGCAGCACTTGCAAGGCTTCGCGGTCGAGCAGCACCGTGCCCGACGACGTGACCAGCTCGCTGGCCAGCAATTTGCCGTCGCGGTCCACCTGGAAGCGCACCCAGGCGGCGCCAGCCCGCTTGCGCTGGCGCGCATCGCCCGGATAACGCTTGAAGTGCGCCAGGTGGCCAAGCACCTGGCTTTGCCAGCTGGCCGGCGCCGCGCTGCTTGACGGCGTGTCGCTGTTGAACGGCGCCGCCTGCGGACCGCGCACGGCGGCCGGCGCCGGCGTGGCGCTGCTGCTGGCCTGCGCGGGCACGGAGGCTTCCTTCGCGGCATCCTTGCCCGGCTCCGCCGACGGACTGGCCGCCGCCTTTTCCTCTTTTTCCGCCGCGACGATCTCCGGCGCGGCGGCGCGCGCCAGCACCGGCAGCGCCTCTTGCTTGATTGCACTCTTTGGCGGCCGGGCGGCGCTGGACGCGGCCGACTGGCGCGCGCCCACGGCGTGCGCCACCTGCGTCTCCGGCGACATCGCTTGCGCGGCAAAGACCACCATCACGCTGGCCGCCGGATTGGCGGGCGCCACGGCGACGGGCTGCCAGCCGGCCCACAGCAGCAGCGCCAGCGCCGCGGCCACCACCAGCGACGTGGCGATGCCCCAGCTCAATAGGGGGCGCGGCGCCGGC
The DNA here is from genome assembly GCF_030397595.1 of Janthinobacterium sp. SUN033. Classification (NCBI taxonomy): domain Bacteria; kingdom Pseudomonadati; phylum Pseudomonadota; class Betaproteobacteria; order Burkholderiales; family Oxalobacteraceae; genus Janthinobacterium; species Janthinobacterium sp. SUN033. The sequence continues at coordinate 419,868 of NZ_JAPQNV010000002.1, forward strand.
CCGGACTGCGGACTCACCCGCCCTCCCGGCCGACCAGGCCCACTTTCAGATAGCCGGCCTGGCGCAGGGCATCCATGACGCCCAGCACGTCTTCATACGCGGCTTGCTTGTCGGCCTGGAAAAACAGGGTGCGCTGGCGGTCGCCGCCCGTTTGCGCGTCGAGCAGGCTGCCCAGCTGCTCGCGCGCCACGGGAGACTCGCCCAGGTACAGGCTGCGGTCCGCCTTCAGCGACACGAACAACGGTTTCTCGGGACGGGGTTCGGGCTTGGCCGTGGCGGCCGGCAAGTCGATTTTCAAGTCGACCGTGGCCAACGGCGAGACGACCATGAAGATGATCAACAGCACCAGCATCACGTCGATGAAGGGTGTGACATTGATCTCGCTCAACTCCGGCATGTCGGCCGTGTCGTCGTACTGGGAGGGAAACAGGGAAGCCATGGCTCAGGCCTGCTGGCGCGTGTCGAGGTCGCGGCTCAGCATCAGCAGCACTTGCGCGGAAGCGGCGCGCAACTGCGCCTTGTACTGGTTGATGCCACGGCTCAAGACGTTATAGATGACGACGGCGGGGATCGCCGCCACCAGGCCCAGGGCGGTGGCCAGCAAGGCTTCCGCGATGCCCGGCGCCACGGTGGCCAGGTTCGTGCTCTGGCTGACGGCGATGCCGATAAAACTGTTCATGATGCCCCACACGGTGCCGAACAGGCCGACGAACGGCGCCACGGCGCCTATGCTGGCCAGCAAGCCGATGCCTTGCGTCATGGCGCGCACCTGCTGCGCAATGAACTGTTCCTGGCGAAAGCCGGCCCGCTCCTTCAGGGCCGCCGCCGGCGCGCTGGCGTGCGACAGACTCAGTTCTTGCTGTACATCAGCGAGCAACTGTTGCGCCAGCGAAATGGCTCCTGCGCCCTCCACTTTGACGGCCGCGTCCGGCAAGGAGGTGGCCGTCTTCAGCATGGCGACGGCGTGCGCCGCCTCGCGCCGGGCTTGCAGCAAACTGGCGCCCTTCACCAGCAAGACCACCCAGGTGGCCAGCGCGGCGACCAGCAAACCGATGAGCACGCTTTTGACGATCTGGTCGGCGGCGAAAAACATGCCCAGCGGCGACATGTCATGGGGTAAGGCGGACGCTTGCGCGGTGGCCTGCAACAGGGAAAGAACGACACCGCAGCTGGCGGCTTTGATACGGAACAAGGGGATACGCATGAGAACTTTGACAGGTAACAGGCATGGCTGCGCCAACGGCGCGCACGCGCATGCAAAAAAATCGGACGAACTACCTGGCTGCCATGGGGGAGCTTGCTGGGGGAGAGTGCCGGGCTGACCGCCCGGCGGAGGTGAAACGGCTTACTTGGCGCTGGCGACGGCGGGCGCGACAACCGGCGTGAACCAGACGAAATCCGCCTGGGGCGCCAGCACCGTGGCGCCCTGCTGTGCCAGGACCAGCACCAGCGGCGCCGGGCCGCCCGTCAAGTCCTGCACGTGCAGCGGCACGCCCAGGTCCTTGTGCGCATGGTAGGCGCCGGCGATCAGCACGGCCGGCGCGGGCGCGGCCAGCAGGCGCTCGGCCATGCGGCGGTCGCGCTGCTGCTGCACCGACAGCATGGCGGCCAGGCGCGGCTCGTCGATCTGGTTGTCATGCATGACGCGGATGATGTCTTTCAGTTTCTCATGCACCCTGCCATCGTTGGCCAGGTTCGAATGCTTGCCCTGCACGGCTGGCTTGTCGATAAACAATTGCTTGATTTCGCTGCGGTCCAGGTTGGCCGACCAGACGGGATACGGCGCACGCATCACGGTCATCACCAGGTCGCCATATTGCGCCCACTTCCAGCTGGGCTGCCAGGCCAGCAGCTCGGCCACGTGTTCGGGGCGCACGACGGGGTCCGTCTGCAGCCACGGCTTGACCTTGTCCACCTTGGCTTGCTGGTCCGGGTTCAGCATTTCCAGCAACACGCTGCCTTGCGGACGCTGGCCCTGCAATTGCTGCAGCAGCCATTGCTCGATCTGGTGATGGCTGAGCTGGTCATGCTGTTCGCCCACGATGACCCGGGGCGCGGCGGCCAGCTGGGCCAGCAATTGTTCGGCAGTCACGCGCTGGCCGCTGCGCAAGTCGACGATTTCGCCCAGCTGGCGCACGTCTTGCGCAGCGGACGCTGCGGCGGCGCCGGTGGCAGCGTCCGTCGCTGGCGCCACGCTGCTGCAGGCGCTCAGCGCCAGCACACAGGCGGGCAGGACTGCGGAGAAGGACAGGGGGAATTTCATGGCATGGCCTTTCGGGGTCTGAGCTGCGGGTCAAACTGTTGCAAAATAGGTATAGGCGGGCATTCTAATAGAAATGATTCTCATTTACAACCAAAGCGCGGCGAACCATGCGGATTTTTTTACAACTGGCAAAAAATCAATATGGTGCTTCGGTGAAATCCCCGGGCGCGGAGTAGAATAAAAAAAACGGAGGACTTGCGTGAATCAAACTGACCAGTTGGCGGTACTGAAAAAACCGCTGCCCGTATCCCTTGCTGCCGTACTTTCCCTGATCTTTGCCGACCGCTTTTCCATGACGCAAGCCATGCGCGCACACCATGGCCGCGACGAGTCGAGCTATCCCCCCATGCTGCCGGACGCCGTCATTTTCGCCCATTCCACCGAGGAAGTGGCGGCCGCCGTCAAGCTGTGCAGCGCGCACGACGTGCCCGTCATCGCCTACGGCAGCGGCACTTCGCTGGAAGGCCACGTGCTGGCCCTGCATGGCGGCGTGACAATTGATCTGTCGCAAATGAACCAGATGGTAGCAGTGCATAGTGAAGACTTGACGGCCACCGTGCAGGCGGGCGTCACGCGCAAGCAGCTGAACGAGGAGCTCCGCGACACGGGCCTGTTCTTCCCCATCGACCCGGGCGCCAATGCCTCGCTGGGCGGCATGGCCGCCACGCGCGCCTCGGGCACGAACGCCGTGCGCTACGGCACCATGCGCGAAAACGTGCTGGCCCTGACGGTGGTGACGGCCGATGGGCGCATCATCAAGACGGGAACCAGGGCAAAGAAATCGTCGGCCGGCTACGACCTGACGCGCCTGTTCGTCGGCAGCGAAGGCACCCTGGGCATCATCACGGAAGTGACGGTGAAACTGTATCCGCTGCCGGAAGCAATCTCGGCGGCCGTGTGCTCGTTCCCCGGCACGGGCGAGGCCGTCAGCGCCGTGATCCAGACCATCCAGATGGGTATTCCCGTGGCGCGTGTCGAGTTTCTCGATGAAAACGGCGTGAAAGCCATCAACGCCTACGACAAGATGGCCTTGCCGGAAAAACCCTTGCTGCTGTTTGAATTCCACGGCACGCCGGCCAGCGTGGCTGAGCAGGCGCAGCTGGTGCAAGCCATCGCGGCCGAACACGGCGCCAGCGATTTCGAGTGGGCAAGCCGCCCCGAAGACCGCTCGCGCCTGTGGGCCGCGCGCCACAACGCATACTTCGCCCTGCTGCAGATGCGCCCCGGCAGCCGCGCCATTTCCACCGATTGCTGCGTACCCATTTCGCGCCTGGCCGAATGCATCCTCGCCACCCAGGCCGATTGCGAAGCGCAAGGCCTCGTCTACGCCATCATCGGCCACGTGGGCGACGGCAACTTCCACGTGCAGATGCTGGTCGACCCGGACGACCCAAACGACATCGCGCGCGCGGAAAAGGTCAACGGCGACATGGTCACGCGCGCCATCGGCATGGACGGCACGTGCACGGGAGAACACGGCGTGGGCATGCACAAGATGGCCTTTCTCGTGGAAGAACATGGCGAGGGCGCCATCGACACCATGCGCGCCCTGAAACACGCGCTGGATCCGAAGAACATCATGAATCCGGGCAAAATCGTGCGCTGGTAATCAGGCCGTCCATTCCATGCGCATCGGCACGAAGGCGATGCCGCCCGTCTCCACCTTCGGCCCCGTGGCGACAAAGCCCAGGCTTTCGTACAGGGGCAAGGCATAGGCCGAGGAATTGACGGTAAACGCCGTGACCTTCCCCCTGGCCAAGGATGCATCGCGGGCCGCCCGCCACAGACGGCGCGCCATGCCGCGCCGGTGCAGCGCGCGCGGCACGAACATGTGGAACAGGTGCGTGTTGTCGCGCATGGCCACCACGCCGGCCAGTTCGCCGTCGATGTGCGCCAGCTGGTAATGATAGTTGGATAGCGACAGGTAATTTTCGATGGCCGGCTGGCGGCAATGTTCGATGAACTTTTCCGCCCCCACGCCGTCCGGGTGCAGGGTCAAAAAAGGCATCAAGTCGTCGATCAGGGCGACGATGGCGGGCGCGTCGGCGACCAGGGCGGGACGCAGTGTCGGTTCGGGCAAAGTAGTCATATGATAATCATGCCACCGCCTGGCCGACATTGACAAGCATCAACAGAAATCGCGGCTGCTGGTCCTCAAACGCCCCAGCAGATGCGACATGTCGACCAGGCGCTTGGCCACCAGGTTGCGCACCAGCCCCTCGCGCTGCCACACGCCGTACACGCCCAGCAGCGGCGCGCTCAGCACTTCGCGGCGCTGGCTTTCCACCAGGTCGGGCCAGACGATGACGTTGACCGTGCCCGTCTCGTCTTCCAGGGTCATGAAGATGACGCCCTTGGCCGTGCCCGGACGCTGGCGCACGGTGACGATGCCGCAGGCGCGCGCCAGCTGGCCATCCGTGTAGCTGGCCAGCGCGGATGCCGGCAGGAAACGCTGCTCCAGCAATTGCCTGCGCAGCAGCGCCAGCGGGTGGCGGCCCAGGGTCAGGCCTTGCGCGCGGTAGTCGCTGACGATGCTCTCGCCTTCCGTCGGCGCGGCCAGCACGGGCAAGTCTTCCTCTGGCGTGGTGACGCGCAGCAAATCCCTGTCGGGCACGGCGCCGGCCGCCTGCCACAGCGCCGCGCGCCGGTGCCCGGCCAGCGCGTGCAGCGCGTTGCCTGCCGCCAAGACCTGCAAGTCATGACGATCCAGGCCGCCACGCCGCGCCAGGTCGGCCACGTCGACGAAGGCGGCGATGGCGCGCGCATCCTCGATGCGCCTGGCCGCCTCGGCGCGCATGCCGAACAGGCTGTTCAAGCCCAGGCGCACGGCGGGCGCGGGGTCTTGCCCTGCTTCCAATGCCGCCTCCCAGCCGCTGACGGTCACGTCGACGGGCAGCACTGGCACGCCATGCCGGCGCGCATCCTGCACCAGTTGCGAGGGGCTGTAAAAACCCATGGGCTGGCTGTTGAGCAAGGCGCACAGGAAGGCGGCCGGTTCGTGGCATTTCAGCCAGGAACTGGCGTACGTCAGCAGCGCGAAACTGGCCGCGTGCGACTCGGGAAAACCGTATTCGCCAAAGCCTTCGATCTGGCTGAAGATGGCCTCGGCAAACTCCTTGCCGTAACCATTCTCCACCATGGCATTGACGATGCGGTCATGGTAATTGTTCATGCCGCCCTTGCGTTTCCAGGCCGCCATGGCGCGCCGCAACTGGTCCGCTTCGCCAGGCGTGAACCCGGCCGCGATGATGGCCACCTGCATCACTTGCTCCTGGAAAATGGGAATGCCCAGGGTGCGCCCCAGCGCCTTTTCCAGGCCCTTCGGATAATCGACCGGCTCTTTCTGCTGACGCCGCTGCAGATACGGATGCACCATGCCGCCCTGGATGGGGCCGGGACGCACGAGCGCCACCTCGATGACGAGGTCATAGAATTCACGGGGACGCAGGCGTGGCAGCATGCTCATCTGCGCGCGCGACTCGATCTGGAACACGCCGATGGTGTCGGCCTCGCACATCATGTCGTAGGTGGCGGAGTCTTCCGCCGGAATATCCTGCAGGCGGAGTGGCTCGCCGCGCCGCGCACTCACCAGTTCCAGGGCGCGGCGCAGGGCCGACAGCATGCCCAGCGCCAGCACATCGACCTTCATCAAGCCCAGCTCTTCCAGGTCGTTCTTGTCCCACTCGATGACGCTGCGCTCGGCCATGGCGGCGTTTTCAATGGGCACCAGGCGCGACAACTTTCCTTGCGCAATCACAAAGCCGCCCGGATGCTGCGACAGATGGCGGGGAAAGCCCAGCAATTGCTGCGCCAGGCCAGCCCACTGCTGCGACAATGCCGCTTCCGGGTCCAGCCCGCATTCGGCCAGGCGCTCCAGCAGATCGCGCTTGCCGTCGAACCAGCGGTGCGCCTTGGCCACCTTTTCCACGATGGCCAGGTCGATCCCCAGCGCCCGGCCGCTGTCGCGCAAGGCGCTTTTCGGACGGTAACTGATCACCACGGCCGCCAGCGCGGCCCGCTCGCGCCCATACTTGCCGTAGATATATTGAATCACTTCTTCGCGCCGCTGGTGCTCGAAGTCGACGTCGATGTCGGGCGGCTCGTTGCGCTCGCGCGACATGAAACGCCCGACCAATGAATTGCCGCGCGCCGGGTCCACTTCCGTGATGTGCAGGCAATAGCAGACGGCCGAATTGGCGGCCGACCCCCTGCCCTGGCACAGGATGTCTTGCGAGCGGGCAAAGCGCACGATGTCGTACACGGTCAAAAAGTAGGCTTCATACGACAGCTCCGCAATCAGTTCCAGCTCCTGTTCGACCTGCTCCTGCACGTTGGCCGGAATGCCCAGCGGAAAGCGTATGCGCGCGCCCGCATACGTTTCTTCGCGCAGATACGTCGCCGGCGTGTGGCCGTGCGGCACCAGCTCGTCGGGATAGTCATAGCGCAAGCTGTCGAGCGAGAATGTGCACAGGTCCGCGATGTGCAGGGTTTCCGCCAGCGCCTGCGGCGGATACACATTGGCCAGGCGCAAGCGCGCGCGCAGATGCTGCTCCGCGTTTTGCGCCAGCGCATACCCGCACTCGCCCACGGGCTTGCCCACGCGGATCGCGCACAGGGTGTCGAGCAGCGGCTTGCGCGAACGCACGTGCATGCACACATGGCCGACAGCCACCACGGACAAGCCCAGCGCCTGCGCGGCGTCCTGCACGGCGCTGCGGTGGGCGTCATCCTGCGCCCGCTGCAGCAAGTTCAAGCCTATCCAGCTGCGCTCGCCGCCAAAGGTGGATAGCATCCACGCCCCCTGCGCGCGCAGCGTCGCAGGCTGGGCCGGATAGCCAGGCAGCAAGATCATCAAACAGCCGGGCAGCCCTTGCAAATGGGCAAACTGCGCCGACGGCGCGGCGAAATCGTCGGGCGTCAACAGATAGCGGCCCTTGGCCGCCCGCGTGCGCGCCATGGTGATCAGTTCCGACAAGTTGCCGTAACCATCGGCATCGCGCACCAGCGCCAGCAGGGACGGCCCCGGGCTGCCGTCGGCCTGCGTCAAGTGAAAATGCGCGCCGATAATCAGGGGAAAACCGGCCCGCTTGGCCGTCGCATGCGCGCGCACGACACCCGCCAGCGAGCATTCGTCGGTAATGGCCAGCGCCCGGTAAGCAAGCTGAACAGAGCGCGCCACCAGCTCTTCCGCATGCGAGGCCCCATGCAGGAAGCTGAAATTACTCAGGCAGTACAACTCAGCATACTCGGGTAAGACTGCGCTCCCCATGATCTACCTCAATACTGTATATAAACACAGTATATTATACTCATCTGAAAACGGCCATCTCAGTTATGCTGGGGTTTTACCTTGCACAGTGCCCGCCATGATCGTCCACTCATTAAAATGTTTCGGCGCCGCCCCCGGTGGCGGCAATGCGGCGCTGGTCGTGGAAAACGACCACGCCAGCGAAACGCAGCGCCAGGCCTTTGCCCGCGAACGCCAGGTCAGCGCCTGCGTCTTCCTCGACCGCCAGGCGGACGGCGCGGAGGGATGCCTCGTGCTCGACTATTTTTATCCGCACACGCGCAGTCCCCTGTGCCTGCACGCCACCTTGGCGGCCGCGCATGTGCTGCTGGCGGCGCCCGGCGCGCCGGCGGCGCTGACGGTGACGACCGCCATGCACGGGCAAGCCCTGCAGCTGGTGCGCCGCGCGGAGGGATTGTTCATCGGCCTGGCACCGCAGCCGGCGCCTGCCGTCCTGGTGGAAAAGTATGTGCCGTCCGAGCTGATGGGCCAGCACATGCACTTGCTGTCGCCGCCCGTGGTCGCGTCCGTCGGCAGCCCGAAGCTGCTGCTGGAAGTGGCCGACCGCACCACCCTGCGCGCGCTGCGGCCGAACCTGGAATTGATCGCCGACTGGAGCGCCTTGCACAAGGTCAACGGCTGCTATGCATATTGCCGCACGGGCGAGCACGAGTACGAGGGGCGCAACTTCAACCACCTCGACCCGGCGCTGGAAGACAGCGCCACGGGCGTGGCGGCGGGCGCGCTGGCAGCGCACTTGCAGCAGTCGCTGCGCCTGCACCAGGGCCATGTGACGCAGCAACCCTGTCTGATCGAAGTGCAATACAGCACGCAAGCGATCTGGGTGGGCGGCATGGTGCAACGCAGCACCTGAATGGGGCATGCCGCACCAGCACAAGGCAAGCCAGGCGGTGGCCAAAAGATAATCAACCAGGAAACAACAGTTACAGCAAATTTGTAATAACAAAACAAAGTATCGCTGGTGAATGCTGAAATGATGGCACTAGAATCAAGTCACGAATCTTGCTCATCAGCCACTTGGAGATACTGCGTGCCGACCCTCACCACCTTGCGTCAAGCCATCCTCATCAGCCTGTACGGCAGCGCCGCCCTGGCCGTTTTCAGTCCTGCCGCCATGGCCCAGAACACGGAAGCGGCCGCCACGGAAGGCCCCGTGCAAACGGTCAGCGTGGTCGGCTCGCGCCGGGTCGCCAGTTCCGCCACGGATACCATGGTGCCGGTCGATATCATTCCCATTTCCAAGGTGGCCGAGCAAGGCGGCCAGTTTGATCTGGCGCAATCGCTGCAATACATCTCGCCCTCGTTCAACTCCACGCGCCAGACGGGCGCCGACGGGGCCGACCTGATCGATTCAGCCGCCCTGCGCGGCCTCGGTTCCGACCAGACCCTCGTGCTGGTGAACGGCAAGCGGCGCCACACGACGGCGCTCGTCAACCTGTTCGGCGCGCGCAACCGCGGCAACACGGGCACGGACATGAATGCGATTCCCTTGTTGGCGATCAAGAACGTGCAAGTGCTGCGCGACGGCGCCGCCGCCCAGTACGGTTCGGACGCCATTGCCGGCGTGATCGACATCGAACTGAAGAAAAGCCTGGGCTGCGAAGCCGTGGCCGGCTACAGCCAGTATTCCGCAGGCGACGGCAAGAATTACATGACTTCCGCCTATTGCGGCATCGCGCTGGGCGACAAGGGCACCCTGGCCATCACGGGAGAATACCTGGACCGCGGCCGCTCGAACCGGGCCGATGCGGACAGCATGCGCATCATCGGCGACACCAAATCCAAAAACAAGACCCTGTACGTGAATGGCGACTACGCCACCAGCCCCACGGGCAAGCTGTACTTCACGGCCGGCGCGCAAACGCGCGACGCGTCCAGCGCCGCGTTCGGCCGGGGCGGCATCGGCAGCGACGACATTCCATCGCGCAATTCGGCCGCCATGTATCCGGACGGTTTCGTGCCTTTCATCAATGGCAAGATCGACGACCAGTACGCCACCATCGGCCACCGCAGCCAGATCGGCGAATGGCATGCTGATTTTTCGCAAACCTATGGCTACAACAAGATGCGCTACGACATCAGCAACACGCTGAATGCCTCGATCGCCAACCTCGACCTGATGAACGGCGGCAAGGGCGTCAGCCCCAGCCGTTTTGATGCGGGCGGCTTTTCGTTCCAGCAACTGACCAGCAACGCCGACTTCAGCCGCTACTACGACACGGTGATGCGCGGCATGAACGTGGCCTTCGGCGCCGAATACCGCAGCGAGGAATACAAGATCATGGCCGGCGAACCGGGCTCCTACAACGACGCCGACGGCGTGGGCGTGGGCGGCAATGCGGGCAGCCAGGGCTTTCCCGGCTTCCAGCCCGGCGACGCCACCAAGGCCAAGCGCCACAGCATCGCCGCGTATGGCGACGTGGAACTGGACTGGACGGAACGCCTGAAAACCCAGGCGGCCCTGCGCTATGAGAAATTCAGCGATTTCGGCTCCACCGTGACGGGCAAGCTGGCCGCCAGCTATAAAGTGGCACCCAACGTGCTGCTGCGCGGTTCGGCCAGCACGGGTTTCCGCGCGCCATCGTTGCAACAAGTGTATTTCTCGTCCACCTTCACCGACTTCATCGGCGGCGTGCCCACCGACGTGGTGCTGGCGCCGAATGGCGGCGCCGTCGCCAACGCGGCCGGCATTCCGAAGTTGAAGGAAGAAAAGTCGACCAGTTTTACCTTCGGCACCACCTGGACGCCGACGCAAGCCATTTCCGTGACGGCCGACTTGTACAACATCAAGATCAAGGACCGCATCGTGCTGTCGGGCCGCTTCAATGCCGACAACTACCCGGACTTGGCCGCGCGCCTGGCCCTCCTGGGCGTGGGCGAGGCGCAATTCTTCGTCAATTCCATCGACACGCGCACGCGCGGGCTGGACCTGACGGCTTCGCACAAGGGAGAATTAGCCGGCAACCGCCTGAACACCTTCCTGGCCTTGAATTTGAGCAAGACGGAAGTGACGAAGGTCAAGACGCCCGCCTCGCTGACGGGCTTTGAAGACGTGCTGCTGTCCGAGCGCGAACGCCTGTTCATCGAACAGGGCGGTCCGCGCGCGAAAGCCACCCTGGGCTTCGACTACATCACGGGCAAGCTGGAATCGGACTTGCGCATCATTTATTTTGGCCCGCAAACCCTGGGCACCTTCAGCGGCACGGCCGAAGGCGTGCCGAATGCCCGTTACGCAGCCAAGACGTCCGCCGACCTGAGCTTCACCTACAGTATCAGCAAGAATACCAAGCTGACCTTTGGCGGCAACAACATCTTCAACGTCAAGCCCACCACGCAAAACGCGGACGAGACGGACAACGGCTTCAAGTACGACAGCGTGCAGTTCGGCCTGAACGGCGCCTCGTACTTCGGGCGGCTGTGGGTGAAGTTCTGATCACTCTGCCCGCCTGAAGAAACAGCGGCTGCGCCAGCATGGGCAGCCGCTGTTTTTTAGTTAAGCCGAACAGTTCAGCATCCACTGCACCCCGAACTGGTCCGTCAATTTACCGTAATAATCGCCCCATACCTGGATGGCGAGCGGTGTCGTCACCACGCCTTGATACGCCAGCTTGTCAAAAAGCTGTTTCGTTAACTGCCTGTCATGCATTTGCAAAATATGTGCGGACCCGCGCATGGGCTCGGCATCGTCATTGTCAGAAGCAAAAAACAACACGCCTGGTCCTTCAAATCGGGCATGCATGATTTTCCCGCGCATGGCTTCATGACGGAGCGGCATGCCATCCACGCCAAAGCGCAAGACATCGCTTATCTTGCCCAGCCCGCATTGCGTGTAGAACGCCAAGGCTTGTTCGCAAGTGGTAGTAAAGAAAAGATAATTGGATAATTGCATCAGCTCATCCTTGCATCAGGTTAGGCAAAGCGAAATTGACGGAGCGGTCACCGGCAGGAGATTCAGATGCCGTCAACCGTCCAGCAGTGGCTGCAGGCAGCCCCCATGGAGGATAGCCAATTATCCATCCGAAAAACTCATGCATTGTCACGAAAACACCGGTGAGCGCCGATGGACGCTGCCCCCACAGACACGGATATCGCGTCAACGCCCCTGCTGCTCCAGTTTTCGCACAAAGTCACTTTTCCGGCCATCCCACAGGCATTTCCGGCATCGGCCTGCCTCGAACACGTGCTCACACCGTGGCAAGCCATAGATGACAGAGGCGCATTCCGGGCACAGGCTGGCCATGCCTTCGGCGTCGTCACGGTATCGGCTGCCGCATTCGTCACAGGTTTTCACAGCTCATACACTCCCATACTCCAGTACCGGCTGCCTTGCCTGTTGCGGGCAAGCCAACCCAAGGCCTGCAACTCCTTGCCGATCAATCGATTCATGATGCCATGCCCGACCAGCAGCACGGGCCCCCTGGCGGCGAGCGCAACCAGCCGCTCGGCGGCGGCCCTGGCGCGCCGCCGGGTTATCTGCAACGAGTCCGATCCGCGCGCATAACCGAACAACCAGAGCAGGCGAAAAATCGCTGCCCAGGCTTCAGCCGGCAGCCAAGGGGCCTTCCAGAGCGCAAAGGGCAACCCTGCTTCAGAGAACATCGCCTCTTGCATGAATGGCAAGTCACCCAATGCCCTGGCCGATGAGCATGCCCTCGGTGCCGTGCTGGCCACGATGGTCGACGCGGAAAGCGCTGCCGCAGCGCACTGCGCAGGGATGCCACCTTCTTTGATGATCGATTGATTGTAGAGATTAATCCACTGTCCCATTTGCAGCGGCGCTATCCAGCGCCCTTTGGCGAGTCGGGGCTCGCCGTGTCTCATTAATGTTATTCGCATGTCCAGTCAGATCGCCTCGCACATTTATCCGTCCGCTTCATGGGGGAACCTGCCCCTTGCCTGCCCTGCCGGCCTGGTCTTGCGGCTCCCCGCCAGCACGGCCGCCGCGAACAATCTTTGCCCTGCGGCGGAAAGCACGGATAATAGCGGCTAACTCATAAGCACAGTATTGGATTACCTCATGGAAATTAAAGTCAACTTTCTCGACAAGCTGCGTCTCGAAGCCAAGTTCGACGATTTTACGGTCATCGCCGACCAGCCCATCCGCTATAAAGGCGATGGTTCGGCGCCCGGCCCGTTCGATTACTTTTTGGCATCATCGGCACTGTGCGCGGCCTACTTCGTGAAGTTGTATTGCGATACGCGCAATATTTCCACTGAAAATATCCGCCTGTCGCAAAACAATATCGTCGATCCTGAAAACCGCTACCAGCAGATTTTCAAGATCCAGGTCGAGTTGCCGGCCGATATCTCGGACAAGGACCGCCAGGGCATCCTGCGTTCGATCGACCGTTGCACGGTAAAAAAAGTGGTGCAGGCGGGGCCGGAGTTCGTCATTGAAGAAGTGGAGAACCTGGACGCCGATGCCCAGGCCTTGCTGGCCTTGAATCCCGCCCCTGGCGCAAGCACCTATATCGTCGGCAAGGACTTGCCGCTGGAACAGACGATCGCCAATATGTCCAGCCTGCTGGCTGGCCTGGGCATCAAGATTGAAATCGCTTCATGGCGCAACATCATTCCCAACGTGTGGTCGCTGCACATCCGCGATGCGCATTCGCCCATGTGTTTCACCAACGGCAAGGGTGCGACCAAGGAAAGCGCGCTGGCGTCGGCCCTGGGCGAGTATATCGAACGCCTCAGCAACAACCATTTCTACGCCGGTTCGTTCTGGGGCGAAGACATCGCCAACGCGGATTTTGTCCATTACCCGAACGAGCGCTGGTTCAAGCCGGGCCGCAAGGATGCGCTGCCGAAGGAGATTCTCGACGCCTACTGCCGCGACATCTACGATGCCGATGGCGAGCTGCGCGGCTCGCACCTGATCGACACCAACTCCGGCAACGCGGAGCGCGGCATCTGCTCGCTGCCGTATGTGCGCCAGTCCGATGGCGAGACCGTGTATTTCCCATCGAACCTGATTGAAAACTTGTACGTCAGCAATGGCATGAGCGCCGGCAACACCCTCGTCGAAGCACAGGTGCAATGCTTGTCGGAAATTTTCGAACGGGCCGTCAAGCGCGAAATCATCGAAGGCGAGATCGCCCTGCCCGACGTGCCGCAGGAAGTGCTGGCGAAATATCCGGGCATCCTGGCCGGCATCCAGGGACTGGAAGAACAGGGTTTCCCCGTGCTGGTGAAAGATGCGTCGCTGGGCGGCGTGTATCCGGTGATGTGCGTCACCCTGATGAACCCGCGCACGGGCGGCGTGTTTGCCTCGTTCGGCGCGCACCCGAGCCTGGAAGTGGCGCTCGAGCGCAGCCTGACGGAATTGCTGCAGGGCCGCAGCTTCGAAGGCCTCAACGACTTGCCGCAACCGACGTTTGCCAGCGAAGCCGTCACCGAGCCGAACAATTTCGTCGAGCACTTCATCGATTCCAGCGGCATCGTCTCGTGGCGCTTCTTCAGCGCCAAGGCCGATTACGATTTTGTCGAGTGGGATTTTTCCGGCCACGGCGAAAACTCGAATGCCGAGGAAGCGGCGACCCTGTTCGGCATCCTCGCCGGCATGGGCAAGGAAGTCTACACGGCCGAGTATGACCAGCTGGGCGCCACCGCCTGCCGCATCCTCGTGCCCGGTTATTCCGAGGTGTACCCGGTCGAGGATTTGATCTGGGACAATACCAACAAGGCGCTGCTGTTCCGCGCCGACATCCTGAACCTGCACCGCCTGGACGATGCCAGCCTGGAAGACTTGCTCGACCGCCTGGAAAACAGCGAGCTCGACGAGTACGGCGACATCGCCACCCTGATCGGCATCGAGTTTGACGAAAACACGGTGTGGGGCCAGCTGACGACGCTGGAATTGAAGCTGCTGATACAGCTCGTCCTGCAGCAATTCGAGGAAGCGAAAGAGCTGGTGGAAACCTTCCTGCAGTACAACGACAACACGCTCGAGCGCAAACTGTTCTATCAAGCATTGAACGTGGTGCTGGAAGTGGAACTCGATGACGAGCTGGAGCTGGACGATTACGTCGTCAATTTCCGGCGCATGTTTGGCGACGCCCGTATGGATGCGGTGCTGGGCTCGGTGGACGGCAGCGTGCGCTTCTTCGGCCTGACCCCGACCAGCCTGCAACTGGAAGGCCTCGACCGGCACCAGCGCCTGATCGACAGCTTCAAGAAATTGCACGCGGCGCGCGCCAAGGCGGCCAAGCGCTAGGACGAAAAACCGGGGCCTTCGCGCCCCGGCGCAGGGATCAACCCTGCGCGACCGCATGGAAAAGAGACCATGGCCACACTGGAATTCTGGTTCGACTTCGGCAGCAACTACAGCTACCTGAGCGCCATGCGCATCGATGCGCTGGCGCATGAAAAGAAGGTGCAAGTGATCTGGAAACCCTTCCTGCTGGGCGTCGTCTTCAAGGCGCTGGGCTGGGAAACGTCGCCGTTCGTCTTGCAAAAAATCAAGGGCGACTACACGTGGCGCGACATGACGCGCCAGTGCGAAAAGTATGCATTGCCATGGCAGCAACCGAGCTCCTTTCCCCGCACGGCCCTGCTGCCCATGCGCGTGGCCCTGGTCGGTGCGGACCAGGGCTGGATCGCGCCGTTTGCGCGCCGCATGATGGCGATGAATTTCGCCGAAGACCGCGACATCGACAACCTCGAAGCCGTCAGCGAGGCCTTGGAAGGGCTGGGCCTCGATGCGCGCGCCATCGTGGCGCTGGCTTTGACACAGGACAACAAGCTGCGCCTGCGCCGCCAGACTGAGCAGGCGCAAGCGTTGGAGCTGTTCGGCGCGCCCAGCTTCCTCAGCGACGGCGAACTCTTCTGGGGCAACGACCGGCTCGACGATGCGCTGGCGCATGCCGCCGCCCTCCCCTGACGATAATCAGCCGGCCAGCGCCGCGATTTCCTTCTGCATGTTTTCAATGGCCCGTTCGTTGTACTGGTTGGCAAAGTATGCATCGCCGAACAGCTGGCCCGCCTGCGCCTTGCCGCACAGATGCTGCAGCGCCAGGCCCCGCTGCTCGTTGAAGCGCACGGGGTCCACGTGCGCGTATTCGCGGCCGATGGCTTGCGTGTAGGCTTGGTACACCTCGTCATCCTGGCCCAGGATGGCCAGGTCGGCGCTGAGCATGGCGTCTTTCAGCGGGTGGCTGATGCCCGGTCCCTGGAAATGATCGGTGACGCGTATCAATTGCGCCACATCAAGGTTGTCGCCCGCATCGAGGCCGCTGGCCAGCCACAGCTGGGCGCTCGCCTCTTCGCTCGAATACAGGGCGTCGTCGTCGTGGCTGTAGACGGCGTCGTGGAACCAGAACGCTTTCTTGACCAGCGCGCTGTCGCGCTTGGGCGCATAGGTATTGTCGGCCCACACGCGGATTTCGGACAGGCCGTGCACCAGGTGGTCGAGGTTGTGATAGTGGCGGTCCGCGCCGCCATACGCCTGCGGCCCCGTCAGGTGGGCGAACCAGTGATCCGCCAGCGCGATATCCGCTTGCGAGGCTGTCGCATAGTTCCACAGCGCTTCCCACTCCTTGCGCAGGCAGTCGAGTATCCACGCTTGGTAGGCCGGGCCGGGGACGAATTTCTTCATGGTCCAGTTCCAGCCGACGGGGCCTTCCAGCGCCTTGACGAAGCTGGAGCTGACGGAGCCGAGGTCGCGCGGCGGCATGACGAAAATCGTCTTGGCGCCCTGCAGCACGTCCACATTCGTTTGCTGGATCAGGTTTTCATAGTCGAAATCGGCCGTCGTGCGGATGCCGCGGATCAGGTAGTCGCAGCCATGCTTTTTCGCCGCGCGCGCCGTGTAGTCGCCCTTGACGATGACCACCTGTACATTGTCCCAGCCGCACTCGCGCGCGCTCTGCTCGATGATGCGCTTGCGGTCTTCGGCGGGAAATTGCGGCTTCTTGGCGGGGTTTTGCGACAGGAACACGATCACCTCGTCGGCGAGCGAACGCGCTTCGCCGATCACCCACATATGGCCGTTGGTGATGGGGTCGAGGGTTCCTGAAAATCCGATCTTCTGCATGCTGCGCTCCGTGGTCTGGTTCTGCTTGTTTCGCAGACAATATAGGGCCACGGCGCGCGCGTCAATGCAACATGCCAAAGATCATGGTCAAAATGCTCATTTCACGGCTTGCGGGAATTCCACGCGCACGCACAGGCCGCCCAGGCGCTCGGATTTGTCCAGCACCAGGCGCGCGCCATGGCGTTCGGCGATGGCCTTGATGATGGCCAGCCCCAGGCCGCTGCCGTTGGCGTCCGTGCCGGGCACGCGGTAGAAGCGGCTGAAGACGCGCTCGCGCTCTTCGGGCGGGATGCCGGGGCCGCTGTCTTCCACGGATAACGTCACGCCGACGGGACTGGCGCGCAGGTCGATGTCGACCGTGCCGCCCTGCGGCGTGTACTTGATGGCGTTGTCGACCAGGTTGCGCAGCATGATGTTGAGCGCATCGGCCTGCCCCGCCACCTTGGCCGGATCCATGTGATGCAGGCCCAGGTCGATCTTGCGCGCCTGCGCGATGCCGGCCATGTCGCCCAGCGCGCGCTTGACGACATCGTTCAAATCCACCGCCTGCAGCTGGTCGCCGCTGGCGGCGCTCGCTTCCTGGCGGGCCAGCACCAGCAGCTGCTCGACCAGGCGCGTGGCCCGCTCGATGCCGGCGCTCACGCGGGAAATCGCCAGGCTGCGTTTTTCCTCGGATTCGGCCCGCTCCAGGCTCAATACCTGCAGTTTCAGGGCCGCCAGCGGCGTGCGCAATTCATGCGCGGCGTCGGCAACGAAATGTTGCTGCGCGTCGAACGCCGTCTTGACGCGCCCAAACAGCAAATTCAGTTCATGCACGAGGGGGCGCACTTCATCGGGCAAGCCCGCTTCCGAGACGGGAGACAGATCGTCCGCCTGGCGCGCCGCCACCTGCTTGCGCACGCGCGAGACGGGCGCCAGCGAACCGCTGACGACCCACCAGACGACCAGCATCAGAATAGGCGCCATCAGCGCGATGGGCCCCACCGTGCGCAGCGCCAGGCTGCCGGCCATGCGCTTCCTGACGGCCATGTCCTGGGCGATCTGCACGGTCTGGGAACTGGTCTGCACTGAAAAGATGCGGTACGTCGTGCCGTTGGCTTTCACGTTGGAAAAGCCCAGCACGGCGCGCTGCGGCAATTCCGCGCGCGTGATCGAGCGGAACACCTGCACGCCGTCCGGCGTCCACACCTGCACCACCATGTCGTTGTTGACGGGGTCGGCCGGCAACGCTTGCGCATGGTTGGCCAGCGGCGCGCCGGAGCGCAGCGACAGGGCCATCTGCTGCATGTGGTAATCGAAGATCTGGTCGGCGTCGTACAGGGCGCTGCGGTAGGCGATCGAGGCTTGCGCCAGGGCCGCCATGATGATGGCCGCCAGCAAAAACCACAGCAGGCGGCCGCGCAGCGAATGCGTCACCGTGACCTTCATCCTCATGCCTTGGGCACCATGTAGCCGAGGCCGCGCACGTTCTGGATCAGGTCGCTGCCCAGTTTCTTGCGCAAGCCATGGATATACACTTCCACGGCATTGCTGTTGACTTCATCCTTCCAGCTGTACAGCTTTTCTTCCAGCTGCGCGCGCGACAGCACGATGCCGGGGCGGGCGATCAAGGCTTCCAGCACGGCCCATTCGCGCGCCGACAGGTTGACCGGGTGGCCCTCGGCGATCACTTCGCGCGTCAGCGGATTGATGGAGACGCCCTGGTGTTCGAAGATCGGTTCCGGCCGCCCCGAGGCGCGCCGCAGCAGGGCGCGTATGCGCGCCAGCAATTCGTCGAGGTCATACGGCTTCAAGACGTAATCGTCGGCGCCCGCGTCGAGGCCCGCGATGCGCTGCTCGATGGCGTCGCGCGCCGTGGCCACCAGCACGGGCGTGTCAAGCTTGCGCAAGCGCATCGAGCGCAGCACGTCGAGGCCATCCTTGCGGGGCAAGCCCAGGTCCAGCAGCACCAGGTCGTAGGTTTGCGTCTGCAGGGCCGTATCGGCCATGTCGCCATCCTTGACCCAATCCACCGCGTAATGCTCGGCGCGCAGCAAATCGAGCACCACCTCGCCGATCATCGTATCGTCTTCTACCAGCAATAAGCGCATGCCCTACTCCTTCATCTTGACTGTTTTATCGACCTTGCATCCTGCGCCAGATCAACCGAGGCGCACGGGAATGAAGATCTTATCGGGGCCGCGCTGTATCAGCAAGGCCACCGACTTGGCGGATTTTTCCACCACGTCGCGCACCTGCTCGACCGTGTTGACGGGACGGCCATTCACCGACAATAGCACGTCGCCCGGCTGCACTCCGGCATTCGCGGCGGCGCCGCCCGCATCTTCCACCAGCAGGCCGGCGCTGATGCCCGCCTCGCGTTTTTCATCCGATTGTAACGGACGCAGGGCCAGGCCCAGCTTTACCTTGCCGGCGGCGCTGTCGCTCTTCGCCACTTCGGCCACCTTGTCGGCCGCATTGCCCAGGGTTGCCGTCAGGCTGACGATCTTGCCGTCACGCCAGACATCCATGCTGATCTTGTCGCCTGGCAAGGACGTACCCACCAGCGCCGGCAAGTCGGCCGAGCCGATGATGCGCTGGCCATTCACCTTGCGCACCACGTCGCCCGACTTCAGGCCCGCCTTGTCGGCCGGGCTGCCCCGCTCCACGTTGGCCACCAGCGCGCCTTCCGGCGTGGCCAGCTTGAACGAGTCGGCAAAGCCCTGGTTGACTTCCTGCACCGTCACGCCCAGCTTGGCGTGGCTGGCCTTGCCCGTTGCAACGATCTGGTCCTTGATGCGGCCGGCCAGGTCGATGGGGATGGCGAACGACAAGCCCTGGAAGCCGCCCGTCTGGCTGTAGATCTGCGAATTGATGCCGACCACTTCGCCGCGCGTGTTGAACAGGGGACCGCCCGAGTTGCCGGGGTTCACCGCCACGTCCGTCTGGATGAACGGCACATTGCTGTCGTCCGGCAAGGAACGGCCCTTGGCGCTGACGACGCCAGCCGTCACCGTACTGTCGAAGCCATAAGGAGAACCGATGGCCAGCACCCATTCGCCCACTTTCAGGTCGCTGGAATGGCCGAGCGGCACGATGGGCAGGTTGTTGGCGTCGATCTTCAGCACGGCGATGTCCGTCTTCGGATCCGTGCCCAGCACCTTGGCGCGGAATTCGCGGCGGTCGTTCAGCTTGACGGTCACTTCGCGCGCATCGCGCACCACGTGGGCATTCGTCATGATGATGCCGTCCGGACTGACGATGAAGCCGGAGCCGAGGCCGTGCGTGGGCACGTCGCGGCCACCGCGCTGCCCGCCTTGCGGGCCCTGGAAGCGGCGGAAGAATTCGAGGAACGGGTCGTTGCCGAAGTCGTCATTGCCGGCCTGGGCCGATGGGTCGTAGGCCACCTTGGTGCTGCCCGTGACGCTGATATTGACGACGGCCGGGCTGTTGCGCGCGGCGATCTGGCTAAAGTCGGGCAAGGCCACCAGCGGCGCGCTTGCTGCAGGCGCCACGGCGGCGGCCACGGGTGCGGCGGGAGTGCCTGCGGTGGCATTCGCGCCGGCATTGTTCTGATGCATCACCATGGCGCCACCGGCGCCCAGCACACCGATCGCGGCCAGCGCGGCTACGGTGCGTTTGATTTTCAGCGATGCGGTATTCGTTTGCTGTTCCATGAATTGCTCCTCATTCAATGAGATTTTGATGTATGCAATAGTGGGCCACGAGTCTTAGGCGGTGCTTAACATTTTTCCATTTGGAAACAGGCATTTGCGCCTTTAAGCGGGGTTTAATCTTGCGTGGCATGGGCAACCAATGGAAGCCCTGAATGCGGCCCGAACGGGCTCCGGACGTGACACTGGCCGGATCGACCGGCCAGTATTCTACTGCATGGGGAAGCGCTGTTCCCTCCCGCCGATGCCGGCGCGTGGCGCCGGGATCAGCTCAGCTCAGCTCAGCTCAGGCTGCCTGACGCTGTTCCAAAGTGCTGACGGTGGCGCCAGTGGTGGTGCCGATCTCGATCTTGCGCGGCTTCAGCGCTTCCGGCACTTCGCGCACCAGGTCGATGGTCAGCATGCCGTTTTCAAACGTGGCGCCCGTGACCTTCACGTGGTTGGCCAGCTGGAAACGCTGTTCGAAATCGCGGGCAGCGATGCCGCGGTGCAAGAACGTGCGCTCGACGCCATCCTTCTGCTTGCGGCCCGTGACGTGCAGGGAATCGCGTTCCGTGATGATGTCGATCTCTTCGCGCGAGAAGCCGGCCAATGCCATCACGATGCGGTACTTGTCTTCCGATACGAGTTCGATGTTGTAGGGCGGGTAGCTGGGCTGTGCATCGGCGCGCTGTTCGTTGAGCAATTGCGCCAGGCGGTCGAAGCCGATGGCGGAACGGTACAGGGGAGCAAGGTCAAAAGTACGCATGATAAATATCCTTTTCATTAAAGCGATAAGAGGGGCGGACCTCACCATGAGCATCCGCCTGTTACCGATATACGGCCTGCCAACGCCCTTTCAAGACCTTGAAATTGGCGAAAAACGCCCCAGACGGCAAAGAATTTGTAAGAAATTTTTACATGCCCCATCCAGAGATGGCTTGCATGACGCCCCTCATGCAGGGCCGGCTTTTGGTGTATGCTGGCGGCATGAACAATGACACCGACATCCAGCTCAGCGGCCCCTTCAAGGCCACCGACGGCTCCGGCCGTGCCCACGACATCAAAGCCATCCGCATCTTCGACGAAGGCTACGGCATCATCGACGTCTACGTCGATTTCGCCGCCCCGCTCGAAGCGGGCGCCTGCAAGGACAAGACCCTGGTCGGCCACATCCTGGCCCGCCTGCGCAGCCTTGGCTATGTAGGCCCCGACTTCGGCCATGGCGACCTGGGCTTGCAAGACAAGAAACTGATCGTCCTGGAAGCGCCCGAGGAATTTTCGGCCTTTGCCGTGAGCAAGGGCTGGAAGGATCTATCCGCCGAATTTGACGAAGACTGAGAACACCTGACCAAATCTACTGCGCGTCGCGCTTTGCGGCCGGCGATGCTCACCGTGCTTTAGCACGGCTGCGCTTCCCGGCCACAAATCACTGCCGCTCGCTACGATTTTGTCAGGTGTTGTAAAGTACCAATAGTATCCGCGCCGCGCCAGCTTCTGCTGCCGCGGCGTTTTTCATGGGCGACCGCTTGCTTACTTAGCTGATATAGCGCGCGCTCCAGGCGGCGATGACGTTGGCGACATAGGCCGCGTCATCGCGCCCCGTCAACAGGTGGTCGGCATCGTCGAGCGAAACGAAGCTTTTCGGGTGCTTGGCGGCCGTAAATATCTCCATCGCGTTCGACAGGCTGACCGTCGTGTCGTTCGGCGCGTGCATCACCAGCAGGGCGCGACGCAGGCCGGTGATGTGGGTCTTCAGGCTGTGGCTGCCTGCGTCGTCGACGAATTGCTGACGGATGCGGAAGGGCCGCCCTTCCAGCTGCACCAGCGCTTCGCCTTCGGCGGCGATTTGCTCCAGGTGCTCGCTGAACATGCGCGTCACGTACGCGGGCGTGCTGGGCGCGGCCAGGGTGGCGATGGCGGTGGCTTCCGGTACTTGCGACGCGGCGGCCAGCACGGCGGCGCCGCCCAGGCTATGGCCGATCAGCAATTGCGGCGCGGCATGTTTTACCCGCAGGAAATCGGCGGCGGCGACCAGGTCGTCCACGTTCGACGAGAAATTGGTGGCGGCGAACTCGCCTTCGCTGGCGCCCAGCCCCGTGAAGTCGAAGCGCAAGACGGCGATGCCGTGTTCCGTGAGACCTTGCGCGATGCGCCGCGCGGCCAGCACGTCCTTGCCGCAAGTAAAACAGTGGGCGAACAGCGCATAGGCGCGGATGGCGCCGTCGGGCGCATCGAGCCGCGCCGCCAGCACATGGCCGTGCGCGCCGGGAAAATCTTGCCGGGTGGATTTCATTGTCTCAGATCAAAGCTGCCGCGCAGGGCGGCCGAAGGCGCATTGTAGCGCCGCCCGGCCGGCGCCGCTGGCGGCTGGCAAGCTTCAATCACGCTTGGGAATATCCACGCCCCTGGCAACGGCTGGCCTGGCCAGGAAGGCGTCCAGCGCGCGCTGCACGTTCGGGAAGTTGGCAAAGCCGACGAGGTCGCCCGCGCCATAGAATCCCACCAGGCAGCGCACCCACGGGAAGATGGCGATGTCGGCAATCGTGTACTGGCTGCCCATGATCCAGTCGCGGCCCTGCAGGCGCTGCTCGAGCACGCCCAGCAGGCGCTTCGCTTCGCCGATATAGCGTTCCAGCGGCCGCTTGTCCTCGTAATCCTTGCCGGCGAATTTGTGGAAGAAGCCCACCTGGCCAAACATGGGGCCGATACCGCCCATCTGGAACATCAGCCATTGGATCGTTTCATAGCGCAAGCCCGCGTCCTGCGGGATGAACTTGCCCGTCTTTTCAGCCAGGTACAGCAGGATGGCGCCCGACTCGAACAGGGCCAGCGGCTTGCCATCGGGACCATCCGGGTCGAGGATGGCGGGAATCTTGTTGTTTGGATTGAGGGACAGGAAGGCGGGCGACAGCTGGTCGTTTTGCTCGAAGCTGACCAGGTGCGGCTCGTACGCCAGGCCCAGCTCTTCCAGCAGGATGGAGACCTTGATGCCGTTCGGCGTCGGCAGCGAGTACAACTGCAAGCGCTCGGGATGCCGGGCAGGCCATTTTTGGGTGATGGGGAAGTCGGAAAGTTGGGACATGGAAATCCTTTTGAGGTGTATGACGTGGCACAAGCAGGCAAGTATAGCCAAGCATGACAGTTTCAGCAGGACAACGCATTCAGCCAAACAAGCCATGCAAAAACCAGCGCGGCGCGGCATCTTCTCCGCTGCCGGCGATGCGTTCGCGGTAAACCCAGTAATGGGCGTGATCGAGTCCTTCGGCAATGAAATAATCGCGCGCCTGCGACTGCCCCCACCAGCCCGCCTCAATGCGTTCGGCGACGGACACCATTTTCAACGGCGAGCCATAAAACGGCCGGTGTTCGCGCATCAGGAGGGCGATGGGCTGGGCCAGCAGCCAGCCGGGACGGGGCATGCCGGACAAGCCGGGCGGCAAGTCCGGCTGCGCGTTTTGTGCGCCTGGCCTGGCCGGCAGCGGCAGCCACTGGTTGGCCGCCTCGGGGCGGTAATCGGCGCGCGGCGCCGCCTGCAAGACATTCTCGGCGCCCAGGCGCGCCACCAGCAATTCCAGCAAGCGCTGGCGCTCCTGCGGCGTGCCGCCCGGCTCGGGGAACAGGGTGTCGCTGGGCGGCGCCATCGGCTGCACCTGCAGCGCTTCCAGGGTGAGGCCGATCACGGGCGCGTCCAGCACCAGCTGCGCCAGGCGCTCCTTGAGCAAGCGCAATAAATGCTCGTCGCGCCAGACGGCCTCGCCCAGGGCCAGGTCGATGACGGTGGGCGGGCGCGCCACCCTGCCCCGCTCGTGCGCCAGCAGCAATTGGATGCGTTCGACGGCGAATTGCCGCGCGCACAACCAGCCCGTCATTTGCTGCAGCAGGCGGCGCGCGCCGAACAGCAGCGCTTCCGCGTGCTCCACGCGGTCGAACAGTTCCAGGCTGGCGCAAAACGTGGGCGGCGCTTCGAGCCACAGGTACAGTTCCGTGCCGTGGCCATGCGCATCGTCGAGCATGCCGAGCAAGGCCCCGCCGCAACGGCGCTGCAAGCCGGGCCGCGGCAAATGGCGCAACTGTCCCAGGGTGCGGCAGCCGATGCCGTCCAGCCATTCCAGCCAGGGGCGCGCGGGCGGCAGCAAGGCGCACGGCAGGCGGTCGAGACGGCGCACCAGGCTCTCCATGCCCAGCACGCGGCCCCGGCGCGTCCCGGCGCGCGCCAGCAGCCAGGCGCCGCGCGCCGTGGGAGCGCACGACAGCTGGGCCGTGTAGCCCAGCGCGCGTAAGCTGGCCGCAATCTGCCGGCACAGGGCGCGCACGCCGCCGAACAGGCGCAGGCTGGCGCCCGCATCGACGAGCAGGGTCGCTTCCTCGCCCTGCGCCACCAGCGGCGAATATTGCAGCAGCGCCAGCGCCACCGCTTGCAGCGCCTGCGCCTCCCGTTCCAAAGAGCGTTCGTGCAGGCGCGCCTGCGGCGCCAGCATCAGCGCGCCCGCGCGGCGCATGCCCGGCCGGATGCCGGCCGCCCGCGCCAGCGGCGACACGGCCATCACTTGCTCCTGCTCCAGCACCACGCCGAGAAGGTCAGCCGACCAGCGCGGGCAAAACACTTCGAGCGGGAGCCGGGGCAGGTACAGGCCGATCCAGAGTCGCATGGCGTAGCAGTAATGAAGGAGGTTGCAGGGGCAGGAACAGGGGCGCGTCGCGCTGCGGTCCCCGGCGCTTGATGAAGCCGATCTCGATGCCGCCGGCGGCCGGGCGCACGGACAGGCGCAACGGCGCCGGCGACGCATCCTGCGCGCCGTGCAGCGGGCGCAGCATGCAGAACAGGGTGTTGCCGGACTGCGCGGCCAGGTGCAGGCGGCGCAGGCTGTCGGCGCGCACGTGCGGCTGCCAGAACAGCAAGGCGCCGCACGTGCCGCTGCGCAAGATGTTTTCCGCCGCCCACAGGGCATCCTTGCTGCCGGCGCTCTTGAGCCACAGCAGTTGCGACGGGGCCAGCCCATGCGCGGCCAGGGCCAGCGCCTGCGGCGGGTGGGGCGGCTGCAGCAGCACGATGGGCAAGCCCGGCAGCTGCGCCAGCGCAGGCGCCAGCAGCCGCACTTCGCCGCTGCCCGGCTGCTGCACCAGCAGATCGATGAGGCTGCCGCAGGGCCAGCCGCCGCCGGGCAGCTGCGCGGACAGGGCGGCAAAGCCCGTGTCCAGGCAGCGCGTGGCGCCCTGCCCCAGCTGCGATGCGCGCCACAGGGACGGGTGCAAGGCTTCCGGCGAGGCCATCAATTGGGAATGTTGCATAATTGAATATGAAGATGAATACTGTATGCATATACAGTACTATCCAGTCCCCCTTTTGGCAAGGCATATCTGCGCATCCCCATCCGGGGGCCGTCCCGCGACGTCCGAAAAACACCGTTTTTCACATCGATTGCTGTACCATAAGCACTCTCCTTACCGCTCGGCAATGCACCGGGCGGCTTCCTCCGTCCATAAGGAAACGCATTTGACCACCATCCAACTCATCAGCGCCATCGTCTTCGGCCTCGCGCTCATCCATACCTTCGCCGCCAAGTCGTTTGAAACATTATCGCGGCGCCATCCCCGCCATGCGGGCTTGCTGCATTTGCTGGGCGAAGTGGAAGTCGTGTTCGGCTTCTGGGCTTTCATTTTGATCATCATCATGGCCTTTGTCTCGGGCGGCGATGCGGCCATCGAGTATGCCGAGTCGCGCCATTACACGGAGCCGCTGTTCGTCTTTGTCGTCATGGTCGTGGCCGCCTCACGCCCCGTGCTCGACGCCGTGCAGCGCCTGTTGAAGGGCGTGGCGCGCGTGATGCCGCTGCGCACGGAACTGGCCCTCGTCTGGCTGGGCCTGGCGCTCGTGCCCCTGACGGGCTCCCTGATCACGGAACCGGCCGCCATGACCCTGGCCGCGCTGATGCTGGCGCCGCAAATCTTCCGTCCGGGCATCCCTGAATGGCTGAAATACGGTGCGCTGGGCGTGCTCTTCGTCAACGTTTCCATCGGCGGCACCCTCACCTCGTACGCGGCGCCGCCCGTGCTGATGGTGGCCACCACGTGGAACTGGGACAGCGCCTACATGGCCACCCATTTCGGCTGGAAGGCCGCCATCGCCGTGCTGGTCAACGCCACGGGCGTGAGCATATTGCTGCGCAAATATCTGCACAGCAACACCTCCGACATCAAGCCGAAGGCTGGCGAAGTGGAAGCGCCGAAAGTGCCGCTGGCCGTCAGCCTGGTGCACATGATCGTGCTGGCCGGCGTCGTCACCCTGGCGCACCATCCGGTCCTGTTCATCGGCCTGTTCCTGTTCTTCCTCGGCTTCGTGCAGGCGTATGAGCGCTATCAAAGCCCGCTGATCCTCAAGGAAGGCTTGCTGGTCGGCTTCTTCCTGGGCGGCCTGGTGGTGCTGGGCGGCATGCAGCAATGGTGGCTGCAGCCCATCGTTTCGAGCCTGAAACCGCTGGCCCTGTTCTTCGGCGCCCTGGGCTTGACGGCGATTACCGACAATGCGGCCCTCACCTACCTCGGTTCGCTGATCGTCGGCATGACGGACGAAGCGAAATACATGCTGATGGCGGGCGCCGTGGCCGGCGGCGGCCTGACCGTCATCGCCAATGCGCCGAACCCGGCCGGCGTGGCCCTGCTGCGCCGCGGCTTCAAGGATGAATCGATCGGCGCCGTCGGCCTGCTGGCGGGCGCCCTGCTGCCGACGGCCGTGGCGGGCCTGGCCTTCCTGGCCCTGTAAGACACTACACGGGGCGGCTGCCGGCCGCCCCTGTTCTCCCTCGTTTTCCCTCCTCAGTTACCTTCCTCAGTTTCCTTCATACACGAGGAAATGCAGCCGGTCATAGAACAGGCTGTAGGCATAGTCAAACGTGCCCACGCTGCGAAAACCCTTGTGCAGATACACTTGCAGCGCTTCGCTCTTTTCCCACACCGTCAAGGTGATGCGCCCGCAGCCCTTGCGGCTGGACAGGTCGCGGATTTCGTGGAACATCTGCCTGAATAAACCCTGGCCCCGGTATTTTTCGTCGATGGCCAAGCTGCTGACGAAACAGTCGTCGGCGCGCGCATGCGCGAGCACGAATGCGTCATACGCATCGTCGAGCGCCTTCATGTCATCGCGGTAATACGAGACGGCGCCGCACGCCTGGAACTCGTCCATCGTCGCGGCCGTGAAAAAGCCGATGAAGCGCCCGTCCTCGTCATGCAGGCCGTGGATATGCGCCAGGTAAGGGTCGATGTTCTGCCGCCGCTGCAATTCAACGAACTGCAGATTGAGTTTATTGCCGAACGAACAGTATTCCAGGTAACTGGTGGCAAACAGCAATTTGGCCATGCGGTTCTTCGCCTCGTCGCCCAGCAGCTCGCCCGGCACCAGCGTGAGCGGCGCATGCGACAGCAAGCCCGCCTGAGCCTGAACTTCGTCACCTGGCGGGAAGGCATCTCCGGCGGTTGGCATGCGGCTGCCGTGGCGGCCCACGGTGGGGCGCCAGAAGTTGCCGGCGGCAATATGCTGCGAACGATGGGCCAGCAGGTAGCGGCAAAAGACGTCATTCACGCGGTCGAGCTGCGGATCGTCCGACAGCACCGAGTAATAGTGGAAATGCTCGATATCCGCCCGCAATTGGGCAGCATACGCCATGCGCGGCACTTCCTCGATATCGAACACGTCGACGATATTGGGCAGGATCAAAGGATCGTCGAGTTGCCAGCCGATTTCGTCGAGCCGCGCCACGCAGCGCGCATACGCGCGCCGTTCCTCATCGCTCAAGGGGATGTGCATGTCGGTAATGATATCGTCCAGCAAGCGCATGCCGCGGATGCCGCCCGCCACCGCTTCCCGCGCGCCGTCATACAGCACGCAATAGCGCTGGTAAAACTCGGCATGGCTGAGCAGGGTAACGCCCAGGTTTTTCTTCCATTCGGCATAAAACTGGCCGAACAGCCGCGCCTCGAATTGCGGGCAGGAACGGGGAATCTGCCGGTCGATGTCCGCATACGCGCGGTTCACATTGCGCTGGATCACACGCAGCGCCGCATCGTTCTTCTTGGCGATCAGCATGCCCGTTTCATCGAGAAACAAATTCATCCAGCTGACGTGCCGGCGCTCTTCGCTGTCATCATCCTTGCGCTGGAAATAATCGGGCACTTCCGGCTTCATCAGGAAAATCGTCGCCGGATTGTGCGGGATCGTATCGACATCCATATACAGGCCGCCGTATTCGCACATGATGAGGATGCGGAAATAATCGGACAAGGTGGCGAAATAGCGCTGCGTATGCAGGGTATCGAGGATATCGAAGCGGGCCGGCGCGAAGTCCAGCGCCAGCGCGCGCAGCGAATTGATATGCAGGGTCGTGCCGCCGATGTCGTAGCGGCCTATCGTGTAGCGCCCGGCGCCGCCCGTGGGGCTGAATCGCTCGTCATCGCGCAGCTGCTGCGCGTCCCACACCCACAGGATGGAGACATACGGCGCGCCGCCGTTGCAGCGCACGTCGTCGAGCGCCGCGCCCCACTGCTGGATCGCCTCGCAGGCGATGGCCGGCAAGGGCCCGCCCATCCAGATGCGGTGCAGGTAGCGCTCGTCCTCGCCGAGCGCGCGCGTGGGGATGCAGCTGAGCGAGGAACAGCTTGCCGCATTGAAATGGTTGAAGTTCAGGGCGACGAAGCTGCGCAGGGCCGCGATGCCCGCCTGGTGCTCCGCGGCCAATTGCTCCAGGTTGCTGCCAGCCGGCCTGACATCGGCCAGGGTGATGTAATCGAGTTTCAGCCGGTTGATGCGAAACTCGTATTCCAGGTTGAAAATCTTTGCTTGATCGTGTTTCGAGGCCAGGTCATCTATTTTCATGGGCGCACCATTTTCCGCAGGAGAGTGTCAATAAACGTCGCAGGAGATAAAACAAGGTCGACAACATGCGCATCGTTGCGCCATCAGTGCCGGGCGAGCAGCACCTCGCTTTCCCGGCGCCCCGCCATGCCCCGTGTAAACAGCAGCAGGCAGGCCGTGATGACCACGATGACGGGGATATTCAGCAGCGCATACGTTTCCAGCGCATAGCCGAAGCGCTGGCACAGCACGTTGTACAGCTGCAGCCAGGCGGACAGATAAATGCAGTACAGCAAGCTCATGGCGGCCGTCGTCAAGGTCATCGATTCCTTGCTGGCCGTGAGCGCGCTGCGGATCAGGGCGCCGTTGAACAGGCCGAAACCGATGGAATAGACAAACATGCAGGCCGCAAACACGTCGACGTGGTGGCGGCCCGCGCCGGCGCCCAGCATGCCGGCGGCCGCGATCAGCCCGCCCAGGCGCAACAGGGACACGAGGGGGAAATCCTGGCGCAGGCGCTGGATGGCGATGCTGCTGAGCACAAAGCCGGACAAGATCACGCATTGCAGGGCGATATACGTGGCGTAGGAGGCGCCCATTTCCTGCAGCACGAAGAGGGGTGAAAAGCCGATCCAGGCCGTCAGGGGCACGGTGGCCAGCCCGGCCGTGAACATGCCGAACATGAAGCGCCGGTTGCTGAAAATGGCGCCATAGCTGCGCGCGATGGCGCCCAGGTCCAGCCGCGCGACCCTGGGGGCCGCGCGCGGCATGGTCTTGCACAGGCCGAGCAAGGACAGCAGCGCCAGCAGGCCGGAGAGGAAAAACACGTAGCGCCAGTCCAGCCGGCTGATGATGGCGCTGCCGAGGATGGGGCCGGCCAGGGGCGCGAGGATGGTGGTGCTCGACAGAATGCTGCTCAGCTTGACGGCCGCCATGTCGTCGAACAGTTCATGGATCATGGCATAGCCGACGAAGATGAAGCAGCAGCCCATGCCCTGGATGAAACGCGCGACGAGAAATTGCTCGATCGAAGCGGTCAATGGCACGGCCAACGTGGCCAGCAGGAACAAGGTATTGCCGGTCAACACGAGCTTGCGCTTGCCGATGGCGTCGGCCAGGGGCCCGAGGAAAATCTGTAGGGAACTGCCGCCCAGCAGATACAGGCTCAGGGACAAGGGGACGAATTTCGCCTCCGCCTGGAACTCGCCGACGATGCCCAGCATGGCCGGCATGATCATGTCGTTGGACAGATAGATATTCAGTTCAAAGACGAGGAAAAACGCAAAAAACCACAGCAACTGCTTGGACTTGATGGACATGGCGCGTTCCGTAACGTGGGTGGCTGCCGTCAGTGCGTACCGGCTGTCGGGGCATGGGACGGCGGACACGACTTCACTGAAAACGTGTACCAATTGTATACCAGTTAGTATTTTTAGCGCCTGTTTTTGTTATTTTTAAATACCGCAGCAATACCACTTGAGAAAAATCCCTGCTACTGCGGCATTGGAAATCGGCACTGGAAAGGGTGCGGCCAGCGTGCCGGCGCGCGGCAGCGGCCCTGCGAGGAAGGGAAGAACGATGCGTACCAGTGCCTGCGCACCATTGCGGCGCGCGGCACGGCGGCTTATCGGCGGCGGTGGCTGGCGAAGAAATCGAGCAGCATCTTGCTGGCGTCGGGCTTGGCCTTGTCGTTGAACGGCAGGCTGGCGTCGCCGCCGCTCCAGGCGTGCTCGAGGTGCTCGACCTGCGCCACGCGCAGCAGCACCTGCTTGTCCACCTGATAATCGTGCAGCCCATACGCATGGGCCGGATTGCGTCCGCCCGCCGCGCCGCCAGGCAGGCGCTGCGCCGTCACCACAGTGTCAAACGGCAAGCGGTTGACGCGCACGCTCTGGCGCACCAGCTGCGTCTGGTTGATGGGCCGCACCACCTTGTCAGCCAGCCCTTGCAGCAGGATGGTGGGCAGGCGGGGAAACGCGGGCTGGCGCGCCAGCACTTCATCGATGGCCGCGTCGGCGCGGGCGGCCGCGCCATGCTGCATCACGCCCAGCGCGCCGATCAGGTTATGCCCGGCGCCAAACACGGGCCCGGAATGCAGGCCCAGCGCGGCGAACAGCTGCGGATGGTTCAGGGCCACGATATGCGCCATGCCGGCGCCGGCGGAAATGCCGCAGATATAGATGCGCGCGCGGTCGATCGCATAGCGGGCCGCCACCTGCTCGATGGCGCCGACGATCAGGCGCACGTCGCCGCCGCCGTCCTGCGTCAGCTTGTCGTACCACTTCCAGCAGCGGCGCGCATGCGAGCGCAGCGATTGCTGCGGATACAGCACGGCATAGCCCTTGCGCTCGGCCAGGCGGTTCATGCGCGTGCCTTCGGCAAACTGCGTGGCGCTCTGCTCGCAGCCGTGCAGCATCACCAGCAGCGGCCGGCCCCGGCTGCGCATGGCGGCGCTCGGCGCCTTCTCGGGCAGGTACAGGAAATATGGCAGGCGCCGGCCCGGCAACTGCCCCAGTTCCGGCAACGGCGCATAGTGGGCGGCCAGCCACTTGCCCGGCGGGGGCGCCGTTCGCTTGCGCACGCGCGATGGCGACAGGGGCGTGGCGAAGGGCGCCAGGGCGGACACGGCGTCGCTGGCGGGCCTGGCGCGCGGCTTGTGGCTCGCCTGCGTGGTCTTGGCCACGACCTTGCTGCGGGCTTTGGCCTTGGGCTTGGCCGGCACGGGCCCGAACAGCACCTTGGCCAGCTTGCTGGCCGTGCGCTGCTGCGCCTTACCGGCGCGCAGCAGCCCGCGCAGCCATTTGGTGGCGGGCTTTACCATGGCAAGCGGCGCGCATGGCGTGGTGGAGCGTACCGCAAGTTCATCCCACTGCATCGTTGCATCGTCAGCATGTGCGGCCTCCTCCGTAGAATGCATAGAGTACCGCAATTGTCTGGCAACACCGTACGTTTGCACACGGATAAAAGTGCCGCTGGCACGATTGAGGCAGATCAAGCGCGACCTCGTGCGCATGCTTAATCTGGATGTTCGATCCGCACTTCACCAGAGGAGAGAAACCATGAGCTATCTGGACCGCGACATCCTGGGCATGTACCGCAACCACGACGGCCCGGGGCCGGCACTGATGGGGGCAGATACCCTGCTCGGCGACGATGTCTACAATCACAACGACGAGGAACTGGGCGACATCAAGGAAATCATGCTCGACATGCGCACGGGCCAGATCGCCTATGCCGTGCTGTCCTTCGGCGGCATCCTGGGCATGGGCGACAAGCTGTTTGCCGTGCCCTGGGAACGCCTGACCCTGGACACCGTCAACAAGCGCTTCCTGCTCAACGTGGACAAAGACTTGCTGAAAGACGCCCCCGGCTTCGACAAGAACAACTGGCCCGACATGGGCAGCGAAGCGTGGAACCAGCAGATGGAAGCCTTCTATGGCAGCGGCACGCGCTACGGCAGCGGCGCCATGGCAGGCAGCCGCATGCCATCGGGCAGCGACCTGCGCGGCAGCGCCAGCCTGCAATCGGGCAGCGAAGGCAGCATGTCCGGCACCTCCATGAGCGGCAGCCGCGCCGGCACGGGCAGCAGCCAGGGCGACCTGGGCTCGCGTTCGGCGCTCGGCGATGACAAGATGGATAAGCGTAGTTGACGAAAAAGGTCTTAAGTAGCGCAGAGTACGCGGCGCTTCGCCTCGGCGGCTCTGCTAATCCGGCAGAAAACGCTTCAGAATTTAGCGAACAAGCGACTATAGCCGCCCATCGTTAGTGTCACGGTGCCTCTAGAAACCGTAGCGAGCAAGCTCAATATTGCGTTGAGTAGCGCAACCGTACTCTAGTACGGTGAGCAACGCCGACGCAATAGTGAGTTGCGCAGTAGGTTTATAGAGGTACTATCACCGCTGCATCGACTCCCATACCTTCTGCAGGCGCTTGGCCGAAACAGGCATCGGCGTGCGCAATTCCTGCGCGAACAGCGACACGCGCAGCTCTTCCAGCATCCAGCGGAAGTCGACCAGTTTCGGGTCCGTGTTCTTGCCAGCTTGGCGGTCCTTGGCCTGGCGCAAATACGGCGCGGCCGCCGATTGCCACTCGGCCATCAACTTGGTGTCGCGCGCAGGGTCGGCGCGCAGCTTTTCCAGGCGCACGTTGATCGCTTTTAAGTAACGGGGGAAATGCGCCAGCTGCGTGTACTCGTTTTCCGTCAGGAAACGCTTATGCACGAGTCCCTGCAGCTGCGACTGGATATCGGTGGCCGCCGCCGCAGGAATATTCTGCAGGCGCTTGGGCAAGCCGTGGAATTCCGTCAGCACTTGCGACAGCAAACGGGCGATTTCATTGACCAGCAAGACCAGGCGCGACTTGCCCTCCGCCTGGCGCTTGGCGAACGAGGCAGCGTCCAGCGGCAGCGGATCTTGCAGGCAAGCAATATCGAGCGCCTTGTTGATGATTTGCTCGCGCAACTCTTCCTGCGAACCGAGGGCCATGAATTGCATGCCCATCTGCTGCAAACCGGGGATGCTTTTCTCGACGTACTTGATCTGCTCCTTCATTTGCAGCGCAAACAGGCGGCGCAACCCCACCTTGTGCGTGCGGGCGGCCACCGTCGGATCGTCGAACACTTCCAGGTCGCAATGCGTGCCCTTGTCGACCAGGGCGGGGAAGCCGATCAGGGTCAGCTTGCCTTGCACGATTTCGAGCAACTCCGGCAATTCTCCAAAGGTCCAGCCCGTCAAGCCCATGTGCTGCGAGACGGTGGCATTGCCTGACGCCGGCGCCGCAGCGGCGGCTGCGCCCTTGGCCGGCGCGCCGCCCTTGCCTGGCGCCGCGTTGGCACCCTGCGCTTGCGCCTGCAGCCGCGACGCCACTTGCGCGACCGCCACCTTGGCACCCGGCGTACCCGTGCCGGACACGCCCGACACTTCGGCCAGTTTCTGGAAACTCTGGCGCGCCTGGCCGCCGAATTCCGCTTGCAGGGTGGCCAGGTTGCGGCCCATGTCCAGCTGGCGGCCATGCTCGTCGATCACCTTGAAATTCATGAAGTGATGGGCAGGCAAAGTTTCCGGCTTGAAATCCGTCGTCAGCACATTGATCGTGATCTGCGTGCGGATGTCGAGGATGATGGCGTCTACAAGATCGCCGCGGCCGAACACGCCCGCTGCATGCACGCGCTCGCAGAACCTGGCCGCGTAATCGGGCAGCGGCACGCAGTGGCGGCGCAGCTTTTGCGGCAGCGATTTGAGCAGCAGATGCACTTTTTCCTTCAGCATGCCGGGCACCAGCCATTCGCAGCGTTCGCGCGGCAACTGGTTCAAGGCATACAGGGGTACCGACAACGTCACGCCATCGCGCACGCTGCCCGGCTCGAAGTGATACGTGAGGCCCATTTCCAGGCCCGTCACGGACATGGTTTTCGGGAACAGGTCGGTGGTCACGCCGGCCGCCTCGTGGCGCATCAGCTCTTCGCGGTTCAGGTACAGCAGCTTCGGGTTGTCGCGTATGGCCTCTTTATGCCATTTCTCGAAACCGGCGCCATTGCACACGTCCGCCGGCAGCAGCTTGTCGTAGAAGGCGGCGATCAGTTCATCGTCGACCAGCACGTCCAGGCGGCGCGATTTGTGCTCGAGGTTTTCGATGTCCTTGATCAGTTTATGATTGTGCGCAAAGAATGGCGCGCGCGTGTCGAAGTCGCCGCCCACGAGCGCATCGCGGATGAAGATTTCGCGCGCTTCCGGCAAGTTGAAATTGCCGTAATTGATGCGCCGCTGGCTGTACACCACCAGGCCATACAGGGTTGCCCGTTCGGACGCCGTCACCTGCGCCGAGCGTTTTTCCCAGCGCGGCTCGCCCCACGATTTCTTCAGCAGGTGCTCACCCACCTTTTCCAGCCATTCGGGCTGGATCTGCGCCACGCAGCGCGCGTACAAACGCGTCGTGTCGACCAGCTCGGCCGCCATGATCCACTTGCCCGGTTTTTTCAGCAACGAGGAACCGGGCCAGATATGGAACTTGATGCCGCGCGCACCCAGGTAGCCCGCGCCCGGCTCGTCCTCGCCCTTGAAGCCGATATTGCCCAGCAAGCCAGTCAGCAAGGCCATGTGCAGATTATCATAGGTAGCCGGTGCTTCGTTCAGGCGCCAGCCCTGTTCCTTGACGATGGTCAACAACTGCGAGTGCACGTCGCGCCATTCGCGCAAGCGCATCTGCGACAGGAAATTCGTGCGGCAATTGTCCTGCAGCTGGCGGTTGGTTTTCTTGTGCTCGATGGCCGATTCGAACCAGCGCCAGATTTTCAGGTAGCTGAGGAATTCCGATTTTTCGTCGGCAAACTTCTTGTGCGCCTCGTCGGCCGCCTGCTGGTGCTCCATCGGGCGGTCGCGCGGGTCTTGCACGGACAGGGCCGAGGCGACGATCAGCACTTCCGTCAGGCAGGCGTTGTCGAGCGCGGCCAGGATCATGCGGCCCACGCGCGGGTCCAGCGGCAGCTTGGCCAGCTTGTTGCCCAGCGGCGTGAGTTTATTGACTTCATCGACGGCGCCCAGTTCCTGCAGCAGCTGATAGCCGTCGGCCACCGCGCGCGCCAGCGGCGGCTCGATGAAGGGGAAAGTTTCCACGTCCGTCAGGTGCAATGACTTCATGCGCAGGATGACGGCCGCCAGCGAGGAGCGCAGGATTTCCGGTTCCGTGAATTTCGGCCGCAGCAGATAATCCTGCTCTTCGTACAGGCGGATGCAGACGCCGTCGGCCACGCGGCCGCAACGCCCGGCGCGCTGGTTGGCGGCCGACTGGGCGATCGGCTCAACCTGCAGCTGCTCGACCTTGTTGCGGTAGCTGTAGCGCTTCACCCGCGCCAGGCCCGCGTCGACCACGTAGCGGATGCCGGGCACCGTCAGCGACGTTTCCGCCACGTTGGTGGCCAGCACGATGCGGCGCGCATTGCTGGTCTTGAACACGCGCTCCTGCTCTTCGGCCGACAGGCGGGCGAACAGGGGCAAAATCTCCACATGCGGCGGATGGTGCTTGCGCAGCGCTTCGGCGCAGTCGCGGATTTCGCGCTCGCCCGGCAAGAACACCAGCACGTCGCCCGAACCGATGCGGCACAGTTCTTCCACGCCATCGACGACGGCATCCATCAAGTCGCGCTTTTCGCGCGCGGCGGCCGTGCGCTGGCCCGGCTTGTCGGCACCGCTACTACCCGCGCCGGCACCAGGCATGGCCACCTGCTCCCGTTCCACGGGGCGGTAGCGCACTTCCACCTGGTACAAACGGCCCGACACTTCGATCACGGGCGCCGGTTTTTCCGGCGTGCCGAAATGGCGCGCGAAGCGTTCCGCATCGATGGTCGCCGAGGTGATGATGATTTTCAGGTCCGGCCGGCGCGGCAGCAACTGCTTCAGATAGCCGAGCAGGAAATCGATGTTCAGGCTGCGTTCGTGCGCTTCATCGATGATGATGGTGTCGTAATTTTTCAACAACGGGTCGGTCTGCGTCTCGGCCAGCAAGATACCGTCCGTCATCAGCTTGACGGACGCGCCCTTCGTCAAGGTGTCGGCAAAGCGCACCTTGAAACCCACGGTTTCGCCCAGCGGCGTGCCCAGTTCCTGCGCGATGCGCTTGGCAGTCGACGAGGCGGCGATGCGGCGCGGCTGCGTGTGGCCGATCAGGCCCTTCTGTCCGCGTCCCAGTTCCAGGCAAATCTTCGGCAATTGGGTCGTCTTGCCGGAACCCGTCTCGCCCGAGACGATGATCACCTGGTTTTCCGTCAGGGCCTTGGCGATTTCTTCGCGCCGGCCCGAGACGGGCAAGTCTTCCGGATACGTGATCGGCGGCAGCGGGTTGCGGAAAGCCTTTTCCGCCTCGCGCGCGGCGCGGGCCGCATCGAGGGCTTCGCGGCTTTCCTGCCCCTCGCGCGGCGGGCGCGCGGCGTGGAGTTTACCCTCTCCCGATCGCTGCTGCTGTTGCTGTTTCTGCTGTTCCGCGCGCGGAGGCTGCTGCCTTTGCTGGCTCACGGGCGGGCGCTGGCGGCCCTGCGCAGGCGCGGAAACATCCCCGCTGGCGGGCACATTTGCAACGGTGGAAGGAGGGGAAGACTTATTGCTGGCTGAAGACATTGTTTTTTACAGGTATTTTAAGCGCGCACATCGCGCAGCGAATTATAATGCGCTTAATGGAAAACCCTACCCAATTCGTCCAATGGCTGCGCTCAGTCGCGCCCTACATCCACGCCTTTCGCGGCAAGACCTTCGTGGTCGCCTTCCCCGGTGAACTCGTCAGCGCCGGGGCGCTGCAGGTGCTGGCCCATGATTTGTCCCTGCTGCATGCGCTGGACATCAATGTCACCGTCGTCTACGGCTCGCGGCCGCAGGTGGCGGAACAACTGGCTTTGCGTAACGTCGAAGGCCGCTTCCACAACGGCGTGCGCATCACGGATATCGCCGCGCTGGAATGCGCGAAGGAAGCCGCCGGCGAACTGCGCCTCGATATCGAGGCCGCGTTCAGCCAGGGCTTGCCGAACACGCCCATGTCGCATGCGGCCATCCGTATCATTTCCGGCAACTTCATCACGGCGCGCCCGCTGGGCGTGATCGATGGCGTGGACCTGGAACTGACGGGCATCACGCGCAAGGTCGACGCCGAAACCATCCATTCCATCCTCGGTTCGGACGGCCTGGTGCTGCTCTCGCCGCTGGGCTTTTCGCCAACGGGCGAAGCGTTCAACCTGACCATGGAAGATGTGGCGTGCAGCGCCGCCATCGCCCTGCACGCGGACAAGCTGATTTTCATCACGGAAACACCGATGATGGAAGACGCGACGGGCGTGGAAATCCGCGAACTGTCGTCGCACCAGGCCGAAGCCGTGCTGATGGCGGGCTTCTTGCCCGATGCCACGGCGTTTTACCTGAAACATTGCGTCAAAGCATGCCACAACGGCGTCGAGCGCTCGCACATCGTGCCGTTCTCGATGGATGGTTCCGCCCTGCTGGAATTGTTTACCCATGATGGCGTGGGCACCATGATCAGCCATGAAAACCTGGAAAGCTTGCGCCAGGCCACCATCGAAGACGTGGGCGGCATCATCAAACTGATCGAGCCGCTGGAAGCGGACGGCACTTTGGTGAAGCGGGGCCGCGAGCTGATCGAGCGCGAAATCGATTATTTCTCCGTCATCGAGCATGATGGCGTGATCTTCGGCTGCGCCGCCCTGTACCCGTTCCCCGCGCAAAAGATGGCAGAAATGGCATGTTTGACGGTCAACCCGGAAGTGCAAGCTCAAGGCGATGGCGAGCGCATCCTGAAACACATGGAAAACCGCGCGCGCGCCGCCGGCCTGAACAAGCTGTTCGTGCTGACCACGCGCACTTCGCACTGGTTCAAGAAACGGGGCTTCGTGCCGGCTACGGTCGACGATTTGCCGAAGGACCGCCAGCATATGTATAACTGGCAACGTAAATCCCAGGTGCTGATCAAGACACTGTAAAACTGAAAAAGCCCGGCATGCCGGGCTTTTTCTTTACTGAAACACCTTTACTGAAACACCATTACTTGATGTTCAGCGGGGCAAACGACTTGACCAGGTCGTCCAGTGCCTTCAATTGCGCCAGGAACGGCTCCAGCTGGTCCAGCGGCAAGGCGCTGGGGCCGTCGCAGCGGGCGTTGTCGGGATCAGGGTGGGCTTCCAGGAACAGACCGGCGATGCCGACGGCCAGGCCGGCGCGGGCCAGGTCCGCCACTTGCTGGCGGCGGCCGCCCGAAGCGGCGCCGCCGGGGTCGCGTTGCTGCAGCGCATGCGTGACGTCGAAGATGATCGGCAAGTCGTCGCACGTCTTCTTCATGACGCCAAAGCCCAGCATGTCGACCACCAGGTTGTCGTAGCCGAGGCAGGTGCCGCGGTCGCACAGGATCAGTTGATCGTTGCCCGCTTCCTTGAATTTCTCCACGATATTGGCCATCTGGCCAGGGCTGAGGAATTGCGGCTTCTTGATGTTGATGACTTTACCGGTTTTCGCCAGGGCCACGACGAGGTCCGTCTGGCGTGCAAGGAAGGCGGGCAATTGCAGCACGTCCACCACTTCGGCCACCTGCTGCGCCTGCCATGGTTCATGCACGTCGGTAATCACGGGCACGCCGAACGCCGCCTTCACATCCTGGAAGATGCGCATGCCTTCTTCCAGGCCCGGACCGCGGTAGGAATGGATCGATGAACGGTTGGCCTTGTCGAAACTGGCCTTGAACACATATGGAATGCCCAGTTTTTGCGTGACGCGCACGTATTCTTCGCAAGCGCGCATGGCGAGATCGCGCGATTCGAGCACGTTGATGCCGCCAAACAGCGCAAAGCTGCCTGTATTGCTGACATCGATGCCATGGACTTTCACTGAGGTCATAGGGATTCCATATTGGTTAATTGTTACTACTTGGTTGGAAGAGGCGCCGCCAGCGGCTGGCGCGATAAGGCATCTTACTAGCTAGGGCGGCGCAGATCAAATTTGATCCAGCGCAAGGGCGCGGCAAACGGCTTGTCGCCAGGCCGCGACGGCCCCGCGAGGGCAGGCGCAAAGTGCCTTATAATCACGCTTTATCTCTACACTGATTCAGGAGCACAGATGGCCCGCACGATCCACTGCATCAAACTCAACAAGGAAGCCGAAGGACTGGATTTCCCGCCGTACCCGGGCGAACTGGGCAAGAAGATTTACGAATCCGTGTCGAAGGAAGCGTGGGCTGCCTGGCTCAAGCACCAGACCATGCTGGTCAATGAAAACCGCCTG
The DNA here is from genome assembly GCF_030397595.1 of Janthinobacterium sp. SUN033. Classification (NCBI taxonomy): domain Bacteria; kingdom Pseudomonadati; phylum Pseudomonadota; class Betaproteobacteria; order Burkholderiales; family Oxalobacteraceae; genus Janthinobacterium; species Janthinobacterium sp. SUN033. Next base: position 459,719 of record NZ_JAPQNV010000002.1, read on the forward strand.
AACCTGGCCGACGCGCGCGCCCGCAAATACCTGGCCACGCAGATGGAAAAGCATTTCTTCGGCGATGGCGCCGATGCGGCCATGGGTTACGTTCCACCTACGGAATAAGCTTTATCGCTTGCCCGTGACCACGTCACGGGCAGTTACGCCTTCGTTTCACGCCTTTCCCCGCCGTTTCACGGCACCTCCTCCCCGTTTCGTCGCAAGCCGCTCGCCGCCCACGCCGCCGGCTGGCACAGTACGTCCATCGACAACCTCACACCAAGGCGGACACCATGTTGCAGCAAATCTTCAGCCACACTCCCCTCTACGTCTGGGCCATCCTGGGCTTTCTCGTCTACCGCGGCGTGCTGGCCAGCCGCGCCCGCGAAGTGAGCTTGCGCAAGCTGTGCATCATTCCCCTGGTCATGCTGGCCCTGTCGCTGAGCGGCGTGCATGGCAGTTTCGGCTTGGCCGGCGTGGCGCCGTTCGCCTGGGTCGCCGGCGCCCTCGCCGGCGCGGCGCTGGCATGGTCGCTGACCAAGACAGACACCATCGTGGCCATTCCCCAGCGGGGCAGCGTGCAGCGCCCCGGCAGCTGGGTACCCATGATCTTGATGATGAGCATTTTCTGCATGAAATATGCAGTCGCCGTGACCCTGGCCGTCGCCCCCGCCTATGCCCATGCGGCCAGCTTCATCGTACCTGTCTGCCTCGCCTATGGCTGCTTCAGCGGCATCTTCCTCGGCGGCTTGCTGCGCACCGTGGCCGTGTACCGCCAGGCACACATGACAAGCGGCCCGCAAGGGGCCGCCGTTTAACACATCTATGCCGGCGAACGCCGGCTATCATCTTAGTACGCCAGGGTACGCACGCCATCCGGCATGCCCAGCAGGCAAACGTTGGCGCCGCGCACGGCGAACAGGCCGACGGCGATGACGCCGACGATCTGGTTGATCTGCTGTTCCAGCGCCACCGGGTCGGCAATTTTCAAGCCCAGCACGTCGATGATCTCGCCGCCGTTATCCGTAATGAACGCTTCGGTGGTGCCTGCCTTCAGGCGCAGGCGGGGCGTGCCGCCCAGCGCGGCCAGCTGGCGCGACACGGCAGCGCGCGCCATCGGCACCACTTCCACCGGCAGCGGGAAGGCGCCCAGGGTTTCCACCAGCTTGGAGCCGTCGGCGATGCAGACGAACTGTTTGGATACGGAAGCAACGATCTTTTCACGCGTCAATGCCGCGCCGCCGCCCTTGATCATGGCGCCGCCGGCCGTGATTTCATCGGCGCCGTCGATGTAGACGGCGATCGACTCGACATCGTTCAAGTCGAAGACGGGAATGCCATGGCCGGCCAGGCGCGCGGCCGTCGCTTCGGACGACGCAACCGTGCCTTTGATGCTGTCCTTGATCTTGGCCAGTTCATCGATGAAGAAATTGGCGGTGGAACCGGTGCCGACGCCGATGATTTCACCTTTTACTACGTAGTCGATGGCGGCGCGGGCTACGGCTTGCTTCAATTCGTCTTGGGTCATGGCATTCAGGCTAAAGTGAGGAATGGCGCTATTTTAACGGATTGCCAGCCCGGCCAGCCGGCCATCATGACCGACAAGGCGCCGCGATACAACAGGCAAGCGCGAAAACCTTGCCCTAAGGCAATTGCGCGTCCATTTACACTCTATGCCCTTTAAAATATGCGAAAATGGCACGATTGACCGATATGACGTTTCAGGAATAGCACATGAATCACAGTAAACAGGTACTTGTTGTCGATGACAGCCGGGTTTCACGTTTGATGTCGCATCAGTTCATCCTCAGCAAACATGCCGACTGGCAAGTGATTGAGGCGGCGACGGGTGAGGAAGCCCTGGAAAAAGTCAAGACCGCCACCCCTGTGCTGATACTACTGGATGTCAACATGCCCGGCATGGGCGGCATCGCGGCGGCGGAACAATTGCGCGCGCTGTGTCCGCAGACGCACATCATTCTCGTCACGGCCAATGTGCAGAACGCCACCCGCAACCGCGCCAGCGAACTGGGCGTCGGCTTCATGGAAAAACCGATCACGGAAACGCGCATCCACCAGCTGATCGAATCACTGGGACTGTGAGCATGGTCAATCTTTCCGAACTCGAGAATGATGCCCTGGTAGAGATATTCAACATCGGGGTGGGCCATGCGGCGGCGGCCATGAGCGAGATCGTGAATGAAGAAGTCACCATGTCGGTGCCGTCGATCACCTTCCTGAACCGTGCCGACGCGGCCGCCTTGCTGGGCAGCAAGAAGGATGGCGAACGCATCTGCGGCGTCAGCCAGCATTACGATGGCGCTTTCGCCACCGAAGCCATCCTGATGTTTCCCGAGGACAAGAGCCTGGAAATCGTGCGCCTGATGGTGGGCGACGCCATGCCGCTGCAGGAACTGACGGAGATGGAACAGGAGGCGATGAGCGAGATCGGCAACATCATCCTCAACTCCTGCGTCGGAACCCTGGCCAACCTGTTCGACAGCGAACTGCATGGCTCGCTGCCCCTGTACCACGTGGGCACCAGTGCGGAAATCCTGTCCTCGTTCGGCGGCCAGGATGACGAAGCCGTCGTGCTGATGCTGCATATCGACTTCGTGCTGTCCAAGCACCAGATCCATGGCTATGTGGCCTTCGTGCTCGACCTGTCCGCCCTGCACGACCTGAAACAGCAGGTCAGCCGCTACCTGGCCAAGGTCCTGGGACAGGCGTGACGATCATGCCGGATGCATTGCATCGACTCGCCCTGCTCGAGAGCATACTCGGCGCCGTGAACCTGGGCGCCATCGTGCTCGATGAACAGCACCGCATCGTGCTGTGGAACAGCTGGATGGCGCGCCACTCGGCCCGCCAGGCCGACGCCGTGCTGGGCCAGGATTTCTTCGCCGTCTTCCCGGAAATGCGACACAAGCGCATCGATTCGGCCATCACCCAGGCCCTGCGCGACAATTTCCAGTCGCTGCTGTCGCAAACCCTGCACAAGGCGCCGTTTGCGCTGTACACGCATGGCGCGGCCACGGGCGGCAACGACGCCGAGGAACGCATGCAGCAAGCCATCGCCGTCACACCGATCAATTTACCCGATTCGCCGCGCCACTGCCTGATCCAGATCAATGACGTCACCATCGCCGTGGGACGCGAAAAGCTGCTGCGCGAACAGACCATGGTCTTGCGCTCGCAAACCTTTTCCGACGGCTTGACGGGCATCGCCAACCGCCGCCACTTCGACGTGGCGATCGAGAAGGAAGTGCGGCGCGCCATGCGCACCAGCAGCCCGCTGTCGCTGCTGATGATCGACATCGACCATTTCAAGGATTACAACGACCATTACGGCCACCAGCAGGGCGATGATTGCCTGATCCGCGTGGCAGCCGAGCTGGCCGCCATGCTGCAGCGCCCCACCGACTTGCTGGCCCGCTATGGCGGCGAAGAGTTTGCCGCCATCCTGCCCGATACGGACGCGGCGCAGGCGCTGCGCATGGCCGAGGCGATCCGCCAGCATGCGGCCGACCTGCGCATTCCGCATGCCAAGACGGGCAATGAGGTCAAGCACATCACGGTCAGCATCGGCATCGCCACGCAGTACCCGCAGCAGCCGCTGGCCATCTCCGCCCTGATCGGCGCCGCCGACCGCGCCCTGTACCAGGCCAAGGGCGCCGGGCGCAACCGCGTGATGGCGCAGCCGCTATAAAAAAAGCAACGCAGGGCAAAGGATTCCAGTAGACATCTTTACGGCGTGTGCGTAGACTCGTCACTGATTGCAGCAACAATAACAAGAATTTATCTGTGGTATCTATCCCTGCGCATGGCCCACCCATGCGGGACATGGCCAGGAGCGCTTGTGAATCTCGATCCTCCCCTCATATCCGGCTTGCCGGGTGCCGGCATGGATACGACCATGGTGAACGGCATGCGCCTGCTGCTGTCGAGCGCCACCTTGCTGACCCTGTTCATCGACCCCGAAAGCGCCGGCAAGCTGAGCAAGATCACCTGGCTGATCTTTTCCGCCTACACCATGCACAGCCTGCTGCTCTATTTGCTGACCCTGCTGGGCCTCAGCCTGCCGCAGGATATCTTGCTGTACTGGCTGGACGTGGCCTGGTATGCGCTGATCGTGTTTTCCACCAGCAGCCACAACAATTTATTCTTCCTGTTCTTTTTCTTTGCCATCCTGACCTCGTCGTTCCAGCGGGGCTTCGAGGAAGGCGCGCGCGTCACCCTGGCCTCGGCCGGCCTGTTTGCCGCCACCGCCCTGTTCGGCGAAACGGATGCGGAGCTGTCGCGCCTGCTGTTGCGCACCACTTTCCTGCTGGCGCTCGGCTACATGATCGCCTACTGGGGCGGCTCGGCCATCACCCAGCGCAGCCACCTGGCGCTGCTGCGCGATGTCAGCCAGCTGTCCAATCCGCGCTTCGGCGTCGACCAGACCATCACCTCGGTGCTGGAAAAAACCCGCAGTTATTTCAACGGCCGCAGTTGCCTGCTGATCATGCAGGACAAGGGCACGCGGGTCTGGTCGCTGCGCAGCGTGATTCATACGGGCACGGGCGTCGTGCATACGAGTTCGATCCTCAGCGACGATGCGGCCAGTCCCCTGCTCGCTTTCCCGTACGACAAGATCGCCCTGTACAACCAGCCCGCCGGCCGCTGGCTGCCATGGTCAGGCGGCGCGCGCATGCTCGAGCCCGACAGCGGGCGCTGGCTGCGGCACGACGACGCGGCAGGCGGCCGCCTGGCCGAACTGCTCGAAGCGCACGCCTTCATCAGCGCGCCGCTGCCCTTGCGCAATGGCAAGGGCCGCATCTTCATCGTGTCCGCCACCAGCATGAGCAAGACGGACGCCCTGTTTCTCAGCCATATCGGCGCGCAGGCGTTCCCCGTCATTGAAAACATCGATCTGCTCGACCGCCTGGCGTCGCAGGCGGCCTCGCGCGAGCGCGAAAAGATCGCGCGCGACCTGCATGACACGGCCGTGCAGCCGTATATCGGCTTGCGCCATGGCCTGGCCGCCCTGCGCAACGAAGCCACGCCGGGCAACCCGCTGCTGCCGGAGCTGGAAAAGCTGATCATCATGTCGGGCCAGGTGATCACCGACCTGCGCAGCTACGCGCGCACGTTCAAGAATGGGCAAGTGCAAAGCGAGCCGGAACTGCTGGTCGCGCTGCGCCGCCAGGCCACGCAGATCCGCGAATTCTATGGCATCGACATCGCCCTGCATATCGAAGGCGACCTGCACATCAACGACCGCCTGGCGGCCGAAGTGTTCCAGATCGTCAACGAAGGCATGAGCAATATCCGCAAGCATACGTCGGCGCGCCACGGCGCCGTCAAGCTGACCTGCGTGCAGGGCGCACTGCACATCAGCATCGACAACGAATGCGCCGCCGCGCACGTCCCCGACTTCCTGCCCGACTCGCTGGCCGAGCGCGCCGCCGCCCTGGGCGGCACCGCCCGCGTCACGCATGGCATGCTGGGCAACACCTCCGTGCAGATCGAGATCCCCATATGAATGACTTACGCCACATCCCTCCGGCCGGCCATGTCATCAGCGTCATGCTGGTGGACGATCACAAGACCATGCTGTGGGGCCTGGAGCGGCTGATCGGCGGCGAGCACTCGGGCATGCGCGTGGTCGCCACGGCCTCCGACAGCGCCGAGGCGCTGGAGCAGGCGAAGGCGCTGCAACCGGATGTGATCGTGCTGGACCTGGACCTGGGCGGCATCAGCTCGCTGGCCATCCTGCCCGCGCTGGCGCAGTGCGGCAGCACGCGCGTGCTGGTGCTGACGGCCAGCCACGACCAGGCCATCCTGGACCAGACGGTGCTGAAAGGCGCGCGCGGCATCGTCAGCAAGGATGCGCCGGCGGAAATGGTCTTGAAAGCCATCGAAAAGGTGTATCAGGGCGAACTGTGGCTGGAACACGCGATGCTGGGACGCATGCTGACGCAGCTGACCCAGCCCGGCGGCGGCTCGGCGCAAGCCATCGCCGTCGCCAGCCTGACCCTCAAGGAAAGAAAGATCATCGCCGCGCTGGTGCACGGCAGCGGCACGCCGGCCAAGCTGCTGGCGGACCAGCTGTTCATCTCCGAACACACCTTGCGCAATCACCTGACGTCGATCTACCGCAAGCTGGGCGTGTACAACCGCCTGGAACTGTACGCCTACGCCACCAAGCACCAGCTGGGCCAACTGCCGCCCGGCGCCTGACGCCGCCGCTCCCCCTGCCCGGCCACTGCATGGCCGCGCAAGTCCTTCCCCGCCACCTCCCTGCGCCAGCCACCGGCTCGGCCTTCCTTCGCCCCTGCGCGCCAAACTCGACCATGACAATTGTCACGAAAAAAACAAGCAGTTCCTCCTCGCAATAAAAGGATGTTCTTCTGATGTAGATCAAGGTGCCGACTTCTATAGTGGATTTACCGGAGTGCAAATCACCGCGCGGCCCACCACAACACGGAGCACAGCATGCGCTTTGACAAGTTTCTTCCGACAGCCCTGATCACCTATTTACAGGGCAAGGAAAAGGCTGCGTTCTACCGCTATGCACTTGTGGCGGCCCTCATGGCGGTGGTCTGCATCATCGGACTGCTGGCACTGGGCGAAAGTCCATGAGTGCGCCAGGAAGCAACGCTGCCATGCCGTTTTACCCACCGCTGTACCTTAACCACCACCAGGAGTTGTCATGAACCTCATCAAAAACTTTATCCGCGAAGAAGATGGCGTCACCGCAATCGAGTATGGCCTGATCGCTGCCCTGATTGCCGTAGTGATCATCGCTGCCGTCACCATCGTCGGCACGCAGCTGAAAAAAACGTTCAGCACCATCGGCACCAAGCTCACCTCCGCCAATACCGCTGCCGCCTGAACACGGTACTCCGGGCTGGCACGTCGCCAGTCCGGTTACCGCCAGGTCAATGCCACAGGCAAGTTTCCCCCTGCTCACCTATCAGAGGCCCATCGTGAAAACTCTCTTCAGCCGTTTATCCGACGAGTCCGCCGTCACGGCGATCGAGTACGCGCTGCTGGCGGGCCTGATCGCGGCAGTGCTGGTGATCACGATCACCCTGCTCGGTGACCAGGTCAAGCTGCTGTTTGTCTACGTCAAGGACCAAGTGGTCCTGGCCCTGTCATGAATACCCTGCGCGCCTCGCTGCGCACCCACCGCGCCCTGCTGCTGATCGTGCTGCTGTATGCCGCCGCCGCGGCACTGCTGGCCGGCGGCCTGCCCAGCGCCTCGGACACCCTCAACGTACTGGCCGGCTTCCTCGTGGCCATCCTCACGGGCCCCGTCTTCATCCTGTGCGGCTACACCATCCATGTCATGGTGGTGAAACGCCCGCACCGCCTGTGCCACTATCTGTACCACGATCTGCGCCACTACCTGAGCAACGAGCGCCTGCTGCACGCGCTGCCGGCCATGCTGCTGATCCCCGTCTTCGCCTCCAGCTTCACCGTCTTCAAGGCCGCCATCCCCCGCCTGCATCCGTACACCTGGGATGCCAGCCTGTCCGCCTGGGACATGGCGCTGCATGGCGGCAAGGCCCCATGGGAAAGGCTGCAGCCGCTGCTGGGCCACCCGCTCATCACGGGCCTGCTCAACTTCAGTTACCACTTCTGGTTCTTCCTGTTCTACGCCATCCTGTACTGGCTCATCCTCGATACCCGCCGGCCGCTGCTGCGCATGCAGTTCCTGCTCAGCTTTGCGCTGACCTGGATCGCCCTGGGCAGCATCCTGGCCGTGCTGTTTGCCTCGGTCGGTCCCTGCTACTACGCCCACCTGCACGCCAGCGACCCGTATGCGCCGCTGATGGCCTACCTGCATGACGCCAACCAGCACGTCCCCGTCTGGGCCCTGCAAGTGCAGGACATGCTGTGGCAAGGCTATCAAAGCAAGGGCACGAATGGCGAACTGGGCATCTCCGCCATGCCCAGCATGCATGTGGCCACGGCCGTGCTGATGGCGATCATGGGCTGGAAAGTGAGCCGCGCCGCCGGGCTCGCCCTGTCCGCCTTCGCCGTGCTGATCCTGCTCGGCTCCATCCACCTGGGCTGGCACTATGCGCTCGACGGTTATGTGGGTGCGGCCGGCGCGGCGCTGGTGTGGCACCTGGTAGGACGCATGCTGGGCAGCCAGGCCGCAGCCCCTGCCATGAACCTGGCCACGGCGCCCTGCCTGAGCAAGGGAGGACTGACATCATGAGCGCCCACCTGCCCATGCTGCTGTGCCTGGCCGTGCTGGCCGCCCTGCTCGCCGCCGCGCTGTGGCACGACCTGCGCACGCGCCGCATCCCCAACCTGCTGGTGCTGTGGGGCACGCTGGCGGGGCTGATCCTGAACAGCTTCGTGCCATCCGGCGACGGCCTGTTCGACGCCTCCTTCGGCGGCCTGGGCCTGCTGCAGGCGCTGGCCGGCGCCGGCGCCGGACTGGCCCTGCTGCTGCCCATGTACCTGCTGCGTGCCCTCGGCGCCGGCGACGTCAAATTGATGGCCATGTGCGGCGCCTTCCTCGGTCCCGATGCGGTGCTGGAAGCGGCCCTGCTGACCTTCCTGTGCGGCGGCGTGCTGGCCCTGGCCGCCGCGCTGGCAGGCCGCCGCCTGCGCCTGGTGCTGCGCAACACCTATCACATGATGCTGGGCGCGCTGCTGCACAGCCTTGCCGGCGGCGCCGCCACGATCGCCGAGCCGCCGCCAGCCACCGGCAAGCTGGCCTACGCCTTCGCCATTGCCAGCGGCACCGCGCTGCAGGTGTTCCTGCAATACCACCATCTGTGGAGCCTGCGCTGAAACGCGCCGCTCCGACGACCAGCCACCACAGGACCCGACCATGCACACCCTCGCCACCCTCTGCCACTCGCGCCACGCCAGCCTGTTCACCAGCATCGCCATGGCTTGCCTGTGGACCTTCTTCGCCAGTGCCCACGTGGTGGGATTCCTGCAGGGCGGCGACTGGAGCTATTTGCTGTTCTGCGCCGCCGAAACCCTCGCCGCCCTGTTCTTCATCGTGCGCTCGGCCCCCGTCAGCGTCTCCACCGATGCGGGCGACTGGCTGCTGGCCATCGGCGCCACCTTCGCCCCCTTCCTGCTCTCGCCCGCCGACATGGCCATCTGGCCCGGCGCGCGCTACCTGCTGGCCCTCGGCAGCCTGCTGCAGATCGCCGGCCTGCTGTCGCTGAACCGCAGCTTCGGCCTGGTGGCGGCGCAGCGCGAAATCAAGACGGGCGGCGCCTACCGCGTGGTGCGCCATCCGCTGTATGCCAGCTACCTGATTTCCCTGAGCGGCTACCTGCTGGCCAATACCTCGCCCGTGAACGGCGTCGTGTACGTGCTGGCCATGCTGATGCTGGTAGCGCGTTTGCTGCGCGAAGAGCGCTTCCTGTCCACCGACGTGCGCTACCGCGTCTACATGCGGCAGGTGAAGTACCGCCTGCTGCCCTTCATTTTCTGATAACCGGCCACCCAAGCAAGAGGAGTAATTATCATGCCTGACACCTATCCAGAACGCAGCGACGGCGGCGGCATCGAGCCGGCGGCCAGGCGCGCGCCACGCACGGTCGAGGAAACGGGATTGCCCTTCCTGTTCCTGGTCGAACTGCTGGTCAAGATACTCTTCCTGCGCGGCCAGATCGGCCTGCCCGCCCTGTCGACGCACGTGAAACTGGGCGCCGGCGTACTCGAACCGCTGCTGACCTTCATGCGCGCCGAAAAGCTGTGCGAGGCACGCCGCAACGGCGGCAGCGGCACCGACGCCGACCTGTATTACCTGCTGGGCGACCAGGGCCGCCTGCGCGCCGCCGAATACATGCGCCGCAATGCCTACAGCGGTCCCGCCCCCGTCACCCTGGCCGACTACAGCAACCAGGTGCTGGCGCAAAGCGTGGCGGACATGCAGGTCACCCGCGACGACGTGCAGCGCGAATTTCGCGACGTGGTGGCCAGTTCGGCCGTGCTCGACCAGCTGGGCGCGGCCATGAATTCCGGGCGCGCCCTGTTCTTCCACGGCCCCGCCGGCAGCGGCAAGAGCTACCTGGCCGAGCGCCTGAACGGCCTGCTCAGCGGCGCCATCGCCCTGCCCCATGCCGTGATGGTCGACGGCGAAGTGCTGCCCTTCCTCGACCCCATGCTGCACACCCTGTCGCACGGCGGCTCCGTGCCGCCCGACCCGCGCTGGGTACGCGCCGAGCGTCCCGCCGTGCTGACGGGCGGCGAGCTGACGCTCGACATGCTGGACCTGCAATTCGACCAGGGTAACCGCCTGTACCAGGCGCCGCCGCACCTGAAGGCCAACAACGGCATCTTCATCATCGACGACCTGGGCCGCCAGCGCTGCTCGCCCGTGGAACTGATGAACCGCTGGATCGTGCCGATGGCGCGGCATATCGATTACCTGTCGCTGCACACGGGCTACAAATTCCCCGTGCCCTTCGACGTCATCGTCGTGTTCTCGTCGAACCTGGCGCCGCAGCATCTGGCCGACGACTCCTTCCTGCGCCGCATCGGCTACAAGATCCACGTGGGCCCCCTGAGCGCCTACCACTACCTGGCCGTGTTCCGCAGCACCTGCGCCCAGCTGGGCATCAATTTCGACGAAGCCTCCTACACCTACCTGCTGCACCTGCACAGCCAGTACCAGCGGCCCTTGCTGGCCTGCTATCCGCGCGACATCCTGGCGCAGGTGTGCGACCAGGCGCGCTATGAAGACCACGCGGCGCAGCTGAATCCGGAAGTGCTGCTGTGGGCATGGAAAAACTATTTCGGCAGCGATGACGACCTTGCAAGCACACATAACGGATCGGCAGCGGTCCAGCACAAAGGGGAAGCAAAATGAGAAACGCACGCGCTCTGACGATGATGGCCATTGCGGTCATCCTGGCGTTCGCCGCGGTCATCGTGGCCGCGCGCTGGATCAATGCCCAAGCCTCGGGCAACATCAACAAGGTGGCCGTGGCCCAGGTCGACATCAGCCTGGGCGCGCGCCTCACGCCCGACATGGTCCGCATGGTGGACTGGCCATCGAACGCGCTGCCGCCGGGCGCCGTCAACGATCCGAAACTGCTGGAAACGCGCGTCACGCGCACCAGCATCCAGCACGGCGAACCGATCATGGAAGGCAAGCTGGCGCCTCCCGGCACGCAAGGCGGCCTGTCGGCCGTCGTCGCCGAGGGCAAGCGCGCCATGACCGTGCGCGTCAACGATGTGGTGGGCGTGGCCGGCTTCGCCCTGCCCGGCAACTTCGTCGACATCCTCGTCAATACCCAGGGAGAAGGGGCGCGCAAGACACCGGACCGCGATCCGAACATATCCAAGATCGTGCTCGAACGCATCCTCGTGCTGGCCATCGCCCAGGAATCGAGCCGCGACGACACCAAGCCCAAGGTGGTCAACGCCGTGACCCTGGAGCTGACGCCGGAGCAGGCAGAAAAACTCGACCTGGCGCGCAGCGTGGGCACCCTGTCGCTGGTGCTGCGCAACCAGGTCGAGGACAAGCCCGTCAACACGGAAGGCGCCACCAAGTCCAGTTTGCTCGATGAAAAAGTCGCCATGGCAGCCCCCGCCGCCATGGTGCAAGCCAAGCCGCTCCCCCGCCGCCGTCCTGCCGCAGCAGCTGCGCCACAGGCCGGTCCACGCGTCGATGTCATCAAGGGGCTGGAACGCAGCTCCCAACAATTCTAACCTGCACCAGAGGAGCCTAGCCATGAGTACATATCGCACAGCAAGCGGCATCCGGGGCCTGCGCCTGGCGCTTGCCATCGCCGCCATCGGCGCCCTGGCGCCCCGGGCGCACGCCGAGCCAGTCGCCGCCACGACCGCTACCGCCGCCGCTGCCGAAACGGGCGCCGCCAGGAGCAGCCGGGCCGCCGTCCGTCCCAAGTCCACGCCGCCGCAAAGCGAATCGCGCGCCGGCCGCACCGAGATGGCGCCGCAAATGAGCCTGGCCGAAGGCAAATCGACCCTGGTGCGCCTGCCATTCGCCGCCAGCCGCATGTCCGTCGGCGATCCGCGCATCGCCGACGTGATCCTGCTCAACCCCACCGAGGTGTACCTGCTGGGGCGCTCCGTCGGCACCACCAACCTGATCTTGTGGAACAAGAGCAATGACGCCACCATCATCGACCTGGCCGTCGGTATCGACAGCAGCAGCCTGCAGGCACGCATGGCCGAGCTGCTGCCGAACGAAAAGATCCACGTCACGGTGGCAGGCGACACCCTGATCCTGTCGGGCATGGTCAGCGATGTCGTCAAGGCCGACCAGGCCCTGTCGCTGGCCAACGCCTATGTGCAGCGCAGCACCCGCAGCGGCGGCGCCACCTCCGGCGCAGCGCCGGCCGCAGGCGCCGCCGCTCCAGCCCCTGCGCCCGATGCGGGCATGCCGCGCGTGATCAACCTGCTGTCGATCGCCGCGCCGCAGCAGGTGATGCTGGAAGTGAAGGTGGCCGAAGTGTCGAAGGTGCTGGTCGACCAGCTGGGCGCCAGCCTGGGCATCAACAAGACCATCGGCAGCTGGTCGTATTCGCTGCTGTCCAGCCTGCTCAGCAACAATCCCAGCGGCTTGAGCGGCGCCAGCAAGAACAACTTCTTCAACCTCGACGCGCAAAAACGCGATGGCCTGATCAAGGTGCTGGCCGAACCGAACATCATGGCCATCAGCGGCCAGGAGGCGAGCTTCCTGGCCGGCGGCAAAATCTTCATCCCCGTCAGCCAGACCAACAATGGCGGCGTGCCCACCATCACCCTGGAAGAGAAGGAATTCGGCGTGGCCGTGAAATTCACGCCCACCGTGCTCGAAGGGGGACGCATCAACCTGAAGGTGGCGCCGGAAGTGTCGGACCTGAACAAGGACGGCATCGGCATCACCGCCACCGGCATCTCGGCCACCGCCGTCCTGCCTTCGTTTACGACGCGGCGCGCCACCACCACGGTGCAGCTGTTCGACGGCCAGAGCTTCGCCATCGGCGGCTTGATCAAGAACAACGTGACCAGCAATATCAAGGCCTTGCCAGGCCTGGGCGAAGTGCCCGTGCTGGGTGCCCTGTTCCGCAGCACGGACTTCCAGACGGACCGTTCGGAACTGGTCTTCATCATCACGCCGCACCTGGTCAAACCGCTGCCGGCCGACTACAAGCTGCCCACCGACGGCTACATCCAGCCGACGCGCGGCGACATGTTCATGCAGGGAAAAATGGAAGGCAGCGCCCCTGCGCCCGCCCCCGCAGCGCCAGCAGCCCCCATGCAGCCGCAAGCGGCCGCGCCCCAGCCTGCCGCCGGCTTCGACCTCAAATAGGAGAACACCATGAAAACCGCTCATTGCCTGCCTTGCGCCGCCCTGGTATGCCTGCTGGCCGGCTGCACCGCCACCACCACGCCCGTGCTCGATTCGCACTTCGGCGAATCGGTGGCCCTGCTCAAGGCCCAGCAGATCATGTATCCGGACGCCTACCGCAATACCAACCCCGTCAGCGGCATCGACGGCAAGGCCGGCGCCAGCGCCTACCAGCGCTACCAGAAATCGTTCGCGGCGCCGGACCCGCAACCGAATGTCTTCACCATCGGCGTGGGCGGACGCCAGTAGGCGCCGGTCCCGCGATGCACTTCCCCCAGGCCACCAGGAGACAGCCATGAACACCGCATTCCGCAGGCACGACAAGCAGCAGGGCGCGATCGCCATCGTGCTGGGGCTGACCCTGGTGGTACTGTTTGCCATGGGCGGCCTGGTGCTGGACCTGGGCCACCTGTACATCGCCAAGACGGAGCTGCAGAACGGCGCCGACAGCTCGGCGCTGGCAGGCGCCGTGGAACTCGATCAAAGCGCCGCCGGCATCGACAATGCGCAGACGAAGGCCATCGCCATCGCGCAAAAGAACCGCTACGATTTTTCCACCACCCTGACCATCACGGCCGCCAACATCAGCTTCGGCCCCAGCCCGGACGGGCCATGGTCGTCCGGCGCCAGCGCCCGCACCAGCCCCCAGGGCCAGACCTTCATCCGCGTCGACACGGGCAGCAAGACCTTCGCCACCTACCTGATGGGCATCGCCGGCATCGCCAGCACCAGCGCCTCGGGCGTGGCGGTGGCGGGCCGCTTCGTCAACGACGTCACGCCGATCGGCGTGTGCGCCGTCGATCCGGCCAACAAGACGGCGCAATACACGTATCCGGCCGCACCGGCCGGCACGGGCCTGACGGAACTGCTGGAATTCGGCTTTCGCCGCGGCGTCACCTACAACCTGTTCGGTCTCAATCCGCTGGGCGGCTCGTCCGATCCCTACCTGATCAACCCCGTCGACGCGCCCCCTGGCGCCTGCGACGCGTCGCATGCCAGCGCCAATTCCACCGCGCCGTTCATGTGCACGGGCAGCAGCGCCGTCGTCAGCAGCGGCTCGGGCAAGGTCTACACGAACACGGGCTTGAGCGCCGGCAAGATCGCAGCCGCCCTCAATTCGCGCTTCGACGATTATTCCTCGCCTTCCGTGTGCGACCCCGCCACGGCGCCGCCCGATACCAACATCAAGGAATATCCATGCAAGGGCGGCGGATCGCCCTGCGTCGCCAGCGCCGCCAACTCGCCGCCCACCGGCTGGATGGAACCGGGCGCCAGCACCTTGCCCAGCCAGCAATCGGTCAGCCTGTCCGGCAACAAGCCGAACTACCGCCTGCCGCCGGCCTTCACGACGCCCGTGACGGCGGCCCAGGCGCAGTTCGCCGGCTACGGCGTGCTGTGGTCCTACGGCCCCGCCTACCAAAGCAATGGCGCCACCCCGGCCAAAGCCGGCACGGCCTACAGCGTCGCGGACGCCAACGCCAATCCCATGTACAGCACGGCCAAGGCGAACTACTTCGACACGGCCAGCTACCCCGTCAGTCCCGGTGCAAGCTTTCCTGCCAGTACGCCGCCTTCGCCGTACAACCAGACCAGCGGCCCCACGTTCCAGGCGCCCTCGGCAGCCCATCCGGGCCGCAACAACCGGCGCATCCTCAACGTGGTGCTGGTCGACTGCCGCACGGCGCCCGTGGGACCGGCCTCGTGCGGCGCCATGGATGCCGTGGGCATCGGCAAATTCTTCATGACGATGAAGGCCGATTTCAGCGGCGGCGCGCGCCTCGACGTCGAGTTCGCGGGCCTGATCGAGCCCGTGCCGAATTCCGAAATCAAACTCTACAAGTGAGGCGGCCATGCGCATCCCCCATTCCCCCCTCAGGCAGCGCGGCGGCGCCGCCGTCGAATTCGGCATCGTGCTGGCCCTGCTGGTCACCCTGCTGGCCGGTATCTTCGGCTTCGGCCGCGCCTTCTGGTACTACGACGCGCTGACCAAGGCCACGCGCGACGCGGCGCGCAACATGTCCGTCAAGGCCAAGGCGAGCATCTCCTCGCAGGGCGTGCCGGCAGCCAGGCAGACGGTGGTCGATGCGGCCGTCAGCGCCGGCATCAGCGGCTTCACCACGGCCAACGTGACGGTCACCTGCCTGGACGCGAGCTTCAACGACAGCAGCTGCACCGATGGCACGGCGCCGGGCGGCATCCGCGTCGAAGTCGTCAACTACACGCTGTCGGTGGGCCAGTACCTGCCCTTCGTCATCGGCGCGGCCAGCAGCTATGCCACGCCGCTGTCGCCGCGCACCACCATGCGCTACATGCTGTAAGGAGAACGCCATGCGCCACCGCCTTCCGCTTGCACCCCGGGCCGGCCGCCAGCACGGCGCCGCCGCCGTCGAATTCGCCCTGGTGGCGCTGCTGTTTTTCACCCTGCTGTTCGGCATCCTCGAATTTGGCCGCATGCTGTACCTGTACAACACGGTGCAGGAAGTGAGCCGCCGCGCCGCGCGCGAAGCGGTGGTGCGCTGGATCGACCAGACCGACGCCGTCAAGACGCTGGCCCTGTTCGGCGGCACGGCCCTGCCGGCCGCCCCGGAACTGACGGCCGCCAACATCACCATCAGCTACCTGAACAAGAGCGGCGCCGAAGTGACCTCGCCGCCCACCGATCCCGGCGACAACCTGTCGGCCTGCGGCGACAACACGCGCACGGCCAGCTGCATCGACAGCGTGCGCGTGTCGATCGACAACGTCAGCTATACGCCGATGGTCAGCCTGTTCGGTTTTCTCAATATTGCCGTGCCCGCCTCGGTGGTGGTCATGCACGCCGAAAGCCTGGGCTTCCAGATCAACTGAACGCCTTTACCAGGAGTACCACGTGAATATCGTCATCGTCTCGAAAAATGAAGCCCAGCTCAAGCGGCTCACCCGCCTGCTGCGCGAACGCAGCGCGGCCGACCGCGTCGCGCTGCTGGCGAGCATACCGGATGTCTTCGACAACGGCGTCACGCCGGACTTGCTGCTGCTGGAGCAGGAGCAGACGGGCGAAGCGGAGCTGGAACAGCTGGAACTGCTGGGCGGGCGCCATCCGAACCTGGCCATCATCGTGCAATGTACGCAGCAAAGTCCGCAATTCCTGCTGCGCTCGATGCGCGCCGGCGTGCGCGAAGTGCTGCAGCCGGACGACGACGCAGCCCTGTGCGCCGCCTTGCGCCGCATCGAGGAAAAACTGCAAAAACAGGTCACGCGCAAGGGCCAGGTACTGGCCTTCGTCTCGTGCAAGGGCGGCAGCGGCGCCACCTTCATCGCCGCCAACCTCGGCTACGCGCTGGCCGCCGGCGAGCAGCGCAAGGTGGCGCTGTTCGACCTGAACCTGCAGTTCGGCGACGCCGCCCTGTTCGTCTCGGACCACAAGCCGGCCACCACCCTGTCGCAGCTGTCGCAGCAGATCGTGCGCCTCGACGCCTCGCTGCTCAGCGCCAGCATGATCCAGATCACGCCCGCCTACAGCGTGCTGGCGGCCGCCGACGACCCCGCCCATGCGGCCGATGTCGAAGCCGACCATATCGACCGTTTGCTGACCCTGGCGCGCAGCCAGTACGACTACATCCTGCTCGACGTGGGACGCGGCCTCGACCCCGTCAGCGTGCGCGCGCTGGACCGGGCCGACCTGATCTTCCCCGTGCTGCAGGCAACGCTGCCGTATGTGCGCGACGGCAAGCGCCTGCTCGACGTGTTCCGCGGCCTGGGCTACCGCGAAGACAAGATCCGCCTGATCCTGAACCGCTATGCCAGCAGCGACAACATCCGCGTGGCCGACCTGGAAGCGGCGTACGGCAAGCACGTCTACAAATCCATCCCCAACCACTACGAGGCGGTGGCGGCCTCCGTCAGCCAGGGCGTGCCCATCCTCAAGCTGGCGTCGCACAATCCCGTCTCGCGCGCCCTGCAGGAACTGGCCGCCAGCCTGGCCGGCGAGACCCCGCCCGCCGCGCAAGGCTGGGTTTCGCGGCTGCTGGCGCGCGCTTGATTCCCTACAGCGCGCCTGATACCCCCTATTTACCGGAGACCAACCATGACTGCCGAAAAACTCACCCTGCGGGACCGCCTGGGCTATGCCCAGGATGACGCCAGCCTGAATGACGATGCCGCGCACCAGGGCGCATCGAGCCAGAGCTACCAGCAACTCAAGCACCGCACCCACCAGGCGCTGCTCGACCGCGTCGACCTGGAGGGCATGCAGCGCCTGTCGCGCGAACAGATCCGCGAAGAGCTGAAAATCCTCGTCAGCGACGTGCTCACGGAAGACAATGTGGTGATCAACGAGCTGGAACGGCGCTCGCTGATCCGCGACATCCAGGACGAGGTGCTGGGCTTCGGCCCGCTCGAACCGCTGCTGGCCGATCCCGGCGTGTCCGATATCCTCGTCAACACCTACCGCCAGGTGTATGTCGAACGCCATGGCCGCCTGGAGCTGAGCGACGTCTGCTTCACCGACGACGCCCACCTGATGAAAATCATCGACAAGATCGTCTCGCGCGTGGGCCGGCGCATCGATGAATCGAGCCCCATGGTCGATGCGCGCCTGCCCGACGGTTCGCGCGTCAACGCCATCATTCCGCCGCTGGCCATCGACGGTCCCGTGATGTCGATCCGCCGCTTCTCGGCCCAGCCCCTGCGCCTGGCCGACCTGATGCTCAAGCACAGCCTGACGGAGGAAATGAGCACCACCCTGCAGGCGCTGGGCAAGGCCAAGGTCAACATCCTGATCTCGGGCGGCACGGGCAGCGGCAAGACCACCATGCTCAATGCGATTTCCGGCTTCATCAGCACGGCCGAACGCATCGTCACCATCGAGGACGCGGCCGAACTGCAGATGCAGCAGCCGCACGTGGTGCGCCTGGAAACGCGGCCCGCGAACATCGAGGGCAAGGGCGAAGTGACGCAGCGGGCGCTGGTGCGTAACGCGCTGCGCATGCGTCCCGACCGCATCATCCTGGGCGAGGTGCGCGGCGCCGAGGCGCTCGACATGCTGGGCGCCATGAACACGGGCCACGAAGGCTCGATGGCCACCATCCACGCCAACACCCCGCGCGACGCGCTGACGCGGCTGGAAAACATGATCAGCATGGCCTCGGCGGGCCTGCCCGTGAAAGCCATGCGCCAGCAGATCAGTTCCGCCATCAGCGTGGTGGTGCAGGTGGCGCGCCTGACGGACGGCAAGCGCAAGATCATTTCGATCCAGGAAATCACGGGCATGGAAGGCGAGATGATCACCATGCAGGAAATCTTCACCTTCCGCCAGACGGGCATCGGCGAGGACGGCACGGTGCAGGGGCATTTCCATGCCAGCGGCGTGCGGCCGCATTTCCTGGAACGCCTGCGCGCCTTCGGCATCAGCCTGCCGGAAACCCTGTTCGATCCCGCCCGCCAGTACCATTAAGGGGAGCATCATGGACTATCTCTATTACGTATTCGCCATCCTCACCTTCATCGCCGTGGTGCTGCTGATCGAGGGACTGTACCTGGCGTGGAACACGTCGCGCGGCCCGGAAGCGGAACGGGTCGCGCGCCGCCTGCGCATCATGTCGGCCGGCGCGCATGGCGACGCGGGCAGTTCGATGATCAAGAAGCGCCTGCTGAGCGACACCCCGGCCCTACAGCGCGTGCTGCTCAGCGTGCCCCGCGTGCATGCGCTCGACCGCCTGCTGGAACAGTCGGGCCTGAGCTGGAGCGTGGCCAGCTTCGCCGGCGTGATGCTGGCCTCGGCCGGCGCGGCGTTTTTGCTGCTCAGCTACTTCGCCGTGCCGTGGCTGCTGCGCCTGCCCCTGGTGGCCGGCGCGGCCCTGCTGCCGCTGCTGGTGGTCTTGCGCGCCAAGGCCAAGCGCCTGCAGCGCATCGAGCAGCAATTGCCCGATGCGCTGGACCTGATGGCGCGCGCCCTGCGCGCCGGCCACGCCTTTCCCACCGCCCTGAAAATGGTCGGCGATGAAATGAACGCGCCGCTGGCCGTGGAATTTCGCGCCACCTTCGACGAAGTCAATTTCGGCATCGCCATGCAGGATGCCCTGATGAACCTGGCCACGCGCGTGCCCAGCACGGACTTGCGCTACTTCGTCATCGCCGTGCTGATCCAGCGCGAAACGGGCGGCAACCTGGCCGAACTGCTCGACAGCATCAGCCGCATCATCCGCGAGCGCATCAAGCTGCTGGGACAGGTGCGCGTGCTGTCGGCCGAAGGCCGGCTGTCGGCCTGGATCCTGTCGCTGCTGCCCTTCGGCGCGGCGGCCATGATCCACCTGACCAATCCGCAGTTCCTGGAAATGCTGTTCGTCGACCCGGGCGGACGCAAGATGCTCGTCGGCGCCCTGCTGCTGATGGTGTGCGGCGTCCTGGTCATGCGCAGTATCATCCGCATCCGTGTCTGAGCCCGCAAGGAGAATCCTCATGAACCCCGTCCATTTCGCCTTCCTCGCCCTGCTTTTCATTGCCGTCTTCGGCACCGTGCTGGTGGCCATGCGCAGCTTTGCACCCGATCCCTTGCGCCAGCGCATGGACAACGCCACCGGCAAGAGCGCGGCGGCGCCTGGCGCCTCATCGGCGCCCAGCCCCTGGCTGGCGCGCATGGTGCGCCTGAGCGGCCCCCTGGCCAAACTGTCGCTTCCCGACCAGGGCTGGGAAGGCTCCGTGATGCGCCGGCGCTTCATGAATGCCGGCTTGCGCCAGGCGTCGGCGCCCATCCTGTTCTTTTCCGCCAAGACCATGCTGGCCATCGGCCTGCCCCTGCTGCTGTTCCTGGGACTGAGCGCCTCTGGCAGCCAGATGGCGGGCAAGGCATTGCTGTTCTGGCTGCTGATCGTCGCCGCCATCGGCTACTACCTGCCCAATATTGTCCTGGCGCATATGATCAAGCGGCGCCAGCGCGATATCTTCGAAAGCTTTCCCGATGCGCTGGACTTGATGACGGTGTGCGTGGAAGCGGGCTTGGCCATGGATGCGGCGCTGGCCAGGGTAGCGTCCGAAATCGCCCTGAAAAGCACCGTGCTGGCCGAGGAACTCCACCTGGTGATGCTGGAACTACGCGCCGGCAACACCAAGGAGCGGGCGCTGCGCAACCTGGCGCTGCGCACGGGCGTCGAGGATGTCGACGCGCTGGTGGCCATGCTGATCCAGGCCGAGCGCTTCGGCACCAGCATCGCCGCCTCGCTGCGCGTGCAGTCAGATCAGCTGCGCACCAAGCGCCGCCAGATGGCCGAGGAAGAAGCGGCGAAGATCGCCCTCAAGCTGCTGTTTCCGCTGATCTTTTTCATCTTCCCGTCGCTGCTGGTCGTCCTGATGGGACCAGCCTTCCTGCAAATTTACCGCGTGCTCCTGCCCAGCATGGGCAGCGGCAACTGACCGGAGAACCGCCATGTCACAGCACACCACCCTGATGCTCATGCTCGCCTGCGCCGGCCTGCTGCCCGCCTGCGGCCACCTGCCCGGCCCGGCCAGCCAGGGCAGTCACGCTGCGCCACCCCAGGCGCGCATCGATGACAGCCCGACCACCCGCACCGCCGCGTTCTGCAAGCTGGGCAAGCGCCTGCAGGAACTGGGCGATCAGCGCGCGGCGTTGGCGGCGTACCGCGAAGCCCTGCTGCTGACACCCGACTCGGCCGATGCGCGCAATGGCGCCGCCGTGCTGCACGCGCAGATGGGCCAACTGGAAACGGCCCGCACCATGCTGCAGGCGCTGGCACAGGAGGCGCCGACGGCCAGGACCTACAACAACCTCGGCTACGTGCTGTACCTGCAGGGAGAGTATGCCCAGGCGGCCAGCGTGCTGCGCCAGTCGCTGCAGCTCGACAACGGCCAGCAACCGGCGCGCGCCAACCTGGAACTGGCCATCGCGGCGCTGGCGCGCAGCATCGGCACGGTCGATGTGGCCGATGCGGGCGATGCCGCCACGCAGTCCCTCGCGCCCGACCTGGCGCCAGCGGCGCCTGCCAGCCGCCTGCAACTGACGCAATTGCAGCCGAATATCTTCGCGCTGAGCTGGCGCGATGCTCCCGTGGCGGCGCGCGCCGCCTTGCCAGCCCTGGCAAAAACGGTGGCGCCGGCGGCGCCGCTGCCACGGCTGGAAGTCATCAACGGCAATGGCGAAACGGGGATGGCGGCGCGCATGCGCGGCATGCTGGGCGGCATGGGCATCAGCGTGCTGCGGCTGGGCAACCAGCGGCCATACGGCGTCCAGGCCAGCAGCATCGTCTACCGTCCCGGCCACGCCGAGGCAGCGGCCGCCTTGGCCCTGGCATTGGGCGGCATGCCGCAACTGCAGGCGGCCGGCGATAACGGCATCGGCACGGGCGCCGACCTGCGTTTATTGCTGGGCAAGGATGCGGCAGCCAGCCTGCGCGCGCCGGATGCGCGCCTGGCATCGAACACGGCACTGTGACTGCGGCGTCAGCGTGGCAGCAGGCGGCGGTCGGCGGGATCGAGCAGGAAGCCCTGCAGGATCTCCTGCAGTTGCGGCAGCTTCGCCACGTAGGCGGGGATGCCCAGCTGGCGCGCGCCGAAGTAGTGGGCGATGAGGTCGCCCTGCTGTTCCATGGTGTAGTCGGACAGGACGCCGCCCGCCTGCGCGTCGTAGCGGTAGGCGCGCTGCCGGATGTAGCCGCCGCACAGCGCCAGCAACACACCATGCAGCAGCACGCTGTAGCCGAGCTGGTATTGCCACACATGCACCATCTCGTGGATGAAGAACAGCTTGCCGCCATTGCCTTCGCGGGAAAAATCGTCGCGGTACTGGGCCGGCATGAAGTGCAGGCTGCCGCGCGGCGTCATCGCCGTGTTCTGGTCCTGCAAGCCGAATGGTAGAAAGGAGCCGCGCACGACGCGTACGCGCGCGTAGTCGATGGCGCCCTGGAAGACGCTGCGGGCCATGGCGGTTTCGCCGATGGTGAGGGGACGGCGCAAGACGCGCATAAGAAGAGGGGAAGAAAGCGCGGCAGGCATGCAAGCCTGCCGCATTATCAAAGCGTCAAGTTCCTGACAGAAGCGTAGCGAGCGGCAGCGATTTGTGGCCAAGAAGCGCAACCGTGCTGGAGCACGGTGAGCATCGCAGGCCGCAAAGGGCGACGCGCAGTAGCTTATGTCAGGTACGACTAAACCGAGCGCAGG
The DNA here is from genome assembly GCF_030397595.1 of Janthinobacterium sp. SUN033. Lineage (NCBI taxonomy): Bacteria > Pseudomonadati > Pseudomonadota > Betaproteobacteria > Burkholderiales > Oxalobacteraceae > Janthinobacterium > Janthinobacterium sp. SUN033. Next base: position 482,184 of record NZ_JAPQNV010000002.1, read on the forward strand.
CCGCTGGCCGCTTTCGCGATTTCCGTGATGCGGTCCCAGTTACCGGCCGCGATCGCGTCTTTCGGCGTCAGCCACGAACCGCCCACGCAGGCAACGTTCTTGCACGCCAGGAACTGCGATGCCGTCTCTTGCGAGATGCCGCCCGTCGGGCAGAACGTGATGTCCGGCAGCGGGCCGTAGATGGCGTTGAGCATGCCGATGCCGCCCGCCGGCACGGCCGGGAACAGTTTCAGCTGCTGGAAGCCGTTTTCGCGCGCCGCCATCACTTCGCCGGGCGTCATCACGCCTGGCAGCAAGGGCAAGCCGCTGCTTTTCGCCGCCGCCACCAGCGCGGACGTCAGGCCTGGCGAGACGCCGAAGACGGCGCCTGCGTCGCGTGCCTGCGCGAATTCCTCGGGACGGGTCAGGGTGCCCACGCCGACGATGGCGCCCGGCACTTCCGACATGGCGCGGATCGCTTCCAGGCCGTGCTTGGTGCGCAGGGTCACTTCCAGCACGCGGATGCCGCCCGCCACCAGCGCGCGCGCCAGCGGTACGGCGTGTTCAGGATCGTCGATCGCAATCACGGGGATCACGCTCGAGGTGCGCATAATTTCCAGTAGTGTCATGGTCATCTCTTATTTCCTAGCCAAAAAGTCTTCATCGGAACCCGGTACGGTGTCACCGACATTGTCGGCGTCGTGCAAGGCGACGGTGGTGGGAATCGGCGACGGCAGGCCGAAGGTGGTGGCACCCTCTTCCGCCGCGCTGACGGTGGAACGGAACATGGAAAACAGCTCGCGGCCCATGCCGATGTGGTTCGGCGACAGGTCGGCAGTGACCAGCGAACGGGCATGCCAGACGTCGGCCGGCACCAGCGCTTCGAGCACGCCCGTGAAGGCGTCGAGGCGGATGATGTCGCCGTCGCGCACCAGGCCCAGCGGGCCGCCGGCGAGGATTTCAGGCGATACGTGGATGGCGGCCGGCACCTTGCCCGACGCGCCCGACATGCGGCCATCGGTGACCAGCGCCACGTGGCGGCCCGCATCCTGCAGGTTGGCCAGCGCCGGCGTCAGCGCATGCAGTTCCGGCATGCCGTTGGCGCGCGGACCCTGGAAGCGCAGCACGGCGACAAAGTCGCGGTCCAGCGATCCCGCCTTGTAGGCGGCCATGAAATCTTCCTGCGAATTGAACACCAGCGCAGGCGCTTGCACCGTGCGGTGCTGCGGCTTGACGGCCGACACTTTCATCACGGCGCGGCCCAGGTTACCCGCGACCAATACCATGCCACCGTCCGGCGCGAACGGGTTCGAAGCCGGGCGCAGCACATTTTCGTCGGCGCTGGCAGCCGGTGCATCTTTCCAGAAGACCTTGCCGTCTTCGCCCAGGAACGGCTCCATGCAGTGCGCGCGCAAGCCATGGCCCAGGATGGTGTTGACGTCTTCGTGCAGCAAGCCCGCGTCCAGCAGTTCGCGGATCAGGTAACCCGTGCCGCCGGCCGCGTGGAAATGGTTCACGTCGGCGTCGCCGTTCGGGTAGATGCGCGTGAGCATCGGCACGATGGCCGACAGCTCGTTGAAATCGTTCCAGTCGATGACGATGCCGGCCGCCTTGGCGATGGCCACCAGGTGCAAGGTATGGTTGGTCGAACCGCCCGTGGCCAGCAAGCCCACGACGGCGTTGACGATACATTTCTCGTCGACAATATGGCCGACCGGCAAGTAATTGGCGCTTTGCGCCGTAATGCCGGCGGCGCGCTGGGCGGCAGCGGCGGTCAGCGCATCGCGCAGCGGCGTATTCGGCGTGATGAAGGCAGCGCCCGGCAAATGCAGGCCCATCACTTCCATCAGCATCTGGTTGCTGTTCGCCGTACCGTAGAAGGTACAGGTACCTGCGCCGTGGTAGGCTTTCGACTCGCCTTCGAGCAAGTCTTCACGCGTGGCCTTGCCTTGCGCATACAGCTGGCGCACCTTGGCTTTTTCCTGGTTCGACAGGCCCGACGTCATCGGACCGGCCGGCACGAAGACGGCCGGCAAGTGGCCGAAGTGCAGCGCGCCGATCAACAGGCCCGGCACGATCTTGTCGCACACGCCCAGGTACAGGGCCGAGTCGAACATATTGTGCGACAGCGCCACGGCCGTCGACATGGCGATGGTGTCGCGCGAGAACAGCGACAGTTCCATGCCCGGCTGGCCTTGCGTCACGCCATCGCACATGGCAGGCACGCCGCCGGCGAACTGGGCGACAGCACCCACTTCGCGCACGGCTTGCTTGATAATCTGCGGGAAGCCTTCAAACGGCTGGTGCGCCGACAGCATGTCGTTGTACGAGGAAACGATCGCCACGGACGGCTTCTTGTATTCCTTCAGCGACAGCTTGTCGTTGGCGGGAAAGGCGGCAAAGCCGTGCGCCAGGTTGGTGCACGACAGGGCGCCGCGCTGCACGCCCTGGATGCGGGCCGCATCCAGATGCGCCAGATAGGCGCCGCGCGATGGCCGGCTGCGCGCGATGATGCGCGCTGTTACGGATTCGACTACTGGATGCAGCGCCATATGGATTTCCTTAAAAATGAGTATTTCGTGAAATTTTACTACAAAATGACGAAGAAGAAGCACTCTTGCATGGGCCAACAACACAAATAAGCCACGGATTGCGGCGTATCAAAGCAAACCCGGTCAATATCGCGTATCAGCACCGGCCAACTCCTCTCTTGTATACCACTGGCGCAATCGCTAAAAAAAGCACAACAAAATCAGCTTCACATCACAAACTGTAGTGAAATTACGTTTTTCTGATGTATTATTCTCACATCAACGCCGGATCCGCAGTTCGCCACCCCGAACGCGCCGCGCTCCTTTCAACCGAGACAAGCACCCAAGCCGACCGCCATGCGCCAGCCAGCACCTACTCCTGCCATCACCGCCACCGCCAGTTTCCAGTCCCTGCAAGCGCACAGCGCCAGCCTGCGCGACGTGCATCTGCGCCAGTTGTTCGCGGCCGACCCCGCGCGCTTTGCCAGCATGACGGTGGATGCGGCCGGCCTGCTGCTCGATTACTCGAAGAACCGGATCGACGCCACCGCCATGGGCCTGCTGATGGACCTGGCCCGCGAGCGCGGCGTGGAAGCGCAGCGCGAAGCCATGTTCACTGGCGAGAAAATCAATCTTACCGAACATCGGGCCGTTCTGCATACCGCCTTGCGCGCGCCACGCGGCACAAAGCTGGTGGTCGATGGCCAGGATATCGATGCCGACGTGCAAGATGTGCTGCAACGCGTCAAGGCGTTTACGGACAAGGTGCGCAATGGCAGCTGGCTCGGCTACACGGGCAAGCCGATTTGCGACATCGTCAACATCGGCATCGGCGGCTCGGACCTGGGCCCGAAAATGGCGTGCCTGGCGCTGCGCTCCTACGCCAACCCGGGCCTGGAAATGCACTTTGTTTCCAACGTCGACGGGCACGACATGGAAGCAACCCTGTCGAAAGTCGACCCGGAAACGACGCTGTTCATCGTCGCCTCGAAAACCTTCGTTACGGCTGAAACCATGCTCAACGCCAACACGGCGCGCGCCTGGTTCCTGCTCGAAGGCGAAGAACGCGACTTGGCCAAGCATTTTGTGGCTGTCTCGACCAACACGCAAGCCATCGTCGACTTCGGCATTTCGCCGGACAACATGTTCCCGTTCTGGGACTGGGTCGGCGGCCGCTATTCCGTCTGGTCGTCGATCGGCCTGGCCGTGGCGCTGTCCGTCGGCTTTGAATACTTCAGCGATTTCCTCGCCGGCGCGCATGCGATGGACCAGCACTTCCGCCAGGCCCCGCTGGAACAGAACATGCCCGTGGTGCTGGCCATGGTGGGCTTCTGGAACCGCCAGTTCCTCGATTGCGGCTCCGTTTCCATCGCGCCGTACCACCAGGACTTGAGCCGCTTTGCTGCCTATCTGCAACAGTTGGACATGGAAAGCAACGGCAAGCGCGTCACCAAGGATGGCGTGCCCGTCGACGTACCGACCGGCCCCGTCATCTGGGGCGATTGCGGCACGAATGCGCAGCACGCGTATTTCCAGCTGCTGCACCAGGGCACCGACATCACGCCCATCGACTTCATCGCCGCCCTGCGCGCCACGCACGATTTGCCGGGCCATCACGACGCCCTGCTGGCGAACTGCTTCGCCCAGTCGGAAGCCTTCATGACGGGCAAGACGGGCGAGGAAGTGCGTCTTGACTTGCAGGCGCAAGGCTTGCCGGACAGCGAGATCGAAGCGCTGGTGCCGCACAAGACCTTCCCCGGCAACCGCCCCAGCAATACCATTTTGATGGACCAGCTGACCCCGACCACCCTGGGCGCCCTGATCGCGCTGTACGAACACAAGACCTTCGTGCAGGGCGTCTTGTGGAACGTCAACAGTTTTGATCAGTGGGGCGTGGAACTGGGCAAGGTGCTGGCCAAGAAAATCCAGGCCGAACTGACGGGTGAAGCCCGTCCCGACCATCACGACAGCTCGACCAATGGCTTGATTGCCCTGGCGAAAGCCGCCAAGGCGGCGTATTAACTTAATTGAGGTTTATGAACATTTACGAAATCAAAGTAGTCAGCGACAAAGCCATGCAAGTGGGCGAATGCCCGCTATGGCATGGCAAGGAAGCGGCCCTGTACTGGGTCGACATCGATGGCCGCGCCGTGCACCGCCTGCACCCCGCCAGCGGCAAGCATGAACAGTGGAGCATGCCGACGGAACCGTCGGCGCTGGCCATCAACGCGGGCGGCGGCCTGATCGTGGCCTTGCGCAGCGGCTTTGCCCACCTCGACACGAAGACGGGCAGCCTGGCGGAAATCGCCCCGGCGCCGTTCGACATGGCCACCACGCGCTTCAACGATGGCAAGGTCGATCCTGCCGGACGTTTCTGGGTCGGCACGATTTTTGAGCCGCGCAACGCTGATGCGGCAGAAATGTTCGTGCTGGAAAAGGGCAATGTGCGCAAGGTCTGGTCGGGCGGCATGACCGTATCGAACGGCCTGGGCTTTTCCCCGGACAAGCGCACCATGTACCACTCGGATACCACCACGCACCGCATCGACCGCTTCGATTTCGACGCGACGAGTGGAGCCATTTCCGCGCCGCAACCATTCCAGCGTTTTTCCACGGACAAGAAAGCCTTTGATTACGGCGGGCGCCCCGATGGCGCGGCCGTCGACAGCGAAGGCAATTACTGGTCGGCCATGTTTGAAGGCGGCAAGATCTTGCGCTTCGCCCCCGATGGCCATCTGCTGGGCGAAATCGCCGTGCCCGTGCGCTGCCCCACCATGGTGACATTCGGCGGCCCGGACCTGCGCACCCTGTACATCACCAGCGCCAGCCATAACCGCTCGGCAGAGGAAATTGCCAACCACCCTTTGAGCGGCCACGTGCTGTCCGTGCGCGTGGACGTGGCGGGACAGCCGGAACACCTGTATCAGGCGTAATCGTTTGCCCGCATAAAAAAAGCGCCGGACCCTCGCGGGTACCGGCGCTTTTTCACATGCAAGCGCGCAAATCAGCGCGCCAGCACTTTACGGATCGTCTCCGCCAGTTCAGCCGCCACAAACTTGGCGACATAACCATCGGCGCCCACGCCCTTGACGTGGTCTTCGTTGGTCGACCCCGTCAGCGACGAGTGGATCACCACAGGGATGTTGGCGAAGCGGCCATCGTTCTTGATGTTGCGCGTCAGGGTAAAGCCATCCATTTCCGGCATTTCCAGGTCGGTCAGCACCAGCGCGACCTTGTCCTTCGCCGTCTTGCCTTCCGTGGCGGCCTGGGCCGAGATCGCCTGCAGGCGCTCCCACGCTTCCTTGCCCGTCTTGGTCATGATAAAAGGCACGCCCATCGCTTCGAGGCCCTTCTCGATCAGCGAACGGGCCAGCGAGGAATCGTCGGCCGCGAGGATCACGGCGCCGGCCGGCAAGCGCACTTGCGGGCCGATGCTGTTCTCGTCCACGTCCGGGTCGCCCGACGGCAGCACGTTGCGCAGGATTTGTTCCACGTCAAGCACTTGGGCCAGACGCGTCTTGTCCGTGTCGCCATCGAGGCGCGCGATGCTGGTGACGAGGCCGCCGCCGACGCTCGATTCGGCCGACAGCACCTGATTCCATTCCAGGCGCACGATTTCATCGACCTCTTCCACGGCAAACGCCTGTGTCGAGCGGGCAAATTCGGTCACCATCAGGATCTTCAAACCATTGCTCTTGCAGCCGACCGCCATCGGCAAATCGATCACAGGCACGATCTGGCCACGGATGTTGACCACGCCCAGCATGTGGGGGTGCGAACCGGCTACGGCCGTGATGGCCGGCATTTCCATGATTTCACGGACTTTGAACACATTGATGCCGAATAGTTCGCGGCTGGTCGAGTGATCACTGGTGCCCAGCTTGAACAGGAACAGTTCGAATTTGTTATTGCCTGTCAGGCTGGTGCGTTCATCGACATCTTGCTGCATTGAATTCATTGTGTCCCCTTGAGCCGTCTTGTAAAGTTAAGTCGCCTGCCCTGATGCTGCGGACAGTGCGGACTGCACGTCGCATGGACGTCGGATGGCGGGTTCGGGGCATGGCCGGCGCTAGCGGTGCAGTGTATATCGTACAATTTCTTACAACCAATAGTTGCTATCGATTCGAGCATGAATTATACGGTTTTTTACTTTCCTCAAAGCTACTTTACGCTGCCAACAGCGATCCTGACAGTATTTCTTGATTTGCTTGTTGCTACAGCGCAAATGATGATGGAGAGAATCGAAAATTTCCCTAGCAACCATGGTTGCTTTGAAAAGCCAATGAAAAGCAGGACGCTGCGCCGGCGCCGGCGAACGGCATATAATGGCCATGCCGGCATCGCTGGCATGCATACCGGGCAAAATGGCGACGGCAGCGGAGGGAATGTAGTAAAATTTCTTGCAATTGCCTGTTCTACGTAGTAAATTTACACCATCGATTATAGTAGCGACAGACTGGCACTTCCGGTCGGCTTCCTCCCCGCTCCGGCCCTTTTACTTTTGCGACGACACTCACTTATGGCACTTACCGATTTTGACCTGGTCCTGTTTGGCGGCAGCGGCGATTTAGCAATGCGCAAGTTGTTGCCTGCAATGTATGCGCGCGACGTCGCGAACGATTTGCCGCCGACGGCGCGCATCATCTGCGTGGGCCGTCAGGACAGCGGCCAGGATGCTTTCCTGAAAATGGTAGAGACCAACTCGCGTCCCCACATCAAGGCCAGCACCCTGAATGCCGCCACCTGGAGCAAATTCTGCGCGCGCATCGTGTATGTGTCGCTCAACGCCAGCGATGCGGCCACGTACGCGCCGCTGGTCGAAGCGCTGCGCGGCGATGCCGACCTGACGCGCGTGTACTACCTGGCGACGCCGCCGCATTTGTTCGCCCTCATCTGCGACAACCTGGAAGACAACGGCCTGGTGACGCCGAATTCGCGCGTGGTCCTGGAAAAACCGCTGGGCCGCGACCTGGCCAGCGCCAAGCAGATCAATGCCGAAGTGGGCAAGGTCTTCCAGGAATCGCAGATTTACCGCATCGACCATTACCTGGGCAAGGAAACCGTGCAGAACTTGCTGGCCCTGCGCTTCGGCAACATCCTGTTCGAACCGCTGTGGCGCCGCGAATGGATTTCCGACGTGCAGATCACCATCGCCGAAAAGCTGGGCGTGGGCAACCGCATGGGTTACTACGACACCTCGGGCGCGCTGCGCGACATGCTGCAAAACCACTTGCTGCAACTGCTGTGCATCGTCGCCATGGAACCGCCGACCTCGATCGCGCCGGACGCCGTGCGCGATGAAAAACTGCAAGTGTTGCGCTCGCTGAAAAAATTCACGCCCACCACCCTGGCGCAGAACATCGTGCGCGGCCAGTACCGCGCCGGCCACGTCGATGGCGCCACCGTGCCGAGCTACCGCGACGAGCCGGACGCGCCGGAACACTCGCGCACCGAAACCTTCGTTGCCCTGAAGGCGGAAATCGACACCTGGCGCTGGGCCGGCGTACCGTTCTACCTGCGCACGGGCAAGCGCATGGCCGACAGCCTGGCCGAGATCGTCGTGCGTTTCAAGCAGATTCCGCACTCGATCTTCAACCAGCCAACGTCCAGCTTCCAGCCGAACTGCCTGGTGATCCGCTTGCAGCCGGACGAAGGCTTGCGCATGAACCTGATGGCGAAAACCCCGGGCGACGGCATGCGTCTGAAACCGGCGGAACTGGAACTCGATTTCCGCGAATCGTTCAAGACCCCGCGCATGGATGCCTACGAGCGCCTGCTGCTCGACGTCCTGCGCGGCCAGCTGACCCTGTTCATGCGCGGCGACGAACTGGAAGCGGCGTGGGAATGGGTCGAACCGATTCTCGACAACTGGGAACAGAACGACAGCGCGCCGATTCCCTACACGGCCGGCACCTGGGGCCCCGCGGCCGCCAGCGCCCTGATCGGCCGCGATGGCTTGCAGTGGCGTGAAGAGGCGCTTCCTGAAGACTAGTTTGGAAGCGCAAGGAGTCTGGCCTTGCAAGGCCAGACCGTTACGCAGGCGTGGAGCGGTGCTCCACGAATTCCCTGCTTCACCGTTGCCAGTCCCCGAGTTCCCGAAAACTAACCCAGAAGATTACCCTGATGCTGCTTGACTCCATCCGCACCCAACTCGATTCGCTCTCCAAGTCGGAGAAGAAGGTCGCGCTGGCCGTGCTTGACCAGCCGAACCAGACGGTCAGCCAGAACATCACGGCGCTGGCGAAAAGCGCACAGGTGTCGGAACCGACCGTGGTGCGCTTTTGCCGCACCCTGGGCTACGACGGCTGGCATGAATTCAAGCTGAAGCTGGCGCAGGGTCTGGCCCTGGCCATGCCGGGCGCGAACGAGCAGCCGGCGCAGGACGACCTGGCGGCCGACCTGGTGAATAAAATCTGCAGCCGCTCGATCAACACCCTGCTCGACCTGCGCAACAACCTGAACCCGGAAGCGATCCAGCGCGCGCTCGACATCCTGTCGCGCGCCAGCAAGATCGAATTCTATGGCCAGGGCACGTCGGGCATCGTGGCGGCCGACGCGCAGCACAAGTTCTTCCGCTCGGGCGTGCCGACGGTGGCTTACAGCGACCCGAACATCCACAGCATCGCCGCAGCCCTGCTGCGCGGCGGCGACTGCCTGGTGGCGATCTCGCAGCGCGGCAACAGCCCCGCCCTGGTCCGCTCCGTGAAACTGGCGCGCCGCGGCGGCGCCGACGTCGTCGTGCTGGCCCCGTCCGGCACGCCGCTGGCCGACCTGGCGACCGTGCTGATCCCGATAGACCTGGTCTTCAACACCGACCCCTACACCCCGATTTCCGCCCGCCTGGCCTACCTGGTGGTGATCGACGTGCTGGCCGTGGGCCTGGCCCTGCAACGGGGGCCGGAGTTCCGCAAGAAGATGCAGAACGCGCAGAAGGCGCTGCAGGAATTCGACATGCAGTTCGACTCCTTCATCGGCTGATCCCCCCATCGGCTCCAGCCTCGCTGGAGCCTCTGCTTTGCGCGACAGGCATCAAGGCATATCAGCCGGTTTTCCGGAATGAAGAATAGGATGAATTTTACTATCGCCATCCACATTTGACACAACCACTCTCACCTCGTCATTTTCAAAAAAATGCATATAGATATCTCCTGGCCTATCATATTTTTCCACTTCCACCATTTTTTCTTTAATAATATGCTGTAGTCCATCCGGCATATCCCACCGCACCCGCACCATCATTCTGGGATACCACACTCTCGGGATAGAGGCGCAACAGATTTCTGCTCCTCCCGCCCCCCATCTCGCCATATCCGCGCCTCCGGCTCCATCCACCGACGCGGAGTAAATAAAATTCCCGGTATGGTTCACAATACCCACCTGCGCCGTCGCGGTAGGACTTGGGCGGGCTTCCTCGACCTGCCTGGCCTTGAGGGCACAGCCGCTCAGCAGCAGGGCAGTGCCAAGATAAATAATCCATTTCATAATTTTCACCTTGCAAAAAATGCCACGTGGTTTTTCTACTTCACTGCCACATACGGCAATAAAAATAGGGGACTGCCCACGCTTGAATGCCTCAAGAAAAAGTGATGGGAATCGGCCCAGAAAAGAAATTTTTATCGATCATCCTATCAAGGAAGATTGGCAGGCTTTCCAGAATGAAGAATAGGATGGTTTTTACTATCGCCGTCCACATTTGACACAACCACTCTCACCCCGTCATCGGGGAAGAAATGCATATAGATATCCCCAGGCTCATCGTATTTTTCCACTGCCACCATTTTTTCTTTGACAATATGCGTATGCTCTTCCGGCATATCCCACCGCACTAGAACCATCATCCCCGCATACCATACCCGCGGGATGGATGCGCAGCAAACCTCGGCTCCTCCCGCTCCCCATCTGGCCATATTGGCGCCTCCTGCCCCATCCACCGATGCGGAGTAAATGTACTTCCCCGTATGGTTGACGATGCCCACCTGCGCCATCGCGGTAGGACTTGGACCGGCTTGCTCAAGCTGCCTGCCCTTGAACGCACAGCCGCTCAGCAGCAAGGCAGTGCCAAGATAAATAATCCATTTCATGATTTTCCTTTCGGCTCCAGCCGTGCAGAACTCACGCCCTATGCGAGCGCCTCTGCTCGCGTTGCATAGCGCTGCTGCGCCAGGTAAATCTCTTCATCGGCTTTGGCCTGCGCAATATCCTGTGTTAAGTTTTCACTCCACACGAATTTTTCGGGTGTTTCTTCCGCCTGGATGCCGGCCGTCGGCATGCGTTGCAATTCCTTCTCGTGCACGCTTTTCCGGAAAAAGCCGCTTTGCGGGTAGTAGCCACGGCGCAAGATATAGCCGCCACCCTCGCGACGCGTATAGGTTTGCGTGGTGATCACCGCACTGCGCATGTCGGCGCTGTCGGCATCCGTACGGATTGGGTAGGGGGTGCCGTACTGCGCTTCCTTGACCAGTGCGTCCTCTTCCGGCGTCAATGCTTCGCCATTCTTCTGTTTCAATTGCGCAACTTCGGTCTTTCGGCTCAGTTCATACGCGCGTTTATAAAAGCCTTCTTCAGGCGGTTTATCGGCGAACGAGGCGATCTTGGCCCGTTTATCGTATTCCGTCACTTCGCCCGCCATATAGAATCCGGCCAGGGAATCGTGTACATAGTCGTCAAAAAAACGCATCACTTCGGGCGGCAGTGGTTTTGGGTGATCGAATATGTCGAGCGCCCAAGCTTCCCAGTCATCCAGCGGTGTATGATTTTGCGCGCGATAGTATTGCCAGTGATTGATGCGCGCAATATCCCGGGCGCTGAACGGTTTATCCTCATCGCCATGACGAAAGGCTTTGCGTGCGCGCAGCGCTTCCAGATCGCCCGCCAGCAAACGGTTGTAGGAACCCAGATCCTCCCGCTCCTGCGCGTTGGCCGCCTTGAAGCTGGCCGTGGCTTCCAGGGTCTTGACGCGCACGGCGCGCCAGCGGTAATACAGCTCCATATGCTTGCTCAGCAAGGCGCCTTGCTTGTTAAGCGCGGCGGTATATGCTTCCCATGCCTTGGCAAGCTCTTGACTGACCTGGAAATCATCTCGGTCCGTTGCCTCCAGTTCGCTGAACGGTATCAAAGGCACTCCCTTGAGGCGCGCCTCCTTGAACATATGCGCCAGCGGAATTTGCGACAACAAGGCTGCTTGTCCGCCGCGTCCCTTTCCCTGCTCGCCCGGACCATAGCCGCCTCCCACGTCGGAGTGCACGCCAGGAAAATACACTTCCTCGATTTTCCCTTCCAAGCGTGTAACGGGGAAATTCATGCGCTGCTCATGCGTGGCAATGCAATGCAAGCCTGCCTGAACGCAGCGAGGCAGCGGCTTGAGCAATTCATTGGCCCAGGCCCAATGGCCATCGAACATCGCGCCAGGCGCGATCGTGGTTTTCGCGACAGACGCCGAACTGCCCACGGTTGCCACCGTGTCGAATACGCCAAGAAAATCGATGCTGGCCGGAATGCCGGCAAACTCCTGCCCCTCACCTTTGCCCGGCGTGAGCAAATCGGCAAACAGCTGGCAGAATGCCACCGCCTCGGCGGCGCCACGCGAAAAACCGAACACCGACAAGGTCAGCGATGGAATATGCGGCTTGGGTTGTGCCGCCACCGCCACTTTGAGTTTTTCAATATGCTCAGCGAACCAGTCCGAGTGGGTCATGAAGCGCTCCCTGCCGGTTGAGGGATGCGGCACCTTTTTGTGGCCTACGGCATTATCATAAGTACGGGCAAGTTCGCCAGCCTTATCTGATTTATATAATGGAGTTTCATCTCCATAAACCGTTCGATGAATTGCATTTAAAACCTGCAATAAGCCCCAGATAATACGCGGCTGCCCTCCTTTGGCAAAAGCCTTCCCCTCGTCCGATTCAGTCAATTCACCAATTTCCTTAAATGGCGTTCCCACGCCAGGAATATAATTTCGAAAATATCCCGCACCCCGTTTATTCGAGGGAAAACTCGAAAATAGCCGCGCCACATTGCTATGGCTGGCACTATTGGGGTCGACCACAACATTAGCTATAGGAATGGGCTTTTTTGTTCTTGGATCGAGCACACCTGTCCTAACCCCATTCCTATCGCGCTCCAGATTATTATTGGTTCCATCAAAGAAAAGTCCAACCCTCACTGGAATACTGCACGGCGCGCCATCTTTCTTTTCACATGCCTCCTTGGCAATTTCGGATTGCTCTTTCGTCAACGGCTTTAAAAAAAAACCGACGGGAAACGGCGCGGAATGGGGAGTTTCACTGATCATAATATCAAGGAATATTGGCAGGTTTTCCGGAGTGAAGAATAGGATGAGTTTTTGCCCCCCCTCCAGCATTTGACACGACGACTCTCACCTCATCATTGGGGAAGAAATGCATATAGATATCCCCTGGTTCATCGTATTTTTCCACTTCCACCATTTTTTCTTTGACAATATGCGTATGTTCTTCCGGCATATCCCATCGCACCCGAACCATCATTCCCGGATACCATACCCGAGGAATAGAAGCACAGCAAACATCAGCTCCCCCCGCTCCCCACCTGGCCATATTGGCGCCTCCCGCTCCATCCACTGACGCGGAATAAATATACTTCCCCGTATGGTTGACAATACCCACCTGCGCCGTCGCGGTAGGACTTGGATTGACGTCCTCAACCTGCCGGGCCTTGAAGGCGCAGCCGTTCAGCAGCAAGGCCGCACCAAGATAAATAATCCATTTCATCATTTGCACCTTATAAAAAATGCCACGCCATTTTTCATTTTACTGCCACACGTGACAATAGAAAACATAGAACTCCCACGCGTCGCAAATGGTTTAAGAAAAACCAGGAAAATGTGCAAGAGTGGAGTTTCATTAATCGAAATAAACCTCTAAGGATTGATATTTTCCGGTTTTCCATAGTGGCGTATCGGATGAGCAGTGCTATATCCGGGATAAATTGAAACCACAACCCGAACTTCATCGTCTGGAAAAAAATGGATATAAATACTTCCCGTTTCATCGTATTTTTCCACTTCCACCATTTTTTCTTTGATAACGTCGGTATGCCCTTCAGGCATATTCCAACGCACCAGGACTTTCATTCCCGGATACCACACTCTCGGGATAGAGGCGCAACAGATTTCTGCCCCCCCCGCCCCCCACCTGGCCATGTTGGCGCCTCCGGCCCCATCCACCGATGCGGAATAAATATATTTCCCCGTATGGTTGACAATACCCACCTGCGCTGTCGCGGTAGGACTTGGGCCGACTTGCTCAACCTGCCTGGTCTTGAGGGCGCAACCGCTCAGCAGCAAGGCGGTGCCAAGATAAATAATCCATTTCATGATTTTCCTTTTATAAAAATAGGCAGTTGAAGGAGCAAGGCTAGGCAGCCGAGCGCGCCTGCCAGAAATCGTCGGGCAGCGTGTCGAGTTCGGACAGGTAATTCGCACCTTGGCGCGTGCGCCGCAACAGGCTGGCCATCGCCGGATGCACGGTAAAATCGTCGGCCAGCATCAAGGCCAGGGCGCTGAAATGCTGACGCTGACCCGCCGCCTCGATGCCGCTGGCGTTTGCCACAAGCAAATGACGCGCCACGCGCGCGTGGCACTCGGCCGGGGTGCCGGAATGAAACAGGTCCGGCTGCACATCATGCAGATTGGCCAGGATGGCGTCGGCTTCGGCGGTATCCACCAGGGCTGCGAAGGCGGCGTCGCTGAGCGGAAATTTGTCAAACTCCGCCGGAACGGGACTGGGCAGCGCCTCGCCCTGCCAACTGATCAGGGAACCATCGCGCCGCAGCGACCACCAGCGGTAGATGGGGCTCAGCAAATGCGCATATTGGGTTTGCGTCAAGGCCGCCAGCAAGGCCGGCAATGTGCGGCTATCGGCCCAGCGCACGGGCCATTCGACGGTGTCTGGCGTGATGGCAATCAAATAGGGGCACAGATGCTGCTCCAGCCGGTCGATATCGAGCGTGCTGGCGATGATGCTGAGCATGGGCTTGCCCGCGCACAGCGAGAACAGGCGCTGCAGCCACTCGGCCTGCTCGCTGCTTGCCTGTGGCGCCGCCATTAAATGCGGTGCGGCACTCTTGAAGTTTTGCAGCGAGGTGTGCGCATACAGCGACTGGCGCCGCAAGCGGCTCGGGTAGCGCTTGGTGAAAAACTCCTCATCGCAGGCGCCGTCCAGCAGCGCCAGCAAGTGCAAGGGCTGGCCGCCGTTCGCCACCGCCGCTTCCTCACGCAAGGCTTGCAGTTGCTGCGCGATCTGCGCTGGAACCGCAGGGTCAGGAAGATCGATGGCAAAGTACATCAGGATTCCTTTTCTAGGCTGCCGTGGGCGCGACAAACGGGCTGCCGCTACGCAACGCCGCCAGCAGGCACGCCTTGCAGACGCTGGCAGGCAGCGCCGGCAATGGATAAGCCAGCCGTTCCGGCCCGATAAAACTCTTCTTGCCGGCATGCACCGTGATCTTGCCGGGACACTGCACGGTGATGTTGCCGCCCTCGATCGTGATGTTCGCCCCGCCCGCCGTCGACAAACGGATGCTTTTCGCCGCCGCCCAGTCGATGTGCGCGGCGGCGCTGACGATGTTGACTTCCTCGCGCGCCTGCACGTTGAGCACGTCGGCCTGCGCCTGCAGGTCGATGGCTTGCTTGGCGGCGATCAATTGCAGGCCGATATTGTTCTCGCCCGCCTTGACCACGCCGGCCAGGGCGCCGATGGCCTGCCCGCTGTGCACGCGCAACTGGCCGCCGCCGACGAACTGGGTGTCCAGGCCGCTCATTAGCGAGGTGGTTTCGCCATTTGCCAGCTGGATATCCTGGCCCGCCAGCACGCCCAGGCCCGCACGGGCGGCGATGGCGATGATGGCGTCGCTGCTGTGCGGCAACTTGTCATCGCCGGGGCTGGTCGGCTTGCCCGCCGCGTCGCGCCTGGCGGCGGCCGTATCGTCCTGGCTCAGCATGCCGGAGACGCTCGTCAAAAACGCCGGCAAGGGCGCCGCCTTTTCGTCGAGCACGCTGGCATTCGCCTTGGCCGGCCCCAGGTGGCTGGCATACGCGACCGTCTTGTGCGTGACGGCGGCGGCGCTGAAGGTTGCACCTAGCTTGGCCGCCTGCTTGAGCAAGACCATGCCCGGCGCATTGTCGCCGGCCGGATCGCGCGCCTGCGCGTCGTGGTTGACGAGGTAGCTGGAAATCAGGAGGCCGGCGCCGGCCCGCACGGCGCCGTAAGCGTCGGTGCGCAGCTCGGCGCCCGTGCCGCGCAGGCTGCCCCGGTAATTGTCGGCCGCATGGATCAGGTGGCCAAGATTGAGTTCGCTTGCCGCATGGCTGCTCTTGAGCTGGATGCGCCCCTGCTGGTCGGTATCGTCGAACAGCAACTGGTTGTAGCCTGCGGCGCCGAATTCCTTGCTGCGGATACCCCATTGCGCCGCGCCGTTGCGGTGGCCGGCGCTGCCGCCGGCCGCGCCATGCCAGACCGGGCTGTTGCCGCCGGCCACGTTGCCCTGCGCCGACGGCGCATGGTCGCGCGCCGGCTCGAATACGCTGGCATCGGACGGTTGCTCGGCCAGCCCGCCCGGCGAGGGCGCGACGCCGCCCTCGCCCTGCCCGTTGTACAGGGCGCCGACGATGATGGGGCGGTCGATATCGTTTTCCAGGAATTGCACCAGCACTTCCTGGCCGATGCGCGGCAGAAACTGGCTGCCCATGCCGCCGCCGGCCGAGCGCTGCGCCACGCGTACCCAGCACGTGGCGCCGCCCTCCCGCTGCCAGTGGAAACGGATGCGCACCCGCCCCAGCTTGTCGCAATGGATCTCGCTGCCGCTGCTGGCGCTGGCGCCGCCGTCGGCACCGACGACGATGGCGCTCTGGCTGCCGCGGGCCGTCGGTGCCGGATGGTGGCGCGCGTCGTTGTCGCCATGCACAGGACGCCATGGCGTCGCCGCGGCGATCATCTCGATGCAATTGGCGTAACCGCTGGCTTGCGCCTGCGCGATCGCGGCGGCAAAGTCGGCAAAGCCGTCGCCCAGCCCGGGCATGGCTTCGTCCAGCAGTTCGGGCACCGGGCCGAACAGTTCAGCCAGCGCCTGGGAGGCGGGCGCCGGCAGGTTGTTGATGCCGATGCTGGCCACCCGGAGCACGACATAGTCGGACGCGGCGCCATCGGCCTGCGGCAACGGTCCCTGCGTCAGGGTAAACCGCGTGCCGGCGCGCAAGGTGCGTACCGTCGAGCGCGCCTGCCACAGCTGGGCGCGCGCTTCGCGGGCCTGCATCTGCAACGCGGCATAGTGCTGTGCCTGCGCGCCATTCGCATACCAGTACTGGCCCGGCGTATCGTAGCTTTCCAGCACCGGCGCATGCTGGCCGCCGATGGCCATATTCGTCGGCACGCTGGCGGCGACCGCCTTCTTGGCCTTGTAGTCGTAGCTCAGCACGCTGCTCAGCCCGACGTGCAGGCTGCGCCGCGCGCACAGCGCCTGCACGCTGTCGCTCGCTTCGCCGGCCCTGGCGCCATGAAAGCGCAAGCCGCCGCCCTGCGCGCTGCTGGCATCCTCGGGCGTAGCGCAGGGCTGGCTGCTGTCGGCGAACAAAATCAGTGTGTGCGCGTCGAAGCGCCAGGCGATGCCCTCCTCCGTCAGCAGTCGGCGCACGAAATCGAAGTCCGATTCCCGGTACTGGCAGCAATAGCTGCGCTCTCCCGCCTGCTGCATGCACTGCGCCACCTCGTCGCTCCATTGCCACAGGGCATGCGGCGCATAGGCTTGCAATACCTCGTCGACGATGGCCGTCACGCTCCGATCTTGCCATACGCGGCTGTTACGCACTTGCGTCAGCAGCCACAGCCAGGGCGTGATGCGCAGCCGGTAGCGCGCCAGGCCGCCATTGCTGCCCAGCATGGCCGCTGCGCTGATATAGCCGGAAAACTGCGTGCGCGTGCCGTCCGCCAGGCTGATTTGCAGGCTGGCCGGCTGGCCCAGCAGGGAGGCCAGCGCAACGTCGGCATTCGTGGACAAGGCGATAATCTCGCGCGCGCCAAGCTCCTGCAGCCGGTCATCGGCGGCAAAGGCTTCGACCAGCAAACCGCTGTCCTGGCCATCGTCGCCGATGGCCAATGCATACAGGCGCGTCGCGCCATTGAAGGCGGCTACCGCGCTAACGATATCTTGTGTCAAAGGATGCTCTTCATCTGGAAAGTGGCATCGCACATTACTTGTCAAAACAATGTGCAAAATAAACAAGTCCAGGCAATTATGCGCGAGTTCTTAAAAAAGCAAGATTCAATTGAACAAGGAGTGCCGGGGAAGACAATAGTCGCTGCTTCGGGCAAGGGATTCGGTACAATACTCCGGCAAGTCCCTTCACTCTTTCCCGTGCAGCCATGAACCAACTCGAACAACTGAAGCAATTTACTACCGTGGTGGCCGACACCGGCGACTTCCAATCGATCCAGGCTTACACGCCGCGCGATGCGACGACGAATCCGTCGCTGATCCTGAAGGCCGTGCAAAAGGATGAATACAAGCCGCTGCTGGAAAAGGCCGTACGCGACCATCCGAATGCCTCCACCGCCGAGATCATCGACCGCCTGCTGATCGCCTTTGGCGTGGAAATCCTGCAAACCATCCCCGGCCGCGTCTCCACAGAAGTCGATGCGCGTCTGTCGTTCGACACGGAAGGCACGGTCGCCAAGGGCCGCGACCTGATCGCCCTGTATTCGAACGCCGGCATTGCCCGCGAGCGGGTGCTGATCAAGATCGCCTCCACCTGGGAAGGCATCCGCGCCGCCGCCATCCTGGAAAAGGAAGGTATCCGCTGCAACATGACCCTGCTGTTCTCGCTGGCCCAGGCCATCGCCTGTGCCGAAGCGGGCGCGCAGCTCATTTCGCCGTTCGTCGGCCGCATCTACGACTGGTACAAGAAATCGACGGGCATCGACTACGTGGGCGCGGAAGACCCGGGCGTGCAGTCGGTCCGCCGCATCTACAATTACTACCGCAAGTTCGGCTACAAGACCGAGGTGATGGGCGCGAGCTTCCGCAACACCTCGCAAATCCTCGAACTGGCCGGCTGCGACCTGCTCACCATCAGCCCCGACCTGCTGCAAAAGCTGGCCGACAGCGATGCGCCGGTGGAGCGCAAGCTGAGCGCCGAAGCGGCGCCATCGACCAACATCGTGCAAATGTCGCTGAACGAAGAGGCTTTCCGCTTCATGATGAATGAAGACGCGATGGCGACGGAAAAACTGGCAGAAGGCATCCGCGCCTTCTGCGTCGACTCCGGCAAGCTGAAACAGATGATCTCGGCACTGCGCTAAGCACACGACTGGCGTAAAAAAGCGGCGTCCGTGCAGTGCACGGCGCCGCTTTTTTCATGTCCGCGCCATCAGGAGCAGCGGAAGGTCGCTACGCCCTGGTAATTGGCGCCGTTGGCCATGACCACCTTGTAACCGCCCGTAACCAGGTAGGTTCCCGTGCCGCCGTCCCCCAGCGCCAGCAGCATGCCCGAGCTGCCGCCCAGGAAGCCGCCGCTGACGACCGTCATGTCCGGCATGTTGATCGTGCCGGTGCCGCTGGCCTTGCCAGTGCTGCCGCCGGCCGCGACATCGACCGTCATGGCCAGCGCGGCGCCCGCGGCGCCGAAGGCCAAGGTGGCGCTGCCGCTGGCCGTGCCGAAATAGCCGTCCTGCTGCACGCTGGCGCCGCCCGTGTAGCTGGGCGCCGTGAACTTGCCCGCATCGCACTGGAAGGCGCCGGTGAAGGGCAAGGCCGCCACCGTGTTATAGACGCTGTAATGGGCACTGGCATTGTTGCCGCTCATGACGGTAGTGCCGCTGCTGCGCGTGATGGTGCCGGTGAACCAGCGTCCCTGCGCAAATGCCGCGTCGCCGACGACGTCGCGCGTGATGGCGGGCGTGCCGCTGAAGCTGATGCCCGATATCCCGCTCAGGGCGCCGGAACTGTCTTGCGTCACGCTGCCCAGAGTGCCGTAGGCCTGGCTGGCAACGGCCAGCAACAGATAGCGCGGACTCAGCCCCTTCGCAAACGGCGTGCTGACGCTGCCCGTGTCGCTGCCGGCAGGCGGCGGGGTAACCGGTGTCACCGGAGGGAGTGGATTGACGGGCGTGGCCTGATTCACGGCGACCTGGGCATCGGAGGAGGAAGAGCCGCCGCCACAGGCACTGAGGGTGGCAGCCAGCAAGGCTGGCAGAACAAGGCGGGAGGCGCAGGTTGGTTGTTTCATGTATTCCTTATGATTCAAAAAAGCAAGGACGGCACGCTTGCATGGCATCTTTGCATTTCAGATAATATTGCTTTTTCCTCTCAACTGTCGCACGCCTGCGGCCGCGCATGGGCGCGGCATGACGCTACAATAGGCAATCGCCACCAGCCGCCACGCGCATGTCCTCCACCCTGCCTGCTTCGTCCGCCATCACCATCCGCCTGGGCCGCCGCGCCCGTGCCCGCATTGCCGACAACGGCTTGCGCGCGCTTGACGTCGCCATCGTCCCTGCCGCCGCGGGCGGGCCGAAAGGCTTGATCCTGCACCAGCTCGATTGCTGGCTGTTCGGCGACTTCCTGGCGCAAGCGCCGCGCCCGCGCCACTTCGTCGGCGCCTCGATCGGCGCCTGGCGCATGGCCGCCGCCGTATTTCCCGACCCGGTGGCAGCGCAGCGCCGCCTGGTGCGCGAATACGTGGGCCAGCGCTACCCCGACAAACCCGACGCAGCGCACGTCAGCCGCACGTGCCGCGCCCTGCTCGACGCCGTCCTCGATGGCCAGGATGCGCAGTTGCTGCAGCACGCGCGGCATAGCCTGTCCGTGCTGGCCGTGCGCGGCATCGGCGCCCTGGCGCAGCCGGGCAAATGGCGCGACCGGCGCGGCTTCCTGCTGGCTGCCGCCGGTAACGCCGTGGCGCGCGCGCGCCTGGCCGCCTCGCTCGAGCGCGCGGTGTTCCATGCGGGGCCGGACGGCGCCAGCTGGCTGCGCTCGCGCTTCGACGCCTTTCATGCGCATTTCGTGCCGCTGGCGCAAGACAACCTGCGCGACGCGCTGCTGGCCTCCGGTTCCATCCCGCTCGTGCTCGACGCCGTGACGGACATCGCCGGCGCGCCGCCGGGGCGCTACTGGGATGGCGGCCTGGTCGACTACCATCTGCACCTGCCCTACCAGCGCGAACCGGACCTGGTGCTGTACCCGCACTTTGCCGACCATATCGTGCCGGGCTGGCTGGACAAGGCCATGCCCTGGCGCCGCGCGCGCAGCGGCGATAGCGCACTCGACAACATGATCCTCGTCTCGCCCTCGCCCGCCTTCGTGGCCAGCCTGCCCAACGGCAAGCTGCCGGACCGGCGCGACTTCGCCCATTACGGGCAAGACCACGCGGCGCGCATGCGCGACTGGCGCCGCGCCATCGCGGAAAGCGAGCGCATGGCGGCCGCCTTCGCCCGCTGGGCCGAGCAGCCGGACCTGCGCCAGGCGCTCGATCTGTAGCACGGGCGAGACTGCAACAGGCGCCAAAACAAGCGCGCTTTTCCCTCGCCTATTGGTCACTTATCAGTGCATACTATGTCGCACAGGCAACCTTCAATCCCTCTGTGACAGGAGTTCCGACCATGCACGCCCTCTCCCACCTTCGTATCGGCACGCGCCTGGCTGCAGGCTTCGCGCTGGTGCTGCTGCTGTCCGTGATCTCCACCTCGTACGCGCTGTACAGCGCCCATGTGAATGCCGAAGCGACGCGGCAAATGATGGAAAAGCCGCTGGCCAAGGAACGCCTCGTATCGGACTGGTACGTGCTGATTTACTCGGCCATCGCGCGCACCTCGATGATCGCCAGGAGCACCGATGAAACGCTGTCGAACGTATTTGCCGACACCATCGCCGACAGCACGAAACAGGGCAGCGAACTGCTGAAGAAAATCGAGGCGCTGCTCGACAGCGATGCAGAAAAAGCCATCTTCAAATCGTCCATCGCCGAGCGCGTCAAATACCAGGATGCCAAGACCCTGGTCATGAATGCGCGCAAGGCGGGCAATGCGGCGCAGGCGGAAAGCACCTACCGCGACAGCTTCGCGCCGGCCGCCACCAATTACCAGAACAACGTCAAGGCCCTGCTGGCGCAGCAGCGCCAGGCCATCGACGCCACGGCGCAAGCCATCGAGGCGGCCAACGAACGCAGCTTCACCCTGCTGCTGACCTTGTGCGCGCTGGTGGTGGCCCTGGGCAGCGTCTGCGCCTGGCTGATCACGCGTTCGATCACGCAACCGTTGAAAGCCGCCGTGAAGGTGGCCGAAACGGTGGCCGACGGCGACTTGCGCACGCATTTCGGCACGCCTGCCAGCGATGAAATCGGCGACCTGATGCGCGCGCTGCACGGCATGAACGAGGCACTGCGCAAGGTGGTGTCGGAAGTGCAGACGGGCACCAATGCGATTGCCACGGCGTCGGGCGAAATCGCCGCCGGCAACCAGGATTTATCGGCGCGCACGGAACAGCAGGCCAGTTCGCTGGAAGAGACGGCGTCGTCGATGGAAGAACTGACCAGCACCGTGAAGCAGAATGCAGACAATGCGCGCCAGGCCAACCAGATGGCGGTGGCCGCCTCCGGCGTGGCTGAACGGGGCGGCAGCATCGTCAGCCAGGTGGTCGACACCATGGGCGCCATCGATACGGCATCGACGAAAATCGTCGACATCATCGGCGTCATCGACGGCATCGCCTTCCAGACGAATATCCTGGCCTTGAACGCGGCCGTGGAAGCGGCCCGGGCTGGTGAGCAGGGACGCGGCTTTGCCGTCGTCGCCACGGAAGTGCGCAGCCTGGCGCAGCGCTCGGCGGCGGCGGCGCGCGAAATCAAGACCCTGATCGGCGACTCCGTGGAGCAGGTCAACAACGGCACGCGGCTGGTGCAGCAGGCCGGCAACACCATGGGCGAAGTGGTCGACAGCGTGCGCAGGGTCACCGACATCATGGCCGAGATCACTGCCGCCAGCGCCGAGCAAAGCATGGGCATCGACCAGGTCAACCAGGCCATCGCGCAGATGGACCAGGTGACGCAGCAAAATGCGGCCCTGGTGGAGGAAGCGGCGGCCGCCGCCGAAAGCATGCAGGACCAGGCGGCGCGCCTGGCGCAAGTGGCGGCCGGCTTCCAGCTCGAACACATGGCCGCGGCGGCGCCGGTACGCGCCGCGCGGCCGGCTGCCGCCAAGCTGGCCAGGCCGGCGGCCAGGAACACTCCCGCCAGGCAGCCAGGCAGCGAAGCCAGGAGTGCGCCTCCTGCGCGCAAGCCTCAGGCGCAGGTAGCGGGCGAGCAGGATTGGGAAGAGTTTTAAGGCTGACGGCGGCGCCAGTTGAAAGGGTTTGACAGCGCCCTGGCGCGCGAGGATACTTGTTTCAGGTGGCATGGCGCTCCACCGGCAGCAATACGTGTTGCGCCCGACATCGTTCTGCGGGAGTACGAACATGAAATGTATCAGCGGCATCAGCGCACAGCTGCGCCGGGGCTTCCTGCCCCCCTTGCTGCTGTGTGCAGCCCTTGCCGGCTGCGCCACGGCGCCCGCCACCCTGCCTCCGCCCGACCTGTTCAACGATGCCAGCTTTGCCGCGCCCACCATACCGGTCGACCCGCAGCAGGCGTTTGCCATGAGCGAGGCCATGCGGCAATACGTGCGTGTCGATATCGCGCGCGAGGCGCGCAACAAGAATCCCCGTCGGGCGCTCGCCGATGCCCTCCACAACCGGGCCGGGCTGCAACTGGAATACGATGCCGCCATGACGCGCACGGCGGCACAGGCGTTCGATGCGCGCAGCGGCAATTGCCTGTCGCTGGTGCTGATGACGGCCGCGCTGGCCAAGGAAATGGGACTCGATGTGCACTACCAGGTGGTCCTGGGAGATGAGAGCTGGAGCCGCAGCGGCGGCATGTATTTCGTTGCCGGCCACGTCAATCTCGCGCTGGAACGCCGTGCCGCCAGCAATACCGTCGGCTACGACGCCGATGCCATCCTGCTCATCGACTTCCTGCCGGGCGAAGACCTCACCGGCCAGCGCACGCAGGAGGTGCGCGAAGCAACCATCCTGGCCATGTACCTCAACAATCGCGCCGCCGAAACCATGGCCAGCGGCGAGCTCGATCAAGCTTACTGGTATGCCCGCGCCGCCATCCTGCAAGACCCCACGTTTGCGGGCGCCTTGAATACACTGGGCATCATCCAGTTGCGCCACGGCGACATCGAGCCGGCGCGGCGCACGCTCGCTTACGCACTGGAACGCTCACCATCGAACGCCGTGCTGCTGTCCAACCTGGCGCAGGCACTCGACGGCCTGGGACGCACGGGCGAAGCGCAGCTGCTGCGGCGCAAATTGCTGGCCCTGCAGCCAGAGCCGCCCTTCCACTTTTTCAACCTGGGCCAGCGCGCCATGGAAACCGCCGACTACCAGGAAGCGGCGCGCCTGTTCAAGCGCGAGATCGCGCGTGATCCGTATTACCATGAATTCCACTTCTGGCTGGCGCAGGCGTATGCGCGCATGGGCCAGCTGGCGCAGGCCGGACGCCAGCTGGAACTGGCGATGGACACCAGCACCACGCGCGGCGAGCATGGACTGTACGCGGCCAAGCTGCAGCGCCTGCGCGCCGCCAGCACGCATTAGCAGGCGTCATTAAGGCAGTCAGTCTTCCAGGAACATTTGCTGCAGGTCGTTCAGGAAGGACAGTCCCAGCGCCGTCGGGCGGATAACCTGGTGGTCGCGGTACAGCAAGCCTTTGGCTTCGGCCGCGTTCAGCGGCTGCTCGATGGCGTTGAGGGCCAGGCCCGTGCGCTCGGCGAACAGGTTCGGCGAAAATCCCTGCGTCAGGCGCAGGGTGTTGAGCATGAATTCAAAACCCATTTCCTCGCGCTCCAGTTCGCGCTCTTCCTGCACCGGGTTACCGGCCAGTACCGCGTCCATGTAGGCGCGCGGCTGCTTGTAGCGGGCCTGGCGCAGCACCCGGTGCGGAAACGAAATCTTCGAGTGGGCGCCTGCGCCGATGCCCAGATAGTCGCCGAATTCCCAGTAATTGCGGTTGTGCTTAGCCTGGCGGCCCGGCTGCGCGTAGGCCGATACTTCATAGCGGCCATAGCCCGCCTGCGCCGCGCGCGCGGCCACCATGTCGGCGATATCGGCGCTCTCGTCGTCGTCCGGCAGCACGGGCGGATACTTGGCGAACAGCGTATTCGGCTCCAAAGTCAGGTGGTACAGCGACAGGTGCGGCGGCGCGAACGACAGCGCCGTGTCCAGGTCCTGCTGCGCCTCGGCCAGGGTTTGCGTGGGCAGCGCATACATCAGGTCGAGATTGAAATTGTCGAAGTTCGCGTGCGCGATCTCCACCGCGCGGCGCGCTTCGTTGTCGTCATGGATGCGGCCCAGCGCCTGCAGGTGGCGGCCGTTGAAACTCTGGATGCCGATCGACAGGCGGTTGATGCCGCTGGCCCGGTAGGATTTGAATTTTTCCGCTTCGAAGGTGCCCGGATTGGCTTCCATGGTGATTTCGCAATCGGGTTCCAGGGGCAGCAAGGTGCGCACGTCCGACATCAGCCGGTCCAGGCCTGCCGCCGACATCAGGCTGGGCGTGCCGCCGCCGATGAAGATGGTGTGGATCTTGCGGCCCCAGATCAGCGGCAGCGCCATTTCCAGGTCCAGGCGCAGGGCCGCCAGGTATTCGGCTTCCGGCAAGTCGCCGCGCACCTCGTGCGAATTGAAGTCGCAATACGGGCATTTCTTCACGCACCACGGGAAATGGATGTACAGCGACAGCGGCGGCAGGGCCGTCAGGTTCAGCGCGCCCGGCTGCAGGTATTTCAGGGCCGCCCCGGCCGCGCCGGAAATGCCGTCCTGCGGCGCGGGAGCGGTACTGGGCTTGGCTGCCGACTTGGCAACGGCGCCCACCAGTTTGATCGGGATCATCGCAGCTTTTCCACCAGCGCGCGCAGGGCCTGGCCACGGTGCGACAGCGCGTTCTTTTCATCGGACGTCAGTTCGGCCGCGCACTTGCCCAGCGCGGGAATGAAGAAGTGCGGATCGTAACCGAAACCGCCGTTGCCGCGCGGCGCGGCAATCATTTCGCCATTCCAGCGTCCGTCGGCGATCACCGGCTGCGGGTCGTCCGCATGGCGCACATACACCAGCACGCAATAGTAGTACGCGGACTTGTCGGCATGCGCCTCGAGGTCGGCGATCAGCTTGGCGCTGTTGGCGGCATCCGATTTCGGCTCGCCCGCATAGCGGGCCGAATACACGCCGGGCGCGCCGCCGAGCGCATTGACGCACACGCCGGAATCGTCGGCCAGCGCCGGCAAGCCCGTCAGGCGCGACGCGTGGCGCGCCTTTTGCAGGGCGTTTTCAACGAAGGTGTGGAATGGTTCGTCGCTTTCCGGCACGGCATACTCGCCCTGGGCGTGGACGGAAAAACCGATGGTCGAGAGCAGCTCGTTGAATTCCTTGAGCTTGCCGGCGTTGTTGGAGGCGAGGATGAGGCGTTGAGTCATGTCAGTAGTCCGGTTGAAGTGCCGACATTGTAAACCTTTTGCGCCCCCCTCACCTCGCCCCGAAGCTGCCGCAAGAAGCGGCAACTGTGGGCTTTTTGCCCGGCGCGGCGGGCCAGCGGATGTAAATCTGTGTAAAGATCAGATCCCCAATGCCTGCTTCTGCAGGGCGATCAGGTCGGCGATGCCGCCCTGCGCCAGGTCCAGCAGGCGGTTCATGCCGGCGCGGTCAAAGGCGGCGCCTTCGGCCGTGCCCTGCACTTCGATGAAGTGGCCCGCTTCCGTCATCACCACGTTCATGTCCGTGTCGCAGCCCGAGTCTTCCACGTAGTCCAGGTCCAGCACCGGCATGCCCTGGTAGACGCCCACCGAGATGGCGGCGACAAAGCTTTTCACGGGAATGGCGGCGATCGCGCCGCGCGCCTGCAGCTGGGAAAACGCGTCATACGCGGCCACCATGGCGCCCGTGATCGACGCCGTGCGCGTGCCGCCATCGGCCTGGATCACGTCGCAATCGAGGTGCAGCGTGCGTTCGCCGAACGCCTGCAAATCAAAGGCGGCGCGCAGCGAGCGGCCGATCAGGCGCTGGATTTCCTGCGTGCGGCCGGACTGCTTGCCGCGCGCCGCTTCGCGGTCCATGCGGGTGTGCGTCGAGCGGGGCAGCATGCCGTATTCGGCCGTCAACCAGCCCTGGCCCTTGCCTTTCAGGAAACCCGGCACCTTGTCTTCGATGCTGGCGGTACAGATGACCTTGGTGTCGCCGCACTCGATCAGCACCGAGCCCTCGGCATGCTTGGTGTACTGGCGGGTGATGCGGATGGCGCGCAGCGCGTCGACGGCGCGGCCGCTCGGGCGGGATTCAAATGTCATGGGATGTCCTGTGTGATTGGGGTTGCGGCAGCGATTTTACCACCGCGCGCCCGTCTATTTGCAGTCATGCAACAGCGCAAGACGCAATGGCAGGCGGCGCACACATGATCCCTACAATCCTGCCCCGCCAAACACAATTTTCTTTACAATGCCGTAAAACGCACACTATTCAGCAATTTTCAGGCCATCAGACCATGCGGTTCTGTTTTTGCGGCGCGGGCGGTATTGCCTGCGCTGGCTGATTAAGTGTATAAGTGACTGTATACAAGACCAAATCGGGGAATCCTTTGAGCATTTCAAGCATGACAGGCTACGCGGTTGCCACCAGCGAAGGTGCTGCAGGCACACTGACAATTGAAATCAAGAGCGTCAACTCGCGCTTTCTCGACCTGCAATTCCGGATCAACGACGATCTGCGGGCCCTGGAGCCTGACTTGCGCGCCGCCGTCATGTCCGCCATCACGCGCGGCAAAGTCGAGGTACGCCTGAGCTTTGGCCGCAAGGCCGCCACAAACGGCACGCAGGCGCTGAACCTGCCCCTGCTGGCAGAACTGGCGCGCCTGCAAAACGAAGTGGGCCAGCATTTTGTCTCCGCCCCCGTCATGACGGTGGCCGAACTGCTGCGCTGGCCTGGCGTCATCGAAGAAGCGCAAGTGGGACAGGAGTCCCTGCAGGCGGATGTGGGCGCGCTGACCAAACGCACCGTGGCCGCCTTCGTCGACAGCCGCAAGCGCGAAGGCGCCGCGCTCGAAGCGGTGCTGGTGTCGCGCATCGAAGCGATGGAAGCCATCGTCAAACGCATCACGCCCCTGATTCCGCAAGTGGTGGCGGCCTTCCAGCAAAAAGCCATCGAGCGCATGCAGGACGCGCTGGGCCTGGCCAGCCAGGGCTCGAATTCGGCCCTGTCGCGCCAGGACGCCATGGAACGCATCCGCCAGGAAGTCATCCTGTACGGCATCCGCATCGATGTGTCGGAAGAACTGGCGCGCCTGTCGGCCCACCTGGGCGAAACGCGCCACATCCTCACCAAGGGCGGGCAAGTGGGCAAGCGCCTCGATTTCATGATGCAGGAACTGAACCGCGAAGCCAACACGCTGGGCGCCAAGGCGTCCGTCAAGGAGCTGGCCGACGCCTCGATGGACTTGAAGCTGCTGATCGAGCAGATGCGCGAACAGGTGCAGAACCTGGAATAAACCCCGTCAGGCCAGGCGCGCTCCGGCGCGCCCCTGGTCGCTGGCGGCGATGACGACGCAGGCGACAAACAGCACGATGCTGTATTCCACGCCACCAGCGCCATGTTCGCCCACGAACCAGCCCTTGGCCGCATGCACGATGGCGATGCCGCCGATGCAGATCACCATCAGCCCGGCCGCCGCCCAGCGCGTGTATTTGCCGACGATGAGCAAACTGCCGCAAACGATCTCGACGATGGTAATCGCCCACACCACGGCCAGGCCGTAAATAAATCCCTTGTCTTCCAGGAAACCGGCAAAGCGGGGGATGGTGCCATTGGCGATGCGCGTGATGGCGTGCGCCATGAACATCACGGCGATGGCCACACGCAGCAACAACATGGCCTGGGCGGAACTGAGAAACGGGAAATTCTTCATGCGCGCATCCTGTCGGTAGAATAGTTATTGAGAAAAAACCATCCAAATTAAATAACTATTTCCTCAGGATAACAAGCAAAATATGCACAAGCGGGGCGGCGAGGCGCATCGCGGGGCTGGCTCGCCGCCTTGCCTCTTGGTAAAATACCGAATTGGGCGGCACCCACGCAAGCGCAAACGCCGCCATCACACGCAAATGGAAAGATCCGCATGAGCCACCCTACCGCCTTCTCCGGCAGCCTGTTCGTGGTCGCCGCGCCCTCGGGCGCCGGCAAATCGACACTGGTCAATGCATTGCTGGCGCAAGAGCCCGGCATCAAATTGTCGATCTCGACCACCACGCGCGCCCCCCGTCCGGGCGAGCAGCATGGCCGCGAGTACTATTTCACGACGGCGGAAGACTTCGTCGCGCGCGCCGAACAAGGCGAGTTCCTGGAATGGGCGGAAGTGCATGGCAATTACTACGGCACGTCGCGCATCATGGTGGAGCAGCAAATGCTGGCCGGCACCGATATCCTGCTGGAAATCGACTGGCAGGGCGCGCGCCAGGTACGCAAGCAATTCCCCCGCGCGGCCGGCATTTTCATCCTGCCGCCATCGATCGATGCGCTGGAAGAACGCTTGAACAAGCGCGGCCAGGACGAGCCGCACGTGATCACGCGCCGCCTGCTGGCGGCCGGCGGCGAAATCGCACACGCTCCCGAGTTCGAGTATGTTATTATCAATGAAGAGTTTACGGTCGCTTTGTCCGAACTGAGCGCGATCGTGAGAGCGGCCCGTTGCCGGTTTGCGCAACAAGCGGCCCGCAACGCATCGCTATTCGCCCAGCTGGGCCTGCACGCAGAGTAATTCGCCTGCACGCCAGTTCACACAGCACCACGCAAAAATTTTAGGAGTTACTATGGCCCGTATCACAATCGAAGATTGCCTGAAGCAGATCCCTAACCGTTTCCAGCTGACCCTGGCTGCGACTTATCGCGCACGTCAGTTGCTGCAAGGCCACACCCCTAAGGTGGAAGCCAAGGACAAGCCTACCGTTGTTGCACTGCGTGAAATCGCTGCCGGTAAAGTCGGCATCGAAATGCTGAAAAAGGTCCCGATGTAAGTGGGAACCCGCGTGCCGGAACAGTGCTGACCCCTGGTTCTACCGTATTCTTTATTCACACTGTGAAGCAACGCGACGTTTTATGAGTCTGACCCCAGCCGACACGACTTCCGCAGCATTGCCGCCCCTGGCCTCGCGCCAGGCGGCAAAATCGCAGGGCGCAACCACGCCCGGCGTCGGCACGTCCGGCAGCAACATCCCCGCAGTACCGCCAGCGCCCGCCTTGGGCGTGGCCTCCGTCAGCCACCTGGCCGACAAGCTGGCCGAATACCTGTCTCCCGCCGACCTGAAGAAAGTCAAGGAAGCCTACCGCTTCTCCGACGAAATGCACCTGGGCCAGATGCGCCGTTCGGGCGAGCCGTATATCTCGCATCCGATCGCCGTCGCGGAAATCTGCGCCGACTGGAAGCTCGACGCGCAAGCCATCATGGCCGCCCTGCTGCACGACGTCATGGAAGACCAGGACGTCAAGAAGGAAGAATTGATCGAGCGCTTCGGCGCGCCCGTGGCGCACCTGGTCGACGGCCTGTCGAAGCTGGAAAAGATCGAATTCCAGAGCCAGATCGAAGCGCAGGCGGAAAACTTCCGCAAGATGCTGCTGGCCATGGCGTCCGACGTGCGCGTGATCCTGATCAAGCTGGCCGACCGCCTGCACAATATGCGCACCCTGGACTTCATGACGGCGGCCAAAAAGCGCCGCATCGCCAGCGAGACCATGGAAGTGTACGTGCCGATCGCGCACCGCCTCGGCCTGAACAACATCTACCACGAGCTGCAGGATCTGTCGTTCTCGCACCTGTATCCGATGCGCTACCGCACCCTGGCGAAAGCCGTCAAGGCGGCGCGCGGCAACCGGCGCGAAGTGGTCAACAAGATCATGGAAGCCGTAAAAAGCACCTTGTCCATGGCCGAGCTTGATGCCGACGTCACGGGCCGCGAAAAGACCCTGTACGACATCTATAAAAAGATGCGCAGCAAGCACTTGTCGTTCTCGCAAGTGCTGGACGTGTACGGCTTCCGCGTGGTGGTGGGCAGTTTTGCCGACTGTTACGTGACCCTGGGCACCCTGCACAGCCTGTACAAGCCCATGCCGGGCAAGTTCAAGGATTACATCGCGATCCGCAAGCTGAACGGTTACCAGTCGCTGCACACGACCGTCATCGGCCCCTACGGCACGCCCGTCGAATTCCAGATCCGCACGCAGGAAATGCACCGCACGGCCGAATCGGGCGTGGCGGCGCACTGGCTGTACAAGAGCGGCGAATCGAACCCGTCCGACCTGCAGCAGCGCACGCATGCCTGGCTGCAATCCTTGCTCGACATCCAGCAGCAGACGGGCGACTCGGCCGAATTCCTCGAACACGTCAAGGTCGACCTGTTCCCCGATTCCGTCTATGTGTTTACGCCGAAGTCGAAGATCATCGCCCTGCCGCGCGGCGCCACGGCCATCGACTTCGCCTATTCGATCCATACGGGCATCGGCGACCAGACCGTGGCCGTCAAGATCAACAACGAAACCTCGCCCCTGCGCACCGAGCTGCACAATGGCGACATCGTGGAAATCATCACCGATTCCTCGTCGCGCCCCAGCCCGACCTGGCTGTCGTTCGTGCGCACAGGCAAGGCCCGTTCGGCCATCCGCCACCATTTGCGCACGATCAACCTGCCCGAATCGATCGCCCTGGGCCAGCAACTGCTGTCGCAGGCGCTGCACGCGCTGAACATCGACGCCGACCTGCAGGCGCCGCTGGTCGAACGCCTGCTCAACGAATCGAGCGCCAATTCCATGGACGAGCTGTACGCGGACATCGGCATCGGCAAGCGCATGGCCACCCTGGTGGCGCGCCACATCTTCGGTTTGATCGGCGGCGAAGCGGCCAGCATGCCCGTGGAACACAATAGCGGCAGCGAACTCGACCCCGTCACCATCTGCGGCAGCGAAGGCGTCTCCGTGCAACTGGCGCCGTGCTGCCTGCCGATTCCCGGCGACCAGATCATCGGCCAGTTGCGCCGCGATCAGGGCTTGCTCGTGCACACGAGCGACTGCTCGCAAGCGAAGCGCCAGCGCGCCAAGGAACCGGACCGCTGGATCGCCGTGCGCTGGGGAACGGAACTGAACCGCCGCTTCGACTGCCGCATCAAGGTGCTGATTAACAGCGAACGGGGTATTTTGGCGCGAGTCGCCGCCGAAATCGGCGAATCGGACGCCAACATCATCTACGTGGGCATGGACGAAGACAAGGACAACGTCCTCGACCAGCTGCGCTTCACCGTGCAAGTCAAGGACCGCGTCCACCTGGCCGCCCTGCTGCGCAATGTGCGCCGGGTCGCCGGGGTCAATAGGATATTGCGCGAGCGCAACTAGAAAACGGCTGGCCAGATTCTCTGCCCAGCCGTTTTTTCATGTGGTGCACATCAGTTCAAGTCTCCCCCGGCGCCGGATACGTCACTTCCAGCAATTCCAGTTCCTGCTCGCCCAGCGGCGTGTTGAGGGTGATCACGTCGCCTTCGCGCGCCTTGGTGATGGTGCGGGCCATGGGCGAGACCCAGCTGATCTTGCCGTTCAGGGGGTCGAATTCATCGATGCCGACGATGGTGATGGTGTGCGTTTCGCCGTCGCTCGTGCGGTAGGTGACCGTGGCGCCGAAAAACACCTGGTCGTTGCCATGGTGCACGCTGGGGTCGACGATGGCGGCCAGGTCCATGCGTTTCGTCAGGAAGCGGATGCGGCGGTCGATTTCGCGCAGGCGCCGCTTGCCGTAGATATAGTCGCCATTTTCCGAACGGTCGCCATTCGACGCCGCCCAATGCACGATGCGCACCACTTCCGGACGGTCGACGTCGATCAGCTGCAGCAGCTCATCCTTGATGCGCTGGTAACCGGCCGGCGTGATGTAGTTCTTGGCGCCGGCGGGAATGGCCAGCGCCAGCGCGGCCGCCTCTTCATCGTCGTCGTTGTCGGATTCTTTTACAAAGGCTTTATTCATCTGTCTATTGTAGCCCCGCCAGGGAGCCACGGGCACACGGGATGCGGGGGCAAACGGGCTTTTTTGACGTATCATCGTGGCAATCGCGGCAAACCTGCGCCGCACACGGAGACGGATGAAAAAATTCTACAGAGTCAGGCGCTGGCTGTTCGCGCCGCTGGTCTACCTGGCCGCCATCTTCCTGCTGATCGAGGAATGGCTGTGGGCGACCGGGGCACGCCTCATGCAGGTGATCGCGCAATTTCCGCCCCTGCATGCGCTGGAAGCGTGGATCAAGCGCCTGCCGCCGTACTGGGCGCTGGCCATCTTCGTGCTGCCGGCCGTACTGCTGTTCCCCGTCAAGCTGCTGGCCCTGCTGGCCATCGCGCGCGGCCATGCCTTTTCCGGCATCGGCGTGATCGTCATCGCCAAGCTGGGCGGCGCGGCCGCCGTGGCGCGCCTGTACAGCCTGACGCGTCCCACCCTGCTCAGTTTGCCATGGTTTGCCCGCTGGCATGGCCTGTTCATGGAAACCAAGGACCGCTGGATCGCCCGCCTGCGCGCCACGCGCCCCTGGCGCCGCGTCAGCCGCCTGTCGGCCGCGCTGGGCCGCGCCCGCCGTGCCTGGTGGCAACGCTTGCGCAAGGGTACGCCAGGACGCCATAATTCGCGCCCGGCCAGGGTGCTGCGCCGCTTCGCCGCCTTCTGGCGCGCCCGCCGCTGATGAAGAAAGGCCATTCCATGCACGACACTCCCCGCCTGGCCCCCGCCATGCGCGCGGCGCCGCCGGAAATCTACCTGTACGACGCGGCCAGCTTGCAATTGCTGGACGCCAACGATGCCGCCTGTGACAACTTGCAGTATGCGCGCAAGGAATTGCTGGCGATGACACCCTTCACCCTGGCGCCGCAGCTCGACGCGCAGCAACTGGCCGCCGTGCTGGCGACCCTGGACGACAGCATCGGTGCACAAGCCCTGCTGCACGTGCAGCAGCGCCGCCGCGACGGCAGCCTGTATTCGCTCAGCCTGCACCTGTCGCGCGCCAGCCGCCATGGACGCGCCCTGCTGCTGGCCGAGGGCGAAGACTTGCGCACGCCGCAGGCGACGGCCGCCGCCCTGGCGCAGGTGCAGTCGCGCTTCAACGCCATCGTCTCGAATACGCCGGGTCTCGTGTACCAGTTCTGCCTGCATGCGGATGGGCGCGCCGCCTTCCCCTACCTGAGCGATGGCTGCCAGGCCCTGCTGGGCCTGGGGCCGGCACAGCTGCACGCGCGCCCGGAACTGTTTTACCAGTTGATCCTCGCCGACGACCGCGCCTCGTATCTGGAATCGATGCAAGCGTCGAAAAACGCCTTGTGGAGCTGGAACTGGGAAGGTCGCATCTGGATCGATGCCTGGAAAGATGTCAAATGGATCAACCTGCGCTCCACGCCGCGCGCGCTGGCCGATGGCACGGTGCAGTGGGAAGGCATCATGACGAACATCACGGAAAGCCGGCTGGAACAGAGCGAAGTGCGCCAGTCGCGCGCCCGCCTGGCCGAGCTGACGGCGCATATCGACAAGGTCAAGGAACACGAACGCACGCGCCTGGCGCGCGAATTGCACGATGACCTGGGCGGCAATTTGACGGCGATCAAGATGGCGCTGGCCATGCTGGCGCGCCGCCTGCCGCCGGACGACCGGCAACTGCAGGAAAAGGCCGACTATGTCGATGCCCTGGTCGACCGCAGCATCGACGCCGTGCACCGCATTTCGCTGGACTTGCGCCCCTCCATGCTGGATCTGGGCCTGGTCGCCGCGCTGGACTGGCAAGTGAAGGAATTCGCGCGCCAGGCCGGCATCGAATGCCAGTTCATTTCGAACCGCCAGCACATCGAACTGGAGCTGGACCAGGCTACCAGCCTGTTCCGCATCGCCCAGGAAGCGCTGACGAATATCGCCAAGCATGCGCAGGCGAGCAAGGTCAGCGTGCGCCTGGCCCGGCAGCGCCAGCATCTGCGACTGACCATCGCCGACAATGGCGTCGGCATGCGCCTGTCCGACCGCGCCAAGCCGCAATCGTTCGGCATCCGCGGCATGGCCGAACGGGCCAGCGCGCTGGGCGGCACCCTGAGCCTGATGGACGGGCCGGACGGCGGCACCATCCTCAGCATAAAAATCCGGCTGACCACGCCGCGAGAGGCGATAATAGCGGCTGCAGCCAGTGCGCCCGCGCACAGCGGGCCGCCACCAGAAGCGGCCAGTGGGTGAATTAGATAGGAAACAACGCAGTCATGAAAGAAAAAGCCACCATCCGGGTATTCATCGCCGACGATCACGCGATCGTGCGCGAGGGCTTGAAGCAAATCCTCGCCGATACGAAGGACATCATCGTGGCCGGCGAGGCCGAAAATGGCCACGACGCCATCAAGCTGTTCCGCGGCTCGAAATGCCAGGTGTTGCTGCTCGACATCTCCCTGCCCGACCGCAGCGGCATCGAGGTACTCAAGCAGATCAAGAAGGAAAAGCCGGAACTGGCCGTGCTGATGCTCTCCATGCACCGCGAGGACCAGTACGCCATCCGTTCGCTCAAGGCGGGCGCGGCCGGCTACCTGACGAAACAGAGCGCGCCGCGCGAACTGGTCACGGCCATCCGCCAGGTGGCGCAAGGCTTGAAATACATCAGCGCCTCGCTGGCGCAGGAACTGGCCAACACGGTGGGCGACGACCACGAAACGGCCTTGCACGACACCTTGTCGGACCGCGAATACCAGACCCTGGTCATGATCGCCTCGGGCAAGGCCGTGGGCGCCATCGCCGAAGAGCTGAAATTGTCCGTGAAAACCGTCAGCGAATACCGCGCCCGCCTGCTCGTCAAGATGAAACTCAAGAACAGCGCCGAACTGACGCATTACGCCATCCGCAACCAGCTGGTGGATTGACGGCAAAGCGGCATGCCCGCTGGCATCGGGCGAATTGACAGGACTTCTCCTTGCTTCTCGCACAATAAGTTCTTTGCCAACTCGCATATCATGAGGATAATTAGAAATATCTAAAAAGGCTGTGCCTACATGTCCAGTAAATTGCCAACTTCACCAGCAAGCGCTCCCGCCGGCGCCACGAATACCGCCGCCGCTGCGGCGATGAACCCTGCCGATATCGCCCGCGAAGCGTTTCGCCGCCTGGCCACGCGCCGCATCGCCCCGACGCCGAGCGCCTACCGCGATATCTACAATGAAATCGCCGGCATCAGCGAACCGGCGGAGACGCCCGGCGCGCCCGCCGCGGTGCTGGCCGCCAGCGCACCCACGGAGAGCGGCGCGGAAAACGTCCTGACGCAGTTTGCCGCCAAGATGAGCGAATCGGCGGGCGAACTGGGCGACTTTGGCCGGCGTTTCCAGCGCGCCCTGAAAGCGCGCGACTGGGACAGCTATGCGCGCACCCTGGCGCAACTGGCGGAAAAACAGGTGAAGAAAGGCGGCGGCATCGAATTGCCGCCCCTGCCGGACGGCGAACAGACGCGCACACTGCGCGAGTTGCTCAGCCGCACCCTGGGCTTTGCCGTCGCCACCTTGCTGACGGGCACGCCCGCGCTGGTGGAAGAGGCCGAATCGCTGGGCGCGGCCATCAAGCTGGCCCATACGGAAGAAGCGCTGAACGAAGCGGCGCTGCGCCTGAAACAGCTGTGCTACCAGATCGAGCTGAAGAGCGGCGACACGGCCGAGCAGCAGGAATTGCTGCTGCGCCTGTTCAAGTTGCTGCTGGACAACGTCAGCCAGTTGCTCGACGACGACAGCTGGCTGCGCGGCCAGGTCGATGCCGTGCAAAACCTGATCGCCGGCCCGCTCGACCAGCGCGCGCTGGAAGACGCCACGCGCAGCCTGAAGGAAGTCATCTACAAGCAAGGCCAGCTCAAGCACAGCCTGTCCGACGTCAAGCTGACGGTCAAGAACATGATGATGACCTTCATCGACCGCCTGGGGCAAGTGGCGGCCAGCACGGGCGACTTCCATGAAAAGATCGGCGGCTATTCGGAAAAGATCAGCCAGGCGGAAAATATCAGCGAACTGAACAGCGTTCTCGACGAAGTCTTGCGCGAAACACGCATGGTGCAGAACGAAGCCTTGCGCGCACGCGACAAGATGGTGCTGGCGCGCCAGGAAGTGCAGGATGCGGAACAGCGCATCCACACCCTGGAAGCCAAGCTCCAGCATATGAGCGAACTGGTGCGGGAAGACC
This sequence comes from Janthinobacterium sp. SUN033, assembly GCF_030397595.1. Taxonomy (NCBI): domain Bacteria; kingdom Pseudomonadati; phylum Pseudomonadota; class Betaproteobacteria; order Burkholderiales; family Oxalobacteraceae; genus Janthinobacterium; species Janthinobacterium sp. SUN033. The sequence continues at coordinate 519,000 of NZ_JAPQNV010000002.1, forward strand.
AGCTGACGGGCAGCCTGAACCGCCGTGGCCTGGACGACGTGTTCGAACGCGAGACGGCCCGCTCCGACCGCCGCGGCACGCCGCTGTGCATCGCCATGCTGGACCTGGACGATTTCAAGCGCCTGAACGACACCTACGGCCACCTTGCCGGCGATGCCGCCTTGAAACACCTGGTGAAGATCGTCAAGGAAACCCTGCGCTCGATGGACGTCATCGCCCGCTTCGGCGGCGAGGAATTCCTCATCCTGCTGCCGGAAACCACGGTCGAAGCCGCCTCGTCGACGATGACGCGCTTGCAGCGCGAGCTGACCCGGCATTTCTTCCTGCACGACAACGAAAAAGTCTTGATCACCTTTTCCGCCGGCGTGGCCCTGCGCCTGCCCAACGAAGACCAGGCCGAGCTGGTCAAGCGCGCCGACCGCGCCATGTACCAGGCCAAGCAGACGGGCAAGAACCGCGTGGTGGTGGCCGACTAAGCCCGGTCCGCTTCACGCCATGCCGTCCCGCCACCCGGCCGGACGGCATTTTTTATGGCAAGAACAATAACATTCATCGCCTTCCCGCCTTCCGCCGGCGTCCGCGCGGTATGAAAATAAAACTATTTTTACCCTCAAGTTTCTTTAAATCATGTCGTCTAGCGCGCGGCCGGCGGCAAACTGAAGGGCTAAAAATTAAAATTTAAAGCACTTTTCGCCATAAATTTTCCCGCAGAGCAACCGTTACCCTAAACAACAGCGGCTTGATTGTCCCGGAACAGCGGGGCAGGCCAAAGTGACTAGCACATAGCGCAATGTAGTACCTGTTTGGAGAATTATCATGGCTGCAGTAATTAATACCAACATCTCGTCCCTGAATTCGCAACGCAACCTGTCGACCTCGCAGTCGGCCCTGAGCACCTCGCTGCAACGCCTGTCCTCCGGCATGCGCATCAACAGCGCCAAGGATGACGCCGCAGGTCTGGCAATTTCCGACCGCATGACGTCGCAAATCCGCGGCATGACCCAAGCCACCCGCAATGCAAACGACGGCGTCTCGCTGGCCCAAACGGCTGAAGGCGCGTTGGCAAGCTCGGGCGACATCCTGCAACGTATCCGCGAACTGGCCGTGCAATCGTCGAACGCCACCAACTCGGCCAGCGACCGCCAGGCGCTGCAAACCGAGGTAGGCCAGCTGGGTTCGGAACTGAACCGCATCGCCACCACGACTTCGTTCAACGGCCAGGCGCTGCTGGACGGCACCATGGGTACGGCCAATTTCCAGGTCGGCGCAGATGCCAATCAGCTGATTTCCGCCAGCGGCGCGAACTTCCTGACCAGCACCTACGGCAATAACCGCGTGGAAAATGATGCGACCGCCGTCCTCGCCACCTCGGCAACGGCAACGGCAGGTTCGGTGGTCGTCGCCGGCGCACGCGGCACCTCCACCGTCACCACCAAAGCCAACGACAGCGCGCAAGCCATCGCCGCCAGCGTCAACAAGGTTAGCGCCGACACGGGCGTCACGGCAACGGCAAAAACCGCCACCAGCCTGAAACTCGGCTCCACCGAAGCGTACTCGTTCACCCTGGTGGGCGACAATACGGCCACCGGCAAGGAAGCGCAGATTTCCTTCTCGGTGGGCGCAGGCCAGTCGGCTTCGGACTATGCGGCAGGCATCAATGCAATCAATGCGCAAACGTCGAAAACCGGCATCACTGCCGAATACGATGCATCGACCAGCAGCATGAAACTGACGCATGCTGACGGCGCCGACATTGCCATCAAAAACACGGCAGCTGCCGGTAACACGGTGTTCAATATCGACTCCTACAAGGCCGACAAAACCTTGACGGGTTCCGCGTTCGACGCAAAAGCCAATAACGCGGTCGCCGTCGCCAACGGCACCGTTACCTACGATGCGCCGGGCAGCTTTGCCATCACCGACACGTCGGGCTTGAAAGCCACGAACAAGACATCGGACTTGAAATCGGTGGCTTCGCTGGACGTGACGTCGTTTGACGGCGCCCAGTTGGCACTGAAAATTGCCGATGCAGCACTGGCAACGGTGAACGGCCAACGCGCCCAGTACGGTGCTTTGCAATCGCGCTTCTCGTCGGCGATTTCCAACCTGCAATCGACCACGGAAAACCTGTCCGCATCGCGCAGCCGCATCGTCGATACCGACTTTGCATCGGAAACGGCCAACATGACCCGCGGCCAGATCCTGCAACAAGCTGGTACGGCCATGCTGGCACAAGCAAACTCGCTGCCAAACGGCGTCCTGAGCCTGCTGCGTGGCTAATCCCTGATTAGTATCGCAACAGCGTAGGACTCTGATTCCCCTGCCGGATTTTTTCGGCCGGGGAATTTTCACTAGGAGAGCACCATGACTATCGACACGATAGCGGCCGCCTCCGCGGCCAGGATAGACAAGAGTTATGTGTCTGCGGACACATCACCGGCCCGCCCGGCAGCGCCACGCGCCGCCACGGAAACCGACAAGGTTGCACCACAGCAAGCCAGCAAGGAACCCAGCCGCGAGCAGCTCGACAAGGCGGTATCGGAGCTGAACCAGTCGTCGCAGATGAAGACGCAAGGCCTGGAATTTTCCATCGATGAAGACAGCCAGCGCACGGTCGTCAAGGTCATCGACCAGGAAACCAAGGAAGTACTGCGCCAGATTCCCACCCGGGAAGCGCTGGAATTGGCCAAGACCTTTGACTCGGCCAAGGGTTCGCTGATCCGCCAAAGCGCCTGATGATGGCATGGCTCACGAACATGCGACATCGCGGCAGCAGGCATCAGCATGACCACGGGGTTCGGTAGCCTGGCTATCCGGCCCCGTTTTTTATTGCAACTCGTACAATATTTTCCTATCTCTTCCCCGCTTTTTTGCTCCCGCTGAAAACAGCACGGTAAATCCCCCTCTCAAGTCCTGATTGATTCTGCCGATAACAGCTTATATTAGCGTTTTCCTAGGAGTATTCAGTGGCCATCACACCTACCCTTTCATCCATAGGCATCGGCGCCGGCGCCAGCGGCCTGGATGTGAATGCCATCATCGACAAGCTGATGACGGCCGAAGCCGCGCCGCTGGGTACCTTTGACAAGAAAACGGCCTCGTACCAGGCCAAGCTCAGCGCGCTGGGCACGCTGAGCGGCGCCGTCAGCACTTTCCAGGGCTCGTTATCAGCGCTCACCAACTCAAGCAACTTCCGCGCCGTCAGCGCCACGCCGTCCGATCCGCTGGTGCTATCGGCCAGTGCCGGCGCCAAGGCCGTCGCCGGCAGCTATAACATCAATGTTTCCCAGCTAGCCCAGGCGCAGACGCTGACGTCGGGCGGCATGGCCAGCAAACTGTCGACCATCGGCAGCGGCGCCAAGACCACGATTTCCTTCCAGCTGGGCTCACTCGCCGGCGGCACCTTTGGCGTAACGGGCACGACACTGAGCGGCAGCACCCTGCTCACGGGCGTAAGCAACGGCTCGCTGATCATCAATGGCACGGCTATTCCGACGGACGCCAGTACCAAGAGCGCACGCGCGCTGGCGGACGCCATCAACGCCAAGAGCAGCACCACGGGTGTGACAGCCACGGCCCAGCCGACGGCCAGCAACGCCACCATGTTCAACGGTTTCGGCAATATCGAAACGGGCGCGGACGGCACCTACTCGCTGTCGATAGGCGGCATCGAGATCGTGACCCAGGGTAACGGCGTCGCCGCAGGCGCCGGCATTACGGCCGCGTCGCTCGACACGACGCTCGAAGGCCCGAATGCCGTCTCGAATGCACTGGCCGCCGCGAATATTACCGTCACCGGCAAGGCCGCCGACGGCACCCTGAAATTTACGCGCGCCGACGGCTCCAACCTCAACATCGAGGAAGTGGTGACGGGTTCGGTCAAGGGCGGCATCGGCCATGCATCGAACTCGGTCAATGACGGCTCGAACGTAACGATTGCCAGTTCGATTACCCTCGCCTCGGGCAACGCCAGTCCCATCGTCGTCGGGGGGAGCAATCCTGCCGCAGCAGGGCTGACCGCGGGCACGGGCGGCAGCTACATGAACACGAACTTTACCCAGGATGGCACGCAGGCGACGGGTTCGGTGGTGATCGATTCCACCAACAACAGCTTGCAAGGCATACGCGACGCCATCAATAACGCCGGCCTGGGCGTCACCGCCAGCATCGTTTCCGATGGCACGGACAAACCGTATCACCTGGTGCTCAGTTCGACCAAGACAGGCGCCAATTCGGCCATGAAGATTTCGCTCAGCGGCAGCGATGGCCAGCCCGCCGACAGCGCCCTGAACGACTTGCTGTCGTACGATGCGGGCGGCACGCAAAACCTCAAGCAGAACAGCGCGGCGCAAAACACCATGTTCAGCGTCAACGGCATCGCCATCACCAGCAGTTCGAACAACGTCGATACGGCCATCGAAGGCGTCACCTTGGGCATTACCAAGATAGGCACGTCCAGCCTGTCGGTGGCCAAGGATACAACGACGGTCAAGACCAGCATCACCGCCTTCGTCAAGGCCTACAACGAGCTGAACACTTCGATCGGCAAGATGACAGCCTACAATCCCGAAACCAAGACGGGAGGCATCTTGCTGGGAGATTCGACCGTTCAATCGATACAAAGCCAGTTGCGCCGGCAGCTGGGCGCACCGATTACCGGCTTGAGCAGCGGCATGAGCAATATGAGCCAGGTGGGTATTTCATTCCAAAAAGATGGCAGCCTGGCCTTGGATTCCAGCAAGCTTGACAAAGCCATCAGTACAAATTTCAATGATATCGCCGGTCTGTTTTCAGCCATCGGCAAGGCCAGCGACAGCAACGTCGCCTTCACCAGTTCGACGGCCGCCACGAAGCCCGGCACCTATGATCTGAGCATCACGACCATGGCCAGCCAGGGTTCGCTCACGTCCGACGGCGTGCTGGCAGCCAGCACCACGATTGCCAGCGACACTACCTGGAATATCACCCTCAACGATACGGATCCCAGCTCCGCCAAGAATACGGCCCAGGTGTCGATACCGGCGGGCACCTATACTCCAGCGCAGATGGCATCGCTGATACAATCGTCGATCAACGGGGTGAAGGCTTTCTCGGACATTGGCTCAACGGTCTCCGCTTCGATTGACGGCACCGGCAAACTGGTCCTGGTGTCGAGCCGCTATGGCTCGGTATCGAATCTGGCCTTGAGTAACGGCAAGGGGACCGGTATCGAGACCCTGTTTGGCACCGCCAAGCCCGTCAAGGGCGCGGACGTAGCCGGCACCCTTGGAGGGCAACCGGTCGTCGGTTCCGGCCAGAGCCTGACGGGCGCACCCGGTTCGCCAGCGGAAGGCTTGAAAATTGAAGTGACCGGCGGCACCACCGGTTCGCGCGGCACGGTCAGTTTCTCGCAAGGCTATGCCTATCAGTTGAACAACCTGGCCACGTCCTTCCTCGGCACAAAAGGCATGATCACCGGACGCACGAGCGGCATCAACGAAACCCTGAAGTCGATAGCGGCGCAGCGCGACAAGTTCAGCGAGAAGCTGACCGACATCGAAGCGCGTTACCGCGCGCAATACTCGCGCCTGGATGTGTCCCTGAATAAATTGCAGGGCATGCAAACCTATTTGACCCAGCAGCTGGCCGCCATCGCCGCCAACCGTTAAGCCCATTCATCAGGAGAATTACATGTTTGGAACCCAACAACGCGGCGTCAACGCCTATGCCAAGGTCGGTCTGGAAACGGGCATCGTTTCGGCCTCGCCGCACAAGCTGATCGTGATGCTGTACGACGGCGCCCTGGTGGCCGTGCTCAGCGCGCAGATGCACATGAAATCGGGCAATGTGCCGGAGAAAGGCAAGTCCATCTCGAAAGCCATCCAGATCATCGACAATGGCTTGCGCGCCAGCCTGGACAAGGAAGCGGGCGGCCAGATCGCCGAAGGCCTCGACGCCCTGTATGAATACATGAGTGCGCGCCTGCTGACGGCCAACCTGCACAACGATATTACCCTGCTGGAAGAAGTGCAGCGCTTGCTCACCGACTTGCGCGAAACCTGGAACGCCATCGGCGCCACCCCCGCCGCCATGCCTGGCGCCGATCTGAAACGTATGCCCAGCCTTGCGAGCGCCTGACCCATGATGACGAATCAAGAAGTCCTGACCACCTACGAAGCCATGCAGACCCTGACGGGCCAGATGGTGACCGCCGCCACCAACGCCGACTGGGATGCGCTCGAAGCGCTGGAACAGCGTATCAGCACGCATGTGGCCGCGCTGAAGGCGAATGAAGAAAAAGTCGTGCTGGAAAGCGCTGGCCGCCAGCGCAAGGTCGCCCTGATCAAGCAGATCCTGGAAGACGACCGCAAGATCCGCGACCTCACCATGCCGTGGATGGCGCAATTGTCCAAGCTGATCAGCAGCACCGGCACCGAGCGGCGCCTGGCAAACGCCTACGGCGCGTAAGCGCCCACGGGGCAAGGTCCGCTATCATGTTGCCGAAGATGGATGCGATCGGCATGACGCCCCTGACCCCGGTCAAGGCCACGCGGGTGGCCGACGCCGTCGCCGACCCGCGCCAGGCCGAGTTCCAGCGCTCGCTGCAGGGACTCATCGGCAAATCCATGCAGGGACAGGTGCTGGCCCGCATGGGCGACGGCAGCTTTCTCGTGCGCGTGGCCGGTACGCCGGCCCGCATGCAGCTGCCCGCCGGCGCCCAGCCTGGCACGGAAATCCCGCTGACCTTGATCGGCATCAATCCCCGCCCCTCTTTTCAAATCGACAATAACCGCGACCAGCCCGCCAGCGCCCTGCTGACGTATGCGGACGCGGAAGCCGAACCGGACGCCGCTGAAACGCGCGGCCCCCAGCCCGGCGCCGCCCAGGCGGGCATGCGCGCCAGCAGCACGGCCGCCACCCTGCTCAGCCGCGCGCCCCTGACGCCGGCCAATCTGTTGCCCGCCCTGGCGGGCGACACGCCCGCGCCCGAGCTGAGCACCACCGCGCGCGCCATCAGCACTGTGCTCAGCCAGGCGGAAAGCGTGCCCGGCGCGCCCCTGTCCCTGGTCGGCAAGACGCCGCTGATGACGACGCCGGGCGCAGCTCCGGCCCAAGTGGCGCAAAAACTGCAGGAGGCGGTGGGCAGCAGCGGCCTGTTCTATGAATCGCATGTGGCCGAATGGGCCGAAGGCAAGCGGCCGCTGGCGTCGCTGCTGCTGGAGCCGCAGATGCAGAAAGCCCCGCAAGGCGAGGCGGCCAGGACGGGGACCGACCTTGCCTCGGCGCAACTGATCAATTTGCAGCTGCATACGCACGAACAGGCGCGCGTGCAATGGCAGGGCGAAGCGTGGCCCGGCCAGAAGATGCAGTGGGATATCAGCAAGGATGCGCCGGAAGGACAGCAGCACGATGGGCGCGACGGCGACGAGGAAGCGACGGCCTGGCGCAGCAACGTGCGCTTCCAGTTTCCCCTGCTGGGCGACCTGGCCGCGCACGTGGTCTTGCAGGGCGGCCGCGTGGCCATCCAGCTGCAAGCGGGCAGCGAAGGCAGCGCCGACACCTTGCGCCAGCATGCGGCGGCGCTGGAAGCGTCGCTAGCCGCGGCCGGCTGGCCATTGACGTCGCTGACGATCGCCGGCAAGCCGGACGCCGCCGGGCCAACGGAAGCGGACGATGCTTGACGACACCAAGCGCAAGGTGCCGCAGACGGCCGTCGCGCTGGCCTACCAGAGCGGCGCGCCCGCACCCAAGGTGGTGGCCAAGGGCAGCGGCCTGATCGCGGACCAGATCATCAGCACGGCGCGCGAACACGGCGTCTTCGTGCATGAATCGAAGGAATTGGTGGCGTTGTTGATGGATGTCGACCTGGACCGCCAGATTCCGCCCGGCCTGTATCGGGCGATTGCGGAACTGCTGGCCTGGTTATATCATATTGAATCTGCGAATGGCGGGCCCATCCCGCCGCCGCCCGACACCAGCATCAACCTCACCGATACATAGACAGGCATCAATGCAAGCACATATTATGGATTCCGGCCTCGAAAACTGGCATGATTTTGAAGTGGAATCGCGGCGGGAAATCATCGCCTTGCTGCGCAGCATAGGCGAAAAGAACCAGCTGATCCGCATGCTGATCCACGGTGAATCCGATGTGTGCGTCACGTCCATCCTGGAAGTCGATGCCGACCACGATAGCGTCATCCTCGACCGTTCCGTGAACGCCGACCAGAACCGGCGCATGGTGGCCGCCAAGGGCATTTCGTTTGAAACCTCGCTCGACAAGATCCGCATCCTGTTTGCCAGCGCCCTGGTGGAAGAGTGCAATTACGGCGGCACGCCCGCCTTGAAAATTGCCATTCCAGAAACACTGATCCGTTTGCAGCGGCGCGAGTATTACCGCATGACTACGCCCGTGAGCAATCCCGTGCGCGTGGCGATTCCCCTGCCGCCCTCGCTGGGCGGCGCCGACACCCTGTTCCCGCTGGCCGACATCAGCTGCGGCGGCATCGCTATCCTCGACAATAAACTGATGCTGGGCGAAACCATCGGCAGGGACTATCCCGGCTGCCGCATCGACTTGCCCGACGTCGGCATCGTCACCGCGACCTTGCAAATTCGCAACTCGCTGGACATGACCTTGCTAAACAATAAGCTGAACCGCCGACTCGGCTGCCAATTCGTCGACCTGCCGCGCAGCATGCTGGCACACGTGCAGCGCTATATCACGCGCCTCGAACGAGAACGGAATGCGCGCATGGCTGGGCTGGGCTGATAACCCAAAACGAAAGCTGGGGTCAGACCCGGCGGGTCTGACCCCGGAATCTGCCGTTGGGGTAGCTAAAAATCAAACTTGCATATTCATGATTTCATGATATGCAGAAACTAATTTATTCCGCACCTGCACCGTCGCCTGGAATTCGATGCTCGACTTTTGCATCGACACCATCACGTCCGACAGGCTGACCTTTTCATCGCCCATGGTAAAGCGCTGGCCCAGCGCGGACGAGGCTTTTTGCGCGCCGCTCACGGAGTCGAGCGCGCTCTTGAAGGCATCGGCGAAATTCACCTTCGCCGCCGGCATCTCGGTCTGGATCGCCGGTATTTTCGCCTCCGGCCGCGTGGCCGCCGACTTCAGTTGCGCGATCATCGCCTCGATCCTGCTGCTATCGATACCGCCTGTTTTCACTTTGCCTCCCGATTCTGGTGTGCTTCGTAACTGTTCCATGCCTGTTGCACCCAGAGAACAAAACCCTGGCTTGCAAGGCAACGACGGGTACAATAACTTCCGTCACATGTTGCCAGGGTTCCACAATACCAGCGCCAACGCCAGCCGCTCGGCCGAGCAGGCGGCAAAAGCGCCTTCTATTTGGACGATTGAAGCACGTGACAGTGGCGGATAATTCTGCATATCGCCCAATCCTCCCGAGGAAGCGGCCCCCACGCACCACCCAATACACGTAAATACACCGCCCTGGAAGGCAATCATGGCTGTAGCCGAAGAAATCGATGTGAACCGCATACCGCCGGAACCGGCGCCTGCCCGCTCGCCCGTGGAGTCCGTACAAGCGTTCGCCAAGACGCCGATGGGCAAGAATTTCCTGCGCGGCCTGGGCGTGGCGGCACTGGTCGCCATCGGCGTGGCCCTGTACATGTGGAACCAGCCGCCCGAATACAAGGTCCTGTTTTCCAACTACACGGACCGCGACGGCGGCGCCATCACCGCATCGCTGGACCAGCTGGGCATCAAGCACAAGTTTTCCGAAGGCGGCGGCGCCATTCTCGTGCCATCCGAGCAAGTCCACGACGCGCGCCTGAAACTGGCCGCGCAAGGCTTGCCGAAGGGCGGCAACGTGGGTTTCGAGCTGATGGAAAACCAGAAGCTGGGCGTCTCGCAATTCCTGGAACAGGTCAATTTCCAGCGCGCACTGGAAGGCGAACTGGCGAAATCGATCGAATCGGTGTCCGCCGTCGACACGGCGCGCGTCCACCTGGCCCTGCCCAAACCATCCGTCTTCGTGCGCGAACAGCAAAAACCGACGGCTTCCGTGCTGCTGAACCTGCACCCGGGCCGCGGCCTGGACCAGCTGCAGGTGAGCGCCATCGTGCACCTGGTGGCGTCCAGCGTACCGGAATTGCTGCCAATCAATGTCACCGTGGTGGACCAGGCCGGCACCCTGCTGTCGAACCAGGAAAAGGACAAGGACCGTGCCAACGGCATCAAGAGCCTGGACCCGAACCAGCTGAAGTACGTGCAGCAATTGCAGCAAAGCGTGATCAAGCAGGTCGAGTCGATCCTGCTGCCCATCGTCGGCGAAGGCAATGTGCGCGCCGAAGCGACGGCCGATGTTGATTTTTCGCAAAGCGAGCAGGCAGCCGAAACCTACAAGCCGAATTCCCCGCCGGAAGCGTCCACCATCCGCAGCCAGCAGACGAGCGAATCGACGGGCGCCGGCAATGCCAACCCGTCCGGCGTGCCGGGCGCGCTGTCGAACCAGCCGCCAGGCGTGGCCACGGCGCCATTGACGGCCGAGGCGCCGGGCGCCCCGGGCGGCGCGCCGACGGCGCCGACACAGAAGGAATCGACGACGAATTATGAAGTCGACAAGACCGTGCGCTACGAACAGAAATCCATGGGCGGCCTGCGCCGCCTGTCGGTGGCCGTCGTCGTCAACTACCGCCGCAGCTTCGACAAGGATGGCAAGGTCACGGTCAAGCCGATTTCCCCAGCAGAAATGATCCAGATCAATAACCTGGTCAAGGAAGCGATGGGCTACAACAAGGAGCGCGGCGACAGCTTCAGCGTGGCCAACTCGCCCTTCGACGGCATCGACCGCGCGCCGGAAGGCAAGCTGGAGTGGTGGCGCGACCCGGCCAACTTGCCGCTGGCCAAGGAACTGGCGAAATTCCTCATCACGGCCCTGATCCTGCTGTATATCTTCATCAAGATCGTGCGCCCGATGCTGCGCCCGGTCATGCGCAAGATCGACGATTTCGGCGCCCCGCCGCCCGTCATCGAGCCGGAACTGAGCAAGGACGGCGAAGAAAACGAAGTCCTGCTCAGCGAAGCGGAGCTGGAAGAACTGGAAGAAGATACGGCCCGCGGTTATCGCGAAAACCTGGCGATGGCCCGGAAACTGGCGCAGGAAGACCCGCGCGTCGTGGCCAACGTAATCAAAGCATGGATAGGCAATAATGACTGAGACAACGGGACTGCAAAAAGCATCGATCCTGATGCTGGCACTGGGCGAGAGCGAAGCGGCCGAGGTCATGAAATTCCTCGGGCCGCGCGAAGTGCTGAAACTGGGCGCCGCCATGGCCACAATGAAGGGCATCGCGCACGACCAGGTGGTCGAGGTGCTCGACGACTTCCGCGCACAGACGGAACTCAATTCCACCGTCGGCCTCGATTCGGACGAATACATCCGCCAGGTGCTGACCAAGGCGCTGGGCGACGACAAGGCATCCGTGCTGCTGTCGCGCATCCTGGGCGGCAAGGATGCGTCCGGCATCGAATCGCTGAAGTGGATGGATTCGCAATCCGTGTCCGAGCTGATCCGCAACGAGCACCCGCAGATCATCGCCACCATCCTCGTCCACCTGGAACGCGACCAGGCCTGCGAAATCCTCGGCCACTTTACCGACCGCCTGCGCAACGACGTGGTCTTGCGCATCGCCACCCTGGACGGCGTGCAGCCGGCCGCCTTGCGCGAACTCAACGACGTGCTGACGAAACTGCTGTCCGGTAACGAAAACATCAAGAAATCGTCGCTGGGCGGCGTGCGCGCGGCGGCCGAGATCCTGAACTTCATGAGCGGCGAGCAAGAAGGCTCCGTCATGGACAATATCAAGAATTACGACAATGACATGGCGCAAAAGATCATGGACGAAATGTTCGTGTTCGACAACGTGATCGATATCGACGACCGCGGCATCCAGCTGCTGCTGCGCGAAGTGCAGTCGGAAATGCTGATCATCGCCCTGAAAGGCGCCTCGCAAGAGCTGCGCGACAAGATCTTCAAGAACATGTCGCAGCGCGCCGGCGAGATGATGCGCGAAGACCTGGAGTCGAAAGGCCCCGTGCGCCTGTCGGAGGTGGAATCGCAGCAGAAACAGATCCTGCAGATCGTGCGCCGCCTGGCGGACGAGGGGCAGATTGTCTTAGGCGGAAAAGGCGAGGATTCGTTTGTCTAGTTTAATTCCCAAAGAGCAGCAAACCGCCTACCAGCGCTGGGAAATGACCTCGTTTGGCGACGAGCGTCCCAGCGTGGTGGCGGCGCGCAAGCTGCTGGAACCGGATCCCGAGCCCGAAATCGATCCGGAAGCCGATCCCTACGGCGAGCTGCACCAGGAAGAACTGGCCCCGCCGCTGGAATACCCGACGCAGGAAGAACTCGACGCCATCCGCGAGGAAGCGCGCGCCACGGCCTTCGACGAAGGCCGCGCGGCCGGCTATGCGGAAGGCCATGCGGCCGGGCATGCCGATGGCCATGCGCAATCGTATGCGGAAGGCAAGGCGGCGTCCGCCGTGGAACTGGCGCATTTGCAAACCATCGCCGTCGACTTCGGCACGGCCGTGCACCAGGCCGACGAGCTGATCGCCAATGACGTGATGGAACTGGCCTTGCAGCTGGCCAAGGGCATGCTGAAGACGGCCCTGCCCGTGCGCCCCGAGCTGATGCTGCCGATGGTGCGCGAAGCCATCGAATACTTGCCTGTACTGCAACAACCAGCCTTGCTGATGCTCAACCCGGACGATGCGCAAGTGGTGCGCGACGGCATCGGCGATGAGCTCGACAAGGGCGGCTGGCGCGTCATCGAAGACCCGTCCGTGGAACGTGGCGGTTGCAAGATCGACACAGCCAGCAACCAGATCGATGCGCAGACGTCCACCCGCTGGCACCGCCTGACGCATGCGCTGGGCAAAGACCTGGACTGGCTGGCGCCGTGAGCGAGCCCGTCAAAGGCCCTGCTGCCCATGCGGCGCGCTGGCGCGCCTACCTGAGCGACTGTACGGCCGTGGTCGGCTTTGTCGAACCGATGCAGATTTCAGGCCGCGTCACGCGCGTGGCCGGCCTGGTGATGGAAGCCGTGGGCCTGCGCCTGGCCGTCGGCGCCGCCTGCACCGTGCCGCTGCCGAATGGCGGCCGGGTCGAGGCAGAAGTGGTCGGTTTTGAAGGCGAACGCCTGTTTTTGATGCCGCAAAGCGACGTCGAGGGCATCGTGCCCGGCACGCGCGTGTTTTCCGTCGAACCGGCCATTCCCCGTCCCGGCAGCGTGGCGCACCCGCGCCGCCGCCCCAGCGACCGCGCGCGCCACCTGCCCGTGGGTCCGCAACTGCTGGGCCGCGTGCTCGACGGCGCGGGCCGCCCGCTCGACCAGCTGGGCCCGCTGCACACGACGGACAGCGCCCCCATCAATGTACGCCCCGCCAATCCCCTGGGCCGCGCCCCCATCGTCGATACCCTCGACGTGGGCGTGCGCTCGATCAACGCCATGCTGACCGTGGGGCGCGGCCAGCGCATGGGCCTGTTCGCCGGTTCCGGCGTGGGCAAGAGCGTGCTGCTGGGCATGATGGCCCGCTACACGGAGGCGGATGTGATCGTCGTCGGCCTGATCGGCGAACGGGGACGCGAAGTAAAAGAATTCATCGAACAGATCCTCGGACCCGAAGGCCTGGCCCGCTCCGTCGTCGTGGCCGCACCGGCCGACACGCCGCCGCTGATGCGCCTGCAAGGGGCCGCGTATGCGACGGCGATTGCCGAACACTTCCGCGACCAGGGGCAAAACGTGCTGCTGATCATGGATTCGCTGACCCGCTACGCCATGGCGCAGCGCGAAATCGCCCTGGCCATCGGCGAACCGCCCGCCACCAAGGGCTATCCGCCGTCCGTCTTCGCCAAGCTGCCCGTGCTGGTGGAGCGGGCCGGCAATGGCGAGGAAGGCGGCGGCTCGATCACGGCCTTCTACACCGTGCTGACCGAGGGCGACGACCAGCAAGACCCGATCGCCGACTCGGCGCGCGCGATTCTCGACGGCCATATCGTGCTGAACCGCCGCCTGGCCGAAGCGGGCCATTATCCCGCCATCGACATCGAGCAATCGATTTCGCGCGCCGCCCACTCGATTACCACGCATGAACACCAGCAGCAGGCGCGCAAGCTGAAACAGCTGTATTCGCGCTATGAACGCAGCCGCGACCTGATCAGCGTGGGCGCCTACAGTGCCGGCACCGACCCCGTACTGGACCAGGCCATCGCCCTGCATGAAAAGATCGAGGCGTTTTTGCAACAGCAAATCACGGAGCGGGTCAGCATGGACGAGAGCTTGGGGCAACTTACCGCTCTATTCGACTGATTAGGGCTTGCATAGCGGGAATATAATCAGCCATGGCTTCTCCTTCCCAACTTGCAACCCTGATCGACCTTGCCCAGCGCGAAACGGATGACTGCGCCAAGCGCCTGGGCGCGGCCCTGAAAGCGCTCGACGATTGCCGCCAGAAGCTCGACATGCTGTCCGGCTACCGCGACGACTACGCCAAGCGCTTCGAGACAAGCATGAGCAGCGGCATTACGCCCATGGCTTACCGCAACTTCCAGGCCTTCATGGTCAAGCTTGACAGCGCCATCCTGGGCCAGCAGCAGGTAGTCGAGCATGCGCAGGCGCGCAGCGACAATGAAAAGATGCGCTGGCAGCTGGCCGAACGCAAGCGCATGTCGTACACCACCCTGAACAACCGGGCGCAGGAACAGGCGCTGAAGCTGGAAAACAAACGCGACCAGAAAGCAATGGATGAGCACGCGGCGCGACAAGCCTATTACAAACGCTAAGCAACACTGAGGCAGCATCATGCAAACCCAGCCAACACCGATTTCCCAGATTATCTCGCCGAACGCCACGCCGGGCGCCGCCAACCGCAGCCAGCCGACCACCAGCGGCACGGCGGGCGACTTCCAGCGCACCCTGAACCGCCAGATCGAGCAGCGCCAGGCCAGCCGCAATATGGCGCAGGCGCAAGTACAAGCGCCTGCGCCGGCGGCACGTCCTGCCAGCCCCGCGGCCACACCGGCCCAGGCGCCAGCGAGCGAAGCGAAACCGGCGCCAACGGGTACCGAACAGGCGGCCAGCAGCGAACAGCCGCCAGCGCAATCCAGCGAGGCGGCTGCGCCCACCACCGCCGACAACACCAGCGCCCCGGCCGAGGCCAGCGTACCCGCCGCCCCCGTTACCGCGACAGTCGCGCCGCCAGCCGATCCGGCCGCCGAGATGCTGGCCCTGGTGGGCAGCATCCAGCTGGCCATCCAGCCGCCGGCCGCAGCCGCCAAGGCCGTGCCGGAACTGCCCGCGCGCGCCAGCATCAAGGCCGACGGCAAGAACCCGGCCACAGGCCCCTTGCTGGCAGCGGGCCAGGGCAGCGGCAAGGCTGCCGCCACCGTCATCGCGCAAGCCGACGGCGGCGACTTTGCCGACAGCCTGGGCCAGGCCCAGGGGAGGACGGTCGCCACACCGGGCGCCAGCGTGCCAACCGGCAAGGCCGAACCTGGCAAGCTGGCCATCGACGCCCAGCTGGCTGCCACCGCCAAGGCGGGCGCCGCCGTGGCCGAACCGATTCTCAAGGAAACACCTGCCGACCTGAGCCGCCTGGCGGCCCAGTTGCAACCGGGCGCGCTGCAACAGGCCGCGGCCGCCGTGGCGGTGCCGGCCGACAAGCTGACGGGCCGGGTCGGCACGCCGGCCTGGGACCAGCAACTGGGACAGAAAGTCGTGTGGATGGCGGCCGGCGGCGACCAGAGCGCCACCCTGACCTTGAATCCGCCCGACCTGGGACCTGTGCAAGTGGTACTGACAGTCACCAATGACCAGGCCGATGCCGCCTTCATGTCGGCCCAGCCGGAAGTGCGCCAGGCGCTGGAAGCGGCCATGCCGCGCCTGCGCGAGATGATGAGCGAAGCGGGCATCGCCTTTGGCAGCGCCACCGTCTCGGCCGGCACGCCGGAACAGCAGGACCAGGGTAACCGGGAAGCATCCGGCGGACGCCGTGGCAATGGCCAGGGCGGCGGCGTAGCGGGTGGCGAGATCGCCATCGCGCCGGCGGCAGGCGGGCGCAGCCGGCCCAGCCTGAGTGCCGTGGATACCTTTGCCTGAGGACAATTCGTCGTCCACCAGCCGCTGGCGCGCCCCCTGACGTAACTTTTCGTCTAAAAACAGCGAGTTGAGGGCGCTTCCGCCCTCTTTTCACTGCATCCTTCTGCGCAGAATTTGCCGATAATGACATAATGGCGTCGTGATCCACTTCCATGCACTCGAGTACCATTGAAAGCAAATCCAAAAATGAAAGCAGATCCGAAAGCAGATGCAGGCCTGGCTCCCGCCGGCGCCTCGAAAAAGAAGCTTCTGATCATCGTGCTGGCCTCGGTGCTGGTGGCTGGCAGTATCGGTGGCGGTGCCGCCTGGTATTTCCTGCATGGCAAGGTCGATAAAGAAGAATCGGCGCCCAGCAAGAAAAAACATGCCGCTTCCAAGGCAGGTCCGCCCGTCTTCGTGCCCATCGATGCCTTCACCGTCAACTTGCAGCCGGAAAATGGCGAGCAATACCTGCAAATCGCGTTTACCTTGCAGGCCAGCAGCCCGGAAGAAATGGACTTGATCAAGGTCAACATGCCGAAAGTGCGCAGCCGTTTATTGCTGCTGCTGTCCGGCAAGAAGGCGTCCGAACTCAATACCGTGGAAGGCAAGCAGCAACTGGCGGCCGAAATCATCAATCAGGTGAACCAGCCGTTCGAGGACAAAGGGCCGGAGCAGGACGTGACGGACGTATTATTTACCGCATTCATCATTCAATAAGCAGCCATGGCCGATAATTTCCTCTCCCAGGAAGAAGTCGATGCCCTTCTGAAGGGCGTCAACGGAGACCAGGACGACGCGCAGGCGCCGGAAGATGTCACGGGAGTTCGTACTTACAACCTGGCAACCCAGGAGCGCATCGTGCGCGGCCGGATGCCAACGTTGGAAATTATCAACGAGCGTTTCGCCCGGCTGCTGCGCGTGGGCCTGTTCAACTTCCTGCGCCGCAGCGCCGAAGTGTCGGTCGGTTCCGTGCGCGTATCGAAATACAGCGAGTTCATCCGTAACCTGGTGGTGCCGACCAACCTGAATTTGGTGCACATGAAGCCGCTGCGCGGCACGGCCTTGATGGTCTTCGATCCGGGCCTCGTGTTCTTGCTGGTCGACAACCTGTTCGGCGGCGACGGACGCTTCCATACGCGCGTCGAAGGACGCGACTTTACGCAGACGGAGCAGCGCATCATCCTGCGCATCCTCGACATCGTCTTCGAGGCCTACACCAAGTCGTGGGAGCCGGTCTTCCCCGTAGAGTTCGAATATATCCGTTCAGAAATGAACACGCAGTTCGCCAACATCGCCACGCCGAACGAGGTGGTGGTGGCGTCCACGTTTACGGTGGAATTGGGCTCCGTTTCCGGACAAATCCACTTCTGCATGCCGTATTCGATGATCGAGCCGATCCGCGATTCGCTGACCTCCAGCCTGCAGGGCGAGGCGCTGGAAGTGGACAAGCGCTGGATCCGCCTGATGACGCAGCAGATCCAGATCGCCGAAGTCGAGCTGGTCGCTTCGCTGGGCACGGCGCGCGTGTCGTTCGATGAAATCCTGAACATGAAGGTGGGCGACATCATCCCGCTGAATATTCCCGAACTGATCGCCGCCACCGTCGACGGCGTGCCCGTGATGGATTGCACGTACGGCGTGTTGAACGGACAATATGCGCTGAAGGTTGAAAAGTTGCTGGCTAACGCCGATAACATGAACAATCATTAAAAAATACCCGGGCCGCTGCGGCCCGCATCTGTACAACAGGAGAAACACATGTCTGACAACCAAGACGACCAAAGCGCGGAAGACGATTGGGGCGCGGCCATTGCCGAGCAGGCCAAGGCGGAAGCCGAAGCGCTGCAAAACCAGGCCGCCAATACGGCCAGCGCCGCCAGCGCCGCCGTGTTCAAGGACTTTTCCAAGCAGGCATCGAAGTCGGAAACGCACAACGATATCGATTTCATCCTCGATATCCCCGTGCAGCTGACGGTCGAACTGGGCCGCACCAAGATCGCCATCAAGAACCTGCTGCAACTGGCGCAGGGTTCCGTGGTCGAGCTCGACGGCCTGGCCGGCGAACCGATGGACGTGCTGGTGAACGGCTGCCTGATCGCCCAGGGCGAAGTGGTGGTGGTGAATGACAAGTTCGGCATCCGCCTGACGGACATCATCACGCCTTCCGAACGCATCCGAAAATTGAATAAATGAAGCCTGGCCTGTTGATTTCCACTGTGCTGCCGTTCCTGGCGGCATGCAGCATCGCGCACGCCGAACCGGCAACCGCGTCAGCGCCGGCGGCCAGCGCCGCCAGCACTTCCGTCGCGGCGGCAAGCGAGACACCGCCAGCCGCCACGGCGCCGGCCGCCTCGGCTGCAACGGCGGTGCCGGCCTCCGCGCCTGCCGCCGCCCTGCCCGCCATGCCGCCCGGCGCACCGATGACGATGGCGCCGACCAGTTCGGCCGGCAGCTTGCTGCAAACCATCTTCGCACTCGTGTTCGTGCTGGCCCTCCTGATCGGCCTGGCCTGGTTCATGAAGCGCTATGGCCCCAAGGTCATGGGCGGCAACAGCAAGATGCGCGTCGTCAGCTCGCTCAACCTGGGCGGACGCGAACGCATCGTCCTCGTCGAAGTGGCCGACCAGTGGATCGTCGTCGGCGCCTCGCCCGGCAGGATCAACGCGCTGGCCACCATGCCGCGCCAGGAAGGCGACTTGCCGCAACTGGCCACGGCGCAAAACGGCCCCGCGGCCGCCAATTTTTCCGAGTGGCTGAAACAGACCATCGAAAAACGCAATGGGAAATAAGCAGCAGATGGCGTGGTCCACCTTGAAGACTCCCCTGACCTGGCTGCTGGCGGCCGCCGCCCTGGCCTTGCCGCTGTGGGCCATGGCCCAGCCGGGCATTCCGGCCTTCAACAGCACGCCGGCCCCAGGCGGAGGCCAGAATTACTCGTTGCCGGTGCAGACGCTCATCCTGATGACGTCGCTCACCTTCCTGCCGGCGGCCCTCCTGATGATGACCTGCTTTACGCGCATCATCATCGTGCTGTCCCTGCTGCGCCAGGCCATCGGCACGCAATCGGCGCCGCCGAACCAGGTGCTGGTGGGGCTGGCCCTGTTCCTGACCCTGTTCGTCATGGGGCCCGTGTTCGACAAGATTTATACGGATGCGTATCTTCCTTATCAGGAAAACAAGATCACCATGCAGCAGGCGATGGACAAGGGCGTCGATCCCCTGAAAACCTTCATGCTCAAGCAGACGCGCCAGGCCGACCTGGCCCTGTTTGCCAAGATGTCGCGCTCGCCGGCCCTGCAAGGTCCAGAAGACGTGCCGCTGCGCATCCTCGTGCCCGCCTTCGTCACCAGCGAACTGAAGACGGCGTTCCAGATCGGCTTTGCCATCTTCATCCCGTTCCTGATCATCGACATGGTGGTCGCCAGCGTGCTGATGTCGATGGGGATGATGATGATGTCGCCGGCGACGATTTCGCTGCCGTTCAAGCTGATGCTGTTCGTGCTGGTCGATGGCTGGCAGTTACTGCTGGGCTCGTTGTCACAGAGTTTTTACTAGGGGAAATACGATGACACCCGAAAGCGTCATGACCCTGGGCCGCCATGCGATGGAAATCACCCTCATGGTGGCCGCACCGATGCTGCTCGTCGCCCTCATCATCGGCTTGATCGTGAGTATTTTCCAGGCGGCAACGCAAATCAACGAGGCGACCCTGTCCTTCATCCCCAAGCTGGTCGGCATTTTCGTCGCCCTCGTCGTGGCGGGCCCCTGGATGCTGTCCGTCATGCTCGACTACATGCGCCAGGTCTTCACGGGCATCCCGAACCTGGTGGGCTAGTGCTGCGCTTGTTGCCATGCTGACCCTGTCCAGCATCGAACTCAATACCTGGATCGCAGCACTGCTGTGGCCGCTTAGCCGCATCCTCGGCCTGATCGCGGCCGCCCCCCTGTTCGGCAACGCGGCCGTGCCCGCCACCGTGAAGGTGAGCCTGGGCGCCCTGCTGGCCATGATCATCGCCCCCACCGTGCCGGCCTTGCCTGCCGTCAACCCGATGTCCTTGCCCGGCCTGCTGATCCTCACGCAGGAGATGCTGGTGGGCCTGGCCATGGGCTTTTCCATCCGCATCGTGTTTTCCGCCATCGAAATGGCCGGCGAAATCAGCAGTCTCACCATGGGCCTGGGCTTCGCCTCGTTCTTCGATCCGCAAACCAAGGGCAGGTCTTCCGCCATCAGCCAGTTCCTCGTCATGCTGGCCACCTTGATGTTTTTGACAGTCAACGGCCACCTGGTCTTGCTGGCGGCGCTGGCGGAAAGCTTCGTCAGCCTGCCGATTTCATCGAGCCCCATCAGCGGCGGCGGTTTCCAGCAATTGGCGGCGTGGGGTGGGGAAATTTTCCGTTCCGGCCTGCAAATTTCGCTGCCCATCATCGCCGCCCTGCTGCTGACCAACGTGGCGCTGGGCATCTTGACGCGGGCCGCGCCGCAGCTGAACATCTTCGGTATCGGTTTTCCCGTCACCCTGGGCGTGGGCTTGCTGGTGATCAGTATGGTCCTGCCCTACCTGGCCACGCCCTTCCAGAACATGTTCCTGCGCGGCATAGAAACGGCGCGTCTGCTGCCGCGCGGCTTTGCCACGCGCGACCGGCCGCCGCCACCCCTGCCGCCGAATCCCTTGCGCCCTCCGGCGCCGGCCGCGCCGGCGCGCTGACTCACCGCGGGTCACTGCTCAGCGCCGCGCGCCAGCGCCGCATGTCGACGTTCAGGCGCAGCTGGTGATGCTTGACCAGGTAGCGCACGCCGACCAGCGCCGCCGCCAGGCCCGACAAGGCGGCTATGCCCAGCGCCCAGCGCGGGCCGAAGGTGTCGGCCACCCAGCCCACGATGGGCGCGCCCAGCGGCGTGCCGCCCGCCGAGATGGCCAGCACGATGGCCATCACCCGGCCCCGCATGGCGGGCGCCGTCGACAGTTGCACGCTGCTGTTGACGCTGGTGGTAAAGGTTTGCGCGGCGATGCCGATGACTACCAGCATCATGCCGAACAGCCAATAATTGGGCATCACGGCGGCCAGCGCGCAAGCCAGGCCGAACAGCGCTGCGGCGACCAGCAGCAAGGCCAGCGTAGGCTGGCCGCGCCCGGCCGCCAGCAGGGCGCCGGCCACGGAGCCGCAAGCCATCACGGAACTGAGCACGCCATACTGGCCGGCGCCCGCATGGAAGGCCGTCACGGACATGGTCGACAGGAAGATGGGGAAATTCAGGCCGAAGGTGCCGATCAGGAACAGCATCAGCAAAATGGCCATCAGGTCGGGCCGCTGGCGCACGTAGCGGAAACCGTCGCCCAGGCTGGCCCGCGTAGCCTTCAGGCGCGGCGCGCGGCGCAGCAATTCCACGCGCAGCAGCAACAGCGAACCGATCACGGCGGCAAACGAGACGGCGTTGATGATGAAGACCCAGCCGCTGCCGACGCTGCTGATCAGCAAGCCGGCCACGGCCGGGCCCAGCATGCGCGCCGCATTGAACGAGGTGGAATTGAGCGCCACGGCATTCGTCAAGTCTTCCTCGCCGACGATTTCGGCCACAAAAGTCTGGCGCACGGGCGAATCGAAGGCCGTCACGCAGCCCAGCAGGAAAGCAAACACATACACGTGCCACAGTTGCACGAGGCCGCTGATGCACAGCAAACCCAGGCCCAGCGCCAGCAAACCCATGGCCGCCTGCGTACACAACAGCAATTTCCTGCGGTCGAGCAAGTCGGCCGCCATGCCCGTCAGGGGCAGCAACAGCAGTTGCGGGCCGAATTGCAAGGCCATGACGATGCCGACGGCGCTGGCATTGTGCTGCGTCAATTCGCTCAGCACCAGCCAATCCTGCGCCGTGCGCTGCATCCAGGTGCCGATATTCGACACGACGGCGCCGCCGGCCCAGATACGGTAATTGGGAATGCGTAGCGAACGGAATGTGTTGTTCATCTGGGCGTGCGGGCTCCTTGCCGGGGTCGTGGTGGAAAATTCAGCGGATCACTCCGCCAAGCGTTTGAGTAGGGCCACCGCATGGTTCAGCTCGGTGACTTCGTCCGGCGTGAGCCGGGTTTCAATGGTGCGCGCCAGCCAGTCTTCGCGCGCGGCGCGGCTGGCCGCGATCCAGGCGCGGCAGCTGTCCGTCAGGGTCAATATCGTCTGGCGTCCGTCTGCGGGGTCGGGCGACCCCGTCACCAGCTGCGCCTCGGTCAGCGCCAGCACGGTGGCGGCCATCGACTGGGGCCGCATGCCTTCGGCGCGCGCCAGGCTGCTGGCCGTGGCCGGGCCGTCGCGTTCAAGACGGCTGAGCACGGATGCCTGCGACATGCTGACATCGCCCAGGTGCGCCTCTTCGCGCAGGCGGCGGCGCAGCTTGCCGACCAGGATGCGCAATTCGCCGGCCAGTTGCAGAACTTGTTCGTGGTCTTCTTGCGGGGTGGTCATGGCAGTCATGTAGTGGATCAACGGCCTCCACTATACCAGATAGACAGGTAGACTGCACAGTTTGCCTGCATATCTTATCAAGGAGGCCATCTTGCGGACGCAAAAAAGCCGGGGCAGGGAGATCTCCTCCCTGCCCCGGCTTGCCGGCCAGCCTGCGATGCGGTCCGCTTAGCTGATGTAATTGAACAGCGACAGGCCCGAGATCGAGGTAAACGACTTCTGCGCCGCCTGCAGGGTGATCTGCTGCTGGCTGAACAGGGAAATCGCCTTCACCATGTCCAGGTCCTGCAAGCCCGAGAGGGTGCTCGCATACTGCAGGTCGAGGTCGTCGCCGGCGCTGTCGAGCGTGTCGAGTTCCTTCAGCCGCGAACCGACTTCCGCGCGCACCGACAGCACGTTGTCATAGGCCGTATCGAGGATGTCGTGTGCCGCGTTCAGGCCGGCCGTCAGGCGCGCCTGCCCCGCGTCGCCGGAGGCCGGCTGGCCCAGCACACCGATCAGGTTGGTAATCGTGCTAAAGATCGATTCCTTGCTGCTGGGCTCCAGGGTGAACTTGTCCAGGTCGGCCGGCTTGCCCGCGACATTGACTTGCTGGCCGTCAAAGTTGATGGCATCGCCCGACTTGTAGGCCACCGGCACGGCCGGATTCGGGATGGTCTGGCCCAGGGTCACGTCCGTCACGGTATAGGTCGTGACGGCGGCGGTGCCCGTGCCCGTCACCTGGAAATCGATCGAGTACTTGTGCCCCGTCAACTTGGTGGGATCGGTGACGGTGCCGCCGGAAATGATGCCGGCGCCGCCGCGCGTGAAGTTGCCCGGATCGGCCGCCGTGGTGAACTTGCCGTTGCCCGTCAAATTATTCTCGAACACGGCCGCGCCCGAATCGCTGGTGGCCAGGTAGCGGGCCGAGCCCACTTGCAGTTCGCGCTGCCCCTGGTCACCTGCGTAGGTGGCGCCGCCCGGCGTCTGGCTGAACGGTTGCGTCGTCGACTTGTAGCCGCCGAACAGGTAGCCGCCCGCGTTGTCGGACGTGTTGGCGATGCCCAGCAGGTCCGTCAAACGCCCCTGCAGTTCCGTGGCCAGGCTCTGGCGGTCGACATCCTTCAAGGCCGGATTACCGGCTTTGAGCACCAGTTCCTGCACGTCGGCGAGCAGCGAGGTGGTGCTGGCCAGGGCCAGCTCTTCCTGCGAGAGGAAATTCTTGGCGTTCGAGCGGTTCGTCACGAATTGCGTGTTGATCGTTTGCGACTGCGTCACTTCCAGCGCGCGCGCCGAGGCGATCGGGTCGTCGGCCGGCGTCAGGTTGCGGCGATTCGCCGACAGCTGCATCTGGCTACGGTTCAACGCGCCCTGCAGGTTGTTCAGCTGCGTGCTGCCCGCGTCATAGATCATTTTTGTACTGATGCGCATGATGCTGCCCTTCCTGATGGCGGCGGACGCCAGGCGCCGCCGCTTGAATAATTAACGTCCGAGGCCGATGACCACGTCGAACAGGGTGCTGGCGATCTGCATGACCTTGCCGCAAGCCTGGTAGGCTTGCTGGTAGCGCAGCAGATTGGCCGCCTCTTCATCGAGGTTGACGCCGGAGACGGCTTGCTGCTGCGTGCTGGTTTGTTGCAACAACGCAAGACTGGCCAGGCCGCTGACCTGTACTTCGCGCGTCTTGTTGCCGACAAAACTGACGGTTTCCGCGTACGAACCCTGGAACGTGGCCTTGCCGCCGTCGAGAATGTTTTTCGTCTGCAAGCCCGCCAGCAGCGAGGCATTGCGGTTGTCGCCCACGCCGCCCGAGTTCGGCCCGATGGTGAACTTATCGCCCTGCGCGGGCGTCCCCGTCATGTTGACGTTGATGCCGCCAAAGCTGAAGCTGTCGCCTTCCGTGTACGGGATGTTCGCCGTGCCAGCCGGATACGTGGTGGTGGCGCCGTTCAAGCCTTTCACGGTCACGGCCTGGCCCGCGGGGAAACCCGACAGCGAAGTGGTCGCCTTGTCGTACGTCAAGGTGACGGGGCCCGTCAAGGCGTTGCCTGGCGTCAAATACGCCTTGTCCACGCTACCTGCGCCCAGCTTGCCGCTACCCGTGTTGCTGACGGGCGCAGCCGTGACGATCGGCGCGCCGGCGGCCAGTTTGTTGCGGTCGGTAATCGCCACGGCCAGGTCGGAAGCGCCGTGCGCCGTCGGCCTGACCATGAAGTTGTCGCCTTCGGCGGCCGCGCCCGAGATCGAGAAATCCACGCCGTCGATGGTTTGCGGCACGGTTTGCGGATACGGGTTGATGGTCGTTTTCGCGCCGTCGCTCTGGCGCGTCACCACATAATTGGAGCCGTCATACTTGACGGCATAATCGCTGGCCGTCAGCTTGGTCGGATCGCTGACCTTGGCCGACAGAACGGTCGTGCTAGTCGCATTGTTGCGGTAGTCGGCGCCGATGACGGGATCGGGCAACTTGAAGAAGTCGGTCCCCATGTCGCCATTCAAGTCCTGGCCCAGCTTGTGCTGTTCATTGAAGGTGGAAGCCAGTGCGATGGCGACCTTGCCCAGCGAATTCTGGATGCGGTCCAGGCTGCCGCTGCGGAATTCCAGCAAGCCGCCCAGCGCGCCGCCGCTGAGGGAGCTTTCCGACAGTTTGCTGACGCTCGAGCCCGTCACATAGCCGATGTCCAGGCGATTCGGATCCGTCGGCGACGGCGTGGTGGCCAGTTCAAAGTTCTTGTCGCCCACCACCAGCGGCTGGCCCGAGCCGATCGACACGGTAATCGAGTTGCCGGCGCCAGGCTGAACCGTTGCCTTGACGTATTTATTCAGTTCCGTGATCAACTGGTCGCGCTGGTCCAGCAAATCGTTGGGTTGATTGCTTTCATTCACGGTCAGGTTGGTAATCGAGGTATTCAGTTCCGCGATCTGCTTGGCGTAGGAATTGATCACCTTGACGTTCGACGTGATCTGCGAATTGACGCCGTCGCCGATCTCCGTCAGGCGCGCGCTGAGGCCCTGGAAACGGGCCGTCAGCGAGTTTGCGCTCGACAACAATGCCTGGCGCGACGACACGGACGAGGGATTCGAGCTGAAATCCTGCACGCCCTTGAAGAAATCGGCCATCGCCGGCGACAGCCCGGCCGTGGGGTCCGCCAGCATATTGTCGATCTGGGTGATCTGCGTGTAATACGCGTCGAGCGAACTGGTGGCCGACTGCGCGGCATTCACCTGGGCCGCCATGAAACCGTCGTACTGGCGCTTGACTTGCGATACCTCGGTACCATTGCCAACAAAGCCATAGCCGGCATTGTTGAACTGCGCCGTCTGCTGCAGCACCACCTGGCGGTTGTAACCGTCCACGTTGGCATTGGTGATGTTATGCCCGGTCGTCGACAGGCCCACCTGCGCTGCAAGCAAACCGCTCTTACCGATGCTGAGTAGATTCGAAGTCATGGTGTCTTATTGGTTACCGTCAAATGTATTTACGGCAGCCGCGGCGAAAACTTGAAGCGCGCGGCTTGCACGGGGGCAAGGCGGGGCGTCAGCCGACCAGAGAATTTTTAATAATTTTTGTCAATTTGGCAGCGTAATTCGGGTCCGTCGCATAACCGGCTTTCTGCAAGCCCTGAGCGAAGGTGCTGGCGTCGCCCGCGCTGGCCAGGACTTTTTCGTAGCGTTTGTTGTTGGTAATCAACTGCGCATAATCCTTGAAGCTGTCGGCATAGCTGTCATAGGCGCGGAATTTTTCCACCTTGCGCTGCGCCTTGCCATTTACATATTCCGTGGTGACGGCTTCCGTGACCTTGCCCTTCCAGTCGCTGGAAGCCTTGATGCCGAACAGGTTGTGGCTGCTGCTGCCGTCGCGGCTGATGATTTCGCGCTTGCCCCAGCCCGTTTCCAGCGCCGCCTGGCCCAGCATGAACTTGGCCGGGATGCCCGTGGCGCGGCTGGCTTCTTCCGCATGCACGCCCAGCTTTTCCTGGAAGGCGCGCACGTGCGGCGCCTGCGTGGCGTTGGCCTTGTCGCTCAGGGTCTTGCCGCTGGCGGCGGCGCTGCCGGCCCCCTCGGCGAGGGCGCCCTGCTGCTGGCGGAAGGCGGCCAGCGCCTGCGCCATGCTCGAGGAACGGGGCGACGGCGCTTCGGCGCCATCGGCGGCCAGCGCCTGGTTCGACGACGACAATTGGCGGATCAGCACATCCGCCAGGCCCGTGCCCCGCTTGGCCAGGTTCTGGCTCGTCTGCTGGTCCAGCATCGAGGTGTACATCTTGCTTTGCTGGCTGTCCATGATGCCGTCCTGCGGCGTGGCTTCGCGCATGCTTTTCATCATCATGTTGATGAACATGGCTTCGAATTGCGTGGCCGCCTCTTTCAGGGCGGCGGGGTCCTTCGCCTTGGCGGACTGGCGCAAGCCATCCATGCCTTTCACGTCATAGGCGGCGGTATTGCTGAGGTCGGTTTGACTGATCATGGCGTGTCCATCAAATGATTTCAAGTTCGGCGCGCAGCGAACCGGCCGCCTTCATCGCCTGCAGGATGGCCAGCAAGTCTTGCGGCGAAGCGCCGATGGCGTTGAGGGCCTTGACCACGTCGGACAGCGAGGCGCCGCCCTTGACCAGCATGACCTTGCCCGGTTCCTTCTTGATATCGATCTGCGCCGTCTGCGTGACCACCGTGCGCCCGCCCGACAAGGGCGCCGGCTGGCTCACTTGCGGCTCGACATTGATGGTGACGGACAGGTTGCCGTGCGAAATGGCGCACGTTTCCAGGGTCACGGACTGGTTCATCACGACGGAACCGGTGCGCGCATTCATGATGACCTTGGCCGCCAGGCGGGCCGGGTTGACTTCGATGCTTTCCAGCTGGCCCAAAAAGGACACGCGCTGGTCGCTGCCGCTCGGCGACTGCACCTGGATCACGCGGCCGTCGAGCGCGGCGGCCGTGCCGGCGCCGTAGCGGCTGTTGATGGCGTCGACCACGCGGCTGGCGGTGGCGAAATCGGTGGCGTTCAATTCCAGGCGGATGGTGTTGTTGGCGCCCAGCGCCGAAGGCACGGTGCGCTCGACGGTCGCGCCGCCCGAGATGCGGCCCACGCTCAGGTGATTGATGACGACGGAGCTGCCGGCCGCCTGCGCGCCCACGCCGCCCACAAGCACATTGCCTTGCGCCATGCCGTACACCTGGCCATCGGCGCCCTTCAGGGGCGTCATCAATAAAGTGCCGCCGCGCAAGCTTTTCGCATTGCCCATCGACGACACCGTCACGTCGAGCAACTGGCCCGGCTGGGCAAACGCGGGCAAGGCCGTCGTCACCATCACGGCGGCCACGTTTTTCAGCTGCAAACTGGTGCCTTGCGGCAAGTTGATGCCCTGCTGCTGCAGCATCGCTGCCACGCTCTGGATGGTGAACGGGGTTTGCGTGGTCTGGTCGCCGCTGCCGTCGAGGCCGACGACGAGGCCATAGCCCATCAGCTGATTCTGGCGCACGCCGGCGATGCTGGCCAGGTCCTTGATGCGTTCGGCTTGCGCCACGGGCGCCAGCAGGGAGATGGCCAGGCCGAAAATGGCGAGAAAGCGGGGAAAGGTCGACGTTGCCATGATCAGAACGGCAACAGGCTGAGGAAGAAGCGCGACGCCATCGACGCCATTTCGGCG
The DNA here is from genome assembly GCF_030397595.1 of Janthinobacterium sp. SUN033. NCBI lineage: Bacteria > Pseudomonadati > Pseudomonadota > Betaproteobacteria > Burkholderiales > Oxalobacteraceae > Janthinobacterium > Janthinobacterium sp. SUN033. Next base: position 547,190 of record NZ_JAPQNV010000002.1, read on the forward strand.
CGGTCGATCTGGCTGTTGGTGCGGTATTCGACGCGCGCTTCGGCCACCTGGGTCGAGGGCACGACATTGCCCGTGCCGATGGTATCCGGATTGACCATGCCCGAGAAGCGGATGAATTCCGTGCCCTTGTTCATGGCGATCTGTTTTTCGCCGGCGACGATCAAGTTTCCGTTTGGCAATACCTCGATCACCGTCACGCCGATGGTGCCGGAAAACGTGTTGCTGGCGGACTGGTTGTCGCCGTCGGCAAATTTCGTCGCGCCATTCGCCGCCACGGTACCGCCGAAACGGCCCTGGGCGAAGCCGGGCGTGGAAAAGCCCACGCTGCCGGACTTGTTGCCGGAACTGGCGCCCGCCTTGACGGCATTCGTGCGCTCGGTGATGGCGATCGTCATGGTGTCGCCCACGTGGCGCGCGCGGCGGTCTTCGAAGGCGGGACGGTAGGTCGACGGCTGGTAGATGGAACCGTTGTTGACGACCACGGGTTCCGGCATCGGCGCGCGCGTGGTGGTGGGATATTGCACGATGGACGTAGGCGTGATGGCGCAGCCGGACAGCAGGACTGCAGAGAACAAAGCGATGATGGGGTATTGCATGGCGAACCTCCGCTGCCATCCGGCGGCGGATGGCATGACGACTATGAAAATTAAAGTTGCGACAATTTCTGCAGCATTTGATCGGATGTGGTGATGGCCTTGCTGTTGATCTCGTAGGCGCGCTGCGTCTGGATCATGTTGACCATTTCCTCGGCCACGTTGACGTTCGATGTCTCGATATAGCCCTGCATCAGCACGCCGGCGCCGTTGGTGCCCGGGGTGTTGGTTTGCGCCACGCCGGAGGCGCCCGTTTCCATGTACAGGTTTTCGCCCTTCGATTCCAGGCCGGCGGGATTGACGAAGGTGGTCAGCTGCAGCGAGCCGATTTGCGATGGCGCAACGGTGTCGGGCAAGGTGACGGAGACGGTGCCGTCGCGCGCCACGGTCAGGCTCAGCGCATTGGTCGGCACGGTGATGGCGGGCTGGATGACGAAACCTTCCGAGGTGACGAGCTGGCCGTTGGCGTCCGTCTGGAACGAGCCGTCGCGCGTGTAGGCGGTGGCGCCGTCCGGCATCAGCACCTGGAAGAAACCGGTGCCGTTGACCATCACGTCGCGCGAATTGCCCGAGGCCTGGGGATTGCCCTGCGTATGGATGCGTTCGGTCGCCACGGTGCGTACGCCCGTGCCGATCTGCAAACCCGATGGCAGCTGGGTCTGCTGCGACGATTGCGCGCCCGGCTGGCGCACATTTTGATACAGCAAGTCCTCGAACACGGCGCGCGACTTCTTGAAGCCGGTGGTGCTGACGTTGGCCAGGTTATTGGCGATCACGTCCATCTGCGTTTGCTGCGCTTCCAGGCCGGTCTTGGCAATCCAAAGGGAACGAATCATGATATTTCTCCAATAACAGCGCTAACCAGCCCTGTAGACTATTTCTATGCGACCATTATGCGGTGGCCCCCATCAATTCAAAGCGAGGATCTGGGTGGCTTTCGCCGCGTTATTCTCGGCATTCTTCAACAAGCTCATTTGCGTTTCGAACTGGCGCGCCAGGGCGATCATGCTGACCATCGAGTCGACGGGACTGACATTGCTGCCTTCCAGAGCACCGGTGGTCAGCTTGACGGCCTGGTCGGCCTGCGCCACCGTGCCATCCTTCAGGCGGAACAGGCCGTCGTCGCCGCGCACCAGTTGCTGCTCGGGCGGGTTGACCAGCTTGATGCGCCCCAGCACCGTCGAGGGGCCTGGCGGCACGTCCGTGGAAATCGTGCCCACCGTGCCGTCGCTGGCGATGGCCACCGTCACGCCGGGCGGAATCGCCATGGGGCCCGTATCGCCCTGCACCATCAGCCCACCCTGCGTTTGCAGCATGCCGTTTTCATTGAGTTTCAGGGCGCCGTTGCGCGTGTAGGCTTCGGAACCGTCGGCCGACTGCACCGCGATCCAGCCGCCGTTTTCCACGGCCACGTCGAGCGCGCGACCCGTGTGCTGCATGGGACCTTGCGTGAAATCGGAACCGACCGTCGAATCGACGACGAAGGCGCGCGTCGGCATCATGCCGTCGGCCACCACGGGCACGGCACGGAACGAGTCGAGCTGGGCACGGAAACCCGTGCTGGTGGCGTTCGCCAGGTTGTTCGCCGTGGTCGCCTGCTTGTCGAGGATGTGCTTGGCGCCCGAGCCGGCGGTGTAGATGAGACGGTCCATGTGTTTTCTCCGTGCAAAACGAAAGCCGGGAGCAGTCCGAAAGAACCGCTCCCCTTACTCTTAACGCAGGTTGACTAAGGTTTGCAGGACGGAATCCTGCGTCTTGATGGTCTGCGCATTCGCCTGGTAGGCGCGCTGAGCCGTGATCATGTTGACCAGCTCCGCCGTCAGGTCGACGTTCGACACTTCCACCGCCGAGGCGCGCAAGTTGCCCAGGGTGCCAGTCTTCGGTTCGCCCGTGATGGGCTTGCCCGAGGCCGAGCTTTCCACCCAGGCGTTGTTGCCCAGCGGCTCCAGGCCGTTCGGGTTGGTAAAGTTGCTCAACACCACTTGGCCCAGGGCGCGCGTCTTGCCATTGTTGTACTGGCCCTGGATGACGCCGTCGTCACCGACGATGAATTGGCTCAGCTGGCCCGCCTTGTAGCCGTCCGCTTCCGTTTTCTTTTCCGCCGTGGTGGTGCCCAGCTGGGTCGACCTGGTGAAGTCGACCTGGACCGACAGGGTCGCATTCGCGCCCGTGGCCGGGAAGATCGGCAGGTTGACGGTGACGGGCAAGGTTTGCGGCGGCGTCAGGGCCAGCATGGCGGCCCGGTCCAGGCTGCCGACCGTGTTGAAGACCAGGGAACCGGTCTTGACGGCCGGCACCACGGTCACGTTGCGGATGGCCTCGTCGATCTGGTCGGGCGTGCGGCTCGAGTTGACGCCGTTCGGCACTGCGCTGCCGTAGGTGGCGGCGATGGCGGCCAGTTGCGCCGGCGTGGCGCCCGCGGCGGCGGCGGCGGCCGAGACGGCGGCGCCGACCGCATTGCCATAGGCGACGGCGGCGGCCGTCACGTTGGCCGGCACCAGCGGCACGGCCGTGGCGGCGGCCTGGTAGGCGGCGCGCGCGGCCAGCGAGGCTGGGTCCGTCTGCAGGGCGGCCGCGACCTTCATGCTGGTTACTTCCGTGCCGTCAATGGCCGAGTAGACATCCCAGGTATTGGTGCCCGTCTTGACATAGAAATTGGCCATGTTGTGGGAATTGCCCAGCGAATCGAAGACTTCGACGGGGAACTGCTTGTGGTACGAGGTGTCGTCCGTCGACTTGAACGGCACCGTGGTCGGCATGGCCGTGTTCGAATTGAGGTTGACTTGCGTGTCGACCTTGGTCGTTGCCTGGGGCTTCATGTCCGACTGGTCGATCTGCAGGGGCACGACGGCGCCGGCGACGATCTTGCCGTTGACGTCGGCCGGATAGCCGGTCAGCTGCGCCAGCTGGGCGTTGACGATGAAACCGCTCTTGTCGACCTGGAACTGGCCATTGCGCGAATACTGGATGGCGCCGTTGACGCTGGTACGGAAGAAACCGCCGCCATTGATGGCGATATCGAGGGGATTTTGCGACGTTTCCAGGTTACCCTGGTTAAATTGCTGGGCGATTTGCGAGACCGACACGCCGATCCCCGCCTGGTTGCCGCCCACGCCATACAGCGAGTTGGCATAAATGTCGGCGAACTGGGCCTGCGACTGCTTGAAACCCACGGTCGACGAGTTGGCGATGTTGTTGCCGATGACGTCCAGCGATTTGGCGGCGCCATTCAAGCCGCTCAGGCCTTGTTGGAAAGACATTGTGTTCTCCTGGTAGAAATTAGGGGTAGAGGGTCACGCTAAGGGGAAGCGGCTTACAAAATCTGTTTCACGTCGGCCATGGTGATGCTGCCCACGCCCGGCACATTCAATTTCACGCCATTGGCGCCCGTCGACACGCTGGCAACCGAACCGAACATCAGCGCCGTTGCATCCTTGAGCTTGGTGCCGCCGCGCGTCGCTTCCACGGCGAAGGTGTAGGCGCCGTCGGCCAGCACGACCGGCTTGCCATCCTTGTCGAGGTCGGCGGTGGAACCGTTCCAGCCCAGCGGCAAGGTGCCCGCCGGCTGGGCGCCCAGGTCGATGGAATGGACTTCCTTGCCATCCTTGTAGATGACGACCTTGACCTTGTCGGCGGCCGTGGCCAGGTCCACGCCCAGCAGCGCGGCGCTCTTGCTCAGGTTGATGTCCTTGCCCGCCGTCAAGACGCCATGGCCGATGATGTTGGCCGCCTGCATCGATTCGGCTTGCTGGTAGCTGGCTTTCAAACTTTCCACGGTGGTATTGAGCTTGTTGACGCCCGTCACCGTCGACAGCTGGGCCAGCTGGCTGGTCAGCTGTGCATTGTCCAGCGGATTCATCGGGTCCTGGTTTTTCAGCTGGGTCACCAGCAGGGTGAGGAATTTGTTCGTTTCCGCTTCGACACTGCCTGCCTCGGCCGTCGTCTTCTTCGGATTCATCGTCGCCATCAGGTCGGTGACTTTGGAGGTGTTCGTATCGATGATTGCCATAATGATCAGTCAGCCTTATTGGCCGAGCGTAAGGGTTTTCAGGAGCAGCGACTTGGCCGCGTTCATGGTTTCCACATTGGTCTGGTACGAACGCGAAGCCGACAGCATGTTGACCATTTCGTCGACCGTATTCACGTTGGGCATGGTGACGTAGCCCTTCTCGTCGGCCAGCGGGTTCTTCGGGTCGTAGACCAGCTTCATCGGCGACGGGTCTTCGATCACCTTCTGCACCTTGACGGCCGTGGCGCCGTTGGCCATGGGCACGGCTTCGAACACCACCTGCTTGGCGCGGTAGGCTTCGCCCGTGGCGCTGGTGGCGCTGTCGGCATTGGCCAGGTTGCTGGCCACCGTGTTCAGGCGCTGCGCCTGGGCGCTCATGGCCGAACCGGAAACATTGAAGATATTAAATAGCGACATGATTATTGTCCTCCCTGGATGGCCGTCAGCATGCCCTTGATCTGCGAATTGAGGAACGTCACGGCCGCCTCGTAGCGGATGGCATTGTCGGCAAACGCGTTGCGCTCAAGATCCATGTCGACCGTATTGCCGTCGACGGCGCCCTGGGCCGGCGCGCGGTACAGCAGCGGCGTGCCGTCGGCCAGGGTCTCGACCTTGCCGCCACCGGGTGCGCCCGCAGCTGCGGCTACGCCCTTGCCCGGCATATGCTGCGGCGCCGTGCCCTTCAGGGCCGGCGGCACGCCATCCTTGCGCGCCATCGCCCCCTTCAGGGCGGCGGCGAAATCGACGTCGCGCGCCTTGTAGTTGGGCGTGTCGGCATTGGCGATATTCGAGGCGAGCAATTCCTGGCGCGTCGAGCGCAGGCTCAGCGCCGTCTCGTTGAAGCGCATGTAATCGTCGAGTTTCCCTATCATGTCAGGCTCCGGAAAGATCTGCCACTGGCGCCCGAGATGGCGGAAGGATGGCGGATTAGTGATGACAGGAAACATAGTAAGGGGCCCGCCAGCAAGACCATCGCCGGATCAGACCGTACTTTTACCCCTTAATCGGCGCTTCGATCGGGGCGGCGCGCACTATCATGGCACTATTCCAGAGGCCTATCACCATGAAAACACCGCTCGCTTTCTTCTTTGCTTTTGCCGCCCTGCCACTGCTGGCGCAGGCGCAAAACGCCGGCCGGCAAACGCCGGAAGCGCTGCGCAGCAGCGTGGAACAATTCCTGCAGGTGCAAAGCAACGGCTTGCCCGGCAAGGTGACGGTCACCGTCGGCGCCGTCGATCCGCGCCTGAACCTGGCTGCCTGCCCCGCGCCGCAGGCGTTCATGGCGCCGGGCGCGCGCGCCTGGGGCAAGACCACCGTCGGCGTGCGCTGCACGGCGCCCTCCAGCTGGACTATTTATTTGCAAGCGAACGTGGCCGTCGTCGGCGACTACGTGGCCAGCGCCGTGCCGCTGGCGCAAGGACAAGCCATCGACGCCAGCCAGCTGGTGACGATGCAGGGCGACCTGGCCGCATTGCCGGCAGGCATCGCCACCGACATGGCCCAGGTCGTGGGCGCCAGCACGAATATTTCTTTGCCGCCAGGCACGCCGATGCGCCTCGACACCCTGCGCCGCAAACCGGTGGTGATGCAAGGCCAGCTGGTGCGCGTCGTTTCGAGTGGCAACGGTTTCCAGGTGGCATCAGAAGGACGCGCCATCGGCAGCGCCGGCGATGGTCAGACGGTGCAGGTACGCACGCAGAGCGGCCAGCAGATCAGCGGCGTGGCGCGGGCTGGCGGCCTGGTGGAGGTGGCGTTTTAAACACGGATGGACAGCGATATTGTGGTCTGGCGCACTAAAGTTTCGGCAAAAGGTGCCGATAATGACACATATCCCGGAGTTTTTTGACTTCGACCAGACGAGGATCACGCTGTGAAAATTACCGATAACACCATTAAAAGCAATCCCGGCCTGCCGGTGGCGCCCGCGAGTACCTCCGGCGCCCGGAATGCCGAGAAAGCCCAGGCAACACCGACAACGTCGGACAATGTACGCCTGTCGCCGCAAGGACAGGCATTAGCGGCCAGTGCAACTGCCGGCAGCGGCGCCGTGTTCGACACGAAAAAAGTCGAACGCATCAAGCTCGCGATCGCCGACGGCCAGTTCCAGGTCAACTCAGAAAAAGTGGCGGACGGTCTCCTCGACACGGTCAAGGACTTGCTGCACTCACGAAATAGATAGGTTCCCTCATGCAATCAGTGACTCCGTTTTCCAGCCTGCGCGACGAGCAACAGCTCATGACCACATTGCTGGCATTGATGAAAGAAGAACAGCGGCATCTGGTTGCGGCTGACATCGATGCAATCACGGAGCTCACGGCGCGCAAGACGGCACTGGTAGGACAATTGAGCCAGCTGGCGGCGCAACGCCACCAGGCGCTGGCGGCGGCCGGTTTCACGGCGGCAGAAGCGGGCATGGAAGACTGGCTGGTCGGCGCCAATGAAGCCGACGCGGCGCCCCTGTGGAAAGCCCTGCTCGAGACGACGCGCGAAGCCAAGGAACAAAACCGCCTGAACAGCCTGCTCGTCAACAAGCACATGCTGCACACGCAAGGCGCCCTGAACGCCATGCGCCCCCCGGCCCAGAGCGGCAATTTCTACGGCCCCAGCGGCCAACCGACGACGAACACGGCCAGCCGGCGCGTCGTCATCGGCTGATTTCCCCTAGTTAACAGCAATTCCCCGGCAAGGCGCAGCCGCCTTGCCCTTCAACCGTGCGCGGGACGCCCCGCATGCTGGCGGTATTTCGCCACGATGGCTTGCGCCCTGGCGCTGGCGGTCGCTTGCTGCTCCGGCGTCAGTTCCGCCTGCAGCCAGTGCCAGTACTCATCCTGGTAGGGATTGGTGACGCCGGGCGCGAGGATGTCGTCGTAGACCTGGCGCAGCGCCAGCAGGTAGCCATATGCTTGCGGCGCATCTTTCTGCACCACCTCGCCATCGCGCAGATACGCCATCATCAGAGTCGACACGCTGGTCAGCTCCGCCTCGTCCGCCTGCGCCGTCAGCTGGGCGATCGCTTGCCGCTTCCACGCCTGCACCAGCGGATCGTCGGGGCGGTTGCGCAGCGCGCTGCGGTCGCCGAACGGCCCTTCCGACAGGAAGATAGTCGCCGCGCCGGGCACGCCCGCCCTGGCGGCAGTCGCCAGGTAGCCGAGGCGCTCCTCGCGCTGGCGCTGCGTCAGGCCCGCGCACAGCTGCTGCTGGGCGGCTTTTTCCTGCGCCGTCATCTCGCGCCCCAGCTCGAATTCCAGCCCCGGCAAGCGCCTTTCTTTCTCAAATGAAATGCAGTCGTCGAGCAGATTGTAGGCCGCATACGCGTCTTCCGGCTTGCCGCTGGCCGCCAGGCGCGCGAGCTGCTGCGCCAGGGTGACGGGCATCGGCGCGGCATCGGCGACCGGGCTGGCATCGATATTCAGATACGATTCCAGGCTGCGTCCCGCCGGCGCGCCAGCGGCGGAGACGGCGGCAGCGTCCGGCGCGCCGCTCTCGGGAGCGGGCCAGTACGCGAGCGCCAGCGCTGCCGCGATGGCGGCGGCGATGGCCAGGCCGGTGAATTTGACGTTCATGGTGAGGAAGCGCGTGGATGGGAAACGCACGTTACCACAGGCGCGCGGCGGCGGGCCGCACGCCTCCGCACGCTCAGCCGCCGGCCTTTTTCGGCTGGTGGCCCAGCTTGACCAGCGCGGCCAGGATGGCGTCCACATGGTCGCCCTGCACTTCGATCACGCCATCCTTGACGGTGCCGCCCGAGCCGCACTGCGTGCGCAACTGCTTGCCCAGCAGGGCCAGCGCGACGGCGTCCAGCGGCAAGCCCTTGACCACGGTGACGCTCTTGCCGCCACGGCCCTTGGTCTGGCGCGAGACGCGCACCACGCCATCGCCCGCGGGCGCGGCCTTCGCTTGCGCCTTGCACGCGCACTGCGCCAGCGGCTGGCGGCAGGCGGGACACATGCGGCCCGTTTCAGTGGAATAGACGAGACCGCCCAGGGAGCTGCTTTTCATGAGGGAACGATAAAAGAGGAAGAAAGCGCGATTGTACCAAGCGGCAGCCCGCAGTTGACGAGCGTCAGTTGGCCGGCGCAGGCGCCACGGGCGCCGTCGGCACTTCCGTCACCGTTTCGGGGATGCCCGACAAAATCGTCACGGCGACCCGGCGGTTGCGCGCGCGCCCTTCCGGCGTGGCGTTCGGCGCCACGGGGATATTGTCGGCGTGGCCCACGGCCGTCAGGCGCGACGCCTTGACGCCGCTGGCGATGAACAGGCGCACCACGGCGCTGGCGCGCGCGGCCGACAATTCCCAGTTCGAGGCAAAGGTCGAATTGCTGATCGGCTGCACATCCGTATGCCCTTCCACCTGCACGTCGTGCGTGTCGTCCTTGAGCAGCACGGCCACGGCGCGCAAGGCCTGGTCCGACTCCGCCGTCAAGCCCGCCGCGCCCGGATCGAACAGCACGCTGGCATTGATTTCCACGCTCACGCCGCGGCTCGTCTGCGTCACCCGCACCTTGCCTTCCTTGACCAGCGGCGCCAGGGTTGACGTCAAGTCCTGCGCCAGGCGCGTCATGTGTTCGCGCTCGCGGCGGATGGCTTCCGTGCGGCGTTTCAGGGCGGGGTTCGGCAACGGGATGGCCTGCGGCGCTTCCATGATGATGGGCGGCGCGCCCTTTTCCAGGCTGAATGCCTGGCCGATGGCATTCTGGAAGACGCGGTATTTGCCTTCGTTGACTTGCGAAATCGCATACATGACGACGAAAAAGGCGAACAGCAGGGTGATGAAGTCGGCGTACGAGATCAGCCAGCGGTCCTGGTTGTCCGGTTCCTCGTCATACTTCCTGCGCGCGCGCCGCATCATGGTCAATGCTCGTGCAAGAGGCTGGACACGCGCTCTTCGATGATGCGCGTATGGTCGCCCGTGGCGATGTCGTACAGCACGGCGGCCGTGATTTCATACTGCACCACGCGGCGCGAAACGATGGCCTTGAGTTTATTGGCCACCGGCAGGAACAGCAGGTTGGCCAGGCCCACGCCATAGATGGTCGACACGAACGCCACGGCGATGCCGCCGCCCAGCTTGCTGGGGTCGGTGAGGTTTTCCATCACGTGGATCAGGCCCAGCACGGCGCCCAGGATGCCGATGGTGGGCGAATAGCCGGCCGCCGATTCCCACACCTTGACGGCCTGGCGCTCGGCCATTTCGTAGGCGGAGATTTCCACGTCGAGCAACTGGCGCAGCTTGTCGGGCGCGATGCCGTCGACGATCATGCGCAAACCCTTGGCGTTGAAGCGGTCGGCCGTGTTTTCCATCAGGCGTTCGAGCGCCAGCGGGCCGTCGCGGCGCGCCGTCAGGCTCCATTGCCCGATGTCGCGCGCCAGCGCGGCGCGCGTGTCGGACGGCGGCAGGAACACCCAGCGCAGCATTTCCAGGCCGCGGACAAAAGTGCGCAGCCGCGTCTGCAGCAGCACGGCGCCGAAGGTGCCGACGATGACGATGGCAAAGGCGGCCGGCTGCAGCAGGGAGGCCATCTTGCCGCCTTCCAGTGCCTGGCCGACCAGCAGGCCCGCCAGCGCCAGCGCCAGCCCGATTACGCTGGACCAGTCCACGCCAGCTCCCTCAAGGTTGCGCGCAGGCGTGCGACGGCCTGGGTATGCAGCTGCGAGACGCGCGATTCGGATACGCCCATCACCGCGCCGATCTCCTTCAGGTTCAGCTCTTCTTCGTAATACAGGCCCATGAGTATTTTCTCGCGTGGCGGCAGCGCGTCGATGGCATCGATCACGGATTGCCGGAAATCGGTATCGAGCAGGGAACGCAAGGGATCGCTGTCCTCGTCCACGCAGTGGCGGTCGAGGAAGCTGTCATTGCCGTCCGGGTCATGAAAGTCTTCGTAGTACACGAGCTGGTGGCCGCCGCCGTCGCCCAGCATTTCCTGGTAGTCGGCCAGCGACATTTTCAGCAGCTTCGCCACTTCCGACTCCGTCGGCGGATGGCCGAGGCGCTGCTGCAGGGTGCTCATCGCCTCTTCGATCTTGCGCATGTTCTGGCGCATGCTGCGCGGCAGCCAGTCGCTGGTGCGCAATTCGTCGAGCATGGCGCCGCGGATGCGCAGCACGGCATACGTCTCGAACTGCGCGCCATGCGTCTCTTCATAGCGCGTAATGGCATCGAGCAGGCCGATCATGCCGGCCTGGATCAGGTCATCGACCTCGACCGAAGGCGGCAATTTCGCCTTCATATGGTGCGCCAGACGCTTCACCAGCGGAATATGCTCCGTCAGCAAATAGTCCTTGTTCGATTTCCCTTTGACCGTGTACATAGGCTGCTTATTGTTTTCTCATCTTATCTGGTGCTGCGGTTCGATTCAGGCGCTGAACTGGTGCGGGCTCCCCGTCTGGTACAAGGTGCCGCCGAGCACCGGCGCCGCCGAACGGGCCAGCCGCTCGGCCAGTCCGCGAAACGCCACCGATGCTCCCGCCAGCGGAAACGCATCGACCACGCTGCGGCCCAGCCGCGCCGCGCGGTGCAGATACTCGTCGGCAGGCACGGACCCCATCGAAGTCAGCTTCACGGCCAGGTAGCGGCTCGCCGCCTGCGCCATATTATCGTATACCACTTTTGCTTCGGATTCGGAAGCGCCGGTGACGAGAATGCCGAACGGACGGCGTCCCAGTTCCTGGCTCAGGCGCTTGATCAGGCAGTACGCCGCCTTGATCGAGGTGGCGCTGGTCGAGACTTGCACGACGATATCCGACGACGCCATCAGTGGCACGGGGAAGCAGGCGCCCTCGTCCGCCACGACGCCGTCGACCAGCACGATGCCGCTCTGGCGCGCCAGCACCTCGAACGTCTTGCCCAGGCGGCGCAGTTCATCCTCGCCCGCATAATCCATGCTGTCCATCAAATGGTTGCGCGCGCCCAGGCTGGCCACGCCGAAGCCTTGCGGCACCTGGTGGATGACCTGGTTCAAGCCGCACTGCTGGCGCGCCACGTCGCGCAGGCTGGCGCCGTGCGCCAGTCCCAGGCGCGATGCCACGCCATCGCTGCCGCCGCTGGCGTCGAACAGCAGCACGTCATTGCCGCCGTAGACGAGCGACGCGCCCAGGTTGACCAGCATGGCGCCCTTGTCGTCCTGCGGCGTGGCCGAGAGGAACGTCATGACGCGCGGCTGCGGGCCGGCCAGCATGCGGCGCAAGCCTTCGGCCTGGTCGAAATCGAAATTAGCCAAGGTGCACCCCGCGCGCTTCATTGTTGCGGGCGGCCGCCTGCGCCATCAGGAGCGGCAGTTCGGCGTCGGAAAACTGCGTCGCAGCCGCATCGCGCTTGAGCTTGAAGGCACGGTCGATCAGGTAGCCGCGGTCGGCCAGGTACAGGTCTTCCGGCACGCGCTGGCCGTTCGACACATAAAACAGGTTCAGCTTCTGGCGGATCACCACGTCGAGCACATTGCCGATCGAGGCCGCTTCATCGAGCTTGGTCATGATGCAGCCGGCCAGGCCGCTGCCCTGATACGCGCGCACCACTTCATTCAACGTTTCCTGCGTGGCCGTGGAGTTCAGGCACAGCAGGCGCTTCACGTCGGCGCCGGCGCCCGACAGCATGGCCACCTGTTCCGTCACCATCTGGTCGCGCTGGCTCACGCCCACCGTATCGATCAGCACCGTGTGCTTGTTCTTCAATTCTTTCAGGGCGATGCGCAAGTCCGCCTCGTCCTTCACCGAATGCACCATCACGCCGAGGATCTTGCCGTAGATGCGCAGCTGTTCATGCGCGCCGATACGGTAGGCATCCGTGGTGATCAGGGCCAGCTTTTCCGGGCCGTGGCGCATCACGCAGCGGGCCGCCAGCTTGGCCGTGCTGGTGGTCTTGCCGACGCCCGTCGGGCCGACCAGGGCAAACACGCCGCCCTGCTCCAGCATGGCGTCTTCATTGGCCACAGTATTCAGGTTACGGCTGAGGACCGTCTTGATCCAGCGCATGCTTTGCGCGCCGTCGAGGCCGGCCGGCAGCTTGTCGATCAGGTAGCGCGCCAGGCTGGCCGAGAAGCCGGCCGCCAGCATTTCGCGCAGCACGACGGCTTTTTGCGGCTCGCGCTGCTGCGTCGAACCCCACGAGATTTCCGCCAACTGGGTTTCCATCATGCCGCGCATGGCGCGGATTTCATTCATCATGCCGCTCATCTCGGCGGCGGCGTTTTCCTTGACGTGCGCCAGCGCGCTGGCCATCATCTGCTGCATGCGGGCCATGTCCACTGGCTCGGAGGCAGCCTGGCGCGGCGCGGCAGGACGTGGCGCGGCCGGACGCTGGGCCGGGGCGGCCGGACGCTGCGGCGTGGCGAACTGGGTCTGCAACTGGGGACGGGGCTGGGCCATTTCGGAGGCGGCCGGCGGCGACGCCAGCGAAGCGGCGTCGTCATTGGCCAGCGCGAGGATTTCCACCACGCCATCGGCCTGGCGGTTCGACAGGATCACGGCGTCGGGGCCCAGCGCTTCGCGCACCTTGCGCAGCGCATCGCGCGACGAGGCGCCCGTAAATTTCTTCACATTCATGACCGGCCTCCCAGGGCGGGGGTGGCGCAATATTGGCTGAACTGTGTGACCATCGTCGACTCCTGTTGCTTGAGTGCTGTCTTCCACATGGACACAGATCACCCGGACAGTTTCCATTATTAGCGATGCTTACAGGAAATGATCGAAGGAACAGGACGGGAAAGTACCCGTTATTCAGTTTGCCGAGAGGAAATTGATGTTTATTTGACCAAAGACAAGGGCTGGGGTCAGACCCGGCGGGTCTGACCCCGGTACTAATGCTGCCAACTACTGCGCGCCCACCAGCGCCGTGACGCGGATGGTCTTGGTTTCCGGCACTTCCGCATGCGACAGCACTTTGAGCTGCGGCAAGGCGCGGCGCAGGAAACGCGACAGCAAGGCGCGCAGCGGCGCCGGCACCAGCAGCACGGGCGTCAGGCCCAGCGCTTCCTGCTGCTGGGCAGCCAGGCCCGCCTGGTGCGCGATGGTGTCGGCCAGGCCCGGCTCGATGCCGGCGCCGTCGCCGCCATTGCCCATCGCTTGCATCAGCAGCCGCTCCAGGCGGCTGTCCAGGGTCATCACGGACAGTTCGGCCGAGCCGGGGAACAGTTGCTGCACGATGGCGCGGCCCAGGGCCACGCGCACCAGCGCCGTCAGGTCGTTCGGGTCTTGCGTGCTGACCGTATGCTCGGCCAGGGTTTCGATGATGGTGCGCATGTCGCGGATGTGCACGCCCTCGGCCAGCAGGTTCTGCAGCACCTTTTGCAAGGTCGACAGGGACAGCATCTTCGGCACCAGGTCTTCCACCAGGCGCGGCGACTCCTTGCCCAGGTGGTCGAGCAGCGATTGCACTTCCGCGCGGCCCAGCAGCTCGGAAGCGTGCGAAGTGATCAGGTGATTCAGGTGGGTGGCCACCACCGTCCCCGCGTCGACCACCGTATAGCCCATCGACTGGGCCTGGTCGCGCAGGCTGGCGTCGATCCAGGTGGCGGGCAGGCCGAAGGCGGGGTCGTTCGTGGCCAGGCCGGGCAAGGTGCCGCTGGCCATGCCGGGATTAATCGCCAGGAACTGGCCGTTGAACGCTTCGCCCACGCCCACTTCCACGCCCTTGAGGGTGATGCGGTAGGCGGACGGTTTCAATTCCAGGTTGTCGCGGATATGCACGGGCGGCGCCAGGAAACCCACTTCCTGGGCAAATTTCTTGCGGATGCCCTTGATGCGTTTGAGCAATTCGCCGCCCTGCGTCTTGTCGACCAGGGGGATCAAACGGTAGCCCACTTCCAGGCCCAGGGTATCGACGGGCATGATGTCTTGCCAGCTGGCTTCTTCCTGCTCGGGCGCCACGGTTGCTTGCGGCACTTCGGCCGGCTTTTCGGCCGCCGCTTTTTCCTGCGTGCGTTTCTTGCTGATCAGATAGGCGGAGCCGGCCAGCAGGGACGCCAGCAGGATGAAGACCATGTTCGGCATGCCGGGAATCAAGCCCATGCCGCCGATGATGCCGGCAGTAATATATAACACTTGCGGTTTCGCAAACAATTGCCCCACCAGCTGGGTGCCGATGTCCTGTTCGCTGGCCACGCGCGAGACGACGATACCGGCCGCCGTGGAAATGATCAGCGAAGGAATCTGCGCCACCAGGCCGTCACCGATGGCCAGCAAGGTGTAGTTCTTCAGCGCATCGGCAAAGCCCATGTCGTGCTGCAGCAAGCCCACCAGCAGGCCGCCGACGATATTGATGACGGTGACCATGATGCCGGCGATGGCGTCGCCGCGCACGTATTTGCTGGCGCCGTCCATGGCGCCATAGAATTCCGCTTCCTGCGCCACTTCCGTGCGGCGGCGGCGCGCTTCGTCTTCGCCGATCAGGCCCGCGTTCAGGTCGGCATCGATGGCCATCTGTTTACCAGGCATGGCGTCCAGCGCGAAACGGGCGCCCACCTCGGCGATACGGCCCGCACCCTTGGTCACGACGGTAAAGTTGATGATCGTCAAAATGATAAACACGACGATACCGACCGTGTAGTTGCCGCCGATCAAGAAGTGACCGAACGCTTCAATCACTTTACCGGCCGCGTCGGCGCCCGTATGGCCTTCCGTCAACACCACGCGCGTGGACGCCACGTTCAGCGACAGGCGCAGCATGGTCGACACGAGCAGGATGGTCGGGAACGCCATGAAGTCGAGCGGCTTGACCGTGTACAGCGCCGTCAGCAGCACGATGATGGACAGCGCGATATTAAAACTGAAGAAGATGTCGAGGATGAAGGCCGGCAGCGGCAGCACCATCATCGCCAGCAGCATGATGATGATGACAGGCGCGGCGATGCCCTTGCTGGCGTTGCCACCCATTCCACTGAGCCAGGCTGGCATTCTCAGGCCGTTCATGGTGTACTTCCTTTATTCTTGTCTTCTGCGCCGGCTGCGGGCGGTGTCTGTGAGGCGGGATTCTGCGGGTCGAGCTCGGGCGGCACGTCGAGTTTCTTCGGCTTGTCGGGACGCTCGCCCTGGCCCTTGCCATAGCTGCGCAGCTGGAACACGTAGGCCAGCACTTCGGCCACGGCGCCGTACAGCGCCTCGGGAATCTCGTCGCCGATGTCCGTATGCTTGTACAGCGCGCGCGCCAGGGCCGGCGCTTCCAGGATGGCGACCTTGTGTTCGCCGGCCAGTTCGCGGATCTTCGCCGCCACCTCGTCGACGCCCTTGGCCACCACCTGCGGCGCGCCGCGCGAATTCTCGCCATACTTCAAGGCCACCGCGTAGTGGGTAGGATTGGTCACCACCACGTCGGCCGTCGGCACGTCGGCCATCATGCGGCGGCGCGACATTTCATGCTGCATCTGGCGGATCTTCGCCTTGATCTGCGGATTGCCGTCCGATTCCTTCGATTCTTGCTTGACTTCCTGCAAGGACATTTTCATCTTGTTGGCGTAATGCCACATCTGGTACGGACCGTCGATGGCGGCGATCAAGCCCAGCGCGCCGACGATCAGCAGGAAAGCCGTGATCAGCAAACTGATCAGATGGGCAGAACCGGCGCGCAGGGATTCCACCGACAAGCCCAGCACGGCGTCCTTTTGATGCTGCATCACCATCCAGGCGACGACGCCGACGACGAGGGTCTTGGCGATGGCCTTGAGCAATTCCACCAGCGCATTCTTCGAAAACATGTTGCCCAGGCCGCGAATCGGGTTGAGTTTGCCAAAATTGGGGGTGAACGCCTTGGAACTGAACAGCCAGCCGCCCACCAGCACGGGCGAAGCCAGGGCGACGAGCATGATGGCCAGCGCGTACGGCAGGCACGTCAGCAAGACCGAACCCACGTCGTAGCCGATGCGCAACATCATCGCGTCGGGATTGAGTATCTGTTCCCGGTCCAGGGTCAGCCCGGATACCATGACGGCCGTCAACCGCCGCACGATGGCGTCGCCGGCAAACCACAGGCAGCAGCCGGACGCCATCAACACAGTGAACGTAGCCACTTCACGCGATCGCGGAACGTCGCCTTCCTCACGCGCCTGCTCGAGGCGCTTCGGTGACGCGGCTTCGGTCTTTTCTGCGTCGCTGTCTTCCGACATCAATCAACTCCGGTGAAGTCCTGCAGCCTGGCTAGGCGCAATACGGACTGGGCATGTGGCATTATCGAGTCAAGTGCCTGTTTACCATCAGCGGAACAGGAGGGCAAATGCCCTGTATTTCCTTTGCCTAAATGAAACAAGGCGCCGCAGGCGCCCACTTCAAAGGAGACCGAAAAATGGTCAGGACAAGGCGCAGCCCCGAAGACAGTACGAATAGTACGGCGAGGGGTTGCAACGCAGTCATGGCCATTTTCTCGGGGCTCCTAACGGTTTTTCCTCGCTTCGGCCTGTTTCACGGTCTGCTCAATGGCGCCAAACAGGGACTTGCCGTCATCGCCCAGCATTTCCAGGCGGACCACGTCGCCGAACAGCAAATACGGCGTGCTGGCGACGCCATCGGCGATCATCTCCTGGTTACGTCGCTCAAAAATACTGGAAAATCCTTTCTTGACTTCCTTGTTGGCGACCCCGCCCGCGCTGACCACGCTGCCGGCGCGCGCGTTGCGCGTCTGGCACAGATGGGCGAGCAATTGCGGGTAATTGAACGCCATGTCGGCGCCCGCGTGGGGCTGGCCCGTCAACTTGCCGTTCAGGCTGCAGCGCAGCGCGTAATGCACCTTGCCGCCGCGCCAGGCGTCCCCCAGCTCGTCGGGCGTGATGGCGACAGGAGAGCACGCCATGGCCGGTTTCGCCTGCAGGAAACCATAACCACTCGCCTGCTCGTCCGGCGCCAGGTTGCGCAGGGTGATGTCGTTGACCAGCATCAACAGCTTGATGTTCAGGTGCGCCTGGTCCGGCGTCGATCCCATGGCTACGTCGTCCGTGATGGCGGCGATGCCCGCCTCGTAGTCGATGCCCCACTGCTCGTGCGCCAGCACGATCTCGTCCTGGGCGCCCAGAAAATCGTCGCTGGCGCCCTGGTATAGGCGCGGCGCATCGCGCAGATTGGCGGGCGCCTCGCTGCCCGCCGCCTTGCAGGCGCGCTCGATCTGCTGCAGGTAGGCTGCGCCGGCCACGCGCAGGCTGCTGCGCGGCAAGGGCGCCATGCAGTTGGCGGGATCGAATTCGAAGGCGCGATGGCCGCGGCCGCTATTGATGGTCTGGTACAGCAAATCGAGCTGGGGCGCGATGAAACTCCAGTCGTCGAGCGCCTTTTGCAGGGTCGAGGCGATGCCATCGGCCAGATGGGCCGTTTTCAGGTCGCGCGAGACGACAGCCAGCTGGCCGTCGCGCGTGCCATCCTTCAGGGTAGCTAATTTCATGTGCGGGAAACTTCGTCAAATGCAGGCAATGGAGACTAAAGACGCCAAAAAGCCGGGATATCCCCGGCTTTGGCGGTCAGGAAGGGGCTAGGCCAGGAGCGCGATCTGCTCGGGCGTGAGGTAGCACCACTCGCCTTCGGCGATGCCCAGCGATTCCAGGGTCAGGCTGCCGATGGCGGAACGGTGCAGCGCGCTGCAATGGTTGCCGGCGGCGGCCAGCATGCGCTTGACCTGGTGGTACTTGCCCTGTTCCAGCACGATTTCCAGCTGGTGCTCGCCGCGCTTGACGCAGACGAGGGCCGCCAGCGGGGCCGGCTCGTCGTGCAATTGCACGCCGGCCAACAGCAGGGCCACCAGCTCATCCGTCACGGGCTCTTGCGTGGTGGCCTGGTAAACCTTCGGAACGTGGCGCTTCGGCGACGATTGTGCATGGATAAACGGGCCATCGTCGGACATCAGCAGCATGCCGGTCGTATCGTGGTCGAGCCGGCCGACGGGCTGGACTTCGCGCCAGGTGAATTGTTCCGGCAACAGGGTCAGCACGCCAGGATGATGGCTGGGCTTGCGCGAGCATTCGAAGTTGGCGGGCTTGTTCAACGCCAGGTACAGGTGCGCGCGGTACACCCACTCTTCTTCGAACACGTGCAGCACCAGGCCTTCGGTCTCGACGGTGGTGCGGTAATTGGTCTGGGTGACGCCATCGATGACGACATCGCCATCCTCGATGAGGGAACGACAATATTTACGGGTGCCAAAACCCTGCGATTGCAGGATGCGGTCTAGGGATAATTTACTCATGGGCGTGACTTTACCAGAAGCGGCTGGCAGCGTGAAGCGGCGGTGCCTGGCGTCCGCGCGGCGGCCCAGGCGGCACGAAACCATGGTGCACGCAGAAATACCAAAAAGAACAAGGTGAGATTTGGCGAGAAATGGTTGATTCCTTTGAGAAATATCAAGCGCTCGGAATATCGCGTTGATAGACTGAAACTTCGTTAGGAATCCGCCTAACGAGGTTTAGGAATAATAACTAGGCAACGACTGACAAGGACATCGTATGGAGCATACCGATACCATCGCCTTACAAGGCAGCATCGCCGACATGCGCCTGCGCATCGCCGCAGAACAGGCGGCCATGCATAAGGTCAGACTCGGCGTGGCGCGCTGGAGCACCGCCCCTGCGCCGCAGGATGCGGACGCGCCGCCATCGCCGGCAAGCCAGAAGCGCTGGCATGCCGAGGCGCAATGTCATTTCATGTGCTGGCTGGAACTGGGCGGTTTTGCGCACGCGGATGCGCAGGCCGACAACGCGACCGCGCCCGCGCCCGCCCTGGCGGACATGCCGTCCGATACCAGCATAAACGTTGGTGCCGGTGCAACGGCGACCCGGGAAACCAGCGCCGCTCCCCTGCCCGTGCACTGCAACGGCTGCGCCGTCTGAGCGCGGCCCATCCGACCAGCCATGCCACGCCCTCGCATGCCTGCCTTGCCAGCACGCCCAACCCCATCCAGCGATACCGGACCATCGAGCATGAACGACGCACAAAAGGAAACGGCGGCATTGCGCCGCCGTTCCCAAGCCCCATCGGGACTTTAGTGAGGAATGTAAATTCACTCAAAACCACATCTGCGATGCGGCGAGTAGTTCCAAGACCTGCCAATCAAGTTAGTACTGACAACATAGTTGATATATCGCCCCTCCTTGAAAAGAACTACGCTTTCACTATAGCCCAAGCAGCCCTATTTTCAAGCCAATTTACCACCTTATTGAAAATCATTCTCGACTGGCTTGCCTGCCTGCCAAGAGTGATGTCCTCAGCGCAACGCCGGTTGCGACTGCTGCACGGCCGCCTTCATGGCGCCCGCCCCCATGGCGGCGCCAAACTTCTTCAGCACCCGTTCCGGCAAGCCTTCATGCTGCGTGTAGTCGACGATGTCTTCCGCCTTGACGACGTCGCGCGCCACGCTGTCGACCGTGCCGAAATCGTCGGCCAGGCCCATTTCCACGGCTTTCGCGCCCGTCCAGTACAGGCCGGAGAAGGTATCGGCCGTTTCCTTCAGGCGCTTGCCCCGTCCCGCGCGCACCACGTCGATGAATTGCTGGTGGATTTCATTGAGCATGCCTTGCGCATACGCCTTGTGTTTTTCCGTCAGGGGGCTGAACGGGTCCATGAAGCCCTTGTTCTCGCCCGCCGTCAGCAGGCGGCGCTCGACGCCCACCTTTTCCATCACGCCCGTGAAGCCGAAGCCATCCATCAGCACGCCGATGGAACCGACCACGCTGGCCTTGTTGACGTAGATGCGGTCGGCGGCGGCGGCGATGTAATAGCCGCCCGAGGCGCACATTTCATCGACCACCACATATAAAGGCTTGTCCGGATAGCCCTTGCGCAGGCGCTGCATCTCGTCGACGATCATGCCGGCCTGCACGGGACTGCCGCCCGGACTATTAATATGCAGCACCACGGCCACGGAACCGGCATCGGAAAACGCCTTGTCCAGCGCGGGGATGACGACGGCGGCCGAGCCGCTGCCTTCGGACTCGATGGCGCCGCTGATGTCGATCAGGGCCGTGTGGCGGCCCAGGGTTTCGCTGTCGTCGGCCGTGTTGTAGTCATAAAACACCCACAGGGCGAACAGCACGATCAGCAAGCCGAAGACCTTGAAAAAGATGCTCCAGCGGCGGTGCGCGCGTTGCTCTTGCAAAGTGGCAAATACCAGCTTTTCCAGCACCTCGCGCTCCCAGTGTCCCGCAGGGGCGCCGTGGCCGGCGGCCGGCGCGCTACTGTCCAGCTTGTCATTCGTGTTATCGCTCATGGTTCACTTTGCGTAAATTACAGAAGGCCTGCCCCGGCCTCAGGCCGGCAGCGGCTGGACATACTCGTCGGGTTGCCAGTACAGCTGGCCATCGCGTTCGGCCACGGCGATCGGGCGCAAGCGCCCGCCCTTGCAGGGACCGCCCGCACAGTAGCCGCTTTCCGGCACATAGATGGCGCCATGCGTCGAACACATCAGGTACAAGCCGCTGGACTCGAAAAACTCGCCTTCCGCCCAGTCCAGTTCGATCGGCACGTGGGCGCAGCGGTTCAGGTAGCCATACGCCTTGCCGCCATGGCGCACGACAAAGCCCGTGGTGGTTTCACCGCCGGCCGAGACGGGAAAGCGCACACCCTTGCCGCCATCGGCCACGGCGTCGGCGGCACAGATGAAAACGTCGACAACATCGTTCATCATGCGTGCTCGCTCAGCCATTGATGCAGCTCGGCCACCGTGGCGGCCGAATACAGGGGATTGCAAGCTTGCAACTGCGCCACCGGATGCGCTCCATACTCTACGGCAATACCGGCCGCGCCTGCATTGCTTGCCATCAACAAATCATGACTGGTGTCGCCGATCATCACGGTGCGGCGCATGTCCTGCCCCAGTTCCCGCGTCAGTTCCTGCAGCATGGCTGGATGGGGCTTGGAAAAGGTTTCATCGGCGCAACGCGTCGCATCGAACAGGGACAGCAGCTTGACGGCATTCAAGGAGCGGTTCAGGCCGACGCGGCTCTTGCCCGTGGCGACGGCGAGGAAATACGCTTGCTGCGACAGTTCCTGCAGCATCTCGTAGACGCCAGGAAACAAGGCCAGCTCATGGTCGCGCGACAGGTAGTGATAACGGTAGCGTTCCGCCATGCGCGCATGGTATTTCGGCTCCACGTCGGGCATCACCAGCTGCATGGCTTCCTGCAAGCCCAGGCCGATCACGTGCGAAGCGAGCAACTCGGTGGGAATTGGCAAGCCCAGGTCTTTGGCCGACGCCTGGATGCACTTGACGATGGTCGAGGTACTGTCTATCAGGGTACCGTCCCAATCGAAGACGATCAGATCAAATTGCTTTCTTGCCATGTTTCCCGACGGCATAGCCGCCGGCTCCTTGAGAATGAATGCTGGCGACTGACTACCTTGTGGGTAGTGTCGCGCGCACGGTGGATATTTAGCGTGCGGCAACGGCCAATGGTTTGCCCAAGCTTACCAAGAAACGCTCGCATTCGGCAGCCAGCGGCGCGTTCAAGGTCATCGTCTTGCCCGTTTCCGGATGCGTGAACGTGATCTGGTGCGCGTGCAGGAACATGCGTTTCAGGGCGCCGCGCGTGCTGTCGGCTTTCAACAGGGCACGGTTGAGGGCAAAGTCGCCATATTTATCGTCGCCGGCGATGGGGAAACCGGACGAAGACAGGTGCACGCGGATCTGGTGCGTGCGTCCCGTCTTCAATTCCGCTTCCAGCAAGGCGAAGTTGTGATATTTATGCAACAGTGAAAACACCGTGTGCGACGCCAGGCCATCGGCCTGCACGGCCACCCGGCGCTCGCCTTCGGCCGTCGTATATTTGTGCAACGGCAACTTGATATGCTGGCGCGCATTCTTCCAGTCGCCCGCCACCAGCACCAGGTAGCGCTTGTCCGTGACGCCGTCGCGCATCTGTTCATGCAGATTCGTCAACGCGGAACGTTTCTTTGCCAGCAACAACAAGCCGGACGTGTCGCGGTCCAGGCGGTGCACCAGTTCCAAAAACTTGGCGTCGGGGCGCGAAGCGCGCAATTGCTCGATCACGCCGAACGAGACGCCCGAGCCGCCATGCACGGCCACGCCGGCCGGCTTGTCGATGACGAGCAGCTGCGCATCCTCGAAGATGATCTTGAATTCGGCGGCCGGCGCGCCCGTGGCGGCCTTTTCGGCCACGCGCACGGGTGGAATGCGCACCACGTCGCCGGCGGCGAGACGGTACAGCTGATCGATACGGCCTTTATTAACCCGCACTTCTCCCGATCGCAAGATCCGGTAGATGTGGCTTTTAGGCACTCCCTTGCACACTCTTAATAAGTAGTTGTCGATGCGCTGGCCTGCTTCTTCCTCGGCGATCGTTACGAATTGGGCTTGCGGCTGAACCGGGGGTGTTGAAGGGGGAACAACATCATTTTGACTCTTCATTTACTATGTCTTCCCAGAAATCTCTCTAAGTCCTTCATTTTGAATATATAATTGTTTTTGCTGCGGCCCTGGCTGCTGCGAGTGTAAGAATAAAAGCACATTTTACACAGGGGCGTCTCCACCGGCCTCGCCAAATTGCAAATTCGGTGGAAAAAAATGTATATGCACCATCCCTGCGCGAATCAAGGTTGCACCGTAGTTGTAATCGGATAACGCGTGGAGATGCTGAAGTGAGTGTATTGGATTATAAGGATAAGTACCCGTTAGCGCGACTTATCGAGTCGGGCTCGCGGGTTGATGAAGTTGATAACGCTTGCCGTTTTCGCCAAACCCCGTATGCGGCCACAATACTGAGGGTTGTCGATGAATAGGCTGAGGCCAAGCCTCGCCATCGCGATCCCTGTAATGAGCCGGCTTACGATTTGGCTCTGAATTTGCTGACCACTTGCATTCTCTGCCCCCGACATCCGGGCTGCTTCAGATGAGTTGCAGGTGTCCTGTGCACTCGGCATGACGATCGACCTCACCGCGCCTGTTGCGGCCGTAACGTATACCTCGTACGCGTTGTTGCTCCGCACGCCTAGGCATTTCCCCCGCCAGCACTCCCGTTCTCGCATATATCCCTGTACTTCGCCGCTTCCCCGGAAGCGGCTTTGAGATGGCCTACGGGTCGCGGAGTTATAAAAATGAAACGCATGTTGTTTAATGCCACGCAGCAAGAAGAACTGCGCGTAGCGATTGTCGACGGACAAAAACTGATCGACATCGATATCGAGACAGCCGGGCGCGAACAGCGCAAATCCAACATCTACAAGGGCGTGATCACGCGCATCGAGCCATCGCTCGAAGCGTGCTTCGTCAGCTATGGCGAAGACCGCCACGGCTTCCTGCCTTTCAAGGAAGTTGCCCGCACGTACTTCCGCGAAGGCGTGGACGTGCGTAACGCTTCCGTCAAGGAAGCGCTGCGCGAAGGCCAGGAAATCAT
Organism: Janthinobacterium sp. SUN033; assembly: GCF_030397595.1. Classification (NCBI taxonomy): domain Bacteria; kingdom Pseudomonadati; phylum Pseudomonadota; class Betaproteobacteria; order Burkholderiales; family Oxalobacteraceae; genus Janthinobacterium; species Janthinobacterium sp. SUN033. Next base: position 571,105 of record NZ_JAPQNV010000002.1, read on the forward strand.
GGTCCAGGTGGAAAAGGAAGAGCGCGGCAACAAGGGCGCCGCCCTGACCTCGTTCGTCTCGCTGGCCGGCCGTTACCTGGTATTGATGCCGAACAACCCGCGTGGCGGTGGCGTATCGCGCCGCGTGGAAGGTGAAGAGCGCCAGGAATTGCGCGAAACCATGGATAAACTGGACTTGCCAGCTGGCATGTCCGTCATTGCCCGCACCGCCGGCATCGGCCGCAACGTCGATGAACTGCAGTGGGACTTGAATTACCTGATGCAACTGTGGCGCGCCATCGAAGGCGCCGGCAAGTCGGCCAACGGCGCTTTCCTGATCTACCAGGAATCGTCGCTCGTCATCCGCGCCATCCGCGACTACTTCCAGCCCGACATCGGCGAGATCCTGATCGACACCGACGAGATCTACGACCAGGCGCACCAGTTCATGAGCCACGTGATGCCCGACATGGTGCACCGCGTGAAACGCTACAGCGACGACGTGCCGCTGTTCTCGCGCTTCCAGATCGAACACCAGATCGAAACGGCGTACAGCCGCACCGTGCCGCTGCCATCGGGCGGCGCCATCGTGATCGACCATACGGAAGCGCTGGTCTCCGTCGACGTCAACTCGGCCCGCGCCACGCGCGGCTCGGACATCGAGACGACCGCCTTCAACACCAACTGCGAAGCGGCCGAAGAAGTGGCCCGCCAGCTGCGCTTGCGCGACTTGGGCGGCCTGATCGTCATCGACTTCATCGACATGGAAGTGGCAAAGAATCAACGCGAAGTGGAACAGCGCCTGAAAGATGCGCTGCACCATGACCGTGCCCGTGTACAAATGGGCAAGATTTCCCGCTTCGGCCTGATGGAACTGTCGCGCCAGCGCCTGCGTCCTTCGCTGTCCGAAGGCTCGCACGTGACGTGCCCGCGCTGCTCCGGCACCGGCCACATCCGCGATACGGAATCGTCCGCCCTGCAGGTGCTGCGCATCATCCAGGAAGAGGCGATGAAGGAAAACTCGGCCACCATCCACGTGCAAGTGCCCGTGGACGTGGGCGCCTTCCTGCTGAACGAAAAGCGCGGCGAAGTGCTGAAAATCGAAAACCGCCACCGCATCGCCGTGATCCTGATCCCGAACAAGCATCTGGAAACGCCGCACTACAAGCTCGAACGCATCAAGCACGACGATCCGCGTCTGGAAGACAGCCAGGCCAGCTACAACCTGGCCGAAAGCGCTGAAACCGACATGGCGTACAGCAAGCGCCAGAAGGAAGAAGCCAAGCCGCGCCAGGAAGCCGTCGTCAAGACGATCACCCCTGACCAGCCGGCACCGCTGGTCGAGCGCAAGCCCGTCGAAGCGAAACCGGCTCCCGTGGCCGCGCCTGCCGCGCCACAAGGTCTGATCGCCAAGATCATCAGCTTCTTCACCGGCGCCCCGGCACCGGTGGCACCGGCACCCGCCCCTGTCGCCCCGGCCAAGCCGGCCGGCGCCGACCGCGGCGACCGCAACAGCCGTGGCCCGCGTGGCCGTGGCCGCAACGGCAAGCCTGGCCGCGAAGAACGCGAACCGGGCCAGGGCCGCCCAGCCCAGGACGATGCCGCGAAAGAAGCGGAAGCACTGGAAAAAGCGGCCCGTCCGCCACGCCCGCCGCGTCCGCCACGCGAACCGCGTGAAGCACGCGAAGGCGGCGATGCAACGGCAGCACCACGCGAACGGGGCGAACGTCCTGAACGCGCGGAACGCCCGGAGCGCGCCGAGCGTCCGGAACGTGCCGAACGTCCGCCACGCCAGCCACGCGAAGGCCGCGAACCGCGCGCCGACAAGGCTGTTGTTGCTGAAGTGAAAGCTGAAGAGCTGGCACTGGTTGGCGCCACCGCCAGCGCAGTGAACGTCGTCGTGCCGTCCAGCGGCCCGGAATCCGACGCCGCACCGGCCAACCTGCTGAAAGCACCGGCGAATGCCGGTCCTGAAGGCGAAGAGACGGAAAACGACGTGGAAGGCGAAGAACCGCGCCGCCGCCGTCGTCGTGGCGGCCGCAACCGCAACCGCCGCGACCGCGAAACGGGCGAGCTGATCGAATCGGCAAATGGCGAGAACGAAGGCCAGGATGCGCCAGTGATCAGCTTTACGGTTGCTCCGGCGCCGGAAGCCGCTGTCGCTGCCGCGCCAGTGGAAGCTGCCGCCGAAGCCGCGCCAGCCGTCGTGGCTGAAGTGGTGGAAGTGGTGGAAGTGGCCAAGGTCGTGGACATCGCCAAGGTCGAAGAAGCCGCTCCTGCCGCAGAAGTTGCCCCAGTTGCTGAAGTGATCGTGCCGGCAGCCCCTGTCGAAGTGGCTGCAGCGCAAGCTGAACCAGCCGCTGCCGAACCGGCGCCGGTTGCCGAGTACAGCTTCGCCGAAAAAGCGCAAGCCGCACCAGCCCCTGCTCCAGCGGAAGTCATCGTCGAAGCGGCGCCAGTCGTGGAAGCAGTTGCTGTCGTGGAAACGGTCGTCGTGGTGGAAGAAGCGCCGGTAGCCGAAGCGGCACCTGTCGTGGCGGAAGCCGCGCCGGTGGTTGCCGAAGTTGCTCCTGCTCCTGCACCAGCGCCGGCGCCTGTCGCCGCGCCTGCCCCGGCACCTGCCGCGCCAGTGGCCGCGCCGCTGGACTTGAGCGCAGTGCTCGGTTCGGCCGGCCTGACCCTGGCTGCCACCGATCCGGAAAAACTGCGCCTGGCGCAGGAAGCGGCCGCCAAGGCAGTCGCTCCGGTACGCAAGCCGCGCGAACGCAAGCCACTGCCGCCGCAATCGGATGAGCCGTTGATCCAGATCAACACGCAACGTCCATAAGCGTGCGGGGTTCGCCCAGCCGCCGATGATGAAAGGGGAAGCTCAGGCTTCCCCTTTTTTACGTCCCCACCCTTGCCAGCCAGCCGCCATGCACGACAACGCCAACCAACTTCCCTCCCCCGTCAGCCTGCGCAGCGCCTTCTGGTACTGGCTCAAGCTCGGTTGCGTCAGCTTTGGCGGCCCGGCCGGGCAAATCGCCATGATGCATGCGGAACTGGTGGAAAAGCGGCGCTGGATTTCCGAACAGCGTTTCCTGCACGCCCTGAATTACTGCATGCTGCTGCCGGGGCCGGAGGCGACCCAGCTGGCCATCTACATCGGCTGGCTGATGCACCGCACGCGCGGTGCCCTGGTGGCGGGCCTGCTGTTTTTGCTGCCTTCGCTGCTGCTGCTGATCGTCCTGTCCTGGCTGTACATGGCGTATGGCCACGTGGCCGCCATCGCCGGCATCCTGTACGGCGTCAAGCCGGCCGTCGTCGCCATCGTGCTGGCGGCCGCCTGGCGCCTGGGCCGACGCACCTTGCGCAGTCCCGGCCTGATCGCCATCGCGGCCGGTGCATTTGTCGCCATCGCCGCGCTACAGCTGCCATTTCCGCTGATCGTGCTCGCCGCAGCCCTGCTGGGCATGGCGGGCGGCCGCTGGCTGCCGGCCCACTTCCATGTCGGCGCCGCCTCGCATGGCGGCGCGGCCCGCTACGGCGCCGCCCTGATCGATGACGACACGCCCACGCCGGAACACGCGCGCTTCAGCTGGCCGCGCCTGCTTGGCACGGCCGCCGTGGGCCTGGCCCTGGCCCTCCTCGCCTGGCTGGGCCTGGCGCTGGCGGGCGGCGCGGACCAGCCGCTGGCGCAGATGGGCGTGTTTTTCAGCAAGGCCGCCCTGCTGACGTTCGGCGGCGCATATGCCGTGCTGCCCTACCTGGTGCAGGGCGCCGCCGAGCACTACCACTGGATCACCGGCGCGCAAATGATGGATGGCCTGGCGCTGGGCGAAACGACGCCCGGCCCCCTGATCATGATCGTCGCCTTCATCGGCTTTGTCGGCGGCTGGAGCCACGCCGTGACGGGAGAACACCTGTGGCTGGCGGGCGTGTGCGGCGCGCTCGTCGCCAGCTGGTTCACCTTCCTGCCCTCGTTCATCTTCATCCTGGCCGGCGCGCCGCTGGTGGAAGCATCGCGCGGCAATCTGCGCCTGAGCGCGCCCCTGACGGCCATCTCGGCGGCCGTGGTGGGCGTCATCGCCAGCCTGGCCCTGTTCTTTGGCCGCCATGTCTTCTGGCAAGAAAACCCGCTGCCGCACTGGGACTGGCTGGCGATTGCCATCGCGCTGGCGGCCGGCGTGGCGCTGATCAGGTTTCAGGTTGGCACCATCAAATTGCTGCTCGCCTGTGCCATCTTCGGCCTCGTGCTATCGTATCTGCCTTGAACGACTCAACGTAAGTGGTATCACCTTTCATGGCTGACAAGATTATCTACCTCGCCGAAGCCCGCAATGGGGCTTTGGCGATTCCCGCGCAGCTGGATAGCCCCAGCGGCAACGTGGCCGACAGCCTGGGCCGGCCCCTGCACGACCTGCGCATCTCGATTACCGACCGCTGCAATTTCCGCTGCGTGTATTGCATGCCCAAGGACGTATTCGACAAGAACCACGTCTACCTTCCGCACACGGATTTGCTGTCGTTCGAGGAAATCACGCGCGTCGCGCGCCTGTTCGTCGCGCACGGGGTGGAAAAGATCCGCCTGACGGGCGGCGAGCCGCTGCTGCGCAAGAATATCGAAAAGCTCATCGCCATGCTGGCCGACCTGCGCACGCCGTCGGGCCAGCCGCTGGACCTGACCCTGACGACCAATGGTTCCTTGCTGGCAAGAAAAGCGCAGGCACTCAAGGATGCGGGCCTGAACCGGGTCACCGTGTCGCTCGACTCGCTCGACGACGCCACCTTCAAGCGCATGAACGACGTCGATTTCGCCGTGGCCGACGTGCTGCACGGCATCGATGCGGCGCACGCGGCGGGCCTGGGGCCCATCAAGATCAACATGGTCGTCAAGGCCGGCATGAACGAGCAGGAAATCGTGCCCATGGCGCGCCACTTCAAGGGCACGCCCTACATCCTGCGCTTCATCGAATACATGGACGTGGGCGCCTCGAACGGCTGGAACTTGCAGGAAGTCATCCCTTCAGCGGAAGTGGTGCGGCGCATCGCCGCGCACATGCCCTTGCTGCCCATCGACCCGAACTACGCGGGCGAGACGGCAGCGCGCTGGCGCTATGCGGATGGCAGCGGCGAGATCGGCCTCATTTCCAGCGTCACGCAAGCGTTCTGCGGCGAGTGCAGCCGCGCCCGCCTCTCGACCGAGGGCAAGCTGTACACCTGCCTGTTCGCCAGCAGCGGCCACGACTTGCGCAGCCTGCTGCGCGGCGGCCGCAGCGACGCGGAAATTTCCTCTGCCGTGGCGCAACTGTGGCGCGGCCGCGGCGACCGCTATTCGCAATTGCGCACCAGCCAGACGGATTTGACGGGCGCCACGCTTGAGCACGGTAAAAAGAAAGTGGAAATGTCGTACATCGGCGGCTGAATCGGGCGCAGCACGCGCCCGCCGCTGCTACCATGGCGCATGCACCAATTTTCCTACCTGACATGATCAACAAACACGACATTACCGGCCTGATCCTGGCCGGCGGCCTCGGCACGCGCATGGGCCAGCGCGACAAGGGCATGCTGCCCCTGCATGGCCAGCCCCTGGCGCGCCACGTGGCCCAGCGCCTGGCGCCGCAAGTGGGCCAGCTGGCCCTCAGCGTCCACGCGGATGCAGGCGACTACGCGCGCTTCGGCCTGCCCGTGTGGCCCGACGTGCTGCCAGGCCAGCTGGGTCCGCTGGCCGGCTTGCACAGCGGCATGCAGCACGCCAACACGCCCTATCTGCTCACCGTGCCTTGCGACTCGCCCCTGCTGCCGCCCGACCTGGCCGCGCGCCTGGCCGCCGGTTTGACGCAAGACAATGCCGACCTGGCCATCGCCGTCACCGAGGAAATCGATGCGGCGACGGGAACGGCCGTGCGCCGCCCGCACCCCGTCTTTTGCCTGGTAAAAACATCCGCCCTGCCCCAGCTCGACGCCTATCTGCGCGGCGGCGAACGCCGCATGCGCACCTGGCACGGCCCATTGAAACTGGCCGAAGTACTCTTCGAAAACAATAGTGCATTCGGCAACATCAATACCCCGGACGAGCTGGCCGCCCAGCAGGCGCAGGGCCTGTCCGTGCCGATGGCGCAAGCCATCCTGGCCGACACCGTCGCGCCCGTGGCCGAGATCGAGGAACTGCCGCTGCCGCAAGCGTTCGAACGCATCCTGGCGGCCGACATCATCTCGCCCATCAGCGTGCCCGCGCACGACAATTCCGCCATGGATGGCTATGCGCTTTACGGAGCTGACCTTGGCGCCGACCTCGGCGGCGACACCCCCGTGACCCTGGCCGTGGTCGACACCATCCTGGCCGGGCGTCCCGGCACAGTCAAAATCGGACGCGGCCAATGCGCGCGCATCATGACGGGCGCCGTCATGCCCGATGGCTGCGACAGCGTGGTGCCGCAGGAACTGGTGCTGCAAGCCAATGAAACCAGCATCACGCTGGCGCCGGACTGCATCCGCGCCGGCGACAACCGCCGCTTCAAAGGCGAAGACTTGATGCAGGACAAGCCGGCCCTGCTGCAAGGCAAGATACTCGGGCCGGCCGAGCTGGGTTTGCTGGCCTCGCTGGGCATCGCCACGGTGCCCGTGCGCCGCCGCCTGCGCGTGGCCTTCTTTTCCACCGGCGACGAATTGCGCTCGATCGGCGAGCCGCTCGACGCAGGCTGCATCTACGACAGCAACCGCTACACCCTGCTGGGCATGCTGACGCGCCTCGGCTGCGAGGTGCTCGACATGGGCATCGTCAAGGACAATCCGCAAGCGCTGGAAACGGCCCTGCGCGGCGCCTGCGCCACGGCCGACGTCATCATCACCTCGGGCGGCGTGTCCAGCGGCGCGGCCGATTTTACGCGCGACATCCTCGCGCGCCTCGGTGACGTGGCCTTCTGGCAAATCAACATGCGCCCGGGCCGCCCCATGGCCTTCGGGCGGATTGCCAGCGAAGGCGAATCGGCCTTGCTGCTGGGCCTGCCCGGCAATCCGGTGGCCGTGATGGCGGCGTTTTATTTCCTCGCCCGCCCCACCCTGCTGCGCCTGATGGGCGCCGACGCGGACACGTCCGCCCTGCCGCTGCTGCAAGTGGCGGCGCAAGCGGCGATCCGCAAGAAACGGGGCCGCACGGAATACCAGCGCGGCATCGTCGAGCGCGGTGCGGACGGGCGCCAGCACGTGCGCGTGACGGGCGCGCAAGGCTCGGGCATCCTGCGCTCGATGACGCAAGCCAATTGCATGATCGTGCTGCACGAAGCGCAAGGCCACGTGGCCGCCGGCGACCTGGTCGATATCGTGCTGTTCCAGGGATTGACCTGACGCGCCACCGCCGGCCAGGCTGACGCGCCGGCCGGACCGCAGTCCACGCTGCGCCACTTATCCCCCCCCTCGCCACAACGGCCCGCCCTGCGCGGGCCGTTTGCATTGCCCCTTCGCAATCAATTTTCTTCGCGGAAACTGCTCGGCTATTGAGATAAAAATGTTAATTATTTCTTCAAATAACATATCAATAAACACAACATTAATTGTAATTATTTTATTTATTTGTTGATATTGAAGTTTCTTCGGTGATAACATCCGAACTTATACGAAAAGTTCAATTTTGATATTGTTTTCACGAGGAAACTAATAATGAGACACCGCTCTTGGAGCGCGGGCGCCAGCATGCTGGGAGCGGCTTGCCTGCTTGGCATATTGACCCTCGCGCCGCCGCCCGCATACGCCAAAGGGACCCCTCGGGCCGACGTACTGGACAACTGCAGCTGGAACCGCCCCGGCGCCGACCCGTTCATGGGCGACGTCGTGGCCGCCGTGGACAGGTACCCGGACATCGCGCCGCAGGTGCGCGAGCAATTGAAGGCGCGCATGCGCGCGCGCCAGTATGATGAAATCGTCGTGATCAGCCGCGACGCCATCCGCGGCAAGGGCAATTACGATGCGCGCATCAGCGACATGCATTTCGGCCCGGGCCGCGTTTGCCGCAATGTCACGCGGGCAGGCTGGAGCGAGCAGATGCAGGAAAGGGGACTCGTGTACTGCGTGCAGGGCGCCTGCATCCTCGTGCCCACCGTGTGCCGCAATGTCAGCCGCATCACGCAGGCGGCGGCCGGGCCGCGCGGCGCTGGCGCTGCCCCCGTTGGCGCCGCGCCGGGCGGTGCAACGCCGGCAGCGGCCGCGCCGGCGGCAACGGGCGTGCCCGTCATCGAGCATCCCGTCGCCGCGCATGGCGGCTCGCTCACGGGCGCGGCGCCGCCGGCCGTAGTGGCCGGCCTACCCCTGTTGGGCTTCGATGTCGTGCGCGGCAGCCGCGACACGATGTTGCCGTCGGGCATAGGCGGTGGCCAGCCACCGCGCGGCAGCAGCATCATCGTCGAGCCATTCAACCCCACCGTCATGCTGCCTTCGCTGCCGCCCACCGGCCTGTCCGTCCTGCCCGCCGTGCCGGAACCGCAAACGTGGGCCATGCTGCTGGCGGGACTCGCGCTGCTGGTCTGCGCCACGCTGCGCCGCCGGCCTGCGTCGGCGGCCTGAACGACGGCGGGGCTATTCGCCGTCCGCTTCGGCGGACAGCCCCGCGTCCGCCTTACCCAGCAGCAAGGCAGCCGCCTCGCCCGGCAAGGCTTCCACGGATTTCAATTTGCGCGCCATCTGCCGGCTGCGCACTTCCGCGCTTTCGATATTCTTCGCCGCCTTTTCCAGGGTCAGCCGGGTTTGCGACAGCACGTCGCCAAACTTGCCGAATTCCGTCTTCACGGCGCCCAGCACTTGCCACACTTCGGACGAGCGCTTTTCCAGCGCCAGGGTGCGGAAACCCATTTGCAGGCTGTTGAGCAAGGCCGTCAACGTGGATGGCCCCGCGATGCTGACCCGGTGCACGCGCTGCAATTCGTCGGCCAGGCCCGGGCGGCGCAACACTTCCGCATACAAGCCTTCCGTGGGCAGGAAGAGGATGGCAAAGTCGGTGGTCAGCGGCGGCGCCAGGTATTTGTCCGCGATGGTTTTCGCTTCGCCCCGCACGGCCCGTTCCAGCTCGCGTCCGGCCAGGGCCACGCCGTCCGCATCGGCCCGCTCGGCCGCTTCGACCAGGCGCTCGTACTGTTCCTTGGGGAATTTCGCATCGATCGGCATCCACACGGGCGGCCCGCCATCGGACAGGCCCGGCAGTTTCAGGGCGAATTCCACGCGCGCGCCGCTGCCCGGCAAGGTTTCCACGTTCTTCGCATACTGGTCGACAGTGAGTACCTGCTCCAGCAGCATTTCCAGCTGCACTTCGCCCCACGTGCCCCGCGTCTTGACGTTGGTGAGCACCCGCTTCAGGTCGCCCACGCCCAGCGCCAGCTGCTGCATTTCACCGAGTCCCTGATGGACTTTTTCCAGCCGCTCCGACACTTGCTGGAACGAGGCAGTCAGGCGCGTCTCCAGCGTGGCGTGCAATTTCTCGTCGACCGTCTTGCGCATCTCTTCCAGGCGCGCGCCATTGTCGGCCTGCAAATCGCGGATCTTGCTTTCCAGGGTGGCGCGCACTTCCAGCATGCGCTGCGCATTCGACTCCGTCAGCTGCGCCAGGGTCTGGTTGGTGCTGTCGGCAAAGCGCGCCAGGCTTTGCGCCTGTTCCTCGCGCCCGACTTTTCCCTGCGCCTGCATCTGCGTGCGCAGGCTGTCGAGCTGCTGCAGGGTCGCCGCCTGGAATTGCGCCAGGCTGGTGGCCAGGTCTTGCCGCGTCGCTTGCGCCGACGCCTGCAGTTGCAGCCGCACTTCGCGCTCGACCCGGTCGATGCGCTCCAGGCTTTGCTGCTGGTGCTGCTGCACCAGGGCCAGGGTGGTGGCGCCATCGCCGGCCGCGCCACGGGGGCGCAGCAAGATCAATAGCAACAGGACGATGGCGACGATGGCGGCGCCCAGCAGGCTGTAAAACTCGATTGGGCTCATGGGTGTCAGTCAGGTTTGTTGCGCATCCAGTCGGCCGTCTGATAGAACGATTCCATCAGGCGCACGCGCAAGGACTCTTCGATGCCCGTGTCTTCCATGGCCCACGCCATGGCGCGCAGCCACTGGTCGCGCTCGCTGGTGCCGATGGCGTAGGGCAAGTGACGCGCGCGCAGGCGCGGGTGGCCGAATTTCTCGATATACAAGTCCGGCCCGCCCATCCAGCCCGTCAGGAAGAAATACAGCTTGTCGCGCGAACCGTCCGTCGAAGGCGGATGCATGACGCGGATGCCGGCGAACTCGGCTTCGAGTTCCATCAAGTCATAAAAACGGTCGACCATTTCACGCAGCACGGGGGCGCCGCCGATGGTCTCGTAGAGGGTGGGGGCAGTGGTATCAGTCATGGCCGCCATGATAGCGCAAGCGCCGGCGGCCCATGCGGCGCCAGCTTCCGCTGCCGGCATAAAAAGCAATATACTTGACTACTCAAGCTTTTATCAACTACTATGCAATCTTTAAACACGGACAAGTCAACCATGCCCACCACCGCAGAATCCCCTTTGCTACGCAATACCAACTTCCGCTGGCTGCTGGGCGGCGGCCTCGTCTCCATGCTGGGCGACCAGTTCAGCATGCTGGCCCTGCCCTGGCTGGTGCTGAGCCTGACGGGCGATAGCCTCAGCCTGGGTATCGCCGTGGCCCTGATGGGCGCCCCGCGCGCCGTGCTGATTTTGCTGGGCGGCACCATCGCCGACCGCTATTCGCCCCGGCGCGTGATGCTGCTGAGCAAATACGCGAACGCCGCCATCCTGCTGGCGCTGGCCACTCTGCTGCTGCTGGACCAGGCCAGCCTGGCGCTCGCGTATGCGGCCGCGCTGGCGCTGGGTATCGCGGCCGCCTTCGGCATTCCCGCCGGCACGGCCATCCTGCCGCAAGCCGTGCCGCCGCAATCGCTGCAGAACGCCAATGGCTTGCAGATGGGTGCGCGCCAGCTGTCACTGCTGGCCGGCCCCCTGCTGGCGGCGCTCGTGCTCGGCGCCCACGATGGCGCGCAGCACACCTCCATGGCGGCGCTGGCCGCCGCCTTTGCCATCGATGCGCTGACGTTCCTGTTCTCCGCGTGGACCTTGCGGCAAGTGAGCCTGCGGCCACTGGCCGCGGCGGCGGCGCAGGGCATGTGGCGCGACATGGCGGCGGGCCTGGCCATGGTGTGGCGCGACCTTCCCTTGCGCAGCTGCTATGCGTACTGGGCGGTGGTGGCGTTCTTCGTCATGGGGCCGCTGCAAGTGGCCTTGCCCGTGCTGGCCAGCGAGCGCCTGCACGGCGCCTCCGCGCTGGGTTTGCTGATGGGCGCGCATGGCGCCGGCACCCTGGCCGGCATGCTGGCGTCCAGCCTGGGCGGCGCCTGGCTGCGCCGCCGCTTCGGCGCCACCCTGCTGCTCGTCGACGCGGTCGTCGGCCTGCTGCTGATGGCGCTGGGACAAATCAGCTCGGCCTGGCATGGCGCGGCCCTGCTGGCCGTGACAGGGTTGCTGGGCGGCTACTTGCAGGTGGCCATCTTTACGTGGATACAGCGGCGCGTGGCGCCCGCCATGCTGGGCCGGGCGATGGCCCTGTTCATGGGCATCTTCCTGGGACTGGCGCCGCTGTCGGCGGCGGCCACGGGCGCGCTGCTGCGCCACCTGAGCGTTGGCGAGCTGTTCTGCGGCGGTGGCGCCCTGCTGCTGGCGGCCGCCGTGGCGGCCGCATTATTTACCGCCATCCCGCGCATCGCCGGACCGGAAACGATCAAGCAAACGATATCGGAGAAGTAAAACATGGACAAGACACGACAGGCAACATTGAAAGCGCACTACCGGCAACTGCCGCCGCCGTTGGGTATCATCGCCTTGCGGCACTTGCCCAGCGGGCGCACCTTGCTCGACAGCAGCCGCAACGCGCCCGGCATGCTGAACCGGCACCGCTTCGAGCTGAACCTGGGCAAGCACCGCAACGCCCTGCTGCAGGCGGACTGGCGGCGCGATGGCGCGGCGGCATTTTCCTGCGCCGTCATCGATACGCTCAAGCTGCCCGACGACCCCGCCTTCGATGCGGACGCCGAACTGGGCGCCTTGCTGGACTTGCACCGCGCACAGTGGCTGGAGCAAGGCCAGCCGCTGTATTGAGCGGCATTGCTTTACACTTGCGCACTCAAGCATTTCGCAACGGATAAAATGGACGCCATGAACGATCACACTCTCCCGTCGCCGGACGCCGATGGCGCGCTGGACTTTTGCCTGCGCCTGGCGCGCGCCCAGGCGCTCATCGTGCGCCGCTTCGACAGCGCCCTGGGCAATTTGCATGGCCTGAGCTTCAGCGACTATCAATTGCTGTACCAGCTGCAGCGCGCGCCCGGTGCGCGCCTGCGCCGCATCGACCTGGCCGAGCGCCTGGCGTTGACGGCCTCCGGCGTCACGCGCTCCTTGATGCCACTGGAAAAGATCGGCCTGGTGGCGCGCCAGGCCGATGCGCGCGACGCCCGCGTCGGCTATGCCGTGCTGACTGCCGCCGGCCAGGAATTGCTGGGACATGCGAGCGCCACCGCGCAGGCGGTGGGGCGCGAATTGCTGCAGGATGCGCCGGCAGAACAGCTGGGAGCGCTTTCAGCCCTCCTGGGCCGGCTGGCCGGCTGACGACGCTACACCAGCGCCAGCCTGCGCAGGCGCCGCGTCGACGGCCAGTGTTCCACGCCCGCTTCGGCGCGGATGGCGGCGCAGCCCGCCAACACCCGCTCGATGGCCGCCCCGTCGAGCCCCGCATTGAGGGTCAGGCGCACGAGGGCGCGGTTCTTCGCCGTTGCCGGGGCGCAAAACATGGCGCCGTAAATGCCTTGCCGTTCCAGCGCCTGGCGCAGGACCAGGGTGGCCGGTTCGCCGCCCGCTTCCAGCGCCACGATCTGCTCCGTGCCATCGCTGACGTTGTAGCCCAGTTCGCGCAAGCCTTCGCGCACCTGCAGCGTATGGCGTTGCAGGGTGGCGCGCCGCTCGTCGGCGGCCATGATGAAATCGAGCGCCGCGCCCAGCCACGCCAGCTCGTGGGCCAGCAAACAGGAACTGAAGATGGCGGGGCGCGATTCTGACAAGAAGTACCCCTTGAAGCGGCTGGAACAGCTGATGAAACCGGCGCGGCCCGCGAAGGCCTTGGCCAGCGACGCCGTGCGGAAATGCACGCGGTGGCCCAGTCCCCACGCCTCCACCAGGCCCGCGCCCTGCGGGCCATGCGTGCCCAGCGAGTGCGACTCGTCGACCACCACCACGCAGTCGCTGCGCTCGGCGATGTCGAGCAATTCCAGCAGCGGCGCCAGGCTGCCGTTGGTGCTGTACAGGGCGTCGACGACGATCACCCCGCGGCCATGCTTTTCCACTTGCCGCCGCAAGTGCGTCATGTCGTTGTGCAGGAAGGGCACGGCCTGGGCCTGCGCCGACAGCACGCCTTCCCACAGCGAGGCGTGGGCCTGCATGTCGAGGTAGACGGGAATGCCGGGGCTGGCGATGCACTGGATCAGCCCGACGTTGGCCGCCATGCCGGATTGCGCCAGGATGCCATCCTCGCTGCCCATGAAGCGGGCCAGCCGGCTTTCCAGCCGGTGCTGTTCGCTGCCTTCCTGCAAGTACACGGCCGACATCAGCATGCCCCCCGCATTCGCCTGCAGGGACGCCACCTGGGCCGCCACCAGCGCCGGCTCGGCGGCGATGGACAGGTAGTCATTGCCGGCCAGGAAAATGGCATGGGCTGGTGTCGGTTGCCAGGCATGGGGATGCTGGCCGCCCAGCAGCTTTTCGATGCGCGTGACGTGGTGCGCATCCATGCGCCGCACGATGTAGTCTGGCAAGCAGTGTTCTGCGCGGACGAAGGATGGGGCGTGCAAGCTGGTAGCGATGGTCATGAGTTTTCTCCTGGGGAAAGGTTTGCTGCGACTTAAAGCCTTGACCGTCTCGCGAACCCATCCATTGACGTATATCAATGTCCGATGAGATACCCGTTCAACCAAGAAAATTTACGCGATGATAATGTTCTGAAGAGAATCAAGGCAGAGTCATGACGCAGCAATTGCAAGGACGATGGACACACTGGCGCAGGCGCCTGCTCCATTCGCTGCTGCATGAACGCATGCCCCATGAAAACCTGGCAGGCAGGGTCGCCATGCTGGCCGCCGTGGGCACGGTGGCGATGCCGCTGTACTACCTGCTGTGGAATTACTTTTTTCCGCAAGCCTATGAAAACCTGACCTTGCGCCTGACGGGCGTGGGCATCTGCGCGGTCGGCCTGTTTGCGCGCCACTTCTCGGCCCGCTGGCTGTCGCGCTACCTGCTGTTCGCGCTCAGCTACATCCTGCCCTTCTTCTTTACCTTCATGTTTCTGATGAACCACGCGTCGTCCATCTGGAGCGAATCGCTGCTGATCGGCCTGGTCGTGCTGTTTCATTTCGAAACGAAGCTGGCTTGCCGCGCCTACCTGATCGGCACCAGCACCGCCTGCCTGGCCGTCATCCTGCAGGGGGAAGGCGACTTCCTGCTGCAGCGTGAAGTGCTGCAGCAACTGCCCGTGCACTGGTTCACCATAGCCGCGCTGTCCGTGGTGAAAGTGGGCAGCAAGGTGCTGGAACTGGAACGGCTGGCCGGCCTGTCGGCCGGGCTCGGTTCCGTGGCGCACGAGCTACGCACGCCGCTGACGAGCGTGGAAGCCAATGTGCGGGGCATGCGCCGGCTGCTGCCGCAACTGGCCGATCAGGCGCACGACTTGCCGCCGCTGCAGGAAGCCCTGTCGCGCATCCAGTTCGAAGTGCGCCACATGCAGCACATGATCGATTTGTTCCTGATGAGCGCCAGCGCCGTGAACCGCAACCTGCAGCCCAGCCAGGCGCTGTCGATGCTGGCGATGGTGAATTCCGTGCTGAAGCGCTACCCATTCACCGGCAACAGCCAGCGCAGCCGCGTCAAGGTGGACGTGCGCGCCGACTTCCAGTTCGCCGGCCAGGACGAACTGTGCGTGGTGATCCTGCTGAACCTGCTGAGGAACGCGCTGAAAGCCATCCAGCGGGCCGGCAAGGGCCGCGTGCGCATCATCATCGACGGCGCCCGCCCCGTGCCCAGGCTGCTGTTCATCGACACGGGCTGCGGCATCGCGAAAAACCGCCTGCCGCTGATCTTCGAGCGTTTTTATTCGTATCCCGTACACAACGGCAGCGGCATCGGCCTGGCCCTGTGCCGGCAGATCATCACGGCCTGGCAGGCGCGCATCCGCTGCGTGTCGCGCGAGCATGCGTATGCGATTTTCATCCTGGAATTTCCCCAGCCCCTGCCTGCCCGCTTACAACCCTCTTCCCCCGCAAGGTGATGCATGCAACTGCCCGTCTACTCCCATCCGACCCTGACCGTATTGATCGATGACAGCGATTCCTTCCTGAAAAGCCTGGCGTTCCAGCTCGATCCCGCGCTGGCGCGCCTGACCTTTCATGACACCAGCAGCGCGCTGCACTGGCTGCGCCACAGCACGCAGCCGGGCGAGACGCCGCTGCACGTCAATTTCGACACGCAAAACCTGCCGCGTGACCAGCGCAACGTGGCGCTCGACCTCGAACGCATCTGGCGCATCAGCGGCCAGGCGCAACGCTTTGCCGTGCCCTCCGTGCTGGTGGTCGACTATTCGATGCCGCAGATGAATGGCCTGGAATTCTGCCAGGCCGTGCGTGACTTGCCGTGCAAGAAGATTTTATTTACGGGCGCGGCCGATGAAAAAGTGGCCGTGACGGCCTTCAACCGGGGCTTGATCGACCGCTACGTCAAGAAGAGCGACGACGATGCGCTCGATATCCTGGAACAGGAAATCGTTTCCCTGCAACGCGAATTCTTCCTGCAGCAGTCGGACACCGTGCGCGACTTGCTATTGCTGCACGACTATAGTTTCCTGCAAGACGAAGCCATGGCCGCCGTCGTGCAGGAGCTGTGCCGGCGCCATGGCTTTGTCGAGTTCTATATTTTCCCGAATCCCTGCGGCATCCTGTTTTTCACGCGCGACGGCCAGGCCCGCCTGATGATCATCGAGACGGAACGCAGCCTGCACACGCAGTACGAAATGGCGCGCGACAGCGACGCGCCCGAGTCCCTGCTGCTGGCCTTGCTGGAAATGCGCGTGATCCCGTACTTTTCCGATGCCGACAGCGACGGCATGTATGCGGCGCACATCGGCGAAAACTGGTTCCGCTATTGCGCCGCACCCACCATCTGCCTGGGACGCGAAACCTACTTCTGGGCCCTGTTCGACGTGCCGCCGCACCAGCTGGGGCAGCCAGTCATGTCCTACGCACAATTTTTACGCGCGCAGGCGGACGACAGCGTGGGAGCCTAGCTTTCCCGCAAGGTTTGCAGCGGCGGATGTTTCAGCACATTGCGCAAGCCCAGCCAGCCGCCGGCGATCGCGCACAGGGCGCCGGCCAGCAAGCCAAAGGCCCATACGCCGGGCGCGAAGCTCCAGGCAAACTTGAACTGGTACGTGGCCAGCGCCCAGCCCATGGCCGCCGCGCCCGAGGCCGCCAACAGGCCGGCCAGCGCGCCGACGAGGGAAAACTCGATCAGCTGCGCCTGCGCCAGCTGGCGCCGCGTGGCGCCCAGCGCGCGCAGCAGGCCCGCTTCGCGCGTGCGCTCGTCCTGCGAACCCATCAAGGCCGCATACAGCACCAGCAAGCCCGAGGCCAAGGTAAAGGCAAAGAGGAATTCGACGGCCGTCACCACCTGGTCCAGCACGCCCTGGATTTGCTTGAGCACGCCGCCCACGTCGACCACCGTCAGGTTCGGGTAGTCGCGCAGCAAGGCATTGCCCAGGTCGGCCTGCGCGGGCGGCAGGTGAAACGCCGTGATCCACGTCTGCGGCGTGTCCGCCATGGCGGCCGGATTGATGATGACAAAGAAATTGACGCGCATCGAACCCCATTCCAGCTTGCGCAAACTCGTGATGGCCGCTTCCACGGGCTGGCCGGCGATGTCGAAGCGCAGCTTGTCGCCCAGCTTCAGCTTCAGGGTCTTGGCGATGCCTTCTTCCACCGACGCCTCGGCTGGCGCGCCCGGCGCATTGCCGAACCACTTGCCGGCTACCAGCTTGTTTTCTTCCTGCATCGTGGCCATCGTCGACAGGTTGAATTCGCGGTCGGCCAGGCCCTTGGCGCGGTCGTCCTCGTAGGTGGTTTCCGTGATGGCGTTGCCGTTCACGGCCACCAGGCGCCCCCGTATCATCGGATACAAGGGCGCATTGGCCACGCCGGCCTGGGCCAGGCGCGCGGCGATGGGGTCTTTCTGTTCCGGCAGGATATTGATCATGAAGCGGTTCGGCGCGTCCGGCGGCGTGGCGTTACGCCAGGCCACCATCAAGTCGCCGCGCACTACCGTCAGCAGCAGCAAGGCCATCAGGCCCAAGGCCAGGGACACCACCTGGATGACGGTGGCGCCCGGGCGGCGCTGCAGGGACGTGACGGCGAAGCGCCAGCCCTGGTGGTTGAAGGCGCCGCGCAGGGTTTTCAGCGAGCGGATGCCCAGCCAGCCGGCCAGGCCGAACAGGGCGAAGCCGCCCAGGAAGCCGGCCGCCGTCAGCAGGGCCAGTTTCACGTCGCCCGCTTGCCACAACAGCAGCACGACGAAGGCGGCGATGCCCAGGCCGTAGGTGGCCAGGGCCAGCGCCTGCGGCGGCTCCTGCTCGCGGCGGATCACGCGGTTATGGGGGACATTGCGCAACTGCAAAATCGGCGGCAGGGCAAAGCCGAGCAGCAACAGCATGCCGGTGGCCACGCCTTGCAGGGCGGGCAGCATGGACACGGGCGGCAAGTCGCTCTGCACCAGCTTGCCCAGCAGTTCCAGCAGCACCAGGTGGCCGCCGAAACCCACCATCACGCCGACCACGCTGCCGGCCAGGCCGACCAATAAAAATTCGATCACGTACATGGCCGTGACCTGGTTTTGCGTCAGCCCCAGGCAGCGCAGCATGGCGCAGGCGTCCAGGTGGCGCAGCATAAAGCGGCGCGCCGCCATGGCCACGGCGACGGCCGCCAGCATGGCCGACAGCAAGCCGACGAGGGACAGAAAACGGTCGGCGCGGTCCAGCGTCGATTGCATCTGCGGGCTGCCCGATTCCAGCGATTCGATGCGCACGCCTTTGATGGCTTGCGTCTTGATCTGGCTTTCCAGCCAGGCTTGATATTGCGCAAGCTCGCCCGCCTTGGCGGGCGGCGCCGACAACAGCAAGCGGTACGACACGCGCGAGCCGTTCTGCACCAGCGCCGTGGCGGCCAGGTCGCTCAAGGGCAGCATCACGCGGGGAGCGAAGTTGAGGAAGGACGCGCCTCGGTCCGGCTCGCTGGCGATCAGTTGCGTGACGGTAAACGCCTTGTCGCCCAGCGTCAGCGTATCGCCGAGCTTTGCATTCAGGCTGGACAGGATGGCCGCATCGACCCACAGGGTGCCGGGCGCCGGCACCTGGTCCGTTGGCCGTCCCACGGCATCCTGCGCCTCGCTGGTGCTGGTCGTGATTTTCAGCTTGCCCCGCTGCGGGTAGCCGGGCGAGACGGCCTTGATGGAGGCCAGTTGCGACAGCGATTGCTCGCCCTCGCCCGCCTGCGCCATGCTGGGAAACGTCACCGTGTCGGCCAGGATGAAGCCGCGCTTCTGCGCCTCCGCGCGCCAGGCCGCATTGACGGGCTGGTCGGCGCTGATGACCAGGTCGGCCCCCAGCAGCTGGTGCGCGTCGCGGTTCAAGCCCGCGCGCAGGCGGTCGACGAAGAAGCCGACGGCCGACAGGGCCGCCACGGCGACGATCAGCGCGACGAGCAGGAAACGCAGTTGCCCGGCGCGCCAGTCGCGGCCGGTCATTTTCAGGGAGAGGCGGAACATGGGCGGCGGGTCTTTATAGAGTTACTGCGCGCTGCCGTGGGCTGCGGCGTGCTGCGCGAAATACGCATCGACGGTAGCGAGGAAGGCGTCTTTCTGCGCCTGCGGCAGGAAGGCGGCGATGAAACCGTTGCGCGCCAGGCGTTGCGCGTGGGACAGGCCCAGCGGCAGCGCATCGAAGATGGCGTCGAAATTGTCGTTCATGTAGCCGCCGAAATACGCGGGATCGTCCGAGTTCACCGTCACCAGCAAGCCCGCCTCGAGCAATTGCACCAGGTTATGGTCATGCATCTGGTCGAACACGCGCAGCTTGGTGTTCGACAGGGGGCAGACGGTCAGGGCGATCTGTTCGCGCGCCAGGCGGGCCGTCAAGTCCGCGTCTTCCAGGCAGCGCACGCCGTGGTCGATGCGTTCGACCTGCAAGTCGTCGAGCGCCGTGCGGATGTAGGCCGGCGGGCCTTCCTCGCCCGCGTGGGCCACCAGGTGCAGGCCCAGTTCGCGGCAGCGGGCAAACACGCGCGAGAATTTCTCGGGCGGATTGCCCACTTCCGAGGAATCGAGGCCGATGCCGATGAATTTATCGCGGTGCGGCAAGGCGTCTTCCAGGGTCTCGAACGCCTCTTTCTCGCTCAAGTGGCGCAGGAAGCACAGGATCAGGGCGGCGCTGACGGGGCTGTCCTGGCAGGCGCGGTGGATGCCGTTGATCACGTCGGCAATGGGCACGCCGCGCGCCGTGTGGGTTTGCGGGTCGAAGAAGATTTCCGTGTGCAGCACGTTATCGGCTTCGGCGCGGCGCAGGTAGGCTTGCGTCATGTCATAGAAATCCTGCTCTTTCAAGAGCACGCTTGCGCCAGCGTAATAAATGTCGAGAAAAGACTGTAAATCCGTAAAAGCATAGGCGCTGCGCAAGTGTTCCACCGATTCATAGCCCAGAGGCACGCCATTGCGCTCTGCCAGTGCGAAAATCAGTTCTGGCTCCAGCGAGCCTTCGATATGGATATGCAGTTCGGCCTTCGGCATGCCGCGGACGATCGCGCGCAATTGGGGGTTCATCATGGGTGTTCCTTATAGGGTGACGATAAAAATGCTGGCTCGCGCACGCGCACGCGCTGCGCGCAGGGCCATCAGACATGCAGGCATCTTAGCGCAAGATGGCCAGCCTCACCGGCGCCAGGCCGCCATGGCGCAGGCTGCGGCAGCGCCATGGCCGGCTCCGGCACGCGCTGGCGAATTGTCGTATGATGGTTTAAAAGGTATACAAAAGTTCATTGGAACCGATGAAAAATTTGATGATTTATCCAATTAAATCAACAATTTACAAACAAGTATTAAGGATATGCCGACATATCTTTTGACTTCCTGATCCTTTAGAGCAATAATAAATTTCATGGGGTAATGGTAGGTGCAGCAAGCGCTATCAACAGTGAAAAAAAAGCCGGCTGGCCACGTCAGCACACGGCATCAAGCGCCAGTTTTTTGGTCCGGGCAATCCGGACTCGCAAAGACAGCCGGGCTTGAAACAACAATAAAAATCGATACGGGGTACAGGAAAAGTTCAAGCGGCAAGCCCAGGCGAGTGCCAGGCGGGCGGCCATGGTGACTGGCAGTACGGGTTTACATTAAAGGACATTGACATGACCATTTTTGATAACTATGCAGCACGCTACGAGCGCACCCGCGAAGAGGAAATGTCGCTCACCGACTACCTGGCCCTGTGCAAGAAGGACAAGCTGACGTACGCCAGCGCGCCCGAACGCATGCTGGCCGCCATCGGCGAGCCGCAGCTGGTCGACACGCGCAACGACACGCGCTTGTCGCGCATCTTCGCCAACAAGATCATCAAGATCTACCCCGCCTTCCGCGAGTTCTACGGCACCGAGGAGGTGATCGAGCAAGTCGTCTCGTACTTCCGCCACGCGGCGCAAGGCCTGGAAGAGCGCAAGCAGATCCTGTATCTGCTGGGGCCCGTCGGCGGCGGCAAGTCGTCCATCGCGGAAAAACTCAAGTCGCTGATGGAACACGTGCCCTTCTATTGCCTGAAAGGTTCGCCCGTCAACGAATCGCCGCTGGGCCTGTTCAACGAGGAAGAGGACGGCACCATCCTGGAAGAGGATTACGGCATCCCGCGCCGCTACCTGCGCAACATCCCCAGCCCGTGGGCCGTGAAACGCCTGCATGAATACAATGGCGATATCAACCAGTTCCGCGTCGTCAAGCGCTATCCATCCGTGCTGAAACAGATCGCCATCTCGAAAACGGAGCCGGGCGACGAAAACAACCAGGATATTTCCTCGCTGGTGGGCAAGGTCGACATCCGCAAGCTGGAAGACTATGCGCAGGACGATCCGGACGCCTACAGCTATTCGGGCGGCCTGTGCCTGGCCAACCAGGGCTTGATGGAATTCGTGGAAATGTTCAAGGCGCCCATCAAGGTCTTGCATCCGCTGCTGACGGCCACGCAGGAAGGCAACTACAAGGGCACGGAAGGCTTCGGCGCGATTCCGTTCGACGGCATCATCCTGGCCCACTCGAACGAGTCGGAATGGAAGACGTTCAAGAACAACCGCAACAACGAGGCGTTTCTTGACCGTATCTATATAGTCAAGGTGCCGTATTGCCTGCGCGTGTCCGATGAAATCAAGATCTACGACAAGCTGGTGGCCAATTCCTCGCTCGTCAAGGCCCCGTGCGCGCCCGGCACCCTGCGCATGATGGCGCAGTTCGCCATCCTGTCGCGCCTGAAAGACCCGGAAAACTCCAGCATCTTCTCGAAGATGCTCGTCTACGATGGCGAAAACCTCAAGGATACGGACCCGAAAGCCAAGTCCATGCACGAATACGTCGATTACGCGGGCGTGGACGAAGGCATGAACGGCTTGTCGACGCGCTTTGCCTTCAAGATCCTGTCAAAAGTGTTCAACTTTGACAATTCCGAAGTGGCTGCCAATCCCGTGCATCTATTATATGTACTGGAGCAGCAGGTCGAGCGCGAGCAGTTCGCGCCGGAACTGGAGCAGCGCTACTTCTCCTATATAAAAGAGCACCTGGCGCAGCGCTACGTGGAATTCATCGGCAAGGAGATCCAGACGGCTTACCTGGAAAGCTATTCGGAATACGGGCAGAACATCTTCGACCGCTACGTGACGTTTGCCGATTTCTGGATACAGGACCAGGAATACCGCGATCCGGACACGGGCGAAAGCTTCGACCGCGAATCGCTGAACAATGAACTCGAGAAGATCGAGAAACCGGCGGGCATTTCCAATCCGAAGGATTTCCGCAATGAAATCGTGAACTTCGGCTTGCGCGCGCGGGCCTCGAACGGCGGCAAGAATCCCGCCTGGACCAGTTATGAAAAGTTCCGCACCGTCATTGAAAAGAAAATGTTTTCGAATACGGAGGAATTGCTGCCCGTGATTTCCTTCAATGCCAAGGCCAGCGCCGACGATGCCAACAAGCACGCCGACTTCGTGGCCCGCATGGTGGAAAAAGGCTATACGGCCAAGCAGGTACGCCTGTTATGCGAATGGTACTTGCGCGTGCGCAAGTCATCCTAGCGCGGACAGCGGAGGCGCGCTCCCGCCCGAGGGCTGGCGGGGCGCGCAAGACGAGAAGCAAGGAGGCACCCTTTGACATATCTCATCGACAGGCGCTTGCAAAGCAAGAATAAATCCGCCGTCAACCGCGAGCGTTTCCTGCGGCGTTACAAGGGCCAGATCAAGGATGCCGTGGGGCGCGCCATCAAGGGGCGCTCGATCACGGACGTCGAGAATGGCGAGAAGGTCAGCATCCCCGTCAAGGACGTGGGCGAACCGTCGTTCGGCCACGCGCATGGCGGCGTATGGGAAGTGGTCAATCCCGGCAACAAGGAATACCTGAAAGGCGACCAGATCGCGCGGCCGAAAGGCGGCGGCGGCGCCGGGCGGGGCAAGGCGGGCAATAGCGACGAGACGACGGAAGACGACTTCATCTTCGAATTGTCGCGCGAAGAATTCATGAATTACTTCTTCGAAGACCTGGAATTGCCGCACATGGTGAAAACCCAGCTGACGGCCACCACGGAATTCAAGAACCAGCGCGCCGGCTACAATATGTCGGGCACGCCATCGAACATCCACGTGCTGCGTTCCCTGCGCGGCGCGCTGGGACGGCGCATCGCCGTCGGCGGCGGCGCCCGCAAGCAGCTGGCGCAGGCCGAGGAAGACCTGGCCGAACTGCTGCACGAAGGCGCGCCCGACAGCGACCCGCTCGTCACGGAACTGCGCCGTTTGATCCACCACCTGCATACGCGCCTGCTGGCCATCCCCTTCATCGACCCGTTCGACTTGCGCTACAGCAACCGCATCAAGGTACCCAAGCCGATGACGCAAGCCGTCATGTTCTGCATCATGGACGTATCCGGTTCCATGGACGAGTCGCGCAAGGACACGGCCAAGCGCTTCTTCATCCTGCTGTATCTGTTCCTCAAGCGCGCCTACGACAAGATCGAGGTCGTCTTCATCCGCCATCATACGGCGGCGGCCGAAGTGGACGAGCATGAATTCTTCAATTCGCGCGAGTCGGGCGGCACCGTCGTGTCCTCCGCGCTGCACTTGCTCAACACCATCATCGACGAACGCTATGGCGCCGGGCAATGGAACAGCTATGTGGCGCAGGCATCCGACGGCGACAACTGGGACAACGATTCCGTGCTGTGCCGGCAATTGCTTATTAATACCATCATGCCCAAGGTGCAGTACTACACCTATGTCGAGATCACGGACGGCCCGCAGCAAAACCTGTGGGAGCAATACGCGGGCGTGCTCGACCATCACGCCCATTTCGCCATGCAAAAGATCGTCACGCCGGCCGATATCTACCCGGTCTTCCGCGAACTGTTCAAGAAACAGGTGAAATGATGAGTGCAGCCTTTGACCGCGCCAGCAACACCCCGGGCGAACCGTTCGCGCGCCTGCGCCATCCGAACGCCCTGCCCGAGCAGTCGGAATGGACGTTCGAACTGATCGAGCAAATCCACGAGGAAATCCGCCGCGTGGCGAAACAGTTTGGCCTCGACACCTATCCAAACCAGCTGGAAATCATCACGGCCGAGCAGATGATGGATGCCTACACCTCGGTGGGCATGCCCGTTTCCTACAACCACTGGTCGTTCGGCAAGCATTTTTTATCGACCGAGAAAAGCTACAAGCGGGGGCAGATGGGCCTGGCCTACGAGATCGTCATCAACTCGAACCCGTGCATCGCCTATTTAATGGAGGAAAACAGCCTGACCATGCAATCGCTGGTGATCGCGCATGCGGCCTACGGCCACAACTCCTTTTTTAAAGGCAATTACCTGTTCCGCGCCTGGACGGATGCGGACGCCATCATCGACTATATGGTGTTTGCCAAGAATTACATCGCCGAATGCGAACAGCGCCATGGCGTTGACGCCGTGGAATTGCTGCTCGACTCGTGCCATGCCATCCAGAACTATGGCGTGGACCGCTACAAGCGCCCGGCGAAACTGTCGATGGCGAAGGAATATGCGCGCCAGAAAGAGCGCGAAGCCTATGTGCAGTCGCAGATCAACCAGCTGTGGCGCACCCTGCCCCGCCGCGAGGATGAGGAGGAAGAGGAAGACCAGCGCAAGGCCGCGCCCCGCTTTCCGCCCGAACCCGAGGAAAACCTGCTGTACTTCATCGAAAAGTATGCGCCGCTGCTGGAACCGTGGCAGCGCGAGATGGTGCGCATCGTGCGCAAGATTTCCCAGTACTTCTATCCGCAGCGGCAAACCCAGGTCATGAACGAGGGCTGGGCCACCTTCTGGCATTACACGATATTGAACCAGTTGTATGACGAAGGCGTGGTGGGCGACGGCTTCATGATGGAATTTCTGAAAAGCCATACCAACGTGGTCTACCAGCCGCCCATCGACAGCCCGTATTACAGCGGCATCAACCCGTATGCGCTGGGTTTTGCCATGATGAGCGACATCCGCCGCATCTGCGAGCACCCGACCGACGAAGACCGCGCCTGGTTCCCCGACATGGCCGGCAGCGACTGGCGCAAGAGCCTGGACTTTGCCATGCGCAATTTCAAGGATGAAAGCTTCATCGCCCAGTACCTGTCGCCGCGGCTGATCCGCGAATTCCACTTCTTTACCGTGCTCGACGACGACAAGAATGAAAAACTGGCCATTTCCGCCATCCACGACGATGCCGGCTACCGCTACGTGCGCCAGCAACTGGCGGAACAGTACAACCTGGGCAACCGCGAGCCGAATATCCAGGTCTGGTCCGTCAACACGCGCGACGACCGCGCCCTGACCCTGCGCCACACGCAATTCCAGCGCCGCCCGCTGAACCAGCAGGCGGCCGAGGTGCTCAAGCACGTGGCACGGCTGTGGGGCTTCGATGTGCACCTCGATACGGTCGACCCGCAGGGGGCGGTACTGGGCACCTTGAATTGCCGGCGCGAGAAGCGCAACCGGCGCGATGACCCGGTTGCCAAGCCATGAAATGATTTGTTGATAATAATCAATAGCAAGAATATAAGCGCTTCCTATGCCTATATAGGAATTCAGTATGGCCTGACGGCCTCGAAACGGCTGTCAGGAGCGCCTTTTTTGACCTGGGTGAAGTGCGTTCCGCACCCGTTTGGTGCGCGCGACGGGCTAAGTGGTCTGGTTCCGAGGCAAAACATTTCCAAAAAGAAAGATTTTTCTCCAAATTTAGCAGTTTCCATATTGGATATCACGAAATATAATTCCGCCAGATCGACACATCGGAGAACTTAGCAGCGGTCGCCCAAAACGGCTGTAAAAAACCGATAAGACCGCCTTTTTTTATGTCCGAAAGCGTGCAAAGATGACATAAGCAAGTACGTTTTCAGGGCGCAAAAGCGCCAAAAATTTAACCGGTTTTAGGCGTTAAAAATCTGTGTAAAATAAAGAATTCGTATGTATAATTCGGCGACGTCCCGGATACGGCTGGAGCTTTGTGTCGTCATTTTGGGGTTCAGTTGCAAGACAAGAGATGGTATTTGGAGAAAGCAGGCATGAATTTTTCGAACGAGAAAAGTCCCAAGAACTACACAGGCATCACTATCGTTGTCCTGCTGCACGTTCTCGCGGCTTACGGGATCGTGACGGGCTTGGGCAAGCGGTTGGTCACCAAAATGATGGAACCGGTTGAAACCAAGATTATCGAGGAAGTCAAACCGCCTCCACCGAAGGATCTTCCACCGCCACCACCGCCGCCAGAAATGAAGGCACCACCGCCGCCATTCATTCCGCCAGTCGAGGTGAACGTGCAGCAGCCGCCACCACAGCAGAACGTGATTGCAAATGCGACTGCCGTGAAGCCAGCCACGAATGTATTGGCACCGCCATCGCCGCCTGCACAGCCTGCGCCAACTCCTGGACCAGCCAAATCGGTGCGTACACCGGCCGTGGTTGACTTCAGCGTCTGCGAAAAACCGGCTTATCCAAAGTCGTCGCAGCGTAACGAGGAAACCGGTGTGGTGACACTGTCGTTCCTGATCGGTGTAGACGGCAAGGTCGCTGATTCGAAGATCGTGAAGTCCAGCGGCTTCAGGGACCTGGACAAAGCCGCGGTGCAAGGTATCAGCCGCTGTACATTTAAGCCGGCAACAGTTGACGGCAAGCCGGAACAAGGCTGGCAGCAAATGCAATACGTTTGGTCGCTGGATTAAAACCCGAGACAGTTATCCCCTGTCTCACACTATGATTTCGTTGTCATTACGTTCAGCGATCTGTTATTTTTAATTTTGGAGGAAGCATGTTTAAGAATACCCGTTTGTCCGCATTTTTTGCCGCGGTTCTGTTGTCCGTTACCGCTACTACCGCTCTGGTAGCAGCTCCGGCATTCGCTGACGCGCCAGCATCGGCTGCCGCTTCGGCTCCTGCGGCAGACGCTGCACCAGCACCAGTTGCTGCAGATGCCGCCGCTCCAGCAGCAGACGCAGCAGCAGCTCCAGCCGCTGATGCAGCCGCTCCAGCCAAAACCGAAGAAGTACACAACCCGTTCGGCCTGCAAGCAGTGTGGGACGGCGGCTTCGTGCCACGCGCCACCCTGATCATCATGGTCATCATGTCGATCGGTACCTGGTACATCATCATCACCAAGCTGATCGATCAAATGAAGATCTTCAAGCAAGCTAAAGAAGCCGCTGCCAAATTCTGGAAAGCTCCTTCGATCGCTGCTGGTTCGGCAACCCTGGAAGAAGGTTCGCCATTCCGCTTCATCGCTGAATCGGGCACCAAGGCAACCGCTCACCATGACGGCGCCCTGCTGGAACAAATCGATCTGTCGACCTGGGTGACGATGTCGATCCAGCGCGCTTCGGACAAAGTCCAATCGCGTCTGCAAGATGGCCTGTCGTTCCTGGCAACCGTTGGTTCGACCGCACCGTTTATCGGTCTGTTCGGTACCGTTTGGGGTATCTACAACGCACTGACCGCTATCGGCATGACCGGTAACGCATCGATCGACAAAGTTGCAGGTCCAGTTGGTGAAGCACTGATCATGACCGCTTTCGGTCTGCTGGTCGCTGTTCCTGCCGTTCTGGGTTACAACTGGTTGGTTCGTCGTAACAAAACCGCAATGGAAGACATCCGCTCGTTCAGCGCCGACGTTCACTCGGTTCTGGTTTCCGGCGTAATGTCCACCAGCGAAGCTGGCCGTGCTGCCGGCGCTAAAAAGATCGGATAAGTCATGTCGATGTCCGTCGGCTCCGACAGCGGAGATCAAGATCAAGTAATGTCAGAAATCAACACGACGCCGCTCGTCGACATCATGTTGGTTTTGCTGATCATTTTCTTGATCACCAGTCCAGTTGTCCTCAAGCTGCAGAAAATCGATCTGCCGATCGAGGCCAACCAAGCCCTTCAAACCAAGCCGCAAAACGTTAACATCGTTGTTAACAAGGATGGCGAGATTTACCTGGGCCAGACCAGACTGAGAGACACGAACGAATTGTTCGATTATCTTAAAGTTGAAGCAGTGAAAGTACCGCAGCCGGAAGTACACGTTCGTGGCGACCAAGAAACACGCTACGAATCGATCGGCCGGGTTATTTACACGACCCAACGTGCCGGGATCCAGAAGGTCGGCTTCATCACCGAACCACCTGACAAGGGCTGATAGCGACTGACAGCGGCGTCCCGGCAACATGGGGGCGCCACTGAAGGAAGCTTGCCGGGCGGCAGTTTCGCCCGGTGCTTCGTTGGACTTCTTAAAGGAAACACTATGAGTATGAATGTCGGTTCGGGAAGCGCAGCAGGCGCGGATCCGGAACCAATGATGGAACTGAACATGACGCCCCTCATCGACGTGATGCTGGTGCTGATTATCATGTTGATCATCACGATTCCTAAGCAAAACCACTCGGTGAACCTGAACATGCCGGTCGGCACCCCGCCGCCACCGACAACCGAACCAGTGGTCGTCACGATCGATGTCGATTTTGATGGCACTATCTTGTGGGACAATCAGGTCGTACCTGATCGTAATACGCTGGAAGCCAAGCTGAGCAACGTTGCTGCGCAAGCAGATCAGCCAGAAGTGCATCTGCGTCCTAACAAGCTGGTGGAATACAAAGTCGTCGCCGGTGTGATGGCGTCGGCGCAGCGTCTGGGCGTGACCAAAATCGGTCTGGTCGGCAACGAGCAATTCCAGTAAGCTGCAGCAATCAGGTTATCTTTACATCCGAATAGGCAGGACTTCCTGCCTATTCGCTTTTTACTGAAAGACTTTCTCATGTCCAAGTTTCGTCTCGCTCATCTCGGCCTCGTCATGGCCGCTATCGGTTTTACCGCAGCAACTCCCGTAATCGGCCTGGGCTCGCTGGCATATGCCGCGGACACCGTGCGTGCCGAAGTGGGCAAGCCATTGCAAGAAGCGCAAAAACTCGCTGGCAGCGGCAAAAACAAGGAAGCACTGGCCAAGCTGCGCGAAGCTGACAGCGTCGGCGGCAAGACCGCCTTTGAAAGCTACCAGATCGAACGCGTGCGCGCCTCGGCTGCCGCCGCCGCTGGCGACAACGGCACCGCCATCAAGGCTTTTGAAGCCGTCATCAATTCCGGCCGCCTGAGCGCCGCCGAAGCCCCCAAATTCACACAAGCGCTGGCAGGCATGTACTACCGCGCCAAGGATTGGCCAAACACCATCACCTGGATCAAACGCTCGCTGAAAGACCGCGAAGATCCACAGATGCGCGAACTGCTGATCCAGACCTACTACGTCAGCGGCAACTTCGCCGAAGCGGCAAAAGAACTGCAAGCGCGTGGCGGCAACTCGGAAGCGAGCCTGCAAATGCTGGCCAACATCCAGTTGAAGCAAAACGACAAGGGCGGCTACGTTGCCACCCTGGAAAAACTGGCATCGAGCTATCCGAAAACCAGCTACTGGGCCGACCTGCTGAACCGCGTTTCGGGCAAACCTGGCTTCTCGCAACGCCTGGGCCTGGATGTCCAGCGCCTGCGCCTGGCCAACGGCCTGTTCAGCAAACCTTCCGAATACATGGAAATCAGCCAGCTGGCCCTGCAAGCAGGCAATCCTGGCGAAGCGCTGAGCATCATCGAGCAAGGCTACAAGAAAGGCGTGCTGGGTACCGGCGCCGATGCGCCACGTCACCAGCGTCTGAAAGACCTGGCCCTGAAAACCCAGGCTGACCTGAAAGCCAACGCGGCCAAGTCGGAAGCGGAATACACCAAGAACAAGGACGCCGACAGCTTGAGCAAGCTGGGCTTCGCCCTGGTCTACGATGGCCAGGCCGAAAAGGGTCTGGGCTTGATGAACGACGCCGTGAAACTGGGCACCGCCAAGTATGCGGAAGAAGCCAAGCTGCATCTGGGCATCGCCTACATCCACGCCGGCAAGAAGTCCAACGCCACGACGGCACTCAAAGCCGTCAAGGGCACGGATGGCGCGGCTGACCTGGCCCGCTACTGGACCTTGATGAATAAGTAATTAACATCGAACCCAAGCTACTGCGCGTCGCGCTTTGCAGCCTGTGATGCTCACCGTACTACAGTACGGTTGCGCTTCTCGGCAACAAATCACTGCCGCTCGCTACGCTTGGCTTCGACGTTGAGAGTGCATTGAATCAATACTAAAGCGTTGCCAGCATACCCGCCGGCAACGCTTTTTATCATTTCAGCAGTGAAATTCGCCCTGCGTCCACCCTGCCGGGTGTGCATCCCCGAAACAGTCCGTATAATCCCCCTTTTGGCACAGTTTTTCATCAGATTCCTATGAAGGTATTCCGCGGACTTCCCAATGCCCAGGCACGAGCGCCTTGCGCTCTGACCATCGGCAATTTTGACGGTGTCCACATCGGCCATCAAGCCTTGCTGGCGCGCGTGCGCGGCGCGGCGACCGAACTCGGCATTGAAGCGGCCGTGATGACGTTCGAACCGCACCCGCGCGAATTCTTCGCGCAGCGCGCGGGCGACCTGTCCAAGGCCCCGCAGCGCATCGCCAACTTGCGCGACAAGCTGCAATCGCTGGATGACGCCGGCATCGACCGTGTCGTCGTCGAGCACTTCAGCGCCCAGTTCGCCGCCTTGACGCCGCAGGAATTCACGGAAAAAGTCCTCGTCGACGGCTTGCACGTGAAATGGCTGATGGTCGGCGACGACTTTTGCTATGGCGCCCGGCGCGCCGGCGACGTGGCCATGCTGCAGGAAGCGGGCCGCAAATATGGTTTCCATGTAGAAACATTGCCTACCGTGATGAACGGCAGCACGCGCATCTCGTCGTCCGCCGTGCGCCTGGCGCTGGCCGCCGGCGATTTCCCGCTGGCCACGCAGCTGCTGGGCCATCCGTACGCCATTTCCGGCCATGTCATCCACGGCCAGAAACTGGGCCGCACCCTCGGTTTCCCCACCCTGAACCTGCGCGTGGCGCACCGTCCCGCCCTGTCCGGCGTCTTCATCGTGCAAGTGCACGGCCTGGCGCCGCAGCCGCTGCCGGCCGTGGCCAGCCTCGGCGTGCGCCCCACCGTCGACGACAGCGGCCGCGTCTTGCTGGAAGTGCATCTGTTTGATTTCAATCAATCCTGCTACGGCAAGCTGGTGCGCGTGGAATTCCTGGAAAAGCTGCGCGACGAAGAAAAGTACGACGACTTGCCCACCCTGACGGCCGCCATCGAGCGCGACTCGAACCAGGCGCGCGCCTATTTTGAGCAGCGCAGCGGCGCCATTACCGCCACCGACCGAATTTGACGCCGGCCAACTCCGCCGCCTGGCGGCACTTGCCGTCGCAAACCCGCTGCAAAAATATACTCCATACCATTAAAGAAGATTATGTCCGATCAAAACAAGCCAGCCACGCCCAAGCAGAACAAGAAGCCTGAAAGCAAATACCCGGTCAACATGACGGAAACCCCGTTCCCGATGCGCGGCGACATGGCCAAGCGCGAGCCGCAATGGGTACAGCAATGGCAAGACAAGAAAATCTACGAGCGCGTGCGCAAGGCTGCCGCCGGCCGTCCGAAATTCATCCTGCATGACGGCCCGCCGTACGCGAATGGCGATATCCACCTGGGCCACGCAGTCAACAAGATCCTGAAGGACATGGTCGTCAAGTCGCGCTCGCTGGCCGGCTTCGACGCGCCGTATGTACCGGGCTGGGATTGCCACGGCATGCCGATCGAGATCCAGATCGAAAAACTGCACGGCAAGAACCTGCCGACGGCGGAAGTGCTGGAAAAGGCACGCGCCTACGCCAATGTGCAGGTCGAGCGCCAGAAAAAGGATTTCATCCGCCTGGGCGTGCTGGGCGAGTGGGACAACCCGTACCTGACCATGGCGCACGGCAATGAAGCCGACGAATTGCGCGCGCTGGGCAAGCTGCTGGAAAAAGGCTATGTGTACCGCGGCTTGAAGCCCGTCAACTGGTGCTTCGACTGCCAGTCGGCGCTGGCCGAGGCGGAAGTGGAATACGCGGAAAAACGCGATCCCGCCATCGACGTCGGATTCAAGTTCGCCGAGCCGGAAAAACTGGCGGCCGCCTTCGGCCTGCCTTCCCTGCCGACCGATAACGGTTTCATCGTCATCTGGACCACCACGCCGTGGACCATCCCGTCGAACCAGGCGCTGAACGTGCACCCGGAAGTCAAATACGCGCTGGTGAAAGCCGAGCGCGATGGCCAGCCGCTGCTGCTGATCCTGGCGCAAGACCTGGTCGTCGCCAGCCTGGCGCGCTTCAAGCTCGATGGCACGACCATCGCCACCTGCGACGGCGCGGCCCTGGCCGGCATCAGCTTCCGCCACCCGCTGCATGCGGCCGATGCCTTCTATGACCGTCTGTCGCCCTTGTACCTGGCCGAATACGTGACCACGGAAAGCGGCACGGGCGTGGTGCACTCGGCGCCAGCCTACGGCCTGGACGACTTCATCTCGTGCAAGGCGCACGGCATGAAGGACGACGACATCATCAAGCCCGTCATGGGCGACGGCAAGTTCGCCTCGACCCTGCCCCTGTTCGGCGGCATGACCATCTGGGAAGCGTCGAAGCCGATCTGCAACGCCCTGCGCGAAGCCGGTGCGCTGTTCGAAGTCAAGATGTTCGACCACAGCTACATGCATTGCTGGCGCCATAAGACGCCGATCATCTACCGCGCCACCTCGCAGTGGTTCGCCGGCATGGACGTGACGCCGAAGGACGGCGGCGCGACCTTGCGCGAAACGGCCTTGAAAGGCATCGCCGACACCGAGTTCTTCCCCGACTGGGGCCAGGCGCGCCTGCACGGCATGATCGCCAACCGTCCCGACTGGACCCTGTCGCGCCAGCGCCAGTGGGGCGTGCCGATGGCCTTCATCGTGCACAAGGAAACGGGCGACCTGCATCCGCGCACGCCGGAACTGCTGGAGCAAGTGGCCAAGCTGATCGAAAAAGGCGGCATCGAGGCATGGCAGGCGCTGGACCTGGCTGACCTGATCGGCGACGAAGCGGCCATCTACGCGAAGAACAAGGACACGCTGGACGTGTGGTTCGATTCCGGCGCCACGCACCAGACGGTGCTGGGCGGCCCGCAAGCGCACGGTTCGCACTCGACGCAGCTGCAATTCCCGGCCGACCTGTACCTGGAAGGCTCGGACCAGCATCGCGGCTGGTTCCACTCGTCGCTGCTCGTGTCGTCGATGCTCAATGGCCGTCCGCCATATAAAGCGCTGCTGACGCACGGCTTCACGGTCGATGGCGAAGGCAAGAAGATGTCGAAGTCGCTGGGTAACACGCTGGCGCCGCAAAAGATCTCGGACACCCTGGGCGCGGACATCCTGCGCCTGTGGATCGCCTCGACCGACTACACGGGCGAACTGTCGATCTCCGACGAAATCCTGAAACGCGTGACGGAATCGTACCGCCGCATCCGCAACACCCTGCGCTTCCTGCTGGCGAACACCTCGGACTTCAATCCGGCCACGGACGCCGTGCCGGTGGCCGAGATGTTCGAAATCGACCGCTATGCGCTGGCCAACATGGCCTCGCTGCAAACGCAGATCGAGAACAACTACGCGCGCTACGAATTCCATCCGGTCGTGTCGAAGCTGCAGACGTACTGCTCGGAAGACCTGGGCGGCTTCTACCTGGACATCCTGAAGGACCGCCTGTACACCTCCGGCCTGACGTCGCACGCGCGCCGTTCGGCGCAGACGGCCCTGTGGCACATCACGCAAAGCCTGCTGCGCCTGATGGCCCCTGCCCTGTCGTTCACGGCCGAGGAAGCGTGGGCCGTCTTCGCCGGCAGCGAAGCGTATGCCGCCAGCGACGAAACCATCTTCACGCAAACCTGGTGGCAGCTGCCGGAAGTGGCGGATGCGGCAGACCTGCTGGAGAAATACACGGCCCTGCGCGCCGTGCGCACGGACGTGACGAAACAGCTGGAAGACTTGCGCACCTCGGGCGCCATCGGTTCGTCGCTGCAGGCGGAGCTGACGATCAAGGCCGCGCCGATGAAGTACAAGCTGTTGACGACCCTGGGCGACGACTTGAAGTTCGTCTTCATCACCTCGCAGGCAAGCGTGGCCGAAGTGGCCGACGAAGCGGCCGAGGAAGTGGTCGTGGCCGCGTCGACGGCGCCGAAGTGCGAGCGCTGCTGGCACTACCGCAGCGACGTGGGCACGGACGCCGCGCATGCCACCCTGTGCGGCCGCTGCGTCAGCAACCTGTTTGGCAAGGGCGAAGTTCGCCGCTTCGCCTAAACAACGGCGTCAAAATCTGCTGCGCGTCGCGATTTGCGGCCTGCGATGCTCACCGTACTAGAGTACGGTTGCGCTTCTCGGCCACAAATCGCTGCCGCTCGCTACGATTTTGCCCGCCGTTGTATGCTATCCGTCCAACCGCCGCCTGCTGCCAGGCGGCGGCTTTATCTTCCCTGGAAAAATATGGCCACCAAAAACCGTTTTTCATCGAAACCGCAATCGCCGCTGACGCTGTGGCTGGGCATTGCCGCCATCGTCATCCTGTTCGACCAGATCACCAAGATCACGATCCTGAAAACCTTCCGCTATGCGCAGGAAATGGTCATCACCTCGTATTTCAACCTGGTGCTCGCGTATAACAAGGGCGCCGCATTCAGCTTCCTGTCCGACCAGGGCGGCTGGCAGCGCTATTTCTTCACCGGCATCGCCCTGGCGGCCGCCATCTACATCATCTACCTGCTGAAAAAGCACGCGGGCCAGCGCATGTTCTGCTGGGCCCTGTCGCTGATCCTCGGCGGCGCGCTGGGCAACGCCATCGACCGCCTGATGTACGGCCACGTGGTCGATTTCCTCGACTTCCACTGGAAAAGCTGGGGCCATTTCCCCGCTTTCAATATCGCCGACAGCGCCATCTGCATCGGCGCGGCCCTGTTCATCATCGATGAACTGCGCCGGGTAAACAAATAAACACGCAGGAGAACGTCATGGAACTGTCCGGCAAAAAAATCGTCCTGGGACTCTCGGGCGGCGTCGCCTGCTACAAGGCGGCCGAATTGTGCCGCGCGCTGACCAAGGCAGGCGCCTCGGTGCAAGTGGTGATGACGGATGCGGCCAGCCACTTCATCACGGCCGTCACGATGCAGGCCCTGTCCGGCCACCCCGTGCACACGAGCCAGTGGGATGCGCGCATAGCCAACAACATGGCGCATATCGATTTGACGCGCCATGCGGACGCGATTTTGATCGCGCCGTGTTCGGCCGACTTCATGCGCAAGCTGGCGCACGGCGTGTGCGACGACCTGCTGTCGACCCTGTGCCTGGCCCGTCCATCCCACCTGCCCCTGCTGGTGGCGCCGGCCATGAACGTGGAAATGTGGCAAAACCCCGCCACGCAACGCAATGTGCAGCAGCTGCGCGACGACGGCATCAAGCTGTTCGGCCCGGCCGCCGGCGAACAGGCGTGCGGCGAAACGGGGCTGGGCCGCATGCTGGAACCGGAACAGCTGCTGACGGAGCTGATCGCCGCCTTCCAGCCGAAGGTATTGGCGGGCAAGCGCGTGCTGGTCACGGCCGGCCCCACGTTCGAAGCCATCGACCCCGTGCGCGGCATCACCAATCTGTCCTCGGGCAAGATGGGCTATGCGGTGGCGCGCGCGGCGCGCGAAGCGGGCGCCGAGGTGCTGCTCATTTCCGGCCCCACGGCCCTGGACGCCCCCTTCGGCGTGCGCCGCATCGACGTGCAAAGCGCGCAGCAGATGCACGATGCGGTACTCGCCCACGTCGACGGCCAGCATGTCTTCGTCGCCGTGGCCGCCGTGGCCGACTGGCGCGTGGCCAACGCCAGCGAACAAAAGATGAAAAAGCAGGCCGACGGCTCCGTGCCCGAACTGCAGTTCGCGCAAAATCCCGACATCCTGGCCACCGTGGCGGCGCGCACCAACCTGGCCGGCTATCCGTACTGCGTCGGTTTTGCCGCCGAATCGGAAAACCTGGTGGAATTCGGCTCGACCAAGCGCGAAAAGAAGGGCATCCCCTTGCTGGTCGGCAATATCGGCCAGAACACCTTTGGCCAGGACGACAACACCATCATCCTGTTCGACGAGGAAGGCCATACCGTACTGCCGCGCGCCTCGAAACTGAACCTGGCGCGCCAGCTGATTTCGGAAATCTCGAAGCGGCTGGCCAAGAATTCGCTGCTCAAATAACCTTTTACACGACTTAGCTTAGTTAGTTAGATTAATGAAAAATATCGACATCAAGATCCTCGACGCCCGCATGAAAGAAATGCTGCCAGCCTACGCCACACCCGGCAGCGCCGGCCTGGACCTGCGCGCCTGCATCGACGAGGCGATCACCATCGAAGCCGGCCAGACCGTGCTCATTCCCACGGGCCTGGCCATCCACATCGGCGACCCGTCGTATGCGGCCATGATCCTGCCGCGCAGCGGCATGGGCCACAAAAACGGCATCGTCTTGGGGAATCTGGTAGGCTTGATCGACTCCGATTACCAGGGCCAGCTGATGGTATCGACCTGGAACCGGGGCCAGAGCGCTTTCACGCTCAATCCCATGGAACGCCTGGCGCAACTGATTATCGTGCCCGTGCTGCAAGTGGGCTTTAACGTCGTCGAGGAATTCGGCGACAGCGAACGCGGTGTTGGCGGTTTCGGCAGCACCGGCAAACATTAAGGATTTTCTCATGCCAGGTTTCCGCCATCTGATCACAGCCCCAACTTCGCTGCGCCAACTGGCCACTCCCCTCCTGCTGGCCAGTGCGGCCATCCTCGCCGGCTGCACCACGCCGGCGACGCATGTCAGCGGCCCGTTCAACGTGGTGCCGGCGCCCGATGCGCCCGCCCCGACGGCGCAGCAAAAGGCGGCGCAGGAAGAACTGGTGAAGATGGTGGCCCTGCAGGACCGCCTGTCGAAAGTCTCGGCGCCCCTGCTGATCAACAATGCGGACCTGTGCAAGACGTATGCGCGCAACTTGCTGGGCTTCACGGCGCAGAACAAGTATTCCTACCCCGGCATCTATGCCGACGCGGCGCAGGCGGCCCTCGGCTACGGCGAACAGATGCAGGTCTCCGGCGTCTTGCCGGGCAGCGGCGCCGCGCGCGCCGGCTTGCGCAAGGGCGACGGCTTGCTGGCCGCCGAAGGCAAGCCGCTGCCGGCCGGCCCAAAGGCGGAAGGCCCGTTTGGCGCCATCGTCGGCCCGCTGGCCTCGAAAAGCGCGAACCTGAACATGACCATCGCCCGCGACGGCCAGCAGCAGGACCTGAAGATTCCCGTCACGCGCGCCTGCGCCTTCCGCGTCGCCCTGGGCAATGCGGACA
Organism: Janthinobacterium sp. SUN033; assembly: GCF_030397595.1. NCBI lineage: Bacteria > Pseudomonadati > Pseudomonadota > Betaproteobacteria > Burkholderiales > Oxalobacteraceae > Janthinobacterium > Janthinobacterium sp. SUN033. The sequence continues at coordinate 608,193 of NZ_JAPQNV010000002.1, forward strand.
ATATCAACGCCTACTCGGACGGCGCGCGCATCATGCTCACGCGCGGCATGGTCAATGCGGCGCAAAACGACGAAGGCATCGCCTTTGTCATCGCCCGCGAAATGGCGCACAACATCCTCGACCACGCGCGCAGCCAGCGCACGGCAGGGACGGCCGGCAGCATCATCGACAGCCTGGGCGCCGTGCAGCCCGACGTGTCGATGCTGACAGGCGCCGCCGGCATCAAGGCCATGCCGCAGGAACTCGACGTGCAAGCCGACACCCTGGCCATCTACCTGCTGGCGCGCGCAGGCTACAACGTCGACAACGCGGCCCGCTTCTGGCAGCGCCTGGCCACGCAAGTGCCGGCCACGGTCGCCAACGGCTACACGGCCCTGCATCCGGGTACCAACTCGCGCATGGCCGCCGTCAACCGCGCCGTCATCGACGTGCGCGCCAAGCAGGCGGCGAAGAAACCGCTGAAGCCTTAGAACGCCTGCCATAACCTACTGCGCGTCGCGCTTTGCGGTCTGCGATGCTCACTGTGCTCAATCCTGATCAAACAGGGTTTGCTCAGGCCCCCGGGAAGTTGGGGAAGTAGGTGCCCATGATCCAGGTCAGGGCACCGCAGAACACCACGGCTAGGAACAGGACAATGAGCAGCTTGCCGAACTTGGGAATACCCTCTTCTTGCGTCTTGACTTCATTTGACATGAAAATTCTCCGCAGGGTGGTGGAACAGGTAGTATATCCACAATCTTGAATACTTTTCCATACTTTGCCGCAAACATGCGGCATGTAACTCGCGCGCGCCATGGACAGCATCGACCTTGAAGTTCTGAAAACCAGCGCCGCCTGGCTCGCCGCCGGCCGCCGCTGCGAACTCGTCACCGTCATCAAGACCTGGGGTTCCAGCCCCCGTCCCGTGGGCGCCACCCTGGCCATCTGCGACGATGGCACGGTGGTCGGTTCCGTTTCCGGCGGCTGCATCGAAGATGATTTGATCGACACCGTGCGCGTGCACGGTATCGTGCGCAGGCGGCCCGAAATCGTCAGCTACGGCATCAGCGCCGACGAGGCGCACCGCTTCGGCCTGCCCTGCGGCGGCACCATCGAACTGGCCATCGAGCCTCTGCACGCGGGCAGCCGCGTGGCCGAACTGCTGGCGCGCCTGGAAGCCCATGAACTCGTCGAGCGCCGCCTCGATCTGCGCAGCGGCGCGGTCACCCTGCAGCGCGCCGCGCCGGGCGCCGTGCTGGCCCTGGAAGACGGGGCGCTCACCACGCAGCACGGCCCGCGCTGGCGCCTGCTGATCATCGGCGCCAGCCAGCTGTCGCGCTTCGTGGCGCAAATCGCCACCGCCATGGATTACCACGTCATCGTCTGCGACCCGCGCGAGGAATACCGGGGCGGCTGGAACGTACCGGGCGTGCCCCTGCTGCACGCCATGCCGGACGACCTCGTGCTGGAATTAAAGCTCGACAGCCGCAGCGCCGTCGTCGCCCTCACGCACGACCCCAAGCTCGACGACCTGGCCCTGATGGAAGCGTTGAAATCCCCTGCGTTCTACGTGGGCGCCATCGGCTCGCGCGCGAATAACGCCAAGCGGCGCGAACGGCTGCTGCAGTTCGACGTCAGCGCCGAGCAGCTGGCGCGCCTGCACGCCCCCATCGGCCTGTACATCGGCAGCAAGACGCCGGCCGAAATCGCCATTTCCATCCTGGCCGAACTGACGGCCGTGAAAAACGGCGTGCCCGATGCGCTGCAGATCCAGCACGCGGCCGCCTTGAGCCCGCCCAACCCTGACCTCTGCGTGCGCTGAAGCGTGAAAAGCAAGAAACGGGATGCGCCAGCATCGTCCCCCTGATACCTTCCCTGACTTTGGCCCGCCATGACCCTGCTGCACTGGACCCTCCCCCTGCCCGCCGGCTACCGCCGCGACGACGTCATCGCCTTCCACAGCCGGGATACGCAAGCCGTGGCGGAGCAAGTCACGCCGACAGGCCTGCGCAAGGGCATCCTGCTTGCCGGCGTCCCCGTGGTACTGGACGTGGCGTTCACGCAGGATGCCGCCATCTGCCAGGCAGACCTCGACGACAATGACGACACCGTCGCCGACCTGCAAACGCCGCTGCACGGCGCCCTGCTGAACATCCTCGGCCTGCGCATCGACCCGCAGCCGTTCGCGCAACTCGCCGCCGCCGACCCGCTGCTGGCGCCCTTGATCCAAGTCAACCCGGGCTTGCGCATCGTGCAATCGGCCAGCCCCTTCGAGGCGCTGACCTGGGCCATCATCGGCCAGCAAATCAACCTGTCGTTCGCCATTTCCCTACGCCGCACCTTCATCGTGCAGGCGGGACGCCGGCATGGCAGCAGTTTGTGGTGCTACCCGGAGGCGCGCGACGTGGCGCGGCTATCCGTCGAGGATTTGACGAGCCGCAAATTCTCGCGTGCCAAGGCGGAAACCGTGCTGCGTCTGGCGCATCTCGTCAACGATGGAGAACTGTCGCTGGAGCTGCCCCCTTCCGGCGACGTGGCGGCCATTTCGCAGGCGCTGCTGGCCGTGAAGGGCATCGGCCCGTGGACCGTCAATTACGCGCTGCTGCGCGGCTACGGCTATGCCGACTGCTCGCTGCACGGCGACGTGGCCATCCGCGCCGCCCTGCAAAAGCTGCTCGGCGAAGAGGTCAAGCCGGACATGGCGCGCACGGAGCAGTGGCTGCGCCAGTACGCGCCGCACCGCACCATGGCCGCCGCCCACCTGTGGGCCAGCCTGCACGCGCCGGAAAAAAATATTTTGCCTGCCGGGGAATAAACGGCGGGCGGCACGCGTCCATCCCTTGCAAGCCCCCAAAACCTCAAGGAGACCACCATGCGCTTTACCACTTTTGCCGCCACCGCCCTTTGCACCGCCTTGTCCGCCCCGCTGGCCTTTGCCGCCGACGTCATGCCCGCCAACGGCATGCTGGTCAACGCCAGCGGCATGACCGTGTACGTGTTCGACAAGGATGTCGCCGACAGCGGCAAGAGCGCCTGCAGCGGCGGCTGCCTGGTGGCCTGGCCCGCCGTCATCGCCACCGCAGCGGCGCCCGCCGCCCCGTATGGCAGCATCAAGCGCGAAGACAACGGCGCCATGCAGCTGACCTACAAGGGCAAGCCCCTGTACCTGTACAAGGAAGACAAGAAACCGGGCGACGCGGCCGGCGACAATTTCAAGAACGTGTGGCACGTCGTCAAGCCTTAAGCACGCCATCCCGCCGCCACGATGACCACGCAAGAGGACAGCCGCCAGCTGCAAGCCTGCCTGCCCGGCCTGCGCCGCTATGCGCGCGCGCTGGCGGGCGCTGCGCACGCGGACGACCTGGTGCAGGATACCGTGGAGCGGGCCTGGCGCAAGTTCGACCAGTGGCAGCGCGGTGGCGAGATGCGGCCCTGGCTGTTTTCCATCATGCATAACCTGCACGTGGATCAACTGCGCCGCCCCGGCCTGGCGCTGCAGGAGCTCGACGACGACGCCCTGCTGCCCGCGCCGGAGCGCGCGCCAGGGCAGGCCATCGCCATCGGCGAAATGGATACGGCGCTGGCCCGCTTGCCGCTGGGGCAGCGCGAAGTCATCCTGCTCGTCGCGCTGGAACAGATGCCGTACGAGCAGGTGGCGTCCACGCTGGGCATCCCCGTCGGCACCGTCATGTCGCGGCTGTCGCGCGGGCGCGAGCGGCTGCGCGAACTGCTCGACGGCCGCCCCGCCGGCAGCCAAGGCGCCCCCACCCTGAAAGTCGTGAAATGACAACGCAAGCCATCAGCGAAGCGCAATTGCACGCCCTGGCCGACGGCGTCCTGCCCGAGGAGCAGCGCGCGGCCATCGACGCCCACCTGCGCGCGCACCCCGAGGACGCCGCCAGGGTGGATGCGTGGCGCGAACAGAACCGGCAATTGCGCGCCCTGTTCGATCCCGTGCTGGACGAAAGCGTGCCGCCGGCCCTGCGGCAGGCGGCATCGCCAGCGGCGGCGAACGGCGCCTGGCGCCGCCCCGCCATGCAGGCGGCAGCGGCCATCGTGCTGCTCATCGCCGGCGGCGCGGGCGGCTGGCTGCTGCGCGGCGACGATGGCACGAGCGCCAGCCCCCTGACCCTGGCGCGCAGCGCCGCCATCGCGCATGCCGTCTACACGCCCGAAGTGCGCCACCCCGTCGAGGTGGGCGCGGCACAGGAAGCGCACCTGGTGCAATGGCTGTCGAAACGCCTGGGCACGCAACTGCAGCCGCCCGCGCTGTCGCCACTCGGCTATCACCTGATCGGCGGGCGCTTGCTGCCCGGCGACGGCGACGGCCCCGTGGCGCAATTCATGTACGAAGATGGCGGTGGCAAGCGCCTGACCCTGTACGTGGCCAAGGAACGGGCGGGCAGGCAGGAAACGGCTTTCCGCTATACGCAGGAAAAGGACCTGAGCGTGTTTTACTGGATCGACGGCCAGCTCGGTTATGCCCTCTCGGCGAGCCTGCCCAAACGGGAACTGGGCAAGATCGCCGACGCCGTGTACGCGCAGCTGGAGCAGGCCCGCTAAGCCCCTCCATCCATGCGCAAGTGCGCCGAACGCCAGCCCGGCATCAGCCCAGCGCGCGCTTGAGTTCCGCATACGCGTCGACCAGCCGCTCCTTCGAATAACCGCGATTGAGGCCACTCGGATTGGGCAAGATCCACACGCGCGCGCCGCCGAAGCGCTCTGGCTGCTCGCCCCACGCCAGCTGGCGTTTTCCCGTCATCGCCGCGTAGGCGGCCTTGCCCAGGAAGGCGATCCACTGCGGCTGCGCCCATGCCAGCTTGTACCGCAGGCCCGCCGCCGCTTGCGCAAATTCGTCCGCCCCCACCTGGTCCGCGCGGCTGGTCGGGCGCCCGACGGCCGCCGTCAAGCCCAGCCCGAAACCGAGCACGCTGGCATCGTCCTGCGGCGCCACCAGGTGCGGCGTGAACCCGGCCAGGTGCAGCACGGGCCAGAAGCGGTTGCCGCGGCCGAGAAAATGGTGGCCGGCCGCCGCCGCATCCACGCCGGGATTGAGGCCGCAAAAAACCACCTGCAAGCCGGGAGCCAGGATGTCGGGCAAGCCCGGCGCCGTTGTGAGGTATGTCATGGAAAACTCCGATATCAGAAACCGCAGTATGCCACCGGCGCCATCTCCTGCAGCGCAGGGCGGCCGGTGCTACCATCCTATACTGATGAGCTAATCCGTCTGGCGGATGGCCGTCGCGCTGTCCCGCACCATCCCCACTCCGAGGAATACACATGACGACCCTGACCATCAATGGCAAGCAGCACGACCTTGCACTGCCTGAAGACACGCCCCTGCTGTGGGCCCTGCGCGACGAACTGGGCATGACCGGCACCAAATTCGGCTGCGGCATGGCCCTGTGCGGCGCCTGCACCGTGCACCTCGATGGCGAAGCCATCCGCTCCTGCGTGACGCCCATGTCGGCCGCCGCCGGCAAGAAGATCACCACCATCGAAGCGGTGGGCGAAGACAAGGTCGGCCTTGCGCTGCAACAAGCCTGGCAGGAACACGGCGTGCCACAATGCGGTTACTGTCAGGCCGGGCAGATCATGTCGGCCACGGCCCTGCTGCACAAGACGCCAAGACCGAGCGACCAGCAAATCCGCGAAGCGATGAGCGGCAATATCTGCCGCTGCGGCACCTACACGCGCATCCACGCGGCCATCAAGCAGGCTGCAAGCAGCATCCACGCAAAAGGAGCGGCCAAATGAGCATCCATGACACTGCCGCCGCACATTCGCCTGCGCGGCGCAACTGGCTCAAGGCCGCCGGCGCACTGGCCGGTTTGACCCTGGTGGCCGGCCCTTCCGGCCTCGTGATGGCGGCCGATGCCGTCAAATACGGCGGCGACAATATGGCTGGCGGCGTGGTCGACGACACCCTGGTCTTCCTGTCGATCGGCGCCGACGGCATCGTCACCATCGTGGCGCACCGCTCCGAAATGGGCCAGGGCATCCGCACCAGCCTGCCCATGGTGGCGGCCGACGAACTGGGCGCCGACTGGGCGCAGGTGCGCGTGCAGCAGGCGCCCGCCGACGAAGCGCGCTACGGCAGCCAGGATACGGACGGTTCGCGCAGCATGCGCCACTCGTTCCGCGCCATGCGCCACGTGGGCGCCACGGCGCGCCTGATGCTGGAAACGGCGGCCGCCGTGCGCTGGGACGTACCTGTCACCGAAGTCAAAGCCGTCAATCACGCGGTCGTGCATGCGGCCAGCGGACGCTCGCTGTCCTTCGGGGCGCTGGCCGAAGACGCGGCCAAGTTGCCCGTGCCGCCACGCGCGCGCATCAGCCTGAAAACGGCGGGCGAGCTGCGCTACATCGGGCAAACCAGCACGCGCGGCATCGACTTGCACGACATCGTCACGGGCAACACCCACTTCGGCATCGACACGCGCCTCGATGGCATGGCGTATGCCGTCATCGCCCGTCCGCCCGTCTTCGGCGGCAAGCTGAAAAGCGTGGACAAGACGGCGGCCCTGAAAGTGCCGGGCGTGCTGCGCATCGTCGAACTGGCGGGCAGCCCGCCGCCGGCCATGTTCAATCCGCTGGGCGGCGTGGCCGTCATCGCCAGCAACACCTGGGCCGCCATCAAGGGCCGCGAAGCACTGGTGCTGGAATGGGACGACGGTCCGAACGGCGGCTACGATTCGAAAGCCTTCCGCAAGACGCTGGAAGCGGCCGTGCGCCAGCCGGCCAGTCCGGCGCGCGACCAGGGCAAGACGGTGGCGACGCTGGCCGCGGCTCCCGCCGCGCGGAAATTCAGCGCCGAATACTATCTGCCCCACCTGGCCCACGCCACCATGGAGCCGCCCGCCGCCACCGTGCGCATCGCCAACGGCAAGGCCGAAGTGTGGGCCTGCGTGCAGGCGCCGCAGGCGACACGCAGCAACGTGGCCAAGGCCCTGGGCCTGACGTATGACGACGTGACCGTCCACGTGACCCTGCTCGGCGGCGGCTTCGGGCGCAAATCGAAACCCGATTTCGCCGTCGAGGCGGCGCTGCTGTCGAAAGCCATGGATGGCGCGCCCGTCAAGCTGACGTGGACGCGCGACGACGACCTGCAGCACGACTACCTGCACACGGTATCGGTCGAACGGCTGGAAGCGTCGCTCGATGCGAAAGGCATGCCGACGGCCTGGCTGCACCGCACGGCCGCGCCCACCATCACGTCGACCTTTGCCGCCGGCGCGAACAAGCAGGCGCCGTTCGAACTGGGCATGTCGGCCATCAACGTGCCGTTCGCCATTGCGAACATCCGCGTCGAAGTGCCCGAAGTGCCGGCCCACACGCGCATCGGCTGGTTCCGTTCCGTGTCGAACATCCCGCACGCCTTCGCCATCCAGTCGTTCACGGCCGAACTGGCGCACGCGGCGAAGAAGGACCACCGCGACTACCTGCTGGCGCTCCTGGGCCCCGCGCGCAAGATCAACCCGGCCGACCTGTCCGACGGCTGGAACTATGGCGAAGATCCGGCGAAGTATCCGGTCGACATCAGCCGCATGCGCCACGTGATCGAGCTGGCGACGGCCAAGGCGGGCTGGGGCCGCAAGCTGCCCAAGGGACGGGGGCTGGGCCTGGCCGTGTCCTACAGTTTCGTCACCTATGTGGCGGCCGTGATCGAGGTGGAGATCAATGCGGCCGGCGAAGTCATCGTGCCCAGGGTCGACATCGCCATGGATTGCGGCCCGCAGATCAACCCGGACCGCGTGCGCTCGCAGATCGAGGGCGCCTGCATCATGGGCCTGTCCCTGGCCATGAGCGGCGAAATCAGCTTTAAAAATGGCCGGGTCGAGCAAAGCAATTTCCACGACTACGCCGTGCTGCGCGCGGCCGACGCGCCGCGCGTGATCCACACGCACCTGGTGCCGGGCACCCTGGACATGGAGCTGGGCGGCGTGGGCGAGCCGGCCACGCCGCCCATCGCGCCCGCCCTGTGCAACGCCATCTTCGCCGCCACGGGCAAGCGCATCCGCGCCCTGCCCGTGGGCATGCAACTGGCGAAGAAAGGCTAGCCGCGCCGCGCCGCCGGCAACTGCAGCAGCAAGGCGGCGGCGGCGACCAGGGCTGCGCCGGCCGCCAGCAGCCACATGGGCCAGTCCAGCAGGAGCAGCACCCCGCCCGTGGCGGCGCCGATGGCGCTGCCCAGGTACAGCGCCGATTCGTTGAGGGCGATGGCCAGGTTGCCGTCGCCCTGGCGCGCGCGCACGGCCAGCAGTTGCTGGTTTTGCGGCACTTGCAGGGCCCAGCCGGCCGCGCCCCACAGCACGATAGGCGCGAGCATCAGCCAGGCCGACCAGCCGGCCGCCAGCGGCAGCGCGCCCAAGGCCAGCGCCAGCAGCAGCAAGATGAGCCAGGTCAGTTTCGGCGCCGCCACCTTGTCCGCCCATGGCCCGACCAGCACGCTGCCAACGATCCCCCCCACGCCCCACGCCCACAGGAAGGGCGTGGCGGAGATCGCCAAGCCCTGCGCCGACCACGCCAGCAGCGGCGCAATGAAGGTGTACATGCCCAGGCTGGCGACGGCCGCCAGCAAGGAAACGAGCAGGATGGCCAGCACCTGCCCGTCGGCCAGCAAGGCCAGCTTGCGGCGCAGCGAGATGGCCGGCGCGGACGATGCGGCAGGCAGCGCGGGCAGCTTCCACAGCAAGCCCGCCAGCGCCAGCGCACCGAGAAGCGCCACCAGCCACAGGGCCGCTGCCCAGCCCAGCTGCAGCGCCAGCAGCAAACTCAAGGGCACGCCCAGCACCGTGCCGCCCGCCATGCCGCCCATGATCGCGCCGATGGCCTTGCCCCGCTGCTGCGGCGCCGACACGCCGGCCGCCGCCGCGATGCCCAGCGCCAGGTACACGCCCGCACCGATGCCGGCGATGGCGCGCCATGCCAGCAAACTGCTGAAACCGGGCGCCAGCGCGCTGGCCCCGTTCGCCAGCACGAACACGCCCAGGGCGACCAAAAGGCCGGAGCGCTGCGCGCGCGCCGGCAGCAAGGCCACCATCAGCGGCGAGCCGAGGCCATAGGCCAGGGTAAACGCCGTCACCAGCTGCGCCGCCATCGCCAGCGAAACGGAAAACGCGCCGGCGATCATCGGCATCAGGCCTGCCGTCACATACGACGCCATGCCCAGCGCGAACGCGCCCACGGCGATCAGATAGACGGTGGCGGGCAGCACGGCGGCGGAAGTGCCAGTACTGGCGTGAGAAGAATAGTCGGACATGGGCAAGCCTTCGGGAAGAAAGCAGGCATTCTGGAATACAATATAAACAATTACAATTTAACTGTTTATGCTATTACTGATAGCAACAGGCTTACCTGAAAGGCAGCACCATGCGCACTTTGGCCCGTACCCGCCACGAACTGGCCGCCTACCTGCAGGCGCGCCGCGCACGCCTGTCGCCGGAAGACGTGGGTTTGCCCGGCGGCGGGCGGCGCAGGACGCCCGGCTTGCGCCGCGAAGAAGTGGCGGCGCTGGCCGGCGTGGGGCTGACCTGGTACACCTGGCTGGAGCAGGGGCGCGACATCGGCGTCTCGAGCGCCTTTCTCGACAAGCTGGCCGAAGTGCTGAAACTGGACGCGGGCGAACGCCGCCACCTGTTCCTGCTCGCGCATGCGCGTCCGCCGGCCGAAGAGGGCAAGACGTTTTGCGTGGTGCCGCCGCCGGTGCGCCGCCTGATGCACGAACTGGCGCATCCCGCGTATGTGCTCAACCTGCGCTGGGACGTGCTGGCGTTCAATGCGGGCGCGGACGCCCTGTTCGGCTTCGGCGCGCATGTGCCGGCGCGGCGCAATCTGCTGTGGCTCCTGTTTACCGATCCGCTGCTGCGCTCGCGCTTCATCGGCTGGGAAGAGCAGGCACCGCTGATGCTGTCGAGCTTTCGCCGCGACTATGCGCGCGCCACGCAGGAAGCGGACATCCATGCGCTGGTGGACGAACTGGAAAAAGTCTCGCCCGAATTCAAGCTGTGGTGGCGCCGCCACGACGTGCATGCGCCATGTGCCGGCGTGCGCTGCCTGGACGTCGACGGCGAAGGCATCGCGTATGAGCACACCTCGCTGACCATCGATGCGGACCGCCACCTGCGGCTGGTCGTGTATGCGCGCCAGGTGCCAGAGTAAACACTGCCGCACAACGAAAAAACCGCTGACCCTCTTGCGAGGAATCAGCGGCTTCGAATTGGTTGCGGGGACAGGATTTGAACCTGTGACCTTCGGGTTATGAGCCCGACGAGCTGCCAGACTGCTCCACCCCGCAGCAGAATTATATACCAGATTGTTGCGAAGCGTAAAGGGCAAGATTTGACAATTGCATGCGCGTCCCGCCTCGCGGCGATTGCCGATGGGCAAATGATGGGGTGCGCCAGGCGGAAATGAAAAAAGCCGCCGATCTTTTGCAAGAATCAGCGGCTTTCCGGTATTGGTTGCGGGGACAGGATTTGAACCTGTGACCTTCGGGTTATGAGCCCGACGAGCTGCCAGACTGCTCCACCCCGCACAAGAATTATAAGGGCAAACGGGTGGCTTAGGCAATAGCTATCTCAACTTAGGCTGCAATAGAGCTATTTAATTAAAAACCCCGGCCAATTGCCGATTGGCATTGTGTCCGCCCGACACGCCACGCCGCGCGCAATCGGTGTACAGTAAGCGGTGTACAGTAAGCGTTACACTAGACATCATTCTTTTCCTAAGCCCGCCCATGAAATTCTGCTCCGAATGCGCCCATCCTGTCAGCCTGTCCATCCCGGAAGGCGACAACCGCCCGCGCTATGTGTGCGCCAACTGCGACGCCATCCATTACCAGAACCCGAAAATGGTGGTCGGCTCGATTCCCGTCTGGGAAGAGGATGGCCAGTTGCAGGTCTTGCTGTGCAAACGGGCCATCGAACCGCGCCTGGGCTACTGGACCCTGCCGGCCGGCTTCATGGAAAACGATGAAACGACGTCGGATGCGGCCGAGCGCGAAACGGTGGAGGAAGCGGGCGCGAATATCGAACTGGGGCCCCTGTTCTCGCTGCTGAACGTGCAGCGCGTGCACCAGGTGCACCTGTTCTACCTGGCCCGCCTGCGCGACCTCGATTTCGCGCCGGGCATCGAAAGCCTGGACGTGCAGCTGTTTACGGAAGCGCAGATTCCCTGGGACGACCTGGCCTTCCCCACCATCCGCGCCACCCTGGAACTGTTCTTTGCCGACCGCGTGAAAATCCGCGAAGGCGGCAGCTACGGCGTCCATACGGGCGACATCACGCGCCCGATGGCGCGCACGGATGCAGAATAAGCTCCCCTCACCTGCCACCTTTGACGCCGCATGATTCCCTGGCTCGACATCCACACCCCGTTCCCCGACGTCTCGCGCGCCCTGACCGACGAGGCGCCCGGCCTGCTGGCGGCCGGCGCCGACCTGTCGCCCGCGCGCCTGCTCGACGCCTACCGGCGCGGCATCTTCCCCTGGTTTTCCGAAGGCCAGCCTATTTTGTGGTGGAGCACCGATCCGCGCATGGTGCTGATGACGGAGCATTTCAAGGTCTCCGACAGCCTGGCCAAGGCGATCCGCAAGGTCGAACGCAGCGCCGCCACGGACGGGCGCTGGCAGCTGCGTTTCGACGGCGATTTCGACGCCGTCATGCGCGCCTGCGCCGCGCCGCGCAAGGATGGCCCGGGCACGTGGATTTCCGATGAAATCATCGCCGGCTACACGGGCTTGCACAAGCTGGGCTACGCGCACTCGTCGGAACTGTGGCTGGACGGGGAACTGGTGGGCGGCGCGTATGGCGTGTCGATCGGGCGCATGTTCTATGGCGAGTCGATGTTCGCGCGCGTGACGGATGGCTCGAAGATCGCGCTGGCGCACCTGGTGCGCTTCCTGAAGGACCGCGGCGTGGCCATGATTGACTGCCAGCAAGAAACAAGACACCTGGCGTCGCTGGGCGCGGCGCCCATTTCGCGCGCGCGCTTCCTGGCCCATGTGCGCGTCGCCATTGAAGCAGCGCAAATCACGGATTGGCAGGCTGCACCGCCGGCATAAAAAAGCTATGATATCTCCACGCAGACTTCCATTCCCGCGGACAGACCAGACAGGATCAGCATGACGCACCTGAACGAACTACCGTTTGCCACCCTGCAGTTCTACACGACGGCGCCCTACCCGTGCAGCTACCTGGACGACCGCCAAGCCCGCTCGCAGGTGGCCACGCCCTCGCACCTGATCAACAGCGACGTGTATTCGGAACTGGTGCGCAACGGCTTTCGCCGCAGCGGCATTTTTACTTACCGCCCGTATTGCGATGGCTGCCAGGCCTGCATACCCGTGCGCGTCGTGACGGGCGAGTTCACCCCGAACCGCAACCAGCGCCGCGCCTGGAGCCGCCACGCCGACCTGCAGGCGGGCGTGGCCACCCTGTCCTTCCTCGACGAGCACTACGAGCTGTACCTGCGCTACCAGAGCACGCGCCACGCGGGCGGCGGCATGGACCAGGACAGCCGCGACCAGTATGCGCAATTCCTGCTGCAAAGCCGGGTCAATACGCGCCTGGTGGAATTCCGCGATGCCGAAGGCATCCTGCGCATGGTCAGCATCATCGACGTGCTGGCCGACGGCCTGTCGTCCGTCTACACCTTTTTCGATCCGGACGTGCCGGGCGCCTCGTACGGCACCTACAACGTGCTGTGGCAAATCGCCCAGGCGCGCGAACTGGGCCTGCCCTACATCTACCTGGGCTACTGGATAAAGCAAAGCCCGAAGATGGCGTACAAGATCAACTTCAAACCCTTGGAAGCCCGCATCAAGGGGCAGTGGGTCATCCTGTAAAAAAAGGGGCTTGCGCCCCTTTTTTCATGCCTGCCGTACCGGCTTACTTGCTCTTGTCCGGAAACGCAGGACGCTTGGGCTGTACGGGCGGATTCTTCGCCAGTTCGGCCTGGATCACCTCGATCGCCTTTTCCAGCTGCGGATCGCGCCCGGCGATGACGTCGGCCGGCGTTTGCTCGACGTCGATATCGGGCGGCACGCCTTCATTTTCCACGCCCCAGCCATTCTCGCGCGTCCAGAACGCCAGGTTCGGCGCCGTGATGAAGCCGCCGTCCATCAGCACGGGGAAGCCCAGTACGCCCACCAGGCCGCCCCACGTCGCCTTGCCGATCAGCGGGCCCATGTTGTTTTTGCGGAACATCCACGGCAGCAGGTCGCCGCCCGAACCGGCCGTCTCGTCGATCAGCATGGCGCGCGGCCCCTGGATCGACGCGGACGGCGTCTTCATGTCGGCGCCGTAGCGCATGGTCCACCAGGCGATTTCCTTCTTCTGCAGGATCTCGATGTAGTAATCGGCCACGCTGCCGCCGCCGTTGAAACGCTCGTCGACGATGATGGCCTGCTTGTCCGCCTGCGGGAAGAAATAGCGCTTGAAGTAGGTGTGGCCCAGCCCCGCCGTATTCGGCACGTACACATACGCCACCTTGCCGCCCGTGGCCGCATTGACCTTGCGCATATTGCCTTCGATCCAGTCGCGGTTGCGCAAGGCATCCTCGGTCGGAACGGGCACCACGGTGATCGTGCGCGCGCCCTTGCCGTCGGCCGACGGTCCCACGGTCAGGTCGATGGCCTTGCCGGCCGTGTTCTCGAAGGCGCTGTAGATATTCGTCGGCGGCAGCAAAGGACGGCTGTCGACGGCCAGCAGGTATTCGCCCGCCTTGACGTTCAGGCCCGGCTCCGTCAGCGGCGCGCGCAGGGCCGGATTCCAGTTCAAGCCGCCATACACCTTCTTGAAGCGGTAATGGCCGTCGCGCACTTCATAATCGGCGCCCAGCAAGCCCCCCGGCACCTTCTTCGCCTCGATAAAATCGTCGCCGCCGCCGCCCCGGTGGTGGCCCACGGCCAGTTCGCTGCACATCCACTGTATCAACCGGTTCAAGTCCGCGCGGCTGGACAGCTCGGGCAGGAACACGGCGTACTTGTCGCGCATGGCCTTCCAGTCCACGCCATGCATGCCCGGGTCATAAAAGTAATCGCGGTTGATGCGCCATACCTCGTTGAAAATCTGCGTCCATTCGGCGCGCGGATCGGCCTTCACTTCGATGGCGTCGACCTTGATCTTGCCCTCGCCCGGCGCCAGCAGCTTGCCCGTGGCCGACCCCATGGCCCAATTGTCCTTCTGGCGGTACAGCAGCTTCTTGCCATCGGCCGAGACTTCGAAATCATCGGCTTCCGCCACCACGGTTTCCGCCTTGCGCTCCTTCAGATCGAAGCGCTGCACGGCCTTCTTGCCGTCGCTTTCGCGCAGCAAAAAGATTTGCCCCGCAGCGCCAGCCGTCAAATTGGAGAACTGCGCGGCCGGCAGCGGCAAGTCGACGATGCGCGTGGCGATGCCGTCGAAATCGATGTGGATCGGCGCCACGGGAGCGACCGTGACTTTCGGGTCGTCGCGCCCCGTCTTCGGATCGACCTTCGGCTCGCTCTTCGCTTCCGCTTCCCCCTTCACCGTGTCTTTTTTACTCTCCGCGCCGGCCGCCTTTTCCTCGTCGCTTTCCTTGATCAGGGGCGACGGCAGGTCGCGCCGCAGCACGGCCATCCACACGGTGCGCGTCACCAGGTTGTCTTCGTTCTGCTGCGAGAACCAGTTGTTGCTGGGGCCAGCATTCGTCGAAGCGAAGAAGTACAGGTATTTGCCGCTCTTGTCGAACACGGGCTGGGCCACGTCGGACAAGCCGTCGGTCACGGGCATCGACTTGTTCTGCTCGACGGAATAGATGTAGGCGCTGCGCGTGTAGGTGGGTGAATTGAGCGTATAGGCCAGCCAGCGCGAATCGGGCGCCCACGAGGCGCGCATGCTCTTGTCGACGCCATACATGGGCTCCGTGGCGATTTTTTGCACCTTGCCGTTGCCGACATCGATCACGTACATGCTCCAGCCATTGTCGGCAAACGCGATCTTCCGGCTGTCGGGCGACCAGACGGCGTTGTCATAGAAACCGCTGCCATTGAGCTTGAGCTTTTTCACGGCGCCCTTGCCGTCCTGCGAGCGCACATGCAGTTCATATTCTCCCGACTCGTCCGAGAAATACGCGACCGAGCGGCCATCGGGCGACCAGATCGGCGTGCGCTCGTGGGCGCCGGCCGTCTGCGTCAGGTTGCGCACGTCGCCCTTGTCGGCGGGGATGGTGACGATCTCGCCCCGGTATTCGAAGGCGATGCGCGCGCCCGACGGCGAAATCGACGCGTCGCGGATATATTTCGCGTTCTTGACCCAGCGGGGGCGCGCCTGCCCCAGGTCGCTGGCCACGGCGATGGCCAGCTTGTGCGCCTGGCCGCTGGCGATGTCGAGTGAGTGGAGATAACCGGCCTGCTCGTAGACGATGGTGCCGTTCGCCGCCGACGCGTTCAGCACGGGGAAATCCTTGTGCTGCGTCAACTGGCGCACGGCTTTCGTCTTGACGTCGTAGGCAAACAGGTTGAATTCGCCGTTGCGGTCCGAGCGGAAGTACACGGTATCCTTGATCCACATGGGATCGACGTCGTTCGAGCGCGTCGTCGGCTGGGGGATTTTTTCAATCGATTTATCGCTGGATGAAAACAGCCACAGCCAGGAATTGGTGCCGCCCCGGTAGCGCTTCCACTGCTTGAAGGCGGGCGCCAGCGGGTTGTACGCGATGCGCTTGCCGTCGGGCGAATACGTGGCGCGCGAGGCGTTGGGGATCTCCAGCTGGGTTTCCACGCCGCCCGCCACCGGCACCGTGAACAGCTTCTGGAAGCGGTTGTTGAAGGCGGCGCGGGGCGAGGTGAACATCACGGACTGGCCATCGGGGGTGAACGATTGCGCCAGATCAACACCCGGGTGGAAGGTCAGGCGGCGCGGCACGCCGCCGGCGGCCGCGATCACATACACGTCGACATTGCCGTCGATGTTGGCGCTATACGCGATCAGGCTGCCGTCGGGCGAAAACACGGGGTTGGATTTGTCGCCCAGGTCGGAGGTGAGGCGCCGCGCGCCGCCGCCGTCCAGGTTCGATAGCCATACGTCGCCCGCATAGATGAAGGCGATGTGGCGGCTGGAGACGGCCGGTTCGCTCAGCATGCGGGTGTCTTGCGTATTGGGCAGGGCCAGGGCCGGATGGCTCAGCAGCAGTGCGCTGGCGGCTGCGATGGCGGTCAAGATGCGTGTCTTTTTCAATCGATGTCTCGCTTATGAAGTCAACAGAACAGAGAAAAAACAGGAAGGTCCACGGTCGAATGCGAATTATCAAGGATTCAATATTGCATTAGACCAACAAGAACTATACACCCGGCAGCCGCGCGGAACACGGTAAAATACGCCACTTATTTCGCGCGCCGCCAGCCCTTCCCGGCAGCCCGCATACCTACTCAAAGCGCCCCATGTCTGAAAAATTCCTGTACTCCCTCGCCCGCCCCTTGCTGTTTTCGATGGATGCCGAAGCGGCCCACCATCTCACCCTGCCCGCCCTGAAACGCGCCAGCGCGCTGGGCCTGACGAAACTGGCCGGCAAACCGGCGGCGGACCCGCGCACGGTGATGGGCATCACCTTCCCGAACCCGGTCGGCCTGGCCGCCGGTCTGGACAAGGACGGCGCCTACATCGACGCGCTGGCCGACCTGGGTTTCGGCTCCATCGAAGTGGGCACCGTCACGCCGCGCGCGCAGGCGGGCAATCCGAAACCGCGCATGTTCCGCCTGCCGCAGGCGCAGGGCATCATCAACCGCATGGGCTTTAACAATGGCGGCGTGGACGCGTTTATCGCCAACGTACAGGCGTCGAAGTTCTACCAGAACCGCGCCGGCGTACTGGGCCTGAACATCGGCAAGAATGCCGACACGCCCATCGAGCGCGCGGCCGACGACTACCTGCTGTGCCTGGAAAAAGTCTACCCTTACGCCAGCTATGTGACGGTGAACATCTCGTCGCCGAACACCAAGAATTTGCGCCAGCTGCAGGGTGCGTCGGAACTCGACGCCCTGCTGTCGCAGCTCAAAGATGCCCAGGCCCGCCTGGCGGACAAGCACAAGCGCTACGTGCCGCTGGCCCTGAAAATCGCGCCGGACATGGATGGCGAACAGGTGAAAAGCATCGCCGAGTCGCTCACGCGCCACCAGATCGACGGCGTCATCGCCACCAACACGACCCTGTCGCGCAGCGCCGTCGAAGGCATGCCGCACGGCGCGGAAGCGGGCGGCCTGTCGGGCGCGCCCGTGTTCGAGCTGTCGAACAATGTCATCCGCCTGCTGAAGGCGGAACTGGGCGACGCGCTGCCCATCATCGGCGTGGGCGGCATCATGCAGGGCAGCGACGCCGTGGCCAAGTTCGAGGCGGGCGCGCAACTGGTGCAGCTGTACAGCGGCCTGATTTACGCCGGTCCCGCGCTGATCAAGGATTGCGCGCGCGCGCTGCACGGCAAGCAGGCCCGCTAAGGACGGCGCATGGAAAAGATCAAGCTGGGTACCAGCGGCCTGGAAGTCAGCAGGATCTGCCTGGGCACGATGACCTTCGGCGAACAGAACACGGAAGCCGAAGCGCACAGCCAGCTCGATTACGCGCTGGAACGGGGCATCAACTTCATCGACACGGCGGAAATGTATCCGGTGATGGCCAGCGCGCAGACGCAGGGCAGCACCGAGCGCCACATCGGCAGCTGGTTGAAGAAAAGCGGCAAGCGCGGCAACATCGTGCTGGCCAGCAAGGTGGCCGGGCCGAATTCGCGCATGCACTGGATACGCAGGGGCAAGACGGACCACGACGCGATCAACATCCGCGCCGCCGTCGAAGACAGCTTGCGCCGGCTGCAGACGGAGCACATTGACCTGTATCAATTGCACTGGCCCAGCCGCAACCTGCCCATCTTCGGTGCCAGCGTGTACAACCCGCGCAAGGAGCACGCTTGCGTCGCCATCGAAGACACGCTGGCCGTGCTGGGCAAGCTGGTCGAGGAAGGCAAGATCGGCCACATCGGCGTGTCGAACGAATCGTCGTGGGGCGTGTGCGAATACATCAAGCAGGCGGAACTGAAGGGCTTGCCGCGCATCGCCTCCATCCAGAACCTGTACAACCTGACGGCGCGCCATTTCGAGACGAGTTTGCTCGACGAAACCTGCCACCGGGAAAATGTCAGCTTGCTGGCCTACAGCCCGCTGGCGTTCGGTCAGCTGACGGCGAAATACCTCGACGATCCGCAGGCCAAGGGCCGCCTGACGCGCTTTCCGGCCGGCTGGAGCCCGCGCTACGTGCGCCCCGCCACCATCGCGGCCGCCGGCCGGTATGCGGCGCTGGCCCGCGCGCACGGCTTGACGCCGGCGCAGCTGGCGCTGGCCTGGTGCTACACGCGCTGGTTCGTGGCCTCGACCATCATCGGCGCCACCAGCGTGGAGCAGTTGCAGCAAAATATCGACGCCCATCAAATCACCCTGTCGCCGGAACTGGTGGCGGCCGTCGACGCCATCCACGCCAGTGCGCCCAATCCGGGGCAGTAAACGCCCTGCGTCTGGCGGCGCATGCCGCCGCCAGGCTCCCCCCTCTCCTCGCAGATAGTCGTTTTTATACAACAGCTGGCAATTTACTGCTGTGCAGCATTGCGGCCTGGCCTTGCCCGGCCGTATGCTGGAAACGAGGCCATATGCGCTACTCGCGCCATGTTGACGTGTTTCAGATATTTATTGCATATCGATAGACAGAACGATTCGTAAGCACGCCACGTGCCCACTGTTAATCTGATTTCATCGTCGGACCGCCATGGTCCGCGTAACCACCAACCGAAGAGATATCGTCGATGAGTTCAAGCAACGCCCGCTCCCAGCTTCCCGCCCTGCCCGTGAAAACCGTTATCGCCGCCAGCCTGATCGCCTGCTTCAGCCTGCCCATGCAGGCGCAAGCGCAGCAAGAGCTGCCGGCCGAAGGCGAATTGCAATCGGTGGTTGTCACCGGCACCTTCGCCAAGAACCGCCGCACCATCGATTCCGAATCGCCGATCGACATCCTCACCTCGCGCGACCTGCAAAGCACGGGCTCGGCCGAACTGGCCACCGTGCTGGCGCGCCTGCTGCCATCGATGAACTTCCCCCGTCCGACGGGTGCCGATGGCAGCGACGCCGTGCGCCCTGCCCAGCTGCGCGGCCTATCGCCCGACCAGACCCTGGTGCTGGTGAACGGCAAGCGCCGCTACACGTCGGCCGTCGTCAACGTCAACGGCACCCTGGGCCGCGGCTCGGCGCCTGTCGACCTGAACGCTATCCCCCTGGCCGCCATCGACCACGTGGAAGTGCTGCGCGATGGTGCGGCGGCCCAGTACGGTTCCGATGCGATTGCCGGCGTGATCAACATCATCCTGAAAAAAGGCGCGGCCGGCGGCGACATCGAAGTGGGCTATGGCCAGACGCAGGAGCGCGACGGCAAGCAGAAATCCATCAAGGGTTCGGCCGGCTTCGCCCTGGGCGAGGACGGCTGGGTGCGCGTCTCGGCGGAAGTGGCCGATCGCGGTCCCACCAACCGCGCCGGCCGCGATTTCAGCAACCCGCTGGAACCGCGCTACGGCAAGGTCAACCTGCGCTACGGCGATGCCGAGAGCAAACCGGCTACCGTCTTCATCAACAGCGAATACCATCTCGGCGACAACCTCGACTGGTATGCCTTCGGCGGCTACGGCCAGCGCGACACCTCGGCCGGCGCCACCTGGCGCGCAGGCCTGGTGAAGGACAAAAATGGACAATACGTCACCCGCTCGTCGATCTTCCCCGAAGGCTTCCTGCCGATCCAGAACAGCACCCTGACCGACCAGTCGCTGGTGACAGGCTTGCGCGGCGAGGCGGCCGGCTGGCGTTGGGATGCCAGCCTGAATTACGGCAGCAACAAGTTCAAGCTGGATCTCGACAATACCGTCAATTTCGACCTGGCTGCCGCCAGCCCCACGCACTTTTATGTGGGCTCGCTGAAAAATGAGCAGACCGTCCTGAATCTCGACGCGGCGCGCGAATTTCCCGTCGCTTACTTTACGGGGCCGCTGACGGTGGCCGTGGGCGCCGAAGCGCGCCATGAAAAATACACGATCGGCGCTGGCGAGCAAGCATCGTATACCGGTACCGGTTCGCAGGGCTTTGCCGGCTTCCGTCCCGAAAACGCGGGTAGCCACAGCCGCCACAATGAATCGGTCTACGTCAACCTGGAAGCGGAAGCGACGAAAAAACTGTCCGGCGGCGTGGCCCTGCGCCATGAGCGCTACAGCGATTTCGGCAGCACCACCTCGGCCAAAGGTTCGGCCCGCTATGCCTTCACGGACGCCCTGTCCCTGCGCGGCACCGTGTCGAGCGGCTTCCGCGCACCGTCGCTGGCACAGCAGTACTACACCATCACCACCACCAACTTCCAGGTCATCAATGGCACGAATACAGCCATCGAAACGGGCACCTTTGCCGTCAACACGCCGCAGGCGCGCGCACTGGGCGCACAAAACCTGAAAGCGGAGAAAGCCCGCAACTACAGCCTGGGGCTGCAATTCCAGCCCACGCGCAACTTCACGACGACGATCGACGCCTACCGCATCGACATCGATGACCGCATCCTGTTCTCTGCCAACCTGCTCCTGAGCGAGGCGTTGAAAAAAACCCTCGCCGCGCAGGGCACGCCGGTGGGCGCAGGACGCTATTTCACCAACGCCGTCGATACGCGCACGGAAGGCGTGGACATCGTCAGCACCTACCGCATCGACTTGCAGGACAAGGACCGCCTGGACTTGACCGTGGCCTACAATCACAACAAGACCTCGGTACAGAAACTGGCGGACAATCCGGCCATCCTGACGGCCAACAACCTGAAACTGATCGACCGCCAGACCATCCAGCGCGCCACCGTCGGTTCGCCAAAGGACAAGTTCAGCCTGGCCGCCGACTACAGCGTCGGCATCTGGAATGCGCACGGCGTCGTAACGCGCTACGGCAGTTTCATCGTGCCGCAAAACAATGCCCTGCAAGACCAGCATTACGATCCGCAATGGGTGCTGGACGTGTCCGGTTCCGTGAAACTGGGCAAGAACTGGCGCCTGGTGGCCGGCATCGACAACGTCACCAACCGCTATCCTGACCAGGTCACCAGCGTGGGCAACTTCAACAATGGCGGCACCCAGCCGTACAGCGGCTTCGCGCCGAACGGCTTCAACGGCCGCTATTACTACGCCAAGGCCGGCTATAGCTGGTAAATGGCGCTCTGCCATGCAAAAAGCCTGGAACGCATCGCGTTTCCAGGCTTTTTTTTCATGCGTCAGCGCATGCGCCCGCAGGCGCTGCAGGCTCAGGCGCGGCGGCGGCGCGCGACAAATCCGACCAGGCCCAAGCCCAGCATCAGCATGCCGTAGGTCGCTGGCTCAGGCACTGCCGATACCGAATTGAACGCGCGGAAATTGCTCAGGCCACGCGGCAGGTTGGCAATGGTGACAACCGTATTGGCGGCCAGCGGCGTGTCCCAGTGGAACAACAGTTCGCCACGGCCATAATGCACGGCCAGGTAGTCGAAGCTGGAGTTGACGGTGAACGAACCAGAATTGCTGCTGGCCAAGTCGCCCTGGGCGGCAAAGACCAAGGAGCCGGTACCGCTGGATGGCAGGCCAAACGTGCTGCTGACCAAACTCTGGATGGCGGCCGCGCTTTGCGCGCCGGGCGGGTTGGCGCCGTCATAGACCCAGACCGAGTCCGCTGCCACGCTGCCATAGGTGACGGTCTTGCCGCCCACCGAGAAGCCCGTCATGGCAGGATCGGTGATTTCCACCCAGCTCGCCGCCTGGGCCAATGGCGCCAGGCAAGCCGCAGCGGTCAGGCAAAGACCCAGCAACGCACGTTTGGTCATGTTCATATATTCCCCTGATATAAATATTTCAATAATTGCAATATTAATTATTTTTCTATCACTTTCACATCGCAGAGCAAAAGATATCATTCAGGAAATCGAAATGCAATAAAAGAAACAATTTTTACCATTGGCATTTTCAATTGGCCTTATCAATTTATGGCCGGTGCCAGCTATCGCGGGGCATGCCGCCATGTCCGGGCGCCGCTCCTGGCAGCAGGATTGTTGTAGATCGGCACATGCCAGATAGCGGTGTAGCCCTGCGGCAACGGCAAGCCGGCAGGTAGGCGTGGTCATCCTGGCACGCAATCGGCTACCATGGGTGTTACTCTTCTTGATGACGGATAACCATGCCCAGCTGGCACCTGGCCGACGCCGCCGAACTGGCGGCGCGCCATCCCTACACCTTCTACAAATCGCCGCCCGAGGCCATCGCCCAGGTGCGCCCCGGCGAGGTGGTCAAGCTGATCTTCGCCTTCCACAGCGACGATCCGCAGGCGCCGGGCGCTGAGCGCATGTGGGTGCTGGTCGACACAGTTGAGCCGCACGGACACTTCACCGGCAAGCTCGACAACACGCCAGGCTACATCCGTGATCTGCAAGCCAAAGACCCCGTCGCTTTCGCGGCACGCCACATCATCAATACGCAGCACGACGATGACGATAACCTCGTCAACCGCTATGCGGGCCTGTGCTTCGTGACGAAAAAAGTGCTGGAAGACGGCGCGCCCGTCGGCTATCTGTACCGCGAGGAACCGGACAACGACGACGACAGCGGCTGGCGCTTCACGGCCAACGATGAAAGCGACGACTACATCAACGACAGCGCCAACGTGGCCCTCGTGTCGCTGGGCGCCGTGCTCGGCGTGGATGACCGTTTCATTGCGCTGCTGGACGCTCCCACCGGCGCGGCCTATGCCTTCGACCATAACACCCAACAATTCATGGCGGTTGACGAATGACAAGTGATGAACTGAAAGACGTTTGCGCGGCCCTGCCCGGCGCGCAAGCCGTGCTGTACGGTGCGCCGTCAAACATCCTCGTGTATGAAGTGAGCGGCAAGAAGTTTGCCTATTTTAAGACCAGCGCACCCGAGCAGTGGCGCTTCAGCCTGCGCGCCAGCGCCGGGCGCTTCATCGAACTGACGGACATGCCCGGCGTGAAACCGGCCCGTTACATGGGCCGCTTTCACTGGGTGACCATCGTCGACGTGGCGCGCTTCCCGGCCGATTACCTGGCGGAACTGGTGCAGGATAGCCACGCGCGCGCCGTGGCCAGCCTGACGCGCGCGCAAAGGGCGGCCATCGCCTAGAGGGCGTCCTCGCCCGCCATGGCGCGGTCGATGTCTTCGCGCGTCAAGTCCGGCGCCAGCTGCAGGATGAACTCGTAGGCGTAGGCGCGCAGGTAGGCGCCACGCCGCACGGCCAGGCGCGTCGTGTTGGTGGCGAACAAATGCGACGCTTCCACGGCCCGCAGCCCCTTGTCGCGGCCATGGTCGAAGGCCATCGAGGCGACGATGCCTACGCCCAGGCCCAGCGCCACGTATTGCTTGATGACATCGGAATCCATGGCCGTCAGGATGATATCGGTCGCCACGCCTGCCTTGGCAAAGGCGTCGTCGATATGCCCGCGTCCCGTGAAACCCTTGTCGTAGGTAATCAGCGGATACTTCGCCAGGTCTTCCAGGCGGATGGGCGAATGTTCGAGCAGCGGATGGCCGTCGGGCACGACGATCAGATGGCTCCAGCGGTAGCACGGGAACGACACGAGGTCGGGGAACTGGCTCAAGCCTTCCGTGGCGATGCCGATATCGGTCTTGCCGGACAGCACCCATTCCGCGATGTGCTCGGGCGCGCTTTGTTGTAGCGCAATACGCACTTCGGGGAAAGCGGCGCGGAAGCTTTGCACCACCTTCGGCAGCGCATAGCGCGCCTGCGTGTGCGTGGCCGCCACGGACAAGGTCCCGCTGGTCTGGCCGCTGTATTCGAGGCTGGCCTGCTGCAGGTTTTCCGCCTCGATCAAGAGACGGTCGACGATCTTCAGGATGCCCTTGCCCGGCTCCGTCAAGCCCGTCAAACGCTTGCCGTTGCGCTCGAAAATCACCACGCCCAGCTCGTCTTCGAGTTCGCGGATTTGCCGGCTCACGCCCGGTTGCGACGTGAACAGGGCGTTGGCCACTTCCGTCAGGTTATAGCCGCGGCGGGCCGCTTCGCGGATCGATCGCAATTGTTGAAAGTTCATGGCTATCCTGTATCAAGTTCGGGTGGGTTCAACAAATACATGGAGACGTTTCGGGCGGACAACCAATGTCTCGCCTTCCTTCAGCTGCAGATGGGTAAAACGCTCGTTCGACATCACCGCTTCGATCAGTTCGCTGTTATCCACACGCTGCAAGTCCAGCTGGGCCAGCGGGCCGATCGCATGGGCGCGGCTCAGTTTCACGACGATGCCTTCCGCGCCCTGCGTGTAGCGGTCGATTTCCAGGTCGTGCGGACGCACATAGGCCGTGCCCTTGCTGTCGCTCACGCCCGCGTAGTCGGGCACCTCGAAACTGGCGTCGCCCGTGGCCATCACGCCGTCATGCACGCGGCCGTGGAACAGGTTGACGTTGCCGAGGAAGCCGTAGACGAAGGGCGACGCAGGGTGGTTATAAACTTGCTCAGGGGAACCGAGTTGCTCGACCGTGCCCTTGTTCATCAGTACGACCTGGTCGGCCACCTCCAGCGCCTCTTCCTGGTCATGCGTAACGAAAATACTGGTGACGTGCAAGTCGTCATGCAGGCGGCGCAGCCAGCGGCGCAATTCCTTGCGCACCTTGGCATCCAGGGCGCCGAACGGCTCGTCGAGCAGCAGCACGCGGGGCTCGACGGCCAGCGCGCGCGCCAGGGCGATGCGCTGGCGTTGCCCGCCCGACAATTGCGGCGGATAGCGGTCGGCCAGCCAATCGAGCTGCACCAGTTCCAGCAAATCCTTGACCTTGCGGCGGATCTGGTCTTCCGACGGGCGCTCGCTGCGCGACTTCACGCGCAAACCGAAGGCCACGTTCTCGAACACGGTCATGTGCTTGAACAGGGCATAGTGTTGAAACACGAAACCGACCTGGCGCTCGCGCACATGGCGGTTCGACGCGTCTTCCGCGTCCAGCAACACCTGGCCGCTGTCCGGATGTTCCAAGCCAGCAATAATGCGCAGCAAGGTGGTCTTGCCGCAACCGGACGGGCCCAGCAAGGCCGTCAGTTCGCCGGCGGGAAAGTCCAGCGAGATATTGTCGAGGGCAACGAAATCGCCGAAGCGCTTGTGGATGTTTTTAACTGCGATGGTCATATCAGTGCTCCGTGGAACGTAAGGCGGAATCGTCGGCGTTGCTCTCGTTCAAACGCCACTCAATGAAAGCTTTCAAGGCCAGGGTCACCAGCGCCAGCAAGGCCAGCAGGGAGGCGACGGCAAACGCGGCGGCGAAGTTGTACTCGTTGTACAGAATCTCCACCTGCAGCGGCATGGTGTTGGTTTCGCCACGGATATGGCCGGACACGACGGACACGGCGCCGAACTCGCCCATGGCGCGGGCGTTACACAGGATCACGCCATACAGCAGCCCCCACTTGATATTTGGCAAAGTCACGCGGCGGAAGGTATTCCAGCCCGAGGCGCCCAGCACGATGGCGGCCTCTTCCTCTTCGCTGCCCTGCGACTGCATCAGCGGGATCAATTCACGCGCCACGAACGGGAAGGTGATGAAGATGGTGGCCAGCACGATGCCGGGCACGGCGAACAGGATCTTGATGTCGTGCGCCTGCAGCCACGGGCCGAACCAGCCCTGGGCGCCAAACATCAGCACATAGATCAGGCCGGAAATCACGGGCGAGACGGAAAACGGCAAGTCGATCAGGGTCAACAAGATGCTCTTGCCGCGGAATTCGAACTTGGCGATGCACCAGGAAGCGGCCACGCCGAACACCAGGTTCAACGGCACGGCGATGGCGGCCGTGATCAGGGTCAATTTAATGGCGGAAATCGCGTCCGGGTCGATGATGGCGGCGATATACGCTTCCCAGCCCTTCTTGAACGCTTCCGCGAACACGGCCACCAGGGGCACGATCAGGAACGCCGTCAGGAACAGCAAGGCGACGGTGATCAGGACCGTGCGCACCCACAACGGTTCCAGCACGACGGGGCCGACATTCGGCTCGAAGCGGCGCACTGCCGGGCGCGCATTGTCCACGCCAGCGACGCTAGTCGTATTCGTACTCATGATTTCTTCGCCTTTCCGCGCGTCCATGCTTGCAGCAGGTTAATCGTCAACAACAGCAGGAAAGACACCACCAGCATCACCACGGCGATGGCCGTGGCGCCTGCGTAATCGTATTGTTCCAATTTGGTAATAATGAACAGCGGCGTGATTTCCGACACCATCGGCATGTTGCCGGCGATAAAGATCACGGAACCGTACTCGCCCGTGGCGCGGGCAAACGCCAGCGCAAAGCCCGTCAGCAAGGAAGGCAAGATCGTGGGGAAGATGACGCGGATAAACGTTTGCAATGAATTGGCGCCCAGGCTGGCGGCCGCTTCTTCCAGTTCCTTTTCCGCGTCTTCCAGCACCGGTTGCACGGTGCGCACGACGAAGGGCAAGCCGATGAAGGTCAGCGCCACCACCACGCCCAGCGGCGTGAACGCCACCTTGATGCCCAGCACGCCTTCGATGAACTGGCCGAACCAGCCGTTCGACGAATACAAAGCCGTCAGGGTGATACCGGCCACGGCCGTCGGCAAGGCGAACGGCAAGTCGACCAGCGCGTCGATGATGCGCTTGCCGGGAAATTTGTAACGCACCAGCACCCAGGCCAGGATGCCGCCAAACACCACGTTCAACAGGGCGGCGATCAGCGAAGCGCCAAACGTCAAGCGGTACGACGCCATCACACGGTCGGACGTGACGGCGCTGAAGAAGGCGTCCCATGTCATGGTGAAAGTTTTCAGGAACACCGACGACAGCGGAATGAGAACGATCAAGGCCAGGTAAAAGAGCGTGAAGCCCAGTGACAGCTTAAACCCCGGCATGACCCGAAACGGCGCTCCGCGCGCCTTGAGCGGTGCTGCTGATGCTGCAGACATAGAAACTCCTTCTTATTACATTTTTGAGTTATAGAGTGCAATAATCACATGCATTCGTTATAAAAAGAACTAACCATTTCTCATTTGCTTAGATGGATTTTGCATACTTGCTTGCAGAATCGTTGGGCGAAAAAAAACGCACCGGACAGGTGCGTTTTTGCTTCTTAGACATATTTATACCCGAGACAAATGCTGGGGTCAGACCCCGAGGGGGAATGCGTCCCAATGGGACGCATTCCGATTGCGAAGCAACTGACCCCGGAATTACTTGTTTGGCTGCGGCGTCAAACGCAGATAGGGTTTCGCTGCCGTAAATCCCTTCGGATATTTCTGCTTGATCACGTCCAGGTCTTGCACCGTCAGTGGAATGATGACGTCGTCGCCATCTTTCCAGTTGCCGGGCGTGGCCACCGTGTAGCCGTCCGTCAGTTGCAGGGCGTCGATGACGCGCAGGATTTCATTGAAGTTGCGGCCAGTGCTCAGCGGATACGTGAGGATCAGGCGCACTTTCTTGTTCGGGTCGACGATGAAGACGGAACGCACGGTGGCCGTGACGGACTGTTCCGGGTGAATCATGTCGTACAGCATCGACACTTTCTTGTCGACGTCGGCGATGATGGGGAAGCCCACCACCGTGTTTTGCGTCTCTTCGATATCCTTGATCCAGCTCTTGTGCGACTCGGCCGCATCCACGGACAGGGCGATGGCCTTCACGTTGCGCTTGTCGAATTCCGGCTTGAGCTTGGCCGTCAGGCCCAGTTCCGTCGTGCACACGGGGGTAAAGTCGGCCGGGTGGGAAAACAGCACCACCCAGGAATTGCCCGCCCACTCGTGGAACTTGAGGGGGCCGATCGAGCTGTCTTGTTCAAAATCAGGGGCGACATCGCCCAGGCGTAAAGTCATCGTGATCTCCTTGAGAGGTTGTGTGGCAATGGGATGTGCGTCGAATCAGGCTGCCTGACGGTGGCGTTTGTCGCTTTGCGCCAGATCAAACAGTGTTTGCAGTTGCGCCTGGCCATAGACCCAGTCACCAAGGCGCGACTCGGCGTTGATATGGCCCAGCGCACCGCCATCAATATACTTGCAATTCCAGCGCCGTGCCCACTGCGCCGCGTGTTCGGCCGTCATCCAAGGGTCCGTCTGGCTGGCGATCAGGATGCCGGGGCAAGGCAGGCGCTTTTGCGGCAAGGCCTTCGCCACGCCAAACTTGTCGGGATCTGCCGGCCCCACCAGCAGCACGCCGGCCACGCCCTGCGGGTCGCGGGCCAGGCTGTGCGCCGTCGTCAGGCAGCCGAAGCTGTGGGCGACGATCAGCGTGGGACGCGCATCCTGCCGCCGCACCTGGTCCAGGCGCGCCGACCAGGTGGCCAGGTCGGGAGCGTTCCAGTCATCCTGCTCGACCCGCTCGAATTGCGGATACAGGCGCTGCCAGCGGCTCTGCCAATGCTCGGGACCGCTGTTATGCAAGCCCGGCACGATCAATACCCGGTAATCGGAAAAGCTGCGCAGCGCCATGATGTGTCCTTGCGTGATCGATTCCGGCAAGCGTTGCCGCCTGCCGGTGAAGATTACTTCGGCTGATAGATCTGGTCGAAGATACCGCCGTCGGCAAAGTGCGCCTTCTGTGCCGCCGTCCAGCCGCCGGCCACTTGCTCGATGGTGAACAGGTTGACCTTGGCGAACTGCGACGCGTATTTCTTTGCCGCCTTGTCCGTTGCCGGACGGTAGTAGTTCTTCGCGATGATGTCTTGCGCTTCGTCCGTGTACAGGTAGTTCAGGTAAGCCTCGGCCACCTTGCGCGTGCCGTGCTTGTCGGCAAATTTATCGACGACGGCGACGGGCGGCTCGGCCAGGATGCTGACGGATGGCGTGATGATGTCGAACTTGGTCGGACCCAGTTCCTTGACGGCCAAGTAAGCCTCGTTTTCCCAGGCGATCAGCACGTCGCCGATGCCCCGTTCGACGAAGGTGGTGGTGGCGCCGCGCGCGCCGGAATCGAGCACGGGCACGTTCTTGTACAGTTTGCCGAGGAAATCCTTGGCTTTGGCTTCGTTGCCGCCCGGCTGGCGCAAGGCATAACCCCACGCGGCCAGGTGGTTCCAGCGGGCGCCGCCCGAGGTTTTCGGGTTCGGCGTGATGACGGACACGCCCGGCTTGATCAAGTCATTCCAATCCTTGATGCCTTTCGGGTTGCCCTTGCGCACCAGAAACACGATGGTCGAGGTGTAAGGCGAGCTGTTGTGCGCCAAACGCTTTTGCCAGTCGGCGGCCAGCAGCTTGTGCTCGGCCAGCGCGTCGATGTCGTAGGCCAGGGCCAAGGTGACCACGTCCGCTTCCAGACCGTCGATGACGGCGCGCGCCTGCTTGCCGGAACCGCCGTGCGATTGCTTGATCTTGACGTTGTCGCCCGTCTTGCCTTTCCACTCCTTGGCAAACGCCGTATTCACATCCTGGTACAGCTCGCGCGTCGGGTCGTATGACACGTTGAGCAGGGTGATATCGGCAGCCTGCGCCGTTTGCAGAAGGGCAAACGCGCTGATGGCGGCGGCAGTGATGATTTTTTTCGACAGCATCTAAGATCCCCGTGTGGTTGAACTTTCAGAGCCACCAGATTACGGCGCTATGGCCGCAAAGAGAACGAAGCGTTTCGCCGTTTGATATACATTTTTCGCATATGGACGGCGCGCAACGGGGATAAAGCGGTTAATAGAAACGGTTAAATAATACGACGGCCCAAGTGGCGAAGGCCAGGGTGCAGGTCAGCAGCACGGCCGCGCTGCCGAAATCCTTGGCGTTCTTCGACAGCGGATGGCGGTCCAGCGAGATGCGGTCGACCACGGCTTCGATGGCGGAATTGATCAGTTCGACGATCAGCACCAGCAGCAGCACGCCGATCAGCACCAGTTTTTCAAAGGCGGAGACGCGCAGCAGCAAGGCGATCACGGTGCCGACGACGAACAAACCGAGTTCCTGGCGGAACGCGTGTTCATGGCGCCAGGCCGCTTTCAAGCCATCGAGCGAGTAGAAAAAAGCGGAGAAAATCCGTTTCAAGCCACTTTTACTTTTGAATTCGTTTACAGGTTGCATAGTTTTCCATATGTAAAGCAAGTGCAGTGGGCACATTATGGGGGCGACATAGCACTGTGACCATTTATTCGCTGAATATCTCGGAACATTTCACTATTTTTTCACATCATGGTATAAAGAAGCATGAATACTGCATTGCACCAAATCCATCATGAAAATTGAACCGGTCGCTGCCCCGAAGACGACGATCCAGGTGATCGAACGCATGGTCGCCCTGCTCGATGCCCTGGCCAAATATTCCGACCCGGTCAGCCTGAAGGAATTATCCAAGGTTTCCGGTTTGCACCCCTCGACGGCGCACCGCATCCTCAACGACATGGTGCTGACGCGCTTTGTCGACCGCATCGAACCGGGCACGTACCGGCTGGGCATGCGCCTGCTGGAACTGGGCAATGTGGTGAAAAGCCGCCTCAGTGTGCGCGAAGCGGCACTGGACTTCATGCGCCAGCTGCACAAGAAAACCCAGCAAACCATCAACCTGTCCGTGCGCCAGGGCGACGAGATCGTCTACATCGACCGCGCCTTTTCCGAGCGCTCGGGCATGCAGGTGGTGCGCGCCATCGGCGGGCGCGGTCCGCTGCACCTGACCTCGACGGGCAAGCTGTTCCTCTCCGTGGACGAGCCGAAAGCCATCCGCGCCTACGCCACGCGCACGGGACTGGCCGGACACAACAAGAATTCCATCACGGATCTGCAAAAGCTCGAGCGCGAGCTGAGCCTGGTGCGCGAGCGCGGCTATGCGCGCGACAATGAAGAGCTGGAACTGGGCGTGCGCTGCATGGCGGCCGGCATCCGCGACGATACAGGCAAGCTGATCGCCGGCCTGTCGATCTCGGCCCCGGCCGACCGCCTGCAGGATGAGTGGCTGGTGGACCTGGTGGAAACGGCGAACCAGATTTCCGTCACATTAGGTTATATCCCGCAAGACTGAGAACGCCTGACCAAACCTGCTGCGCGGCGCGCTTTGCGGCCTGCGATGCTCACCGTACTAGAGTACGGTTGCGCTTCTTAGCCACAAATCACTACCGCTCGCGACGGTTTTGTCAGGCGTCGTGACGACAACTTTCTGCATTAACCACCAGGCAGGCTCATGTTGGCTGGTTTCAAGGCTTCCAGCCACTTGCGCATGCGTCCCGCGTCAGCCGTACGCGACTGTTTCCCCTTGGAATCGAGGAAGACCATGATCACGGCCCGTCCTTCGATGACCGCCTGCATCATCAAACAACGTCCCGCTTCATTGATGAAGCCCGTCTTTTGCAAGCCGATTTCCCAGCCCGGATTGGCCACCAGGTGATTCGTATTGCCAAACTGCATGGGCTGGCCGCTGGCTTCGACGATGGCTTTCGGGTCCGTCGAGTACTCGCGCAGCAGCGGATGGCGGAAGGCGGCCATGGCCAGCTTGCCCAGGTCTCGCGCGCTGGCCACGTTCATTTTCGACAAGCCGCTGGAATCGACGTAATGCGTATCCATCATGCCCAGCTGGCGCGCCTTGCTGTTCATGGCGTCGACAAACGCCGGCAAGCCGCCCGGATAATTGCGGCCCAGCGCCGAGGCGGCGCGGTTTTCCGAACTCATCAGGGCGATGTGCAGCATATTCGCGCGCGTCAATTGCGAGCCCACTTTCAGGCGTGAGCTGCTGAATTTGGCGCGGTCAACGTCTTCGTCCGTGATCGTCAGCAACTCATCCATGTCCTGGTGCGCTTCGACCACCACCAGGCCCGTCATCATCTTGGTGATGGAGGCGATGGGCAAGGCCACATTGGAATTCTTTTCAAACAACACTTCCGCATTGGCCTGGTCCAGCACCAGCGCCACGCTGGACTTCAGGTCGAGCGGATCGCGCGTCAGGTTCAGGCCGGCCAGGTCGCCCATGGTGGGCATCGGTGCGGCCATGGGCACGGCCACGCTGCTGACTTTTTGGTAGATGACCTTGCGTTTGCCGCGCACCATGACGACCCGGCGCACGGTCTTTTCGCGCGGCGCGGCCGTCGCGCCCTTGCGCAGCACGACTTTGATTTTCTTGGTGTTGTGTTTCTTCGAGGCTGAGGATTTGCCGTTCGCTTCCTTGGCGTGCACGGCCGCAGCCGGCGCCAGTGCAAACAGCAGGGAAGCCAGGATACCCAGCGCAAGTTTAAACTTAGCCATTCGATAATTCCCCGTGAAGCTGTTGCCTTATTGCAGTGTAGCGAAATGCAGAGCAATCGCAAGCCTATTTAACAGTTAGGACAGTATTTATTGCAGCAATGAAATACAAATCGTTGGCGATCAGCAAACAAACTCATCCTTAACCGGCTGTTTTTCTCCGCCCGTCGCCAGTAATGTCTATTTGTCCATGAATTTAACAAAGCCGGCCAGCGGCTCGCGCTCCGTGTTCAGGCGGTTCTCGACCTTGTCCGGGTCGGCATAGCCGAGGGCCATGCCGCACACCACCATTTCACCGGCCGGCACGCCCAGTTCGTCGCGGATGATGTCATGGTAATGGATGAAGGCCGCTTGCGGGCACGTGTCGAGTCCCCGCGCACGCGCCGCCAGCATGATGTTTTGCAAAAACATGCCGTAGTCGAGCCAGGAACCCTGTTCCAGTACCCGCTCGATGGTGAAGATCAGGCCCACGGGCGCATCGAAAAACTGGAAATTGCGCCCATGCTGGGCCGCCATGCCGGCCGTGTCGCCACGCTCCAGGCCCAGCAACTGGTACAGGTCCAGGCCGATCTTGCGGCGGCGCTCGATGAACGGCGCCGTCCACTGGCGCGGGTAATAGATATATGAGGCCGTGCGCGCGGGCGCATCGGGCGCCTTCGGCGCGGCATAGGCGGCCAGGATGCGCTGCGACAGGCGCAGGCGGGCCTCGCCCGACAGCACATACACTTTCCACGGCTGCATGTTGGCGCCCGAAGGCGCGCGCGCCGCCACTTCCAGGATGCGCACGATCTCGTCCTGCGCCACCGGCGTGGGCAAAAAGGCGCGGATGGAACGGCGCGACAGGATGACGCTATCGACGGCTTGCTGCGCCGACCGTGTTTCAGATGCTTGCTTGTTCACTGCCCTGCTCTCCCGCTATAGCTTATTATTTCTTGACCACGAACACCACGCCGACCACGGCCACCAGCATGCCGGCGATGCCCAGCATATTAAAGGCTTCGCCAAACATCAACCAGGCCATCACGGCCGTCGTGGGCGGCGTCAGGTACAGCAAGCCCGTCACTTTCGTCGCATCGCTGCGGCGGATCAGGGCGAACAGCAGGAAGATGGCGCCGATGGACAGCACTAGCACCGACCACAGCAAGGCGCCGATGAAATTCGCCGTCCATTGAACATTGCTGAAATGCAAGTCCAATCCTTCGTAATACAGGGCGAATGGCAAGACCACCACGATGGAGGCGGCAAACTGCACCACCGTGCCGGTGCGCAAGTCAAAGTGCGGACAGTGGCGTTTTTGGTACATGGTGCCGGCCGTCATCGACAGCAGCGCGAACACGCACAGCAGCACGCTTTCCACGGTCAGACCCACGAGGTTGATCTTCGCATACACGACGAGGGCCACGCCCAGCAAGCCAAAGAACAGGCCCAGCCACTGGCGCGGGCGCACGGATTCGCCGATCAGGGGTGCGGCGCAGGCCGTCAGCACGGGCTGCATGCCGACAATCAGCGCAGACAGGCCGGCCGGCATGCCCAGCTTGATGGCGCACCACACGCCGGCCAGGTAGCCGGCCTGCATCAGGATGCCGGCCATGGCGATCTGGCGGAATTGGCCCACAGGCCACGGCGCGCGCAACAGCAGCACCAGCGGCAGCAGAATGACCAGCACGCCCAGGAAGCGCAGCAGCAAAAAAGTCAGCGGCGGCGCATACGGCAAGCCGAACTTGGCCACAATAAAACCTGTGCTCCATAACAACACGAAGAAGCCGGGCAAGGCCATCGGCGCCAGGTTAGTCAAGAAGGAGGCTTTGCCGCTGGCGCCAGCCGCGGCGGGAAGATTGGACATGGTATCGACTCGGGAAACGGGATCGGCACCGGGGCGTTGCCCAGTGCGGGAGGCAAAGTCTAGCATGCTGCGCCGCGATCGTCCCCGCAGGCACTGGAAACGATAGTTTAAGCACAAACCATTAACAGGTAGAAATCAAATATTTCTCTTTAGAAACAATGACTTTTGATGCAAATCTATTCAATTGTTGCATCGCACAAGAATCGCTTGACTTACGTTTTTTTCGCCGTAGAATAGGGTTTGTTGCGTTGCACAATTCTTGTTCAGCTTGAAAAATTTAGATTCACCTGCTTTCCCAAACGGTACACGCAGCATCAAATTAACCAGATTTCGATTTTTTGGAGATTTATATGTTTTCAATTCCTGAGCAATTTTCGTCCGCTACCAAAGCCAACCTGGAAGCCCAATTCGCCCTGTTCTCGTCGCTGACGGGCAAGGCCTTCGAAGGCATCGAAAAGATCGTCGAACTGAATCTGACCGCTGCCAAGGCAACGCTGGAAGAATCGACCGCCGCCGCCAAGCAATTGCTGTCGGCAAAAGATCCACAAGAATTCTTCTCGCTGGCCTCTGCCCAAGCCCAGCCTGGCGCCGAAAAAGCCATCGCTTACGGCCGTCACCTGGCTGCCATCACGTCGGGCACGCAAGCCGAATTCAGCAAAGCTGCTGAATCGCAAATCGCTGAAACCAACCGTAAAGTCCTGTCGCTGGTGGAAGAAGTCACCAAGAACGCGCCAGCCGGTTCGGAAAACGCCGTCGCCATCCTGAAAAGCGCCATCGGCAACGCCAATGCAGGCTACGAGCAATTCTCGAAAACCAGCAAGCAAGCCGTCGAAGCCATCGAAGCGAACCTGACGTCGGCCGTGAACCAGTTCACGCAAGCGGCTGAAAAAATCGTGCCGCGCACTGCCGCCAAGTAATTATCAAGCGACCGCCACGGCGGTCTGCTGTTACCAGCTCCTCCAGGCATCCATCCCGCACTTCCCCGACGGATGCCATTATGCCCCAGCCCAGCTGGGGCATTTTTTATGCCTGAACACTTCCCGAACGCGCTTACTCGCCCAGATACGCCGCCTTCACGCGCGGGTCGTCGAGCATGGCGGCCGCGTTGCCGCCCATGGTGACCAGGCCGGAATCCATCACATAGCCGCGGTGCGCCGCCTGCAGGGCCAGCCGGGCATTCTGTTCGACCAGCAAGATCGTGATGCCTTCGGACGACACCTTGCGGATCACCTCGAAGATTTTCTCGACCATGATGGGCGACAGGCCCATCGACGGCTCGTCGAGCAGCAGCAGCTTCGGATGGCTCATCAGGGCGCGCGCCATGGCCAGCATCTGCTGCTCGCCGCCGGACAGGGTGCCGGCCATCTGCGCCGCCCTTTCCTTCAGGCGGGGAAACACGTCGAACCAGCGGGCGATGTCGTCCTCGACGCCCGCCTTGTCCGTGCGCGTGTAGGCGCCCATCATGAGGTTTTCGCGGATCGACATGCGGGTAAACACGCCCCGCCCCTCCGGCACCATGGCCAGTTTCCTTTCCACCAGGTGAAACGATTTCGTGCCCTTCAGCGATTCGCCCAGGTAGCTGATCGTGCCCTCGATCTTGCAGGCAGGCAAAGTGCCCGTGATGGCTTTCAAGGTCGTCGTCTTGCCCGCGCCGTTCGCGCCGATCAGGGCGATCAGCTCGCCCTCGTTGACTTCCAGGTCGATGCCTTTCACCGCCTTGATGCCGCCGTAGGCCACGTGCAGGCCCGCCACCTTCAATATATTGCTCATGCGTGCGATCCCCCCAGGTAAGCCTCGATGACGGCCTGGTTTTGTTGTATTTCGGCCGGCAAGCCTTCCGCGATGCGCTTGCCATATTCGAGCACCGTGATGCGGTCGCACAGCCCCATCATCAGTTTCACGTCATGCTCGATCAAGAGCACGGTCTTGCCTTCTGCCTTGATTTTCACCAGCAACTCGCGCAAGGCCAGCTTTTCCGTCGCGTTCATGCCGGCCGCCGGCTCGTCGAGCGCCAGCAGGGTCGGGTCCGTGGCCAGCGCGCGGGCGATTTCCAGGCGCCGCTGGTCGCCATACGACAGGAAGCGCGCCGTCCGGTTGGCGAACTGGGCGATGCCGACGAAATCGAGCAACTCCATGGCCCGCTTGCGGATGGACGCCTCTTCCTCGCGCGCCGCCTTGTGGCGGAAGATGGCGCCGAAGACGCCCTGGTGCGAGCGCACATGGCGCCCCACCATGACGTTTTCCAGTGCCGTCATGTCGCCGAACAAACGGATGTTCTGGAAGGTGCGCGCGATGCCCGCCTTCGCCACCTGGTGCGGCGCGGACGGCGAATACGGCTTGCCGGCCAGCTCGAAGGTGCCCGTGTCGGGCTGGTACAGGCCCGTGATGACATTGAAAAACGTCGTCTTGCCGGCGCCGTTCGGGCCGATCAAGCCGTAGATTTGCCCTTGGCGGATGGTGATGCCCACGTCGGTGAGCGCCTGCAAGCCGCCGAAACGCTTGTTCACGCCGGCGATATTGAGAATGATCTGTTCGCTCATGTGATTCCCTCCCTTAAGCGGACACGACGCCGGTGGATTTGTTCGGCTGGTCCACATCGTGGTCGGGCCGGTCTTCGTGCTTCGGCGATGGCCACAGTCCCGCAGGACGATTGAGCATGATCAACACCATGGCCAGGCCGTACAGCAGTTGGCGCAGCACTTCCGCTTCAATGACTACGTGGCCGAACAGCGCCTGCTGGGCCGGCTCCACCACATGGCGCAGCACTTCCGGGATCGAGGCGAGGATCACGCCGCCGAGGATCACGCCGGGGATATGGCCGATGCCGCCCAGCACCACCATGGCCAGCACGGCGATCGATTCCGTCAGCGAGAACGATTCCGGCGAAACAAAGCCCTGGAAAGACGCAAACATGGCGCCAGCCACGCCGCCGAACGAGGCGCCCATGGAAAAAGCCAGCAATTTCACGTTGCGCGTGTTGATGCCCATGGCCTTGGCGGCGATCTCGTCTTCGCGGATGGCCACCCAGGCGCGGCCCAGGCGCGAATGCTGCAGGCGCTTGGTGACGAACACGACAGCGATGCACAGGAAGAGGAACAGGAAGTAATAGGCGTTCACGGACGGCATGGAAAAACCGGCCACCGTCACGGTGCTGTTGGTGCCCGCCTCGCCCGCCAGGTTGACGCCGAAGATGCGGATCGGGTCGATCAAATTGATGCCTTGCGGTCCATTCGTGAAATTGATCGGATCGTTCAAATTGTTCATGAAAATGCGGATGATCTCGCCAAAACCCAGGGTCACGATGGCGAGATAGTCGCCGCGCAGTTTCAAGGTGGGCGCGCCCAGCAGGGCGCCGAACAGGCCTGCCACGGCTGCGGCCAGCGGCACGATGATCCAGATCGACAGGTGGATGCCGTTTTCGCGGATTTCCGGGCCCATCAGCTGCACCAGGGATGCACCCAGCACCGGATATTGATTCACCACCGATTCGAGCAGGATGGCGAACTGGGGCGACGCCAGCAAGGCCGTCAGGTAGGCGCCCACGGCATAGAAGGCGATGTAGCCGAGGTCGAGCAGGCCGGCGAAGCCGACGACGATGTTCAAGCCCAGGGCCAGCATGATGTACAGCAAGGCCATGTCGATGATGCGCACCCACGAGTTGCCGAACTGCGCGGCAAAAAACGGGAACACCATCAGCAGCGCGGCCAGGCCCAGCATGCCGGCGTAGGCTTTGGTCGGATTTTTCTTAGCGTCAAAATCGAGTAGTGCCATGATTCAGTCTCCCAGTTTCACATCAGGCACGGTCGGCCACACGTTCGCCCATGATGCCGGACGGGCGCAGGGTCAGCACGATGATCAGCACGACGAAGGCAAAGATATCCTGGTAGTGGCTGCCCAGGAAGCCGCCCGTGATGTCGCCGATATAGCCGGCGCCCAGGCTCTCGATAATGCCCAGCAAGACACCGCCCAGCATGGCGCCGTAGATATTGCCGATGCCGCCCAGCACGGCCGCGCAAAAGGCTTTCAAGCCGGGGATGGCGCCCATGGAAAACTGGATGGACGCGTAATTGGCGCCCCACATCACGCCCGCCACGGCGGCCAGCGCGGCGCCGATGGCAAAGGTGGCGACGATGACCTTGTCGGAATCGACGCCCATGAGGCCCGCCACGCGGGGATTTTCCGCCGTGGCGCGCATGGCGCGGCCCATTTTCGTTTTTTCCACCAGCAACACCAATCCGCCCATCGACAGCGCGGCCAGGGCCAGCAGCAGCACTTGCGTTTGCGAAATCACGGCGCCCCCTATGTTGATGGGGTCCGTCGACAGCAATTGCGGGAAAGGCAAGGGATTGCGCGTCCAGATCATCATGGCGAAGGTTTGCAGCAGGATGGAGACGCCGATGGCGGTAATCAGGGGGGCGAGGCGGGGGGCGTTGCGCAGGCGGCGGTAGGCGACCCGCTCGATGATGATGTTGACCAGAATACAGATGGGAATGGCGCCGAGGATGGCGGTGGCCAGTTTCAGATAGCCGGGCCAGTCCGGTACATAAATGCCCAGCAGCTTGAGAATGCTCAAGCCCACCATGGCGCCGATCATGAGCACGTCGCCGTGGGCGAAGTTGATCAGATTCAATACGCCATACACCATTGTGTAACCGAGGGCGACTAAGGCATACATGCTGCCCAACACCAAGCCGTTGATGATCTGCTGGATGAATGTATCCATGATTGCCCTATCAAATATGCATTTTTCGGGAACAACTTCCGCCAGAACATGGGTCGCTGATACAAAAACGGCACCGGAGGAAGAATTCCTGCAGTGCCATCCCTGGACCGTTCTCACCAGCATGGTGCACGCACTCAAAAAGGGCGTGACCTTGCTTAGTCATAACGACAACATATTCAAGCTTGAGGCAATCATAACGATCTTTTGCAAAAACTAAGCTTGGAATAAATCGATCATTTCCGAATTAAATTCGGTTTTGAGGTAACTATTTCACCGATACTCAATCGCCCTGCAGACTCAGGCGACGTCGCGCTTGAGGCCATCGAGGCCTTTCGGCATCGGGAAGGTGACGGCTTCCTGTACGCCGTCGAGCGGGCGCACGCTCTTCACGCCGCACTCCTTCAAGCGGTCGATCACGGCTTGCACCAGCACCTCGGGCGCCGAGGCGCCGGCCGTCACACCCACGCGCAGCTTGCCTTCCAGCCAGGCGGGGTCGATTTGCGAGGCATTGTCGACCATGTAGGCAGGCGTGCCCATCTTCTCGGCCACTTCGCGCAGGCGGTTCGAATTCGAGCTGTTCGGGCTGCCCACGACGATCACCACTTCCACTTGCGGGGCCATGAATTTCACGGCTTCCTGGCGGTTGGTGGTGGCGTAGCAGATGTCGCCTTTTTTCGGCTCGGCGATATTCGGATATTTCGCTTTCAAGGCCGCAATAATGTCGCTAGTGTCGTCAACTGACAACGTTGTTTGCGAAACATAGGCCAGGCTTTCCGGATTGGCAACTTGCAATTTCGCCACATCCTCAAGCGTTTCCACCAGATGCATGCCCATATCGGCCTGGCCCATCGTGCCTTCCACCTCGGGATGGCCATCGTGGCCGATCATGATGATCTCGCGGCCTTCGCGGCGCATCTTGCTCACTTCCATGTGCACCTTGGTGACCAGCGGGCAAGTGGCGTCAAAAATGCTCAGGCCGCGCGATTCCGCCTCGGCGCGCACGGCTTTCGACACGCCGTGCGCGGAAAACACGAGCGTATTGCCTGCAGGCACGTCATCGAGGTCGTCGATGAAGATGGCGCCCTTGTTGCGCAAGTCGGCCACCACATAGGCGTTGTGGACGATTTCATGGCGCACGTAGATCGGTGCGCCAAATTGCTGCAAGGCGCGCTCGACGATTTCGATCGCCCGATCGACGCCAGCGCAAAAGCCGCGGGGCTGGGCCAGTAACAGTTCCTTATCCATCGCTACTCCTTACAGGACCGAGATGAGCTTGACTTCAAAACGCAGCGGCTGGCCAGCCAGCGGATGGTTGAAGTCGAACAGGGCCGAGTCCTCGCGCATTTCGCGCAGCACGCCGGCAAAGCGGCCGCCGCCCGGCGCGGCGAAGTCGACCAGGTCGCCGATCTTGTAGTCGGCGCCCGGCACGGAGTTCTCGTCCAGCGTGGCGCGCGAGACGGACTGCACCAGCTCAGGATTGCGCTCGCCGAAGCCTTCGCCGGCCGCCAGCTCAAACGTCTGGTGCGTGCCTTCAGGCAAGCCCAGCAAGCGCTGCTCGAGGAACGGCGCCAGCTGGCCCTGTCCCAGCATCAAGGTCGCGGGATTGCCGCTGAAGGTCGTGACAATGTCAGTACCGTCAACAGTGGCAAGACGATAATGCAGGGTGAGGTAAGCCGCTTCGGTGACGACTGCTGGTTGCTCGTTGGACATAGTAGTTTTCAAGTAACTGGTGCAAAACGATATTGTAAGCCACCCTGAGCCAGCGCGCCCCATGCCATCTCGGCGCGGCCATGCTTTTGTCAAAAAACATGGCCGTGCAACACATCCGACGTCGATCCAGCGAATCAGACGTTGACGTACGTCAACCCGTCCGCCGTGCTGGCGTGATTGCCGAAGCCGGAGCTGTCTTCCAGGTTGCCGTCGAGCTTCCAGCGTCCCACGGGACGGTGCACGATGCCATACTGGCCATAGTCATACACTTCCTTCGGCGTCAGCACGCGGTCGTACAGGATGACGTCCGACAACTGCCAGGCTGGCGCGCCCTGCTCCTGCGCATCCACGGTGCGGCCGATCACCAGGGGCGCGCCGATGGCCTGCACGAATGGCGTCACCATCTTGCTGCCCTGCGACATCAGGAAATCGTCGACGTACAGGCTGATGGAACCATCATGCTTGACGGTACAGGTGCAGCGAAACCAGCGGTTGGCGCCATCCACGTTCACGCCGTGACCATTGTTATTGAAGCCCGCACCGGCACTGTTGCGCAGGAACAGGAACGTCTGGATATCCTGCGTCAGCAGCGTCCATCCTTTCAGGTTCGCCTGACGCGCGACAAAAGCCCCGCCCCGGCCCACCATGGTGGAAAATGCCTGCTGCCGGATGCAATACGACAGCGAGAAATCGGCGCTCTCGTAGCGCACGGATGACGGCACGGTGAGCAGGAGGCCAGGCTGGAATTGCAAGGTTTTCTTGACGCCGAAGCAAGGCGTGGGCGGCGCCTGACGGACGGCGTCGTCGCCGCGCAAGGCGTCCCAGACGGCCTTGCGTCCGTTGCTGTAGGCGGGTGTTTCCACCAGGTTCAGACCGTCGTCTTGCATGGGCTTGCCGCCGTTCCAGTCCCAATAGCATGCCAGTTGCACGCCCGTACGGCGTATGGCGCTCAGCAAGGCGTGCAAGTTGTCTTGCCGTTCGGTATCTTGCAACGCCTGCTCCTGCTTTTCCGACAGGCAAAAGCTGCCAAGGTAATACGGCTTGCCCAAGGCCTTGGCCGCGCGCTGCATCACTTGCAGGTAAGCGAGCGAAGACGAGACGAAGTCGGCCGGCAAATCCGCGCTGTTGTCCAGGGCGCTGCTCACATATTCATTACCCGGAAACAGGTTTTCACAAAGGCAGTCGACCGGGTCCGGATTCATCAATGGCAGGGTTTCCGTGACGTATTGCTGCAAAGAGCCTTGCCGGGGCCAAGTATGGGCAATGCCCGCGTTACCGGAAGAAATCATGCGCGCCAGGCCATCGTTGTCACGCAGCAATTGCGCCGTTTCCTGGATGATTTCCCGGCAAGCGCTCAAGCTCATATCCGTCACGCCCTTCAGTTCCTGCGCAGCCATCCAGGCGGCGATGCCGGGGTGGTTGCTGTAGTGCTGCGCAAAAGCCTGTGCAAAGGCACGCATGTAGC
Organism: Janthinobacterium sp. SUN033; assembly: GCF_030397595.1. NCBI lineage: Bacteria > Pseudomonadati > Pseudomonadota > Betaproteobacteria > Burkholderiales > Oxalobacteraceae > Janthinobacterium > Janthinobacterium sp. SUN033. The sequence goes on from NZ_JAPQNV010000002.1 coordinate 650,123, forward strand.
GGCGTGTTTTCGACTGCGGATTGGCCAGTGCGACGCGCGCGGCGGCGGCCTGCTCGTCTTTTGTGGCGCCCGCAGGGCCCGCCTCGCCCACCAATTGCGGCACGGCGTAGGGATTCCAGAATGGGCAGGCGATGATGCCGATGCCATTGGCCAGCGCGCAATCGAGCAGCGCCTGGATCGCGGCCCAGTATGAGGGCTTGATATTGAGTGCGGTCAGCGTGTTGTCGGTTGCGAAATCGGGCTTGCCAACGACCTCGCCCCAGTTCCAACCGCCATCCTTGCCGTTGAAAGGCGCCAGCATCACCTGGAGGTACTTGAAGCCGTTGGCCGCAAGATACGGCAAATCGGTGCTGTAATCAGGATTCTTCACGTCCGGCGTCAGCGGTGCGGTAACGCTCCAGTTGCGGTGTTCCAGATACGCGTGCGCATTGAGGCCGATGCCGCTGACCTTGCCCGTGTTGACGCCGGCGGCGTTGAACTCTTGCATGACTCCATTGATAACTTTGATGTACGGCATGACGACTCCTGTCAAACAAGTGGAAGACATTGAGTTCAGGGCCCTGACTCCCCGCCGCTGCAACTTGCATGAAGTGCAACGACAGGCAAATCATAGCGCCTGAAAATGGCTGGGCCGGGCATCTTGGTTTTTGTTTTTTTCATATGATTCGCCATGAAGACGAGCTAGCGCAGCATGGCCGCCCGGGGAAGGCGCGACAATCATCGGCAGGCGCCACGACGAGCCGGGCGCGAATGGGAGGCAAGATGGGCATCAAGGATTGGCCGGCCGGCGAACGGCCGCGCGAACGCCTGATCGAGGATGGCGCGCAATCGCTGTCGGACGCGGAATTGCTGGCCGTCTTCCTGCGCACGGGCGTGCGCGGCAAGAGCGCCGTGGAACTGGCGCGCGACACGGTCGAGCACTTCGGCTCCCTGCGGGGCCTGTTTGGCGCCAGCCTCGTGAGCTTTTCCGCCGTGCACGGCATGGGCAGCGCCAAATTTGCCCAGTTGCAAGCAGTGCTGGAACTGGCGCGGCGCGCCATCATCGAAGACTTACAGGCGGGCCAGACCCTCAATTCGCCGCACGCCGTGAAAGACTATTTGCGCCTGACCCTGGGCCACCTGGCGCATGAAGCATTCCACGTGTTGTTTTTGGACGTCAAGAACCGTCTGATCACGACCCAGGAAATGTTTCGCGGCACCCTCACCCACACGAGCGTGTATCCGCGCGAAGTCGTCAAGCAGGCACTGCTGCACAACGCGGCCAGCGTCATGCTGGCGCACAACCACCCGTCCGGCGCGCCCGAGCCCAGCGAATCGGATCTATTGCTGACGCGCGCGCTGGTGCAAGCGTTGTCGCTGGTGGACGTGCGCATCCTCGACCATTTCGTCGTGGCCGGACGGCACGTGCATTCGTTCGCGGAACACGGCCAGATCTAGGCCGGGGCCGGCCAGGCGACAGTTAACCATGTGTAAACAAGGACATACGTCACTGTAGCGAGACGCTTATCTAACAGTAAACAGCGCTGTTTACCAGTGCCTTCCCCTATGAAGAAGGGGAAAAGTCAGATTGTTAAATTATTTCAATACAACATGACACAATTGTTTTTCGCAAGTCATTGATAAATCGGCTTATTTTGGATATACTCTCGTTTTTCCAATTTGGAATATCTTTAAGGAGTGCGCCATGGCACGTGTTTGCCAAGTCACTGGGAAGAAGCCGATGGTCGGCAACAATGTTTCCCATGCAAACAACAAAACCAAACGTCGTTTTTTGCCTAACTTGCAGAATCGTCGTATTTTTGTTGAATCTGAAAACCGCTGGGTCTCCCTGCGTTTGTCCAACGCCGGTCTGCGCGTCATCGATAAAGTCGGCATCGACGCCGTATTGGTCGATATGCGCGCTCGTGGCGAAAAAGTCTAATTAGCAGAATAAGGGAGCTATCATGGCAAAATCAGGCCGCGACAAAATCAAGTTAGAATCGACCGCCGGTACGGGTCACTTCTACACGACCACCAAAAACAAGCGTACGACGCCTGCGAAAATGGAGATCATGAAATTCGATCCTAAAGCACGCAAGCACGTAACGTACAAAGAAACCAAAATCAAGTAATTGATATTGTGTTCTGTAAAAAGAGCCGCTCCGATGAGCGGTTTTTTTTCGCCCTGATTTTCATCTCGCCGTTCTCCCCTTGTACCGGGACGAAAAAAAGGCCCTGGAAACCAGGGCCTTGATATGACGCAACAGCTTACTCAGGCATAGCTGCGCAGGCGCAAGGAAAAGTCTTGCAGCGACTTGATGCCCGACGCTTCGGCGCGCGTGCACCAGTCTTGCAGCTTTTGCAGCAATTGCTCGCGCGTAAAGTGCGAGCGTTCCCAGATGGCGCCCAGCTCCACGCGCATGTGGTGCATGGTTTCCAGCGCCTTGCTGTGCTGGAACAATTCCGACAGCTGTTCGTGGTGCGCATCGGCCAGCTTGCCCGGCTCGCGCTGCATCAGCTTGCGCGACGATTTCAGGAAGCGCTTTTCCAGTTCCGCCTTGTGCTTCAGGTGTTCCAGCTCTTCCTTCCAGGCATGCTTGATCGATTTCGCATACTTGGCCATCACGTCGTAGCGGTTGGCGATGACCGATTGCAAGGTCTCGAAGTCCGCTTCCAGCTTGCCGTGCGAGAACTTCGGCTCTGGCGCCAGCTTTTTCACCTTGGCCAGGCCCAGCATTTCCAGCGCGCGGATGTACGCCCAGCCGATATCGATTTCATACCATTTCGACGACAGCTTGGCCGAAGTCGCATAGGTATGGTGATTGTTGTGCAACTCTTCGCCGCCGATCAGGATGCCGAACGGAATGATGTTGGTGGCCGCATCGGCGCAGTCGTAGTTGCGGTAGCCCCAGTAGTGGCCGATGCCGTTGATGATGCCGGCCGCCGTGATGGGGATCCACATCATTTGCACGGCCCACACGGAAATGCCGATCACGCCGAACAGGATGAAATTGATGACGAACAGCGACACCACGCCCAGCCAGCTGTACTTGGTATACAGGTTGCGCTCGATCCAGTCCGTCGGCGTGCCGTGGCCGTATTTGGCCATGGTTTCCATGTTCTTCGATTCAGCGCGGTACAGCTCGGCGCCTTCCCAGAAGACTTTCTTGATGCCGCGCGTCACGGGGCTGTGCGGATCTTCTTCCGTATCGCACTTGGCGTGGTGCTTGCGGTGGATGGCCGCCCATTCCTTGGTCACCTGGCCCGTCGTCAGCCACAGCCAGAAACGGAAGAAATGGCTGGGGATCGCATGCAATTCCAGCGCCCGGTGGGCCTGGTGGCGGTGCAGGTAAATCGTGACGCTGGCGATGGTGATATGCGTGACCACCATGGTGTACAGGAAAACTTGCCATGCGGACAGATCGGTAATGCCAGTTGCCATGAACTGCAAAACGTCGTGTAAAACGGAACTCAATGTCATTACTACTACTCCAAGTGGACAGGGCGTGCGCACGGTCGCTCCAGTGACTCTGGAGGTCCGGCAGAGTTAATTTTAGGCGTGATTGTACGCCCTAATGGGTGCGGTCAGGCAAAATCGGAGGCAGGCAGCGAGGTTAAGGCTGGGTGCCGGATGGGGCGGACTCACCCTCTGCCGCGCTGGCGAGCGGGGCAGGAGGCGTACCAACAATACGCAATTCGCGTTGCGGAAACGGTACAGTGACCTTATGTTCCTGCAAGGTGCGCCAGATGGCGCGGTTCACATTCGACTTCACGCCGCCGGTGCCATTTTCCGGGTCCGCGATCCAGAAGCCGATCTGCACATCAAGACCGTCGGCGCCGAAACGCACGAGGGTGGCCGATGGCGGATTGCTTTGCGACACACGCGGCACCTTGGCCGTCGCCGCTTCCAGCAAGGGGAAGATGACATCCAGATCCGTTTCATAGCCCACCGACACGGCCGTCGACAGCCAGACCATGCGGTTGCTCAGCGACATGTTCTGCACGCCGCCGGAAATCAGCATTTCATTCGGTACGATGGATTCAACGCCATCGCCACCCAATAACACAGTATAGCGCGTATTGATTTGCGTGACCTTGCCCGTGAATTGACCCACCGTAATCATGTCGCCGATGGTCAGGCTGCGGTCCAGCAGGATGATGAAACCGGACACGAAGTTCGCGGCGATCTTTTGCAAGCCAAAGCCCAGCGCCACGCCGAAGGCGCCGCCGAACACGGACAGCACCGTCAGGTCGATGCCCACCAGCGACAGGCTGACCAGCACGGAAACGAGGATCAGCACGGCGCGGCCCATGCGCGACAGCACCACGCGCAAGGAAGTGTGCAAGCCCTGCATTTTCATCAGGCGCTCGTCGAGCGAAGTACCGGCCCACATGGCCAGCACCAGCAGCACAGCCACGGAAATCGCGGCTTGCAAGATGGCAGCCACGGACACCTTGTTGCGCCCCAGCGGCACGACGATACCTTCCAGGAAGGTGTGCAATTCCGGCCACAGGCCCGTGATGTACAGGGCCATGCCGGCCCACACCACCACCGTGAAGATCTTTTCCAGCAGCAACATGGTGGGGCTGATGTCGCCGTGGCGGGCAAAAATGCGGCGCAGCACATAAAACCCGAAGCGCACCAGCGCCATCGAGGTGCACAGGGGAATGGCAATACTGAGCAGGTTCACGGACTGGAACTTGGCCAGGAAATGCTGCGCAATGCCCAGCAGCATGGCCGCCAGCACGGGCGTCAGGATACGGATGAAACTGTCCGTGCGCTGCAAGGTTTCCGGCGTAGCCGGCACCGTGGCCGCTTCCGCCCGCCGATGCAGGAACACGCGCAACTGCCGCACCAGCAGCCAGCTCAGCGCCAGGCAGGCGACGATGACCAGCGCCTGCCACAGGATGGCCGGTTGACGGAAATCGTCGACAAAGTCAGTGATCAGATTCAGCAGCGGGGTTTCATTCATGGCGGATGCGGTCCGGAAGGTGAGACGGGTGGGACGGAGGTGATACGGAGGGGCTAGGCCCATGCCGCCAGGCGGGCTGGCGGCATTGAAAGCCGCCGCTGCAAGGTGCAGCGGCGGCCCGTGACAGGCTTACTCGGCTTGTTCAGCGTCAGCGTCGTCGGCCGGTTTTTCATCGGCGTAGACTTTTTTCGGCATGACCTTGCGCTCGAACACGGCGGCGAAGAAGCCGTCGGTCTGGTGCAGGTGCGGCAACAATTTCAGGTAGTCGCCCATTTCCAGCTCGATCTTCTGTTCCGCCAGCACCTTGCTCATCGGCACCAGGGTGAAGTCCGGATGGGCGGCCAGGAATTGCTCGGCGATAAAGTCGTTTTCTTCGTTCAGGAAGCTGCAGGTGGCGTACACCAGGCGGCCGCCGCCCTTGACCAGGCGCGCCGCGCCGGCCAGGATGGCTGCCTGCTTGGCTTGCAATTCCACGATCGAGTTCGGCTGCTGGCGCCATTTCACGTCCGGATTGCGGCGCAGGGTGCCCAGGCCGCTGCATGGGGCGTCGACCAGCACGCGGTCGATCTTGCCGGCCAGGCGCTTGATCTTGGCATCGCGCTCATGCGCGATCTGCACCGGATGCACGTTCGACAGGCCGCTGCGGGCCATGCGCGGCTTCAGCTTGGCCAAACGCTTTTCCGACACGTCGAACGCGTACAAACGGCCCGTGTTACGCATCAGCGCGCCCAATGCGAGGGTCTTGCCGCCCGCGCCGGCACAGAAATCGACGACCATCTCGCCGCGCTTGGCGCCGACGATCTGCGACAGGATCTGGCTGCCTTCATCTTGCACTTCGATGGCGCCGCTCTGGAACAATGGCAGGTTTTGCAACGATGGCTTCTTGATCACGCGCAAGCCCAGCGGGGCATACGGCGTCGGCGTGCTGAGGATAGGCGCTTCGGCCAGGGCCAGCATCACGTCGTCGCGCGTGGCCTTGAGCGAGTTGACGCGCAAGTCCAGCGGCGCCGGCGCGTTCAGCGCATCGGCCAGCTTCATGGTTTCCGCTTCGCCGAACTGGGCGATCAGCTTGTCGAACAGCCAGGTCGGCATGTTGGCGCGCATGTTCGACGGCATCAGGCTGCGGTCGATCTGCGTGATGCGTTCCAGCCATTCCACTTCTTCTTCCGTCAGGCCGCCCAGGGAGTCGGCGCCGACGGCTTCGGCAAGGCCGAGGATGGTCAGGCGGCGCATGGTCGGGCCGCTGCCCGCTTCGGCGAAGTCCGTGAAGAACGATTTGTTGCGCAGGACGGCATAAATGCCTTCGGCGATGGCGCCGCGTTCGCGCGAACCGAGGCGCGGATGGTCGCGGAAATAGCGCGACAGGGTGGTGTCGGCCGGGGCCGTGAAACGTAAAATTTCGCGCAATACTTCTTCAGCATTGGCAAGTATCGCTGGTGGCAATCTCATTGTTATTCTTCCTGTAATATTTTATTGAGGGTCCACGCGGACCTGGCCATGCTCGACTGACAGTTTATCGTCAATGAACAGGCGGATGGCGCGCGGGTAAAGCAGATGTTCCTGTACCAGCACGCGCGCCGATAAGCTGTCTTCTGTGTCGCCTGGCAAGACTGGCACCACCGCGCTCGCCACGGCCGGGCCATGGTCAAGCTCGGCAGTCACGAAATGCACGGTCGCGCCGTGTTCCGTCACGCCCGCCTCGAGCGCCTGGCGGTGCGTCGCCATGCCCGGGAACAGTGGCAGCAGCGACGGGTGGATATTGAGCATGCGCCCCGCGTAATGTTCGACGAAGGGCGGCGTCAGGATGCGCATGAAACCGGCCAGCACGACCAGGTCGGGGGCGAAGCCGTCGATCACGGCTTGCAGCGCCGCATCGAACTGTTCGCGGCTGGCATAATCCTTGTTGGCAACGACTGCCGTCGCTATCCCATGTTCCGCGGCAAAAACCAGTCCCTGGGCATCGGCCCGGTTACTGATGACGGCGGCAATACGGGCTGGCCATTGCTCGGCTTGCGCCGCGCGGACGACCGCTTCCATGTTGCTGCCGCGTCCGGAAATGAGGATAACGATATTTTTCATAGCGCGCATTGTACCCGCTATGGCGATGCGAATCTAGAAAGGCCGGTATTATTGTTGCGGCGCAACATGAGCGCCGGCGCGCCGCAGCCGCCCGGCGATGCCGGTTTTCACCTGCGCCGAAGGCCCGCTTGACGGCGCTGCGGCAAGAGTAAGTATTTACTCGAACGAATAGAAGACGCGGAACGGGACTTTCTTCTCGGCCCAGTAGTCGGCCGCGTCGCGGAACACGTCGAGCAGGATCTCGCGCGCTTCCTTGTCGAATTTTTGCGTATTTGGCAATTGCTCGAGCACCACCAGGAAGCCCGTTTGCGTGCCCGCCTTGGACATGGTATCCGTCAGGCACAGGCGCAGGGCGTCGAAATTCTTCGCCAGGTTCTTCGGAAACAGGAATGCTTCTGCAATAATGCCGATGACTTGTTGTTTGGTCTGTCCAGCGTTGCAATGCGCATATAAAAAGTGCTGCCCGAGACGGATCGCCTCGTCTTGTAATTCGGTCACGCGAAAGGCACGGATGGACTGGACAAGGTTGGGCGGCACGGTTAGTAACAAACTCATTTTTCCCTCAAATCGACCTGTTATGTATGGATATCTTCTAGCTGCTCTTCTTATTGCATCCCCGCACGCGGGTCAATGCGCACGCGGTGATTCGATCTGTATCAACTTTTATGCGATTCAGTGCGATTTTATATAAGCCATACGCGTATTAGGGTAACGTGTTGTCCTGCATGAATCAACCCGAATATGATGTCAAACGCAAGATTTGTTACAAACCGCTGGTTTCAAGTCACTTCAACATCTTGTATCGATTGAAAGTGCATGTTACAGACTGTGGGGCAAGGGGCTTGGGCTGTTACATTTTGTTGCCACGCGAAACACTCGTCGCCGCCCGGCGGGATTACTATAGCCCCAAGTTGTAAAAAATACCCTGAAAGATTCTCTAGATAACGAGGTTACAAATGAACTTGCAAGCCAAATTGATGATGTCAGCCCTTTGTATCGGTGCATTGCCACTCGCCCAGGCCGCCGACTTTGAAGATTTCGGCAAGGTCGTGCGCGTCGTGCCGCAAGTGGAACAGATCAATCGTCCACGCCAGGAATGCCGTACGGAATACGTGCAAGTCCAGGCACCGCCGCAACAGCGCAGCGCTGGCGGCTCCATCGTCGGCGGTATCGCCGGCGCCCTGCTCGGCAGCCAGGTCGGCGGCGGCAATGGCCGCACGGCCGCGGCAGCCGCTGGCGCGATTGCCGGTGCCGTCGTCGGCGACCGTGTCGACAACCAGAACAATTACCAGGGCGGCATGCAGGAACAAGCCGTCAAGCAATGCCGTCAGGTCGACCACTGGGAATCGCGCAACAATGGCTACCAGGTCACCTACGACTACCGCGGCCGCAACTACACGAGCATCATGTCCTACGATCCGGGCGAACGCATCCGTCTGCGCGTCTCCATCGAGCCTGCTCAACAGTAACGCCTGACATAAGCTGCTGCGCGTCGGCATAGGTGGCCTGCGATGCTCACCGTACTGGAGTACGGTTGCGCTTCTCGGCCACCTCTGCCTTCCGCTCGCGACGCTTCTGTCAAGCGTTGTTACTCAGTACTAAAATGCCGGCCCCATGTCTTTCTCATGGGGCTGGCATTTTTTATGGCGCCCCGGCACGGGCTATAATGCGGCACACTTTCAGGCCGCCTTATGCTTATCAAACGAAAATCCATCGAACAAGTCGAATCCTCGCGCCCTGCGCGCAAGCCCCGCTACGCCCCTGTCACCCTGTCGGAAATGGATGGCGTGCGCTATCTGCATTTCGGCACGGAATGGGTGCAGGGCGCCATGCGCATCCGCAAGCCGGACTGGCCGGAACTCGAATACGCGCAGCAGATGATGGCGTGGATGCTGTGGATCGAGCAGCCGCAGCGCCTCGCCCAGCTGGGTCTGGGCACGGCCGCGCTGACCAAGTTCTGCTACCGCCAGTTCCCGCAGGCGCAGGTCGAAGCCATCGAACTGAACCCGTCCGTCATCACCATCTGCGCCTCGATGTTCAAGCTGCCGCCCAACGACGAGCGCCTGCACGTGCGCGAGATGGATGCGCTCGACTACGTCAACGATGAGGCCCACCACGGCACCCTGGACGCCCTGCAAGTGGACTTGTACGACGCCACGGCGCGCGGTCCCGTGCTCGACAGCGCCGAGTTCTATTCCGCCTGCTGCGCCTGCCTGGCGCCGCACGGCATCATGACGGTCAACCTGTTTGGCGACCACCCCAGCTATGCAAAGAACATCAAGGCGATGAAGTTTGCGTTCGAACAGGTGATCTGCCTGCCGGAAGTCCATGATGGGAACGTGGTGGCCATCGCTTTCAAGACGAAAGTGGCACTCGATGCCGAAGCGCAAGCCGCCCTGCTCGAGCGCGCCAAGCAGATCGTCGCCGAGACCAAGCTGCCCGCCAAGTCCTGGGTCAAGGGCATCGTCAGCACCCTGTAACCGCCGGCAAGTCCAGGCAAGGCCGGCAGCCCGGAAAGGCGCCGGCCATGCCCGCATCCCCTCCTTCTCCCGATACGCCGCTGCAACTGCCGCAACTGCTGGCCTGGCTGCAGGAAGACGGCTTGCTCGACGCGGCGCAAGCGGCCGCCATCGGCGCCCAGGCCGCCCTGCTGCCGGCGCCGGCCCTGCATCCGCTGTGCAGCATCGCCCACGGTGCGCTGACGCTCGACACCCTGTGCGCCTGGCTGGCGCAACGCGCAAGCCTGCCGTATCTGCGCATCGATCCCCTGCACATCGATTTCAGCCAGGTGGCCGACGTCATGACGGCCGGCTATGCGGCCCGCTTCAACATCCTGCCCGTGGAAAGCACGCCGGAGCGCATCGTCATCGCCACGGCCCAGCCTTACGCGCTCGCTTGGCAGGCCCAGCTGGGCAAGCTGGCGCCGCGCAAGCTGAGCCTGGTCATCGCCAATCCGCTGCACATCGCCGATGCCATCGCGCAATTTTTCAGCCTGGCCAGTTCCGTCAAGGTGGCCCGGCAAGCCTCCACGCAAGACCTGGCACTGCGCCAGAATGTCGAACAACTGGTGGAACTGGGGCGCAACAAGGGTAACCTGGACGCCAACGACCAGCACGTGGTGCGCATCGTCGACTGGCTGTGGCAATACGCGTTTGCCCAGCGCGCCTCCGACATCCATCTGGAACCGAAGCGCGACGCGGGCCTCGTGCGCCTGCGCATCGACGGCCGCCTGCACCAGGCCTACCAGCTGCCGCCCGTGGTCTTGCTTGCCATGACGGCGCGCATCAAGTTGCTCGGGCGCATGGACGTGGTGGAAAAGCGCCGCCCCCAGGATGGCCGCATCAAGACGCGCAATGCGCAGGGCCAGGAAATCGAACTGCGTTTGTCGACCTTGCCCACGGCCTTCGGCGAAAAGCTCGTCATGCGCATCTTCGACCCGGAAGTGGCCGTCAAGAGCCTGGCCGAGCTGGGCTTTCCACCCGCGGACGCCGAACGCTGGCGCCAGCTGACGGCGCGCACGCACGGCATCGTGCTGGTGACGGGTCCCACCGGTTCGGGCAAGACCTGCACCCTGTACAGCACCCTGAAGGCGCTGGCCGGCAGCGAAGTCAATGTGTGCACGGTGGAAGACCCCATCGAAATGGTCGAACCGGCCTTCAACCAGATGCAGGTGCAAACCCAGGCCGGCATCGAACTGTCGTTTGCCGATGGCGTGCGGGCGCTGATGCGGCAAGATCCCGACATCATCATGGTGGGCGAGATCCGCGACCTGGCCACGGCCGAGATGGCCATCCAGGCGGCGCTGACGGGGCACCTGGTGCTGTCGACCCTGCACACCAATGACGCGCCCTCGGCCGTCATGCGCCTGCTGGAACTGGGCTTGCCCGCCTACCTGCTGGAAGCGTGCCTGGCCGGCGTGCTGGCGCAGCGCCTGTTGCGCTGCCTGTGCGCGGCCTGCAAGCAGCTGGACGCCGCCCCCGGCGCCGCTGCCTGGCAGCGCCTGACGGGCGGCCAGCTGGAACGGCCGGCCGCAGCGTACCGCCCCGTCGGCTGCGCCCTGTGCCGGCACAGCGGCTACCTGGGGCGGGCCGGCATCTATGAACTGCTGGGCGTGACGGAAACGTTCGGCCAGCTGGTCAAGGCGGGCGCCGACCTGCACGCGCTGCGCCGCCAGAGCCTGCTGGACGGCATGACGCCGCTGCGCATCGCCGGCGCGCGCAAGATCATCGATGGCACGACCAGTCTCGACGAAGTGCTGAAGCTCACGGCGGCCCTGCCGTGAACTTCAGTACTTTCTCGCAGGAATGCTTTGCATTCTTTTTCAACTGATATATAATGCGGCCTCTTTCGGGTCGTTAGCTCAGCTGGTAGAGCAGCGGACTTTTAATCCGTTGGTCGCAGGTTCGAATCCCGCACGGCCTACCACGAATGCGCAGTACTAAAAAGCCAATCCTCCGGGATTGGCTTTTTTCGTTTCCGGCCCCCGGTTATACTGGCCCTTCGTCTTGCCCGCCCTGAAAGAAACGCATGAAACTTGCCGCCACCCTCCTCCTGGCCTGCGCCTGCCTGTCCGCGCAGGCGCAAACGCCCATCGTGCTCGACGGCCAGTACAGCGCGCGCACGGACGAGATGAGCCTGGAGATCATCGGCAACCGCGTCTGCTTCGCGCCCGACAAGGCGCAGTGGGGCCGTTTGCCCCGGCCTGCCGCCACGCACGATGCGTGGTTTTGTTTCAGCAACGATGGCGAGGCGCGGCGGCTGCTGCGCGTGCCAGCGCGCCAGGCCGACAATTGCGGTTGGCAAGCGCGTGCGCGCATCGTCATTGATACGTATCAACCGTATGTGGAGCAAGGCGACGGCAACGACATGGCGCGCCTGGCGTCGGTCGTCAAAGTGGCGCAACCGAACGCCATCGCCTGCGAATAAATCAGTCGAGTTCGTATTCCTGCAGATAACGGGCGAACAGTTCCCCATCGGCCAGCGGACAGGCAAACCCCGCGCCCCAGTCGGCCAGCAGCAACCGTTCCTTCAAGGGCAGCAGCAACAGCTCAGGCATGCCATCGCTGCACCACAGGTCGCACACGATGCCCTTGTCGTCCAGGCCGGCGAACAGGGTTTCCGTGTGCTCGCCGCCAAAGGCCAGCACGTTCTTGCATTCCACCCGGTAACTGCTGTAGCCCGTGTAGACGGCGTCGTAGGGCGGCAAGGCATCGGCCAGCGCCAGGCGCAGCTGGTCCGCCGTGAGGCCCAGCGCGCGCAGCGGCGACGGCGGCGCCTCGGGCACGTAAATGTCCGTCCAGCCGGCGCCGCTGCGGTGCGCGTCGGCGAACGCCTGCTGCTCGCCCATCTGCGTCAGACAGTGCTGTAAATTATCCAGCGGCAACAATTCGATCATGCAAAAATCGTCTTCGTGGTAGTAGGCTTCCCGCATGGCTCAATTCCCCAGCAAATCTTGCAGTTGCACATTGCGCCGCGACGTCAGCCGGCCGGCCCAGGTCTCGCTCGTCACGGATGGATAGCGCACGGCGCCAAAATTCATCCAGGCGTCGCGGTACGCCAGCCACAGCCGCTGGGTGGCACGGATGCCATCCTTGCCCACGGCGCCCGCATGGGTTTCCGCCGGCTTTTTCATGAGCTTGGCGTAGATGGCGTTGAGTTCCTTGTCGAGCGCCGCCGCCTGTTCCTTGGACATGCTTTCCGGCAACTTGCCCGCTTCATACTCGCGCAGATCGTGCGCCAGTTGGTCGAGCTCGGCCGTGCGGGCGGCGATGCTCAGGGCGGCGCGCGCCGTGCCGCTCAAATCCGTTTCATTCGCCGCGCGCGCATCGGCAAACTTGCTTGCCGCCGCCTGCAGCTTTTGCAGCGACGCTTGCGCCACGGCCGGCATGGCGTCGCTGATCTTGCCGGTCGCCTGCGCGCGCACGCGCTGCTTTTGCCGCGCATCGATGGCGCTGCACACACCCATCATGTAGCCGCTGGTAATGTCGTCGCACAGGTCGATCATGCCGCGTCCGCTGGCATTGATCTGCTGCAAGTGTTCGATGCGCCCCTGCATCTCGGCCGGCGCCGCATCGATGCTGCACGCATACTTCAGTGCCAGCAACGGGTCTTTCTGCACGCCCTGCCCATTCTGGTACAGCATCATCAAGACGGCGCTGTTCTGCGTGGCCATGGCGCAATGACGCGCGGGACGCCAGTCGGCCGGCTTGGGCGAGGACATACTCTTGGTATCGTAATACAGGTCCTTTGCCTGGCATTGCTGCAGGGACGCCGCGGCGGACGGCGCCGGCAAGTCGGCCGGCGGCGGCGCCGCATCCTTGACCTTCAGGCAAGCCGCATACCAGGCCGTGCTTTCCGCGTGACCCACGCCCATGGCGCTCGTATTCGGGTACGGTGCGGCGGCAGCGGCAAAAACCGGGGCGGCCAGCAGGCAATTTGCGCCCAGCAATAGCGTTTTCAATAAAGGTAGACTAATTTTCATGTTGAATCGTCGCCAGCGTGAGTAAAGCGGCAAGTTTAACTGATCGGATACGCCCCACCCGTCCGCCATGCGTGCGCCGGCCTGGTAAGTAACGGTACACAGCCTTGGCAGTGCAGGAAACGATAGGCAATAATGTTGCCCGCTGTACTTTTTTCACTACTCCGGACCACGCCCATGACCTCACCCCGTCTTCGCCGTTCCCTCGGCTCGCTGCTGATCGCAGCGGCCTGCGCCTCGCTGGCAACGACCGTCCACGCCGCCGATACCACGCCGGCATCGCCAGTTGCCGCCACACAAACCAACGCCAGGCACGCCATCACGCATGAAGACGTGTGGCTGATGAAACGGGTGGGCGCGCCCGTCGCCAGCCCCGATGGGCGATGGGCCGTGTTTTCCGTGGTCGACAGCGCCTACGACAACAAGGACCAATCGTCCGACCTGTGGATCAAGTCGCTGCTTGACGACAGCCCCGCGCGCCGCCTGACCTCTTCCAAGGGCGGCGAAAGCGCCGTGGCCTGGTCGCCGGACAGCCGCCAGCTGGTCTTCGTTGCCAAGCGCGACGGCGATGAAGCGGGCCAGATTTACCGCCTCGACGTGGCCGCCGGCGGCGAAGCGCAACGCCTGACCTCGCTCACCCTGGGCGCGCGCATGCCGAAATGGAGTCCGGACGGCAAGCAACTGCTGTTCATCAGCGACATCTATCCAGGCAACAAGACGGAAGCCGACGTCAAGCAAAGCGCGAAAGAGCGCAAGGAACGCAAATACAGCGCCCGTTCGTATGAAACGACGGCGCCCCGCTACTTCGACAAATGGCTGACCGACAAGCAAGTGCGCCTGTTCATCGTCGATGCGCAGCCTGATACGAAAGGTGAAAACACGCCGCGCGACATCCTGTCGGGCACGCAACTGGTCACCCTGCCGGGCTTCGGCGGCGGCCAGGGCGACGAGGGACAATCGCTGGACGCCGTCTGGACGCCGGATGGCAAGGCCGTCGTCTTCAACGCGGCCACCAACCGCGATGCGGCCCAGCGCGAAGCCGTCTACTCGCAACTGTATCTGCTGCCCGTGGCGGGCGGCGAAGCGCAGCGCTTGACGCAGGACAAACATAGCTACGGTTCCCTGAAATTTGCCGCCGACGGCAAGACCCTGTTCGCCCTCAGCGACGCGCAAACGCCCGGCAAGGTGTATGACGTGAAGCGCCTGGCCAGCTTCGCCTGGCCGATGAGCAACCCTGCGCCGACCATCCTGACGGCCAAGCTGGACCGTTCGATTTCGCGCTTCGTGCTGCCCGAAGGCGGCAAGCGTGTCCTCTTCAGCTATGAACATGCGGGCCTGGAAAAGCTGTACTCGATCGACGCCAGGGGCGGCGACGTGCGCGAAGAGCCATCCTTGCCGACGGGCACCATCAACTCGCTGAGCAGCGGCGGCAAGGCTTTGGTCGGCGTGTGGGAGTCCGCCATCAACCCGCCGGAAATCTATGCCTTCAACGGCAAGCAGCCGAAACGCCTGACGGCCTTCAACACGGACAAGGCAGATAAGATCGACTGGCAGGCGCCCGAGCACTTCTGGTTCACGACGGCCGACGGCCGCCAGATCCACAATATGCTCGTCAAGCCAGCCAATTTCGACCCGAACAAGAAATATCCGCTGTTTACCGTCATCCACGGCGGCGCGGCTAGCATGTGGCGCGACCAGTTCGTGCTGCGCTGGAACTATCATTTATTGGCCAAGCCCGGCTATGTCGTGCTGCTGACGGACTACAAGGGTTCCACCGGCTATGGCGAGGAATTCTCGCGCTCGATTCAGTTCGACCCGCTGAAGGGCCCGGGCGACGAAGTCAACCAGGGCGTCGATGAAGCCATCAAGAAATATCCATTCATCGACGGCACGAAACTGGCCGCCGGCGGCGCCAGCTATGGCGGCCACCTGGCCAACTGGCTGCAAGCGACCACCACGCGCTACAAGGCCATCGTCTCGCACGCGGGCGAAATGGACCTGATCATGCAGTGGGGCACCAGCGACGGCGGTTTCGGCCGAGAAACGAATGCAGGCGGCCCCGTCTGGTCGAACCTGCCCGTGTGGCGCGACCAAAGCCCGGTCATGCAAGCGGGCAACCACGAAAAAGGCACGGGCTTTACCACGCCGATCCTGATCACCGTGGGCGAGCTCGACTATCGCGTGCCGGCCAACAATGCCTTGATGAACTTTGCCGTGCAACAACGCCTGAACGTGCCGGCGAAATTGCTTGTCTTCCCGGACGAAAACCACTGGATTTTGAAGGGCGAGAACAGCCGCTTCTTCTACAGCGAACTGGAAGGCTGGCTGGCCAAGTACCTCAAATAAGTCCTGAAACGTTCTTGAAAAATGAAAAAGCCAGGCTCCGCACACGCGGGCCTGGCTTTTTTCATGCGGGCTGGGCGGCGGCCACGGCCGCCTTCTGGCGTTGAATTGCCAGCACCATCAGCGCGGCGACGAGGCAGGCGGCGCCGGCCGCGAACAGGGCCGGGTTGTAGGTCAGCATCAGGGTGCGGATACGGCCCGCCCCATACGCGGCCACGGCGGCGCCCAGCTGGTGGCCGGCGAAGATCCAGCCAAACACCATGCCCGCCCGCTCCCGGCCGAACGTGGCCCCCACCAATTTGACGGTGGGCGGCACGGTGGCGATCCAGTCCAGGCCGTAGAACATGGCGAACAGCGACAGGCCGTACAAGGTGAATTCCGAATACGGCAGCCAGAACAGCGACAAGCCCCGCAAGCCGTAGTACCAGAACAGCAATTTCCGGTTGTCATAGCGGTCCGACAGCCAGCCCGACAGGATGGTGCCGAACAGGTCGAAGGCGCCCATCATGGCCAGCACGGACGCGGCCGGCACGGCGGACAGGCCCGAGTCGCCGCACAGGGAAATGAAGTGCGTCTGGATCAAGCCGTTGGTGCTGAGGCCGCAAATGAAGAAGGTGCCGAACAGTATCCAGAAGGTGCGATTCGCGGCAACACTGCGCAAGATCAAAAAGGGCGTGGCAAACGTCATTTTTGCTGCTGTCGGTGGCGCCAGCGGCGTGGCCGGATCGGCGCCATATGGACGCAAGGCCACATCCTGCGGACGGTTGCGCATGCACAGGAAAGCCAGCACGGCGACGATGGCACAGGCGGCAAACACGGGCATGACGGCCGTGCGCCAGCCGTAGTGCTCGATCAGCCAGGCGCCCACGGGCAGGAACAGCAGCTGGCCCGTGGCCGAGCTGGCCGTCAGCACGCCCACCACCAGGCCCCGGTGCGTCTCGAACCAGCGGTTCGCCACCACGGCGCTCAGGACCAGCGCCGTCATGCCCGAACCGAGGCCCAGCAAGATGCCCCACAGGGCCACCAGGTGCCAGAACTGCGTCATGCGCGTGGCCAGCAGCATGCCGGCGGCGATCAGGCCCAGCGCCACGCAGATGATATTGCGCAAGCCGAAGCGCTCCATCAGGATGGCGGCAAACGGGCCCATCAAACCGAACAGCACGAAGCGCACGGCCAGGGCCGAGGAAATCTGCTCCGCATCCCAGCCGAATTCTCGGCTCAAGGGTTGCATCAGCGCGCCCGGCAAGCCCAGCGCGGCCGACGAGGTTAATGCCGTGAGAAAAGTGATGGCGACGATGACCCAGGCAAAGTGCACGCCGCGCCGCTCCAGCCATTGCGAAAAAGGATAGGAAAGCATGCAGTCCCCATGAGAAAAGAGTTAGCCCAGCACCGCCTGCTGGCGGGTTTCTTCCCATGTTATATTATGATCGTAATTTATACAATCAAAAAAAACTGGAGCTGCACTGCTGCGTGCGGCTCCAGCCCTGGCCTTAACATCTGTACAAAATGCGCTTACTTCACTTTCAAGCCATTCTTCACATCCGTCACGCCTTCCACGCCACGGGCCAG
Organism: Janthinobacterium sp. SUN033; assembly: GCF_030397595.1. Classification (NCBI taxonomy): domain Bacteria; kingdom Pseudomonadati; phylum Pseudomonadota; class Betaproteobacteria; order Burkholderiales; family Oxalobacteraceae; genus Janthinobacterium; species Janthinobacterium sp. SUN033. The sequence goes on from NZ_JAPQNV010000002.1 coordinate 667,544, forward strand.
CTCGGCCGCTTTTTTCACTTGCGCCTGGGAAGGCACGAAGCCGCTGAGCATGACGACGCCGTTCACCGTTTCCACGTGCACATCGAGCGCTTTCAAGTCATTGTCCTTGACGAGGTCAGCCTTGATCTTGGTGGTGATGACGGAGTCGGCCACGGCCGTCTTGGTGCTGCCGGCCGCGTTGCGCGTCACGCAGGCGGCCTTGGCCGTCGCATCCATGGCGTCGCAATTTTCCTTGGTCGTGGCGGGCGGATTTTGCGCCACATTGGTGCCGGCCCTGGCGCCCGTTTTCGCGTCAGCCAGGGCCGCCGTTTTCGCCGCCTTGGCATCGTTCATGCACGTGGTTTTATCCGCGCCAGTGCGGTCGCCGCACTTGGCCCTGGCCAGGTCATACTCGGCATTGGCGACGTCCTTGCGGGCCTTGCCCAGTTCGCGCGGCGTGTTGCGGTACTGGGCCACGGCGTCCGAATCGGCCTTGGCGCGCGCCACCCTGGCTTCTTCCACGCAGACTTTTTTCGCGTTGCCGCTGTGGCTGTCGCAGGCGGCCTTGGCCTGCTTGTAATCATTTGAAGCCTTGTCCGTCAAACTCTTGTATGAGGCATCCTGCGCATACGCGGGCGTGGCGGCAAGCAAGGCGCTGGCACTGGCGGCCAGCATGAGTGCGATCATTTTGTTCATGATGGTTCCTCTCTGGTTAATTGATGCCCAGATTAGACCCCTGCCGGACGCAAAGCTCCGTGCGACAGCACACGCTGACAGGCCATCCGCGTGAAAAATCATGTTTATTTGTCGCCGCTCAAGCCCTTCCGCCACAATACTTGCGCCTGTTCAAATGGTGAAGCGGAGTCATCAAATGCACCCGCGCCATCGGCCAGCGCCAGCCATGCCTGCGTGGCGTGCGAACCATCCACGGCTTCGCCAGCCGCGCGCACGCCGCGCATCCAGGCCAGCACCTCCTGGTACTGCCCGGGGTGGCGTGCATGCATCCAGGCCAGGGCCACCAGATCCGCATAGCCCTCTTCGCGGCGCGTCTCGCGCAGCTCCTGCGCCAGCGGTGTCAACTTGCCCCGCTGCATGCTGAGCGGCTCGACAAAGCCGCGCGGCAAGGCATGCCAGTCGCCCTGCGCGTAGCGCTGGCAATGGCCGATTTCATGCGCCGTCATCGCTTCGATCATCACACCTTGGCGCGCGGGCAAGACATCTTGCAAGATACCCTCCGCCTGCGCATTGCCGCGCAAGGACAGCACCAGCTTGCAGCGCCCGGCTGCGTAGCCCAGCGCCAGCGGCACGGCGCCGGGGGCCTCCTGCGGCTGGACGATGATATCGATGGGCAAACCTTGCGCACGCGCAAACGCGATCACGGGCTGGCCCGCCTGCAGCCAGCGCACTTCCAGATCCGTGAGACTGGCGGCAGCCACGGCAGGCAAAGGAGATAGGGCGATGAGCAAGCTCATCAACAAAAGCGGATTGGGCATGGGGTCGACAGGACAAATGGGGCAGCAACCATTGCAGGGTAAGCGGCGCGGATATTTCCACAAGGAAAAACTGGCAACTTTTCATAAATAAAGGCGAAAAAAAACCGGCGCAAAAGCGCCGGCTTTTCACACTGATAATAATCAAGCTCGGGCTTATTTCTTCGCCGCCTTGTCCAGTGCGCGGGCCGTGACGAATTCCGGGCGGATATCGTTCGGCACGGCCTTCATCTTGTCCAGCGCCACTTGCACTTCCGGGCGGATGACCACGTATTTGCTCATCATCGCTTGCGCGCGCGCATAGTCGCCCGTCGCCTCGATGGTCAGAAATTCGCGGTCCAGGTCGATCACGGCCTGCTTGATCTTGCTGAAATCGACGCCGAACTTGCCATCGCCCAGCGACACAAAGCCGCCCTTGTCGAGGATGTAATTCATCTGGATGGCCATGCCGCGCGCATGCGAATCCGTCAAGCCGAAATGCAGGGTGCGGAAACCGGAGGCGAGGAAAGTGTTGTACAGCTTGCGCTCGGCCACGTCGCCCTGGCCCAGGGTATCGTTCAGCTGCCCCTTGTCCATCATGTAGCGCAGCGCGAACAGGCCCGTGATGTCGGCCTTGGCTTCTTCGATGGTGGAATACGCTTCCTTCAAGTCCTGGCGCGGCGTCGATGGCTTGCCGTCGACCACGGTCGCGTGCGGGCCCAGGCCGTGCGTGATTTCATGCGCGAGGATGTGCGTGAAGAAAGAATTGAAATCCACGTCCTGCTGCGCTTCGGGCGTGAGCACCAGTTTCGAAATCGGCGTCAGGGTGGCCTTGAACTTGGCTTCCTGCACGTTTTTCAGCATGACGCGCTTGGAGCCGCGCGCGCTGATGATGCGCTCGTCGTTCGGCAGGTTGTAGGCCGCCGTCTGCACGGCCATGTTGCCGTCGCCCGCGCCATACACCTGGTTGACCACCACCATCGGCGCCAGCGCGCCCACTTTCGGGTTGCGGTACTGGGCGTCGAGCGGCAGGTTGTCTTCCAGCTCCTGCATGTGCTTGGCGAAGAAGTTCAGCTTTTGCGTTTCCGCCTGGTCGCGGATGTTCACGTAGGCTTCAAACGCGGCCTTGTAGCCGAACAGCTCGTCGTTATACGTTTCGTACGGGCCGATGGTGATGTCGACGGGCGAATCGAGGTCCATCCAGGCGAAGTCGGACGGCAGATAGTCGTTGTCGAGGAAAGCCTTGGCGCGCAGGGTCAAGAATTTCTTCAGCGATGCATTGTCCGTGGCGGCCGCCGCTTCGTCGAGCAATTTGGCCAATTGCTTCAGTTCCACCTTGTATTCATCCGAATATTTTACTGTGTGGTATTTGCCGTCCTTGCCCGCGCGGATGGTCGTGAAAAACCATTGCGCCTGCTGCTTGTCGTCCGCCGGCAAGCCATTCATCCACGTTTCCAGGCTGGCCTTGGTGGCGCCCTGCGGATAGAAGTTGCCCGCTTCCGGCTTGTGCGCGGGAATCGTGATGCCCGCATAGCTGGCCGGCATGAACGAGGCGTGGGCGTCGAGCACCGACCAGGGACCCTTGTTGATCCAGAAATAGTTCAGACGGGCCTGGCCCAGGGCCGACTTGTCCTTCTTCAAGGCCACCCACAGCGCTTCATTGCCGGACCAGCGCTGGCGCAGCTGCAGCACGTCGACCAGCTTGGCCGCCTCGACCAGCTTGGCGATGGCCTGGCGGTCGCCCGCAGACAGGTGCGTGACGTCAGCCGTCAGCGCGACGGGCGCATAGCGGGCGCTCATGGCGGTCAGTTGTGCGGCGGTGGCCGGGGTTGCCGGCGTGGCTGCCTGTGGCGCGGCGCAGGCGCTGCCGACGGCGGCGGCCATCAGCAGGGGAATCAGGATGTTTTTCATGGGGCCTCGGTGTGTGGTTCACAGCAAGCAAGCGCCCCGCACCATCACGGCGCGGCCGCTTCCTTGTTCAGCCTGCGATTGTCCCACCTGCCCCATGGCATGGCAAGCGGCTTACCAGACCTTGTACACCTGCCCCGTCTGCGCCCCTTCCACGCTGCGGCTGTAAGCCAGGGCCACGCGGCTGGCGGCGACCGGTTCGAAGCCGTAGAAGAAGGGGCCATACGACTCCAGCGACTCTTCCAGCACCGTGGGGCTGACGACGTTGATGCGCACGCCGCGCTGCAACTCGATGGCGGCGCCCCGCACGAAACCTTCCACGGCCGCGTTGGTCATGGTGGCGGCCGTGCCGAAGCGGATGGGCTGGTCGGCCACGATACCGCTCGTGAGCGTGATCGAGCCGCCGTCGTTCAGGTATTCCTGCGCCACCAGCGCCACGTTGACCTGGCCCATCAGCTTGCTGTCCAGGCCCAGCTGGAATTGCTCGGGCGTAAATTCGGCCAGGGGGCCGAAATGCAGCTTGCCGGCCGTGACGACGACGGCATCGACCTTGCCGATGCGCTTGAACAGGGCGCGCACTTGCACGATGTCGCCCATGTCGGCCTGGTGCGTGCCGCTGCGGCTGCCCACCTCGATGATTTCATGGCGTTGCGCCAGTTGGGCGGCGACGGCCGTGCCGATGGTGCCGCTGGCGCCGATGATAACGATTTTCATGATGCTTCCTTGTCTGGTTGAACGATGGAGCCAGTATGCGCCGCTTACAAAAAGGAATAAATACGCTAGAATTTACAAGATTACTAATCTACAGTTTGCAATCAAGGCGCCATGGATAAATTGCGCAGCATGGAAATTTTTGTCGCCGTCGTCGATGCGGGCAGTTTCACGGCCGCCGCCGAAGCGTTCCAGATTTCGCCCGTGATGGTGGGCAAGCACATCAAATACCTGGAAGAGCGGCTGGGCGCGCGGCTGCTGGCGCGCACGACGCGGCGGCAAAGCCTGACGGAAATCGGCCAGCAATATGTGGAGCAGTGCCGCCAGATTTTGGCCAGCATCCATGCGGCCGAACGGGGTGCGGAAGCCATGCGCACGGCGCCGCGCGGCAAGCTGAAGATCACGGCGCCCGTGTCGTTCGGCAGCGAGTGCATCGCGCCGCTGCTGGCCGACTACCTCGATGCGTATCCGGAAGTGAGCCTGGAATTGAACCTGAACGACAGGACGGTGGACCTGGTGGAAGAAGGATTCGATGCGGCCATCCGCATCGGCAAGCTGGAAGATTCCGCCATGGTGGCGCGCGCGCTGCGGCCGTATGCGATGGTGATCTGCGCCGCGCCCGCCTACCTGGCCAGACACGGCACGCCGCGCACGCCGGCCGATCTGGCGCGCCACGAATGCCTGGACTTCATGCAGTGGACGCGCCATGTGCGCTGGCGCCTGGCCAGGAGCGGCGACGATGACGGCAGCCCCGTGCGCGAGAGCCGCTTCCGTTCGAACAATGGGCAGGCGCTGCGCGTGGCGGCCCTGCACGGCTTCGGCATCGTCATGCAGGCGGAAATCCTGATGGCCGGCGATATCGCCGCAGGCAAGCTGGTGCCGCTGCTGGCCGACTACGTGCCGGCACCGCGCCCCATGCACCTCGTGTATGCGCGCGACCGCCAGCCCACGCCGAAGCTGACGACTTTCATCGATTTTCTGCTGGAACGCTACGGGCCGGCGGCGACACCGCCGCCGGCCACGCTCACGTAACTAGTTGAATTGACTTACCATTTTTTGCTCATGGTTGACATTGCGACACCTGAGAAAACCGTAGCGAGCGGCAGTGATTTGTGGCCGAGAAGCGCAACCGTACTTTAGTACGGTGAGCATCGCCGGCCGCAAAGCGCGACGCGCAGTAGGTTTTATCTGGTGTCCTTCAATGCTGCCAGCCGGCACCAAGGGACCTGGCCACGGCGACCGTCGCCAGCAGGCGCTGGGTCTTGATCTGCGCGGCGGCGCGGTCCGCCGCCAGCGAGCTGCGCTGCGCATCGGTGACGTCCAGGTAGGTCGAGATGCCGCGCTCGTAGCGCGTGCGCGCCACCAGGTAGGCGCGCGCCGCCGCTGCCTGCGACAGGGCCTGGGCGTCGCCCTGCAACTGGCGCTGCTCCACGTCGGACAAGGCGTCTTCCACTTCGCGCAAGGCCGTCAGGAGCTTGGTTTCATGATTCGCCACGGCTTCCGCATAGCGCGCCTTGGACAAATCCAGGTTGGCCTGGTTGCGGCCACCGTCGAAGATGGGCAGGGACAGGGCCAGCGGACCAAAACTGAACTGGCGCGAACCGCCCTGCGCCAGGTCGCGCAGCTTTTCGGACGCGTAACCGAAATTGCCCGTCAATTGCAGCGACGGGTAAAACGCGCCTTCGGCCACGCCCACCTGCGCATTCGCCGCGCGCAGGCCCGCCACGCTGGAAACCAGGTCCGGACGGTGCGCCAGCAGGCTGGCAGGCAAGCCGACAGGAATACCTGGCGGCAGCGGCAAGGACGAGGGTTCGGCGGCCACCGGCAGCTGCAGCGCCGACGGCGGCTTGCCCGTCAGGGTGGCCAGGCTGTTTTCCAGCTGGTTGCGCTGGCGCTTGACTTCATGCAGGTCGGCTTGCGCGTTCGACAGTTCCACTTTCGCGCGCGCCAGGTCCAGCTCATTCGTCAGGCCCGCGTTGAAGCGCGCCTCGACCAGCTGGGCCGATTCGCGGCGCGTATCGAGCGCACCGTTCAAAATGGCCATTTCCGCGTCCAGCCCCCGCAGCTGCCAGTAATTGCTGGCCACTTGCGCCGACAGCATCAGCAGCACGCCGTCGCGGTCCGCCTGCGCCGCCAGCGCCTGCGAGTCCGCCGCTTCGACCATGCGTTTGACGCGGCCCAGCAAGTCGACTTCATACGACAGCGTGCCGCCGACGGAAAAATTGTTGCCGCTGATGGAGCGGTTTCCCAAGGCCAGGCCCTGCGAGGTGTTGGCCGAAGTGCGCGAGTTCGAGATGCCCGTGCTGACGTTCACGCTCGGGCCCTGGTTGGCGCGCGCCGTGCCGCTTTGCGCCAGCGCCTGCAGCAGGCGTTCGCCGGCCGCTTTCACGCTCGGGTTGTCGCGCAGCGCGGCTTGTTCCAGCCGGTTCAGGGTGTCGTCGCCGAACACGCTCCACCATTCGGCCGGCAATTGCGCGGCGTCCGCGCTACCCGCGCCGTGGCGGAACGTGGCCGTGTCGGTGCCGGCCAGATTGGCGGGCGCCTTGAAATCCTGGCCCACGGTGCCGCAGGCGGCAAGCAGCACGGCCAGCGAGGCGGCTGCGGCGATTTTGGTCATAACTGTGTTCATGATGTGTACCTTCTTGTTCTTGAGGTGCTGCACGTGCGGCCTGTGCGCGGTCAATGACCGCCGCCACCGCCACCGGGGGCTTTGAGTTTGTCGGCCAGCCACAGGGGCACGATACAGGCCAGCAGGATGGCGCCGACGAGGAAGAAGCCGTCGTTGTAAGCCATCACATACGCTTCGCGGCGCACGATGCCGTCGATCGCCTGCAAGGCCTGATTGCCGGCCGTGACGGCGTCATAGCCCTTGGCCATGAACGAGGACGTCAACTGGTCGATGCGCAGCTGCGTGGCGCTGGAATACGCGTTGATCGCTTCACCCAGGCGCTGCGAGTGAAAGTGCTCGCGGGTGCTCAGGGCTGTGGCCAGCAGGGCGATGCCGATCGAGCCGCCCAGGTTGCGCGTCATGTTGAACAGGCTCGAAGCGGACGCCATGTCCTTCGGCGCGATGCCCTTCATGGCGAAGTTCGACAGGGTCAGCATGACGAAGGGCTGGCCCAGCGCGCGCACCACCTGCGACCACAGCAACTGGTCGTAGCCGGTGGAAGCGTCCATGTAGGCATTCATCATGCACGAACCGCCGAACAGCAGCAGGCCGAACGAGCACAGGATGCGGTTGTCCACCTTCGACGACAGCTTGGCGACAAACGGCATGATGAACAGCTGCGGCAAGCCCACCCACATGATGACTTCACCGATCTGCATCGGCGAATAGCCGGCGATCTGGCCCAGGAACAGGGGCAGCAAAAAGGCCGAGCCATACAGGCCCATGCCCGTCACGGCCGACAGCACGGTGGCGACGAGAAAATTGCGCTGGCCGTACAGGGCCAGGTTGACGAACGGTTCGGCGCGCGTGGCGCTGGTGACGACCCAGCCCAGGATGCCCGTCAGGGCCAGCGCGGCGAAGGCGATGATGAAGCCCGAGTCGAACCAGTCCTTGGAATTGCCCTCTTCCAGGAAGATGGTCAGGCAGCCCAGGCCCAGGGCCATGAAGAAAATGCCCAGCCAGTCGGCTTTCCAGAACAGCTTCAGTTGCATCGGCTCCTTGTCCAGGCCATAGATCATGCCGGCGATCAGCAGTACGCCCGGCACCCAGTTGATGTAGAAGATCGAAGGCCAGCCATACAGCTCGGAGAGATACCCGCCCAGGGTCGGGCCCATGGCCGGCGCCAGGGTGGCCGTCAGGCCGAAGATGGCCATGCCGACGGCGCGCTTCGACGCCGGCAGCTTGAGCATCACCAGGGTGAACGCCATCGGTATCAGCGCGCCGCCCGTAAACCCTTGCAGCATGCGGAAGACGATCATGCTTTCCAGGTTCCACGCCGCCCCGCACAGGGTGGAGAACAGCAGGAAGAAGGCGGTGGTGCCGATCATGTAGGTACGCAGTCCGAACACGCGCGCCAGCAGCGCGGTGAGGGGAATGACGATAATTTCGGCGACCAGGTAAGCCGTGGAAATCCACGAGCCCTCTTCCTGGGTGGCCGACAGCGAGCCAAGGATATCCTTGAGCGAGGAGTTCGTGATCTGGATGTCGAGCACCGCCATGAAGGCGCCCAGCATGCCGGCGGCGACCGCCAGCCAGGTGCGCCCGGAGACTTTCTCGTCGATCACGGGAAACGCTGGCGGCTTCGCCAGCGTGGTGGAGGAGCTGCTCATGGAAGCTTAGCGGGTGGCGGTCTGGGCGGCAGGAGCGGCGGCGTGGCGCGCATCCTTTTCCGACACGGGCTGGTTCACTTCCACTTCGGCGATCACCGACATGCCCGGCACCAGGCGGCCATTCATGGCCTTGATGTCTTCCGGCTGGAAGACGATTTTCACCGGCACGCGCTGGACGATCTTGGTGAAGTTGCCGGTGGCGTTATCGGCCGGCAGCAGGGCGAACTGCGCGCCCGAGGCGGGAGCGAAGCTGTCCACGGTACCCACCAGTTTCTTGCCCGGCATGGCGTCGATCGTCACGTGCACGCTCTGGCCGCGGTGCAGGTCGGCCAGCTGCGTTTCCTTGAAGTTGGCAGTGACCCAGACGTTGTCCTGCACGATGGCCGTCAATTGCTGGCCAGGCTGCACGCGCATGCCCGTTTCCACGTTGCGCTTGCCGATGCGGCCGGCGACGGGCGCCAGGATGCGGTTGTATTGCAGCTGCTGTTCCGCGTCCTTCAATTGCACGCGCAGCACGGCCACTTGCGCCTTGGCCACGTCGCGCGCGGCCTGGGCGGCGCCGATCTGCGCCTTGGCGGCCGAAGCGCTGTCGCGGCGGGCGGCCAGGTCGGCCACGGCGCTCGAGCGGGCCGCATTGGCTGCGTCGAGTTCCGCTTTCGAGACGGCTTTCATCTGGCTCGTGTACAGCTGGCCATAACGCTCCGCATCCTGTTTCGCGCGCAGCAATTGCGCGTCGGCTTGCGCCACTTGCGCCTGGGCGCCGCTGGCTTGCGCCTGCACCTGGGCGATTTGCGCGTCCGCTTGCAGCACTTGCTGTTCGGCGCTGGCGATCTGCGCGGCGATCTGCTCGGTTTTCACGCGCTGGTCGAACGGGTCGAGTTCGGCGATCACGTCGCCCTCTTTCACGATTTGATTGTCGTCGATGAAGACCTTGGTGACGACGCCGGAAATACGCGCCGAGACGGGATGCACGTGGCCGGCCACATAGGCGTTTTCCGTTTCCACGAAGTAGTGGCTGCGGTACCACATGCGCGCGCCGGCGCCCAGGGCGACCAGGACGATCAGGCCGGCGATGATTTTCACGCGGTTATTCGGTGCTGCGGAGCTGGCGGAAGCGGCAGGCGCGGAAGGTGCGGCCGGGACCGCGGGTGGGACGGCGCTCAGCACCTTGTGCTCTGCTTGGCCTGGCTGGTTGGACATACTCGCTCCGGAAATGAAATGATGTAGGTTCATTATTGGGCAAAGAAAAGCCAAAGTCAAGAAATGAAACGATTGCATTTCATTTTAATTTGCACTACAGTGTGAGCCATCACTTACCTTCCCACTTATAAAGAGACCCAGACCATGCCCGATCCCGGCCTCAGCGATACCTTGCCAACCGATAAAGAATCCGACGAGACCGCCCAGGAGCTTTCCTGCTGCGGCAAGCCAGCCGGCCGCCCGCGCGCGGCCGACATGGAAGCGCGCATGGAAAACCTGCTGCACACGGCCGGTTGCCTGTTTCTGGAAAAGGGGTATGGAAAGGTCAGCCTGGAAATGATCGCCCGCGAAGCCCACGTGGCCGTGCGCACGATTTATGTGAAGTTTGGCGGCAAGTCGGGCTTGTTCAATGCCGTGGTGGAACTGCGCCGCGCCGCCTACTTCTCGACCATGCCGGCGCTGGAGACGGATATGCGGCCCCTGCCCACCATCTTGGGCGAGTTTGGCCTGCTGTTCGTGCAGCTCGTCACCATGCCGGCGGCGATCCGCCTGAATCGCATGGTGGTGGCCGAGGCGGCCACGCACCCGGAACTGGCGGAAACGTTTTACAAGGTGGGGCCGGGACAGACGCGCGAGATGCTGGTCAAGTTTTTCAGCCGGCCCGACATCGCGCCCCTGTTCCGCGCCGAACTGACGCCGTCCATGCTGGCGCTGCACCTGCTCAATTGCCTGCTGGGCGACCAGATGTCGCGCCTGCTGTTTCCGCCGCAGGCGCAACCGGACGTGGCGCAATTGCGCGCCAAGGTGACGGTCAGTCTCGACCTGTTCCTGCGCGGCACCCTGCGCCAGCCGCTGGCGGACTGACGCGGGACGGCTGACCCGCCAGGTCAGCCGGGGCGGCTGCAGTCTTCCATCGCCGCCGCGTCGGCGTGTTCATCGTTCAAGCCCAGCGCGCGCAGGAAAGGCTGGGCCGCCGATGCGCCATCGAGACTGAGTGAAGACTCACTTCCATCGTAGCGCTCGGGGCCATAGCGCATCAGGTCGAACGACGTTTCAAAGCGCTGCGCCAGGAAATACGTGCGGAAGTAATCGAAGGAAAACGCCACCTGGCCATCGGCCCGCAGCAGCAAGCCATGCGCATACAACGGCGCCAGCCAGTCCCCGGCCGCCATGCTCCAGCCCTTCACGCCACAATAGTCGCCGGCAAAGCGTTCCAGCTCCGCCGCGCTGAGGAAGACTGTCTTCGCTTCGAACATCACGAACGCCAGCTCCATCAGGAATTCGCGCGCATCGGCAGCCGCGCCGGCGTCCGTGCGCTGCGGCGCGCCCGCCATGCCCAGCAAGCCATCGAGATAGGCGCGCTCGCCTGCCAGTTGCGGCAGCAAGGTGGCAAACACATACTCGGCATCCACCTGCCCCGTTTCCTGCCCATTCGGCGTGTACAGCACCGACAGGGCGAAGTTCTTGCTCACGTCATCGAACTCGCGCAGGGACACCGTCCACTGCGTGCCTGCCTTGCCATCATCGGCCGCGTCCGTGCCGAACTCGAGTACGGCAAACGCCGCCATCTGGCCATGCGCACCGTACAGACTGCCGGGATTGCTTTTGAACAAGATTCCCAGCGACTTCATCAGCGAACTGGCATCACCCGTATGCTGGTGGCCATGGAACACGGCGTGGATATTCTTGTAGTGCGCGCGCTGCTCGGCACTGGCATGCTCATCGGCGGAGAAAAAGCTGAAGCCGGCATTGCCCAGCGCCGCAGCCGCGACACCCTGCGCGCGGCTGCCCGGCACCAGGTAGAACCGCGCGCCGGGCAAGCTGGCCGCCTGCAGCAAGGGGCGCAGGAAATATTCGTAGACATACACGGGCGTCGTGCCGGCACAGGCGTCGGGCGCCACCAGCTGGCCCGTGAAGAAAATTGCATCGATCCTCTTGCCCGCCGCCAGAATAGCGGCCACATCCTGGTACAAGGCATGCAGCATCACGGCTTGCTCTTGCTCATCGGCCCGGCGCAAACGGACATCGGCAATATGGAGGGCGGTAAATTTTTTCATTGTTGCAAAACTTTCTTGGGGCCTATCCCAGTAGGGAGCGTCTTCTGCTGGCAGTTCATCAGGAGCGCAGACAAGGCGTGAGGAGCACGCGGGGCGAGCCACGCGACGACGGTCACCGCAGTCCCCGCTTCCGAGGGGCGCCAGCAGGGGATGCATTCATCCACCGGGGCAGGCTCTCATCAGTACAGCGGAACTTGACCGAATCCCACGCTGGCAACATTCCTGGAAAAATCACACGCTTCCATTGCAGCAAAAAGAAGAACATGGTGACAGACCTCCATTCTGCCACTTTTTCCATACGGCAATACTCACCAATTTTCACATGGGGCGTATCCGCCACGCCCCATTTGCGGTTTACGCTGCCAGGATCAAGGGATATAAAAAAAACCCGCAATCGCTTGCGGGTTTTTTTAGTGTGACAAGGTGCGGCTACAACATCAGCGCTTGCGCGGCGGCGGCAAGTCCGTGCACACGCCTTCGTACACTTCGGCGGTTTTTTTCAACCTGCAGATCGATTCACGCAGGGTCGGGTGCGGGTGGTAGCCCGCTCCAATAAAAAAACCCGCAATCGCTTGCGGGTTTTTGAGTGTAACAAGGTACGGCTACAGCATCAGCGCTTGCGCGGCGGCGGCAAGTCCGTGCACACGCCTTCGTACACTTCGGCGGCCATGCCGATCGATTCGCCCAGGGTCGGGTGCGGATGGATGGTCTTGCCGATGTCGGTGCCGTCACAGCCCATTTCGATGGCCAGCGCGATCTCGCCGATCATGTCGCCCGCATGCGTGCCGACGATGGTGCCGCCGATGATGCGGTGCGTTTCCGCGTCGAACAGCAGCTTGGTGAAGCCTTCGGCGCGGCCGTTGGCCACGGCGCGGCCGGAAGCTGCCCACGGGAAGTGGCCCTTCTCGACCTTGATGCCCTTGGCTTTCGCTTCGTCTTCCGTGATGCCGGCCCATGCCACTTCCGGATCCGTGTAGGCGACCGACGGGATCACCTTGACGTCGAAGTGCGACTTCTGGCCGGAAGCCGCTTCCGCGGCCACGTGGGCTTCATGCACGGCCTTGTGCGCCAGCATCGGCTGGCCCACCAGGTCGCCGATGGCGAAGATGTTCGGCACGTTGGTGCGCATCTGGCTGTCGACGTTGATGAAACCGCGGTCCGTCACTTGCACGCCAGCCTTGTCGGCTGCCAGCTTCTTGCCGTTCGGGCTGCGGCCCACGGCGACGAGCACCAGGTCGTAGACTTGCGGCGCCGGTGCCGTGGCACCCGCTTCAGCCGCTTCGAACGTGACCTTGATGCCTTCCGGCAACGCCTCGACGGCCACCGTCTTGGTCTTGGTCATGATGTTGTCGAAGCGCTTCTCGTTGAACTTCTGCCACACCTTGACGGCGTCGCGGTCCGCGCCCTGCATCAGGCCATCCATCATTTCGACCACGTCGATGCGCGCGCCGAAGGTGGAATAGACGGTCGCCATTTCCAGGCCGATGATGCCGCCGCCGATGACCAGCATGCGTTTCGGGATCTGGCGCAATTCCAGCGCACCCGTCGAATCGACGATGCGCGGGTCTTCCGGCACGAAGGGCAGCTTCACCACGGACGAACCGGCGGCGATGATGGCTTGCTTGAACTGCACGACTTTTTTCGAGCCGTCGGTAGCCGTCACCTCGATGTGGTTCGCGGAGAGGAACTGACCCACGCCCGTGACGACTTGCGTCTTGCGCGCCTTGGCCATGCCGGCCAGACCGCCCGTCATGTTCGAGATTACGCCTTCCTTGTACTTGCGTACCTGATCGATATCAATGGTCGGCTTGGCAAACGTCACGCCCGTGTTCGACATGTGCGCCGTTTCATCGATGACGGACGCGACGTGCAGCAGCGCCTTCGACGGGATGCAGCCTACGTTCAGGCACACGCCGCCCAGGGTGGCATAGCGCTCGACGATGACCGTCGACATGCCGAGATCGGCCGCGCGGAACGCCGCCGAATAGCCGCCAGGACCGCCGCCCAGCACCATCATGTCGACATCGATGTCGACCTGGCCGCTGTAATTGCCGGCCGGGATGGCGGCAACGGCCGCAGGTGCCGGGGCCGCAGCGGCTGCAGGTGCTGCTACCGGAGCTGGCGCAGCGGCAGGCGCCGGCGCAGCCACGCCTTCCGTGGCTTCCACCACCAGCAGCGCGCTGCCTTCGGCGATCTTGTCGCCGACCTTGACTTTCAATTCCTTGACGACGCCTGCGTGGGTCGATGGAATCTCCATGCTGGCCTTGTCCGATTCGACCGTGATCAGGGACTGGTCCACCTTGATGGTGTCGCCCACCTTGACCATCAGTTCGATGACTTCGACTTCCTTGAAGTCGCCGATATTCGGTACTTTTACCTCTACTGTGCTCATCAATCGCTCCTTACAGCAGAATTTTGCGCATGTCGGCCAGGACTTCGCCGAGGTACACGGAGAATCGCGCGCCCATCGCGCCATCGACCACGCGGTGGTCGTAGGACAGCGAGGTGCCCATCATCAGGCGCGGCTGGAAGGCCTTGCCATCCCATACCGGCTTGATCGAGGCTTTCGACAGGCCCAGGATGGCCACTTCCGGCGCATTGACGATAGGCGTGAAGTGCGTGCCGCCGATGCCGCCCAGCGACGAGATCGTGAAACTGGCGCCCTGCATGTCGGCCGGTTTCAGCTTGCCTTCGCGCGCCTGCAGCGACAGTTCCGTCATTTCGCGGGCGATCTGCGAGACCGACTTCTGGTCCGCGCCCTTGATCACGGGCACCACCAGGCCATTCGGCGTGTCGGCCGCGAAGCCGATGTTGTAGTACTGCTTGAGGATCAGGTTTTCGCCCTTGGCATCGAGCGAAGCGTTAAACGCGGGGAATTTCTTCAGCGCGGCGACGGAGGCCTTGATGACGAAGGCCAGCATGGTCAGCTTGGCCGCATCCTTGTTCTTCGCATTGGCGGCGTTGGTGTCGACGCGGAACGCTTCCAGGTCCGTCACGTCCGCTTCGTCGAACTGCGTGACGTGCGGGATCATGACCCAGTTGCGGTGCAGGTTCGGACCCGAGATTTTCTTGATGCGCGACAGCGGCAGCAATTCGGTCGTGCCGAACTTGCTGAAGTCCAGCGACGGCCAAGGCAGCAGGTCCAGGCCCACGCCCGAACCGGCCTTGGCGACCGGTGCGTTCGCCGCAGCGACGGCGCCCGACATCACGCCCTTGACGAAATTCTGCACGTCTTCCTGGGTGATACGGCCCTTCGGACCGGAACCGCCCACGCGGGCCAGGTCCACGCCCAGTTCGCGCGCAAACTTGCGGATCGAAGGCGACGCGTGCGCCAGCTTGCCGTTGACGGCAGGTGCGGCGACTGGGGCAGCAGCAGGTGCAGCAGCGGCGACCGGCGCCGAAGCGACGGCGGCGGCTGGTGCTGCGGCAGCTTGCGCCGGCGCTGCGGCCGGGGCGGCGCCACCGGTCGTTTCAACGACCAGCACCAGCGAACCCTTGGCCACCTTGTCGCCGACCTTGACTTTCAATTCCTTGACGATACCGGCGTGGCTCGATGGAATTTCCATGCTGGCCTTGTCCGATTCGACCGTCAGCAGCGACTGGTCGACCTTGATGCTGTCGCCCACCTTGACCATCAGTTCGATGACTTCGACTTCCTTGAAGTCGCCGATATCGGGCACGGTCACCTCGACCAGGGCCGGCGCGCCGGAAGCAGCAGGCGCTGGCGCTGGCGCGGCGGCTGGTGCAGCTTCAGCAGCCGGTGCAGGGACGGCAGCGGCAGGCGCTGGCGCCGATACCGGGACCGAGGCGTCGTCCGCCACTTCCAGCAGCAGGACCAGCGAGCCTTCGGCGATCTTGTCGCCCACGTTGACTTTCAATTCCTTGACAACACCGGCGTGGCTCGATGGAATTTCCATGCTGGCCTTGTCCGATTCGACCGTGATCAGGGATTGGTCGACCTTGACCGTATCGCCTGGCTTGACCATCAGTTCAATGATCTCGACTTCCTTGAAATCGCCGATATCCGGGACTTTGACTTCCACAATGCTCATAGCTTGCTCCGTTATTTTATTTGTCAGATGGACCCGCACACACGCCAGGGCGGCACTTTCGCACCGCCCTGGCATCATCGGGTCCGCACAACGATTACTGGGTCACCGGATTCGGTTTGTTCGCGTCGATGCCGTACTTGGCGATCGCCTGCTCCACCACCGACACGTCGATCTTGCCTTCGTCGGCCAGCGATTTGAGCGCAGCCACGGTGACATAATAACGGTTCACTTCGAAGAACTCGCGCAGTTTGGCGCGGCTGTCCGAGCGGCCAAAGCCATCGGTGCCCAGCACTTTATAAGTGCGGCCCTTCGGCATGAAGGCGCGGATCTGTTCTGCAAACGCGCGCATGTAGTCGGTCGTGGCGACGATCGGGCCGTCCGTGTCCTGCATCAGCGACGTCACGTACGGTACGCGCTGCTCTTTCGACGGGTTGACCATGTTCCAGCGTTCCGCATCCTGGCCATCGCGGGCCACCAGGGTCAGCGACGGCGCCGACCACACGTCCGCAGCCACGCCCCAGTCGTTGGCAAGCAATTCGGCGGCGAAGATCGATTCGCGCAGGATGGTGCCGCAGCCGATCAGCTGTACGCGCAGCTTGGCGTCGGCCGGACCTTCCTGCAGCTTGTACATGCCTTTCAGGATGCCTTCTTCCTGGCCTGGCTTGATGCCTGGCTGGGCGTAGTTCTCGTTCATGATCGTGATGTAGTAGAACACATCTTCCTGGTTGGCGATCATGCGGCGCAGGCCATCCTGGATGATGACGGCGACTTCATGGCTGAAGGTCGGATCGTACGGCATGCAGGTCGGGATGGTCGCGGCGAAGATATGGCTGTGGCCATCTTCGTGCTGCAAGCCTTCGCCGTTCAGGGTCGTACGGCCGGCCGTGCCGCCCATCAGGAAGCCACGGGCGCGCATGTCGGCCGAAGCCCATACCTGGTCGCCGATGCGCTGGAAGCCGAACATCGAGTAGAAGGTGTAGAACGGGATCATGATGCGGTCGTTGGTCGAATACGACGTCGCCGCGGCGATCCACGAGCTCATGCCGCCCGCTTCGTTGATGCCCTCTTGCAGGATCTGGCCAGCCTTGTCTTCGCGGTAGTACATGACCTGGTCTTTGTCGACCGGCTCGTACAACTGGCCTTTCGGGTTGTAGATGCCGATCTGGCGGAACAGGCCTTCCATGCCGAAGGTACGCGATTCATCGACCAGGATAGGCACGACGCGCTGGCCCAGGTTCGGGTCTTTCAGCAAGGTCGAAATGACGCGCACGAACGCTTGCGTGGTCGAGATTTCACGGCCTTCCGGCGTGGCTTCGAGCACGTTCTTGAACGCGTCCAGGCCAGGCACGGGCAGGGTTTCTTCCGACTTCTGGCGGCGCTGCGGCAGGTAACCACCCAGGGCCTTGCGGCGCTCGTGCAGGTAGACCATTTCCGGCGCATCGTCGGCAGGCTTGAAGAACGGGATGTCGGCCAGCTTGTCGTCAGGGATCGGCAGCGAGAAGCGGTCGCGCATTTCGCGGATGGCTTCGTCGTCCAGTTTTTTCGTCTGGTGCGCCGTGTTGCGCGCTTCGCCGGACTTGCCCATGCCGTAGCCCTTGATGGTTTTCACCAGCAGGACGGTCGGCTGGCCCTTGTGTTCCTGGGCGATCTTGAAGGCCGCGTAAATCTTGTGCGGATCGTGGCCGCCACGGGTCAGACGCCAGATGTCGTCGTCCGTCATGTTGGCAACCATTTCCAGCAGCTTCGGATGCTTGCCGAAGAAGTGCTTGCGCACGTAGGCGCCGTCTTTGGCCTTGTAGTTCTGGTATTCGCCGTCGACGGTTTCCATCATCACGCGCTGCAGGATGCCTTCCTTGTCCTGTGCCAGCAGGGCGTCCCAGCCCGGGCCCCAGATGACCTTGACGACGTTCCAGCCGGCGCCGCGGAATTCGCCTTCCAGTTCCTGGATGATCTTGGTGTTGCCGCGCACAGGGCCGTCCAGGCGCTGCAGGTTGCAGTTGACCACGATGACCAGGTTGTCGAGCATGTCGCGTGCGGCCAGGCCGATCGCGCCCAAGGACTCCGGCTCGTCCATCTCGCCATCGCCGCAGAAGGCCCAGATCTTGCGGTTGTCGGTTTTCGCGATGCCGCGTGCGTGCAGGTACTTCAGGAAGCGCGCCTGGTAGATCGCCATGTGCGGGCCCAGGCCCATCGACACGGTCGGGAACTGCCAGAAGTCAGGCATCAGCTTCGGATGCGGGTACGAGGACAGGCCCTTGCCGTCGACTTCCTTGCGGAAGTTCAGCATTTGTTCTTCCGTCAGGCGGCCTTCGAGGAAGGCGCGCGCGTAGACGCCGGGCGAGGAGTGGCCCTGGATGTACAGCAGGTCGCCGCCGTGGTCGGCCGTTGGTGCGTGCCAGAAGTGGTTGAAACCGATGCCCAGCATGTTCGCCAGCGAAGCGAACGAGGACAAGTGGCCGCCCAGGTCGCCGTCGGCACGGTTGGCCTTGACGACCATGGCCATGGCGTTCCAGCGCATCCACGAGCGCAGGCGCTCTTCGTATTCCAGGTTGCCGGGACAGTGTGCTTCTTGCTTGGTGGGGATGGTATTGACGTAGGCGGTGGTGCTGGAGAACGGGATCTGGGCGCCGCGGCGGCGAGCCAGGTCAACCATGCGCTCCATCAGGTAATGCGCGCGTTCCGGACCTTCATTTTCCAGCACGGCTTCGAGCGCGTCCAGCCACTCCTTGGTTTCCTGCATATCCGGGTCGGTGCCGATCTGTGTCGTTACCTGGTTCAGTTGAGCTGACATCTGTTGAGTCTCCTTTGTGAACGCCCCACCCCGATTTTCCGGATCGCTGTCGGACGGTATTTCGCTGATTATTTACTATTAAGTCGGTTTAGTGTGGGGATTCTAACAGCGTATTTACTATTTTTCAAATTACGATATAGCATTTCGCATTGTGAAATCACCCTATGAAATTTATGCTGCACTGCCGCAAATTCTGCCCGGAAATTAGGGTGATCAGAGTAGCAAATAGCGCCGAAACCGGAAAACTTGCATGCCCTGGCCGGCCCTGCTCTACGAGCACACCAGCAAACCGAATTAAAACCCCCGTCGCCAGCACAGGCATACCGGGCCAAGCGGGCCTGAAAAATGTCGAGGGCAAGGCGCGGCGACGCAGACAGTACGCCAGTACGGCAAGGAGCTGCAACGCCGCCATCGGCATTTTCTCAGGCTCGCGTCCGTGGCCCGCTTTTATGCCGGGCCAGGCGGGCCTGAAAAATGTCGAGGGCAAGGCGCGGCGACGCAGACAGTACGCCAGTACGGCAAGGAGTTGCAACGCCGCCATCGGCATTTTCTCAGGCTCGCGTCTGTGGCCCGCTTTTTAACGTCACGGCATTGGCGCCAAAACCGCCCCTTTGCGCCGCCCGGCTTTATAATCTGTCTTTTCCCCCCTACCAGCTCTCAGCCTCCCTACCATGCCAGCACAACTGATCGACGGAATCGCCCTCTCCAAAAAACTGCGCAGCGAGATCGCCACGCGCGCCGCCGCCCTCACGGCCAAGGGCACCCAGCCCGGCCTGGCCGTGATTCTCGTCGGCGAAGACCCGGCCAGCCAGGTGTATGTCCGCAACAAGGTCAAGGCGTGCGGCGACGTGGGTTTCCACTCGGTGCTGGAAAAATATGAAGCGGACCTGTCCGAAGCGGACTTGCTGGCACGCATCGCCAGCCTGAATGCCGACCCGGCCATCCACGGCATCCTCGTGCAAATGCCCTTGCCCAAGCACATCAACCCGCACAAGGTCATCGAAGCGATCGCCACGACGAAAGACGTGGACGGCTATTCCGTCCTGAGCGCCGGCGAACTGATGACGGGCTTGCCCGGCTTCCGCCCGTGCACGCCGTATGGCTGCATGAAACTGATCGAAAGCACGGGCGTGGACTTGCGTGGCAAGCACGCCGTCGTCATCGGCCGCAGCAACACCGTCGGCAAGCCGATGGCCCTGCTGCTCTTGCAAGCGAACGCTACCGTCACCATCTGCCATAGCGCGACCCCGGACCTGGGCCTGTACACGCGCCAGGCGGACGTGGTCGTGGCCGCCGTCGGCCGCCGCAACACCCTGACGGCCGACATGGTCAAGCCGGGCGCCATCGTCATCGACGTGGGCATGAACCGCGACGACGACGGCAAGCTGTGCGGCGACGTGGATTTTGCCGGCATCAAGGAAGTGGCGTCGCACATCACCCCGGTACCGGGCGGCGTGGGTCCGATGACGATCACCATGTTGCTGATGAACACGGTCGAAGCCGCCGAGCGCATTTAAGAGGAGCACCTGAGACAATGCTCATGGCGGCGTTGCCTGGCCTTGAACATTTTTCAGGCGCTCCATATATGAAGACAGAATGGACGAACCGACGATGAACACCAATCCCCTGCTTGATTTTTCCGGCCTGCCACGCTTCGACGCAATCACGCACGAGCATGTCACACCTGCCATCGATACCCTGCTGGCCCAGGCGCGCGCCACGGTGGCGCAGCTGGAAGCGCCCATGGAAGAAGTGAGCTGGGAAAACTTCGTCGCGCCCCAGGACCAGATCGCCGAAACCCTGGGCCGCGCCTGGAGCATCGTCAACCACTTGAACAGCGTGGTCGATACGCCCGAGCTGCGCGCCGCCTACAATGCGAACCAGCCCAAGGTGACGGAATTCTGGACAGAACTGGGCCAGAACGAAATCCTCTTCGGCAAATACAAGCAATTGCAGGCCCGCGCCGATTTCGCCAGCCTGTCACCCGCGCGCCGGCGCATCGTCGACAATGCCGTGCGCGACTTCCGCCTGGGCGGCGCCGAGTTGCCCGAAGACAAGAAAGAGCGCTTTGGCGCCATCCAGGAAGAACATGCGGCCGTCTCGACGCGCTTTTCCGAAAACGTGCTCGACGCCACCAATGACTACAAGTTGCTGGTCGAGAACGAAGCTGACCTGGCCGGCTTGCCCGACGACGTGAAGGCCGCCGCGCGCGCCGCCGCCGACAAGGCAGGCAAGCAAGGCTACGAATTCTCGCTGCACTTCCCTTCTTATTACCCTATCCTGCAATTTGCCGACAACCGCGCGCTGCGCGAAACCATCTACCGCGCCAATGCCACCAAGGCATCGGACCAGGGCGACGTCTTCAGCAAGAAAGCGGACTGGGACAATACGCACAACATCGTCACCCTGTTGCAATTGCGCGAAGAAGAGGCAAAACTGCTCGGCTACGCCAATTTCGCCGAAGTGTCGCTGGTCTCCAAAATGGCCACTTCGCCCGCGCAAGTCATCGCTTTCCTGGAAGACCTGGCCAAACGCGCGCGCCCGTTCGCCGAGAAAGACTTGTTAGAACTGAAACAATTCGCGAAGGAAGAACTGGGTATTGCCGAACTGCAAGCATGGGACGTACCGTACGCTTCCGAAAAGCTGCAGGAACGCCGCTACGCGTTCTCGGCTCAGGAAGTCAAACAGTATTTCCCTGAACACAAGGTGATCGACGGCCTGTTCCGCCAGATCCAGAACCTGTTCGCCGTCGAGATCAAGCTCGATACGGCGCCCGTCTGGCACAAGGATGTGCGTTTTTACCGCATCGAGCGCGACGGCAAGCTGATCGGCCAGTTCTACCTGGACCTGTATGCGCGCGCGGGCAAGAGCGGCGGCGCCTGGATGGACGACGCGCGCGGACGACGCGCCGACGCCCAGCACGTGCAAACGCCGATCGCTTATCTCACCTGCAACTTCACGGAACCGGCCGTGGTCGACGGCAAGGTACAGCCAGCCCTGTTCACGCACGATGAAGTCATCACCCTGTTCCACGAATTCGGCCACGGCCTGCACCACATGCTGACGGTGGTCGACGAGCTGGGCGTGTCGGGCATTGCCGGCGTCGAATGGGATGCCGTGGAACTGCCGTCGCAATTCATGGAAAATTTCTGCTGGGAATGGGAAGTGCTCGAGCACATGACGGCGCATGCCGTCACGGGCGCGCCGCTGCCGCGCGCGCTGTACGACAAGATGCTGGCGGCCAAGAATTTCCAGTCCGGCCTGCAAACCCTGCGCCAGGTGGAATTCTCCTTGCTCGACATGCATTTGCACTATGACTACGATGCCAGCACGGGTCAGAGCGTGCAGCAGCTGATCGACGGCGTGCGCGCCAAGTTTTCGCTGCTGATTCCGCCGCCGTTCAACCGCTTCCAGAATTCCTTTGGGCACATCTTCGCCGGCGGCTACGCGGCTGGCTACTACAGCTACAAGTGGGCCGAGGTGCTGTCCGCCGACGCGTATGCGGCGTTCGAGGAAGCCAAGGTGCTGGGCCCAGCGGCCACCACGGCGGCAGGCAAGCGTTACCTGCAGGAAATTCTGTCCGTCGGCGGCTCGCGCCCCGCGCTGGAATCGTTCACGGCCTTCCGCGGCCGCGAACCATCGATCGACGCCCTGCTGCGCCACAGCGGCATGGCCGCTTGATCGCCATGAGCCGCGTCGATTTTCACAGCAACGTGCCGGACAAGCTGGCCTACGTCTGCCGCCTGGCGCGCAAGGCGTATATGGCCGGCAACAAGGTCGTCGTCCTGACGCAAGATGGCGCCCAGCTCGACGCCTTGAACAGCGCCATGTGGACCATTTCCGCCACGGATTTCCTGCCCCACGTGCTGGCCGGCGATCCGCTGGCGGCGCAGACGCCCATCATCCTGACCGATGATGCAGCGGCGGACTTGCCGCACCACGACATCCTCGTCAACCTGTCGCAGTTGCCGCCCGCTAATTACGCGCAATTCCAGCGCGTCTTCGAGATCGTCTCCATGGATGAGCAAGATGCGCAGGCGGGCCGCCAACGCTTCCTGCACTACCGCCAGCAAAACGTGCAACCGACCCACTTCGTGGCAGGCAAGTCATGAGTGATCAACCATTTGACCAGGGCATCCCCCTGCTGACGGAAGTACTGCTGGGGCCGGAAGTAGCGAAACCTGTCGCTCCAGTTGCGGCTGCGCCTGCCGTCGAGGAAGCGCCGGTGTTGCCACCGAGCATAGTGCAACCCGACTGGGACGCCATCGAACAGCGCCTGACGCAGCGCATCCTGCACCAGGTGCAAGGCAAGATCGACCACCTGCTGGAAGAGCGCATCGCCCACGTCCTGCAGACGGCCCTGCAAAACGCCCTGATCGGCATGCGCGGCGCCCTGCGCGAAGACTTGCAGCAATCGCTGGAACAGATCGTCGCCCATGCCGTCAGCCATGAATTAGGTCACCTGCACCCTCCCGCACAGCCCTGAGCAATCGGGTTACGCGCTACGCGCTGACCCGACCTATCCTATTCTTCCCTCCAACGCCATTCTTTGGTGCGCTCGCGCCTGCGAAATCGGTGCATCGCGCCTCACTTTGGTGATTGTTGCGACAAAATGCAAAAAGCCCCAAAAGCGGCTTTGCGCCGCCTGTTTTTTGTTGTACCTTCTTCAAATGCACCGCCCCTCGAAGCGGTTTTCACGAGACGCCGCCGTATCTTTATCCATTGGAGAATGTTTATGCTGCTCAAGACCAAAGTCCTTCCTCTCGCCCTCGCCCTCGCCTTTGCCGGCCATGCGGGCGCGCAGGAAATCATCAAGATCGGCCACGTCGCCCCGGTCTCTGGCGCCAGCTCCCACCTGGGCAAGGATAACGAGAACGCGGCCAAGATGGCCATCGAGGATTTGAACGCCAAAGGCTTCAAGATCGACGGCAAAGCCGTGAAATTCGTGCTGGTGCCCGAAGATGACGCCGCCGATCCCAAACAGGGCACGGCCGTGGCGCAAAAGCTGGTCGACGCCAAGGTCAACGGCGTCGTCGGCCACCTGAATTCGGGCACGACGATTCCCGCCTCGCGCATTTACTTCAATGCGGGCATTCCGCAGATTTCGCCTGCCGCCACCAACCCGACATATACCCAGCAAAAATTCAACACGGCCTTCCGCGTCGTCGCCAATGACAACAAGCTGGGCGGCACCCTGGGCGCGTATGCCGTGGGCAAGCTACAAGCGAAGAAAATCGCCGTCATCGATGACCGCACGGCCTACGGCCAGGGCGTGGCGGAACAGTTCGTCAAAGGCGCCAAGAAGGCGGCGCCAGGCGTGCAAATCGTCGGCAAGGAATTTACCAATGCCAACGCGACCGATTTCAATGCCATTTTGACCAGCATCAAGTCGAAAAATCCCGACCTGATCTTCTTTGGCGGCATGGATTCCGTGGGCGGCCCCATGCTGCGCCAGATGAAGGCGCTGGGCATCAAGGCGAAGTTCATGGGCGGCGACGGCCTGTGCACGGAACCGCTGGGCAAGCTGGCGGGCGACGCCGTGGGCGAAGACATGGTCACCTGCGCGGAAGCGGGCGGCGTGACGGGCGCGCAGCAAAAAGGCATGGACGACTTCCGCGCCCGCTACAAGCAAAAGTACAATATGGAAGTGCAGCTGTACGCGCCGTACGTGTACGATGCCGTGATGACCATGGCCACCGCCATGGCCGACGCCAAGTCGTCGAAACCGTCCGTCTACCTGCCATTCCTGGCCAAGGTGCACTACCAGGGCGTGACGGGGCCGATCTCGTTCGATGCCAACGGCGACATCAAGGATGGCGCGCTGACCTTGTTTACATATCGAGATGGCAAGAAGACCAAGATGGAAGTGGTCAAATAATAGAACCTACTGCGCGGCGCGATTTGCGGCCTGCGATGCTCACTGTGCATTCGCACAGCTCCGCTTCTCAGCCACAACTCACATCCGCTCGCTACGGTTCTTGCTGTCCGGCCACATAAGCCAGTAATCCTTCGGCCAGCGCGTCGAAGGTGGCGCGGCAGCGCAGGCTGCCGCGCAAGTCTTCATGCATGGTGACCCACGTTTCCATGGGCAGCGCAAACGCCTGCGGCAACACGCGCCGCAGGGCCGGATCGCGCGCCGCCAGCCCCGCCTGGCACACGCCGATGCCCGCGCCCGCGCGGATCAGGGCCAGTTGCGCCAGGTCGCTGTCGCTGCGCCAGGCAAAGTTTTCCCGCGAAAATCCCTGGAAGGCGGCGCCCGCGTTGCGTACGAAGGGGCTCGCTTCGTCGTAGCCGATGACGGCATGGCGCGCCAGATCGGCCAGTGCCAGCGGCATGCCGTGCCGCGCCAGGTAATCCGCATGCGCGTGCAGGCCCAGTTCGATATCGCCCACCTTGCGCGCCACCAGCTGCTCCTGGCGTGGACGCAGCATGCGCACGGCGATGTCCGCTTCCCGGCGCAGCAAATCCTGCACCTTGTTGCTCAATACCAATTCAATGATCAAGCCCGGATGGCGCGCGCGCAGGCGGGCCAGGATAGTCGGCAGCACTTCCACGCCCACCACTTCGCTGGCCGCGATGCGCACGACGCCGGCCACGCCCTGCCCCTGGCTGCTGGCGGCGCGCTCCATCAGGGCGGCCGTGTGCTCCATGGTTTCCGCATGGGGCCGCAACGCCAGCGCCACTTCCGTAGGAAGCAAGCCCAGCTGGGAGCGCGTAAACAGGGTCGCGCCCAGCGCCTGTTCCAGCGCGGCGATATGCCGGCCGACGGTGGGTTGCGTGATGCCCAGCGCGCGGGCCGCGCCGGACAGGGAGCCGTGCTTCAGCACGGCCAGCAGCGAACGATAGTATTCCCAGGCAATCGAATTGGTCATACATAAATGTATAGCCTGTGCTCGATGCTCGTCAATTCCCAATTAACCTTGCGCGGCAGATACTGGCTCCATCAACCACACGGAGGTCAGGATGGACAACACGAAAAACACGGCATTGGTACTGGGCGCCACGGGCGGCATCGGCGGCGAGATGGTGCGCCAGCTCCTGGCGGCGGGCTGGCGGGTACGCGCCCTGACGCGGGGCGAGACGCCGTCGCCACGCGGCGATCACGTCGAATGGCTGCGCGGCGATGCGCTGTCGCGCGCGGACGTGCTGGCGGCCGCGAAAGGCTGCGCCGTCATCGTGCACGCCGTCAACCCGCCCGGCTACCGCCACTGGGGCCGGCTGGTGCTGCCCATGCTGGACAACACCATCGCCGCGGCGATTGCCGAAAACGCCACCATCGTGCTGCCTGGCACCGTGTACAACTTCGGCCCCGACGCCTTTCCTGTATTGACAGAAGACGCGCAGCAGCGCCCGCTCACGCGCAAGGGCGCCATCCGCGTGGCGCTGGAAGCACGGCTGGAATGGGCCAGCACCCAGGGCGCCAGGGTGCTGATCGTGCGCGCGGGCGACTTCTTCGGCCCCCGCGCCGGCAATAACTGGTTTTCGCAGGGGCTGGTGAAACCGGGCCAGAGCGTGCGCAGCATCCTGTATCCGGGCGCGCCCGGCGTGGGCCACCAGTGGTCCTACCTGCCCGACGTGGCGCGCACGATGGTGCGATTGCTGGCCATGCGCGCTACCTTGCCCGCCTTTGCGCGCTTTCACATGGCCGGCCACTGGGACCACGACGGCCGGCAAATGACGGGCGCGATTGCCCGCGCGGTGGAACAGGCGACCGGCGCGCCACCTGTCATCCGGCGTTTTCCGTGGTGGCTGGTGGCGCTGGCGTCACCGTTCGTGGCGACCCTGCGCGAAATGCGCGAGATGCGCTATCTGTGGCAAACGCCCCTGTCCATGGACAATGCGCGGCTGCTGGCCGTGCTGGGCCAGGAAGCGCATACGCCGCTCGACGAGGCGGTGCGGGCGACACTGGAGGGCATGGGCAATCTGAAGGCGGCAGGCAAAAAAAATGCGCCGGGATTGCCGGCGCGCTGACTGCAGGTACTGCGGCACAGATTATTTCTGTGCCAGTACCCATTTGACCAGGGTGTGGGCTTCAGCATCGCTCACTTGCGGGTTCGCTGGCATCGGGATCGCGCCCCAGGTGCCGGAACCGCCCTTCATGACTTTCGCCACGAGCTTGGCTTCCGCGTCTTTCTGGCCAGCGTACTTGGCTGCCACGTCCTTGAACGCAGGGCCCACCAGTTTCGTGCTCACCGCGTGGCACGCCATGCAGTTTTTTGCTTTCGCCAGGTCCGGATTGGCCAACGCTGCTTGCGATGCCAGAGCCGATACGGTCAATACACTCACCAACATAAAACGTTTCATTGTCTTTTCTCCAAAGTTACTTCCTGCGGCATTTTACTGTGTTTCCGCAGATGCACCACGAGCCCAGATCAAGCGTTTCAATGTAGTAACGCAATGTAGACGGGAGGCAGTCATATTCTGCCCCATCTGCGCGCCCATGACCATGTTGTTTGTAAGGCGATGTAACGACAGCCGGCCCCGCGCAGCAGATCGGGGCCGGCTGTCTTACCTGCGCAACAGTATTCAACACCTGGCAAAACCGTAGCGAGCGGCAGCGAGTTGTGGCTGAGAAGCGCAGCTGTGCGGATGCACAGTGAGCATCGCAGGCCGCAAATCGCGACGCGCAGTAGGTTTTGCCTGGTGTGGTCAGCGCTTCTTCAGTTGGGAGAGGTCGCGCACGGCGCCCCGGTCGGCCGACGTCGTCAGCGCCGCATACGCCTGCAGCGCCTGCGACACGTAGCGGTCGCGGTTGACGGGCAGCCATGCCGCATCGCCCTTCGCTTCCATGGCGGCGCGGCGCGCGGCCAGTTCGGCATCCGTCACGCGCAGGTTGATCGTGCGCTCGGGGATGTCGATATCGATGAAGTCGCCCTCTTCCACCAGGCCGATGGCGCCGCCTTCGGCCGCTTCCGGCGAGGCGTGGCCGATCACCAGGCCCGAGGAGCCGCCCGAGAAGCGCCCGTCCGTGAACAACGCGCACGCCTTGCCCAGGCCCTTGGACTTGATGTAGGAGGTCGGGTACAGCATTTCCTGCATGCCGGGGCCGCCTTTCGGGCCTTCATAGCGGATGATGACGACGTCGCCCTCATGCACGGTGTCTTCCAGGATGGCTGCGACGGCCGCGTCCTGGCTTTCGAACACGCGCGCCTTGCCCGAGAATTTCAAAATGCTTTCATCGACGCCCGCCGTCTTGACGATGCAGCCCTTTTCCGCCAGGTTGCCGTACAAGACGGCCAGGCCGCCATCCTGCGAGTAAGCGTGAGCCTTGTCGCGGATGCAGCCCGTGCTGCGGTCCGTATCGACGGCAGCGAAGCGCTCCGACTGCGAGAACGCCGTCTGCGTCGGCACGCCGCCCGGCGCGGCGCGGAACAGTTCATGCACGGCCGGATTGTCCGTGCACATGATGTCGTTTTGCGCGATGGCGTCGGCCAGGGTCGGCGCGTGGATCGTCGGCAGGGTCGTGTTGAGCAGGCCGGCGCGCGCCAGTTCGCCCAGGATGCCCACGATGCCGCCCGCGCGGTGCACGTCTTCGATATGGTATTTGTCCGTCATCGGCGCCACCTTGCACAGGCATGGCACCTTGCGCGAAATGCGGTCGATGTCGGCCATCGTGAATGCCACTTCCGCCTCGTGCGCGGCGGCCAGCAGGTGCAGCACGGTATTCGTCGAGCCGCCCATGGAAACGTCGAGCGCCATGGCGTTTTCAAACGCGGCCTTGGTGGCGATCGAGCGTGGCAGCACGCTGTAATCGTCCTGCTCGTAGTGGCGCTTGGCCAGTTCGACGATCAGGCGGCCCGCACGCAGGAACAGTTGCTGACGGTCCGAGTGCGTGGCCAGGATGGTGCCGTTGCCGGGCAGGGCCAGGCCCAGCGCCTCGGTCAGGCAATTCATCGAGTTGGCCGTAAACATGCCGGAGCAGGAACCGCAGGTCGGACAGGCCGAGCGCTCGATTTCCGCCACGTCGGCGTCGGACACCGTGCTGTCGCCCGCCTTGATCATGGCGTCGACCAGGTCCAGCTTGATGATCTTCTGCGTGCCGTTGACCACCTTGACGACCTTGCCCGCTTCCATCGGCCCGCCGGAAATAAACACGACGGGGATATTGATGCGCATGGCGGCCATCAGCATGCCCGGCGTGATCTTGTCGCAGTTCGAGATGCAGACCATGGCGTCGGCGCAGTGGGCGTTGACCATGTATTCGACGGAGTCGGCGATCAGGTCGCGCGACGGCAGCGAATACAGCATGCCGCCGTGGCCCATGGCGATGCCGTCATCGACGGCGATGGTGTTGAATTCCTTGGCCACGCCGCCGGCCGCTTCGATCTCGCGCGCCACCATCTGGCCCAGGTCTTTCAGGTGCACGTGGCCGGGTACGAACTGGGTAAACGAGTTGACCACAGCGATGATCGGCTTGTCGAAGTCGCCATCCTTCATGCCTGTGGCGCGCCACAGGGCGCGGGCGCCAGCCATGTTGCGGCCGTGGGTGGTGGTGCGGGAGCGGTATTGCGGCATGATGGACCTTCCAAAAGTGTTGGTGCCTGACTGTGCGGGCTTACAGAAAAATTCGCAGTAAAACCCTGCATGCAGTGGGGGTACGTCAGATTGCCTTGCGCGCGTCCCACTGTCAAATATATGATGCACGTGTCTGTGAGTCGTTTTATGTATCACAGCATCCCATCAGCATGGAAATGCATATGAATCTTGAACTACGACAACTTCGCTATTTCGTCACCGTGGCCGAGGAATTGCACTTCGGCCGCGCCGCCGCGCGCCTGCACATGACGCAGCCGCCCCTGTCGCAAACCATCATGGCCCTGGAAGACTTGCTGGGCGCGCCTCTGTTCGTGCGCACGCGCCGCGAAGTGCAGCTGACGCCGGCCGGCACGGCCCTGCTGCCCGAGGCGCGCCGGCTGCTGGCGCAGGCGCAAGACTTGCCCGCGCTGGTGCAACGGGCCGCGCAGGGCGAGGCGGGGCGCCTGAGCCTGGCGTTTGTTTCCTCGGCCGACTACAGCGTGCTGCCGCCGCTGCTGCGCGCGTATCAGACGGCTTATCCGCAAGTACAGATCCAGTTGCAGGAGGCCACGTCCGACCTGCAGCTGGACGAATTGCTGGCCGGGCGCACGGATGCGGGCCTGTTGATCCCGCCCCTGCCCGAGAAGGCGAAGGGGGAACTCGATTACCTGCCCGTGCTGGCCGAACCGCTGGTGCTGGCCGCGCCGTCCGGCCTCGACATCTTGAACACGCCGGGACCCGTGCGCCTGCGCGACGTGCCGCCCCTGCCCTTGATCATTTTCCCGCGCGCGATCTCGCCGGCCCTGCACGACGCCATCCTCGGCGTGTTCCGCGCGGCCGGCATCACGCCGCAGATCGGCCAGGAAGCGATCCAGATGCAAACCATCGTCAGCCTCGTCTCGGCTGGCATGGGCATCGCGCTTGTGCCACAATCGGTATCGAATCTGATGCGCCCGGGCGTAGAATACAGGCCGCTGCAGGACGCCACGCCGCTGGTGGAAACGGGCCTGGCCTGGCGCCGCGACAATCCGTCCGCCGTGCTGCAAGGTTTCCTGGCGCTGCTGCGCAAGCAGATCGGCGGTACTGCCAGTTAAATTAAGTGGCCGCTAAGGCAAAAAAACGCAAGCGCCCCCATACTACGCAACCTTAGCTTTAAACAAAGAAAGAAACCCCATGCTGATACACCCGATGCCCGACCCGATAGCCATCCAGATCGGCCCGCTCGCCGTGCACTGGTACGGCCTGATGTATGTGCTGGCCTTCGCCCTGTTCATTATCCTGGGCCGCGTGCGCATCAAGCAGCCGCATATCGCCGTGCTGGGCTGGAAGAAGGAAGACCTCGACGACATGCTGTTCTACGGCATGCTGGGCGTGGTGATCGGCGGTCGCCTGGGCGAAGTGCTGTTCTACCGCCCCGAATACTTCCTGCACAATCCGCTCGAGATCTTCATGGTGTGGCATGGCGGCATGTCCTTCCACGGCGGCTTCCTCGGCGTTATCCTGGCCATGTACCTGTGGAGCCGCAAGGCGGGCCGGAACCTGTTCGACGTGCTCGACTTCATCGCGCCGCTGGTGCCGCTCGGCTACGCGGCCGGCCGCCTGGGCAACTTCATCAATGCCGAACTGCCGGGCCGCATCGCCCCGGACACCCTGCCATGGGCCATGCAATGGCCGGGCATCCCGTATCCCGTGCACCCGTCGCCGATCTACCAGATGCTGGTCGACGGCATCCTGGTGTTCATCATCCTGTGGCTGTATGCGCGCAAGCAGCGCCCGCGCATGGCCGTCGGCGCCATGTTCACCCTGCTGTACGGCTGCGCGCGCTTCTTCACGGAATACTTCCGCACGCCGGACTGGGAAGTCGTGTGGCTGGGCGTGCCGATCACCTCGGGCCAGATGCTGTCCCTGCCGATGATCGTCGGCGCCATCGCGCTGCTGGTGTGGGCGTATCAAAGCCAGGTGATGGGCACGCCGCCCACCAAGGCCCGCCCCGCAAACACGTAAAACCGCTGTTCCCCCGATGGCGCGCCAGGCAGGCGCGCCATCCCCCTCCCCCGGCAACCTTTCCCTCAAAGCAGCACAATTTCCTTGCGGAATGAATCTTCGCTTGCGATAGCGCAATGATCGCTTTACCCTGCAGCAAGAGCAGGGCATGCAATCATGCTGTGTTGGCAATTCGAGCGGGGAGTCCCATCCATGCAGTATGCGAGGAAGACCACGACATTCTGGCTGGCGCTGGCGGGCGGCTACGTGCTGGCGCAGCTGGCCTTGACGGCCTGGGCCGGGACGCGCGGCCCCGCCGTGAGCTACCTGTTCGGCGTGACGGCGCCACTGCTGGCGCTGGCCGCCTGCTGCCGCAACGCCAGCCTGAGCGCACCCGGCGTCGTGCGCACGGGCTGGGGCCTGTTTGCGGCCGCCATGCTGTTCTGGAGCGTGGGCATGGCCCTTTCCGCCTGGCAAGACCTGAGCGGCCACGTGGCGTCCGACACGACGTATTTCTCCGATTTTGCCTATTTCATGTATGGCGCGCCCTTGCTGCTGGCCATTTCCTCCGTCAGCGACCGCCACCCTTCGCGCACCCTGCAATGGCTGGACGCCGTGCAAGTGCTGCTGGCGGCCTACCTGACCTACACGGCCATCTTTTCCGTCTCGCCCTTCGACCAGCGCTCGATCGCGCCGATACCCGCCAGCCTGCTGGTGACGACGTACAACGTGGAAAACCTCGTCCTGGCCTGTTGCGCCTCGCTGCGCCTGCTGGCGCACCGCCGCGATGGCGCACAAGGGCGCTTCTACCTTCTGCTGAGTGTGTTCCTGTGGTGCTACGCCGCCTGCGCGGGCGCCTATAATTACCTGACCCTGCACGCGCTGGCCGAATCCGGTCCCAGCGAGATACTGCCCAGCATGCCTTTCCTGCTGCTGGCGGTGCTGGCCATGCGCGTGCCGCCGGGCGAGGAAGAGGCGCGGCCGCCGCGGCCGTTGACCTTGCTGATTGACAACTTCAGCCCCATCTTCTTCACGGCAGCCCTGCTGGGACTGGGCTTCGTCGTGCTGCGCGAGCATTTCTACCTGGCGGCCAGCGCCCTGTTTGTCGCGCTGACGGTGCACGCGCTGCGCTCGGCCACCCTGCAAAGCCGCTACATGCAAAGCGAACTGGCCTTGCGCGCGGCGCATGACAAGCTGGAAAAGCTGTCGCTGACGGATGGCTTGACGGGCATCGCCAACCGGCGCTGCTTCGACCAGACCCTGCAGCTGGAGTGGCAACGGGCCGCGCGCAACCAGCAAGCGCTGGCGCTGCTGATCATCGATATCGATTTCTTCAAAAGCCTCAACGATACCTTCGGCCACCCGTATGGCGACGCGTGCCTGGTGCAGATTGCGGCGGCCCTGCATTCCGCGCTGCCGCGCGCCAGCGACCTGGCGGCCCGCTTCGGCGGCGAAGAGTTTGCCGCCATCCTGCCCGCCACCGATGGCGCGGGCGCCCTGGCGGTGGCGCAGAAGATGCAGGAAGCGATCGCCGCGGCCGCCATCGCCCACGCGCCGTCGCGCGGCGGCCTGGTCACGGCCAGCATCGGCCTGGCCTTGAGTGACGCAGGACAAACGCCGGAAGCATTGCTGGCCGCCGCCGACCAGGCCCTGTACCGGGCCAAGCAAAATGGCCGCAACCGGGTCGAAGTCCAGGCCTAAACTAGGCTTTCAGCTTGCCGGTAATGACTTTCCATTGCGCCGGCGTCACGGGCGTGATCGACAGCCGGCTGCCCTTCTTCAGCAGCAGCATGTCTTCCAGCTCCGGCATCTGGCGCATCTCGGACAGGGGCAGCAGCGCCGTCTTCTTCAGGCCGCGCACGTCGACGCTGATCCAGCGCGGCTGTTCCGGCGTCGCCTTGGCATCGAAATATTTGCCGCCCGCTTCAAACTGGCTGTGATCGGGATACGCGCCGCTGGCCACTTCGGCCACGCCCGCCACGCCCGGCTGCGGACAGCTGGAATGGTAGAACAGCACGCCATCGCCCGGCTGCATGCCATCGCGCATGAAGTTGCGCGCCTGGTAGTTGCGCACGCCAAACCACGGCATGGTGTGCTGCGGCGCGGCCATCAGGTCGTCGATGCTCACTTCATCGGGTTCGGATTTCATCAGCCAGTATTGTTTCATGTTCACTCCCTATCAAAAGCAACAGGCGTAAAAAAACGGCTGAGCATGATGCTGCAACCGTTTTCTTGGTACTGCAAATTGGGCCCCGCCTGTGCCGCTATGCCGGCATCCCGAACCAAACGGTTCAAGGTGGTCACGTTAGTTCAATTTCGGGTTCGTCGAACGAGCGACGCTCACTCCCATCAAACAAAATTCGCAACCGATGCGCATAAATGGTTCAAGGAATATATGGCAATCGCGAACACCGCAGGGTAGACCCAAGTTTACTCCTTTGATCGCGCATCGCAAAGACAAATCGTCGCGTACGCGCTTAAAAAAGGTTTTCCTGGGGCGTCAGAGCACTATCCAGGACCGTGTGCATGGCCGAGATTTTCTGCTTCACTTCCAGTATCGTCAATTCCGACAGCGGACCTTGCGGCGACTTCACGGACAGGAATTCCGCAGCCACGCCCAGGGCGGCCAGCACGGCGATGCGGTCGTTGCCCTTGACCTTGCCCGCGTCGCGGATGGCTTTCATTTTGCTATCGAGATAGATCGCCGCTTCGCGCAGCGCGCGCTCTTCGCCGTCGCGGCACACCATGCTGTAGGACTGGCCCATGATATTGACATCGACACGCGGCATTACGCTTCCTTCTCGTTCTCGGCAATATAGGCGCCCGCTTCCGAAGCGGCTTGCTCCAGGCCAGCTTGCACCAGTTCGGGAATTTTTTCCAGCAACGCTTCCACCCGCTCCTGCGCCTCGCGCATGCGTTGCACGTACAGGGCGTTGTCGGCGGCCAGCGCGGCATTGTCCTTGCGCAATTGCGCGTTTTCACGGCGCAGCGCATGGGTCATTTCGGCCAGCAGGCCTATTTTGTCGGATAATTCGTTGAATTCGGAAATCATCCCGCCACTATAGGGCGGACGCTCCATGGGCGTCAATCGAATCACGCCGCTGTCACACATATTTACATCAATGCAGGGCAGTTGGCGGACAATACACGCTTTTTCCGGCGCTTTTCGCCATCTGCACGCATCCGCCAGCGCCGCGATGGCGGCGTTTTACTCGTCGACGTAATCGGGTTCGATATCCAGTCCGCCATAGCGGTTTTCGCAAGAGCGGCGCGTCAGCGTCTGTTGTCCACCCTTGCCGTCAAGCACCATCGTCAAGTCGCGGCAAGTACTGCGGTAGCTGCCAGGTTTGGCGTCCGTTCCCGAGGGCGTCAGGCGCACTGCCAGCGGCACCGCATTGCCCAGGCCCTTGTTGCTCCACTGGCGCGTCTTGCCATCCTCTTCATCCTTCAAGGTGCGCACGGCAGCCGTCAGCAAGGCTTTCTGTTCCTTCGCATTCAGCTTGGCGATGGTCACGTCGGACAGGAATGGCGGATACACGACGGGCGCCGGATCCTTGCCCTGCACATCCCAGTTGCCGCTGTTTTGCGAACAGGTGCGGCGGCTCAGGTCCTGCGACTTGCCGGCCGCCGTGACGACGAATTTCAGGTCGCGGCAGACGTGCGCCTTCAGGCTGTGCTCCGTCATGCCGGAGTTGCTGAAGTTATACGTGACTTTCACCAGCACGCCGCGGTCGCCGCCGTTATCCCACACATGGGCCTCTTGGTCGTCGTCATCCTTGTTCAAGTCGTTGAACAAGTCATTGAGCAGCATGTTCTTTTCCAGCGGGGTCAGGGCCGCCACGGTGATTTCATCGACGATGGTGGGCGTTTGCGCGGCGGCATTGCCCAGGCAGGTGAGGCCGATGACGGTGACGCCCAGCAGGCGCAGGGCGGGACGGGAAAGCGGGAATGGCATGGTGTTCTTTCTGGCGCGAGCGGTGATATGTGGCGATATTGATATGCAATTGCAATCATCTTATCAAATTTCATAGTCAAACTCTGTTTCCTGTGCATACAGGAACACCCCCTCTCCGAACGACATGCTAGAGTCGCGCCTGTTGCTGACGCCCGGGAACGAGGCTTGTGCTGGCGCAAACCCTGTGTAGATGCAGGCTCTGCTCAGCATCTATCTATATGTTCCCCTTGAATAAGCCCTTGAAGTTGACCCTTAGCGTCCCTATAATTAGCACTCGTTAGTAGAGAGTGCTAACAAACTCTTTCGTAGCAATCCTCAGGACATGATGGTGCATGCCGGACAACAGCAGGGAACGCTACGCGGCGGGCGACGCCGCGATGCCACCACTGCCCAGCGCCGGCACGCACTCGATGCCATGGGGTTTGCTTGACCGTTGCGGGCTGCTTTCAACGGCGGTCACTGAAAGCAGGCCTGGCGCTGCGCCAGGCATGTATTCATTTAGCAACACTTATCCATTGAACTTTAAGGAGTTTTGTATGAATCTGCGCCCATTGAACGATCGCGTCATCGTCAAACGCCTCGACCAGGAAACCAAAACTGCGTCCGGCCTCATCATTCCTGATGCAGCTGCTGAAAAACCGGATCAAGGCGAAGTCCTTGCCGTAGGCAATGGCAAGATTCTCGACGACGGCAAAGTCCGTCCTCTGGATGTCAAAGTGGGCGACCGCGTCCTGTTCGGCAAGTACGCCGGCCAAACCGTCAAAGTTGACGGCGATGAGCTGCTGGTCATGCGCGAAGAAGACATCATGGCGATCGTCGTCAAGTAATTGTTTCCACGTTGTAGACAGATACATCCCGAAACTCAGGAGAATTGAACATGGCAGCTAAAGAAGTAGTATTCGGCGACGCAGCGCGCGCCAAGATGGTCGAAGGCGTCAACATCCTCGCCAACGCAGTCAAAGTAACGCTGGGCCCGAAAGGCCGCAACGTGGTCCTGGAGCGCTCGTTCGGCGCCCCTACCGTCACCAAGGATGGTGTGTCGGTAGCGAAAGAAGTTGAACTCAAAGACAAGCTCATGAACATGGGCGCACAAATGGTCAAGGAAGTTGCTTCCCGCACCAGCGACAACGCCGGCGACGGCACCACCACCGCTACCGTGCTGGCACAAGCCATCGTGCGCGAAGGCATGAAGTTCGTTGCCGCCGGCATGAACCCGATGGACCTGAAGCGCGGTATCGACAAGGCTGTTGCAGCCACCGTCGAAGAACTGGCGAAAATCGCCCGTCCTTGCACCACGACCAAGGAAATCGCCCAGGTTGGCGCGATCTCGGCGAACTCGGACTACTCGATCGGCGAGCGTATCGCTGAAGCGATGGAAAAAGTCGGCAAAGAAGGCGTCATCACCGTAGAAGACGGCAAGTCGCTGAACGACGAGCTGGACATCGTTGAAGGCATGCAGTTCGACCGCGGCTACCTGTCGCCATACTTCATCAACAACCCAGAGAAACAAGTTGCCGTACTGGACAGCCCATTCGTCCTGCTGTGCGACAAGAAAATCTCGAACATCCGTGACCTGCTGCCGGTACTGGAACAAGTCGCAAAAGCTGGCCGTCCACTGCTGATCATCGCGGAAGACATCGAAGGCGAAGCGCTGGCGACCCTGGTTGTGAACAACATCCGCGGCATCCTGAAAACCTGCGCAGTGAAAGCCCCTGGCTTCGGCGACCGCCGCAAAGCCATGCTGGAAGACATCGCTGTCCTGACCGGCGGCCAAGTGATCGCTGAAGAAGTCGGCCTGACCCTGGAAAAAGTGACCCTGGCCGAACTGGGCCAAGCGAAACGCATCGAAGTGGGCAAGGAAAACACCATCGTTATCGATGGCGCCGGCGAAGCTGCCTCGATCGAAGCACGCGTAAAACAAGTGCGCGTACAGATCGAAGAAGCGACCTCGGACTACGACCGTGAAAAACTGCAAGAGCGCGTCGCCAAACTGGCTGGCGGCGTTGCCGTGATCAAGGTTGGCGCAGCCACCGAAGTCGAAATGAAAGAGAAAAAAGCCCGCGTTGAAGATGCACTGCACGCAACCCGCGCTGCCGTGGAAGAAGGCATCGTGCCTGGCGGCGGCGTAGCCCTGCTGCGCGCACGCGCCAACATCACGGTCAAGGGCGACAATCCTGATCAAGACGCTGGTATCAAGATCGTCCTGCGCGCAATGGAAGAGCCACTGCGCATGATCGTGCAAAACGCTGGCGAAGAAGCTTCGGTCGTCGTGGCAGCCGTACTGGCTGGCTCGGGCAACTACGGCTACAACGCTGCCAACGG
The DNA here is from genome assembly GCF_030397595.1 of Janthinobacterium sp. SUN033. Taxonomy (NCBI): domain Bacteria; kingdom Pseudomonadati; phylum Pseudomonadota; class Betaproteobacteria; order Burkholderiales; family Oxalobacteraceae; genus Janthinobacterium; species Janthinobacterium sp. SUN033. The sequence goes on from NZ_JAPQNV010000002.1 coordinate 704,764, forward strand.
CACATATGGCGACATGGTTGAAATGGGCGTCCTGGACCCAGCCAAAGTGACCCGTTCGGCGCTGCAAAACGCCGCTTCGATCGCTTCGCTGATGCTGACGACCGACTGCATGGTCTGCGAAATCGCTGACGACAAAGCAGGCGGCGGCATGGGCGGCGGCATGGGTGGTATGGGCGGCATGGGCGGCATGGACGGCATGATGTAATGTCCGGCGGCCAGTCGCGCAGGCGACGGCGCGACTGGCCGCATACGCAGGGACAGGGCTGGCAGACCAAAAGCTGCCAGCGCCTCCCGGCGGCCCCGAAAGCCACCTTCTACGGAAGGTGGCTTTTTTTCGCCTGGTGATTTGGCAAACCCGTTTCGCAAACCCGTATGGCAAGCCCGGCGATTGCCGGCCTGCGCGTTTTGCTTTAGCATGGCCGCCATCGTCCCTCTTTCTCACGCTCACCATCATGCCGCCACGCGCCTCCTCTTCCAAAACCACCATCATCGCCGGCATCCTGGCCGGCTTGCTGGCCGCCGGGCTCGGCGCGTTCTACCTGCACCAGCAATCCGCGCCGCAGGCAGACAATGCCCCCGCCGCGAGCAGCCAGACGGCGGCGCCGGAGCAGAACGCGCGCGCCATCGATGCCTTGATGGCTTTGCCGGAAATCAAGGCCTGGTCAGCGCATATCGAAAAGGCATCGGGCGGCCGCGCCCATGGCGCCGTGATGGAAACGTCGCCCGAGACGCGCCTCGTCGATGGCGTCGCCTGTTATCAGCTGAGCTTTTTCGAAAGCACGCCCGATGCGGCGCACCGGTGGGAGAGTTTCGTCGTTTCGCCCGACGGCAAGCGCATCCTCGTCGACGACATCGTCAGCGCTGAGCTGATCAGCCTGGAACAATGGCGCAAGGACAATGCGCCCATGCAGCGCGTCGCCACGCAATAACGCCCCTGCGCCGGCTGCGGGCGCGATGGCCAGGGACGCTTGCCTTGCAGCGCAAGCTTTACTTTCTGGCATCGAAGCCCGATACTCGCCCACATGCCAGCCATCACTGTCCGTCCCCTCGCGCCAGACGACGTTGCCGCCTACCGCGCGCTGCGCCTGGCCGGCATCGCCGAACTGCCCGCCGCCTTCTGCACCACGCATGCGGCGGAAAGCGGCTTGCCGCTGGCACAGATAGCCCAGCGCTTGCGCGCCACTTCCAACCAAATAATATTTGGCGCTTTCGACGAGGAACAATTGATCGCGCTGGCCGGCCTGCGCCGCGAACCGATTGCCGTCGTGCATGACAAGGCCAGCCTGTGGGGCGTGTACGTGGCGCCGCAGGCGCGCGGACGCGGCGCGGGACGGCAACTGGTGCAGGCCGCCATCACCCATGCCTGCGCCATTCCCGAACTGGGCCGCGTGCGCCTGGCCGTGGCGCAGGACAACCACGCGGCATTGACCCTGTACCTCGGTTGCGGTTTTACCCTGGAAGACTGTCCCGCATCGGATGGCATGCTGCAAATGCAGCTGTGGCTGCCCCGCCCGGCGCGTGCAAGTGCCGAAAGTAATGTCTTTATGAAAATCAATACCTTACAAATCTCTGCGAAATAGCGGACAGGCCGTTTTTTCTGTTGCAAGCAAACGCGGCAGGCCTTAGCATCGCGGCTTACAAAAAAAACTTGGGGGAGAGCCAATGTCATCGGCCGAGACACAAACCGCCACGGGCAAAATGCCGCGGCAAATACCGTACATCATCGCCAACGAAGGCTGCGAACGCTTCAGCTTCTATGGCATGCGCAACATCCTGACGCCATTCCTCATCAGCACCTTGCTGCTGATGATCCCGATCGACCAGCGCACGGGCGAAGCCAAGCACGTCTTCCACACCTTCGTCATCGGCGTGTACTTCTTCCCGCTGCTGGGCGGCTGGCTGGCCGACCGCTTCTTTGGCAAGTACAACACCATCTTCTGGCTCAGCCTCGTGTATTGCGCCGGCCATGCCTGCCTGGCCCTGTTTGAAAACAGCGTCAACGGCTTCTATTTCGGCCTGTTCCTGATCGCCTTCGGTTCCGGGGGCATCAAGCCGCTGGTGGCATCGTTTGTCGGCGACCAGTTCGACCAGACCAACAAGCACAAGGCCAAGCTGGTATTCGACCTGTTCTACTGGATCATCAACTTCGGCTCCTTCTTCGCTTCGCTGCTGATGCCGATGTTCCTGCGCGACTTCGGCCCGTCGATCGCCTTCGGCATCCCCGGCCTGATGATGCTGGCCGCCACCATCGTCTTCTGGATGGGCGCCAAGAAATACGTGCACGTGCCGCCGGCGCCGCCGAATCCCGATTCGTTCACCCGCGTGGCCCGCACGGCCCTGCTGGCCCGTGTCGACGGCGGTTCGCGTCCCGGCCTGTATGTGGCCTACGTCGGCGTGATCGGCGCCCTGTATGCGTTCTACAGCATTCCCGAATGGGGCTTCGTGATTGCCGCGTGTACCGCGCTGGTATTGCTGCTGGCCTTCGGCAGCATCGGCACGGCCATGCAGCTGGAACGCGCACGCGGCATCCACCCTGACGAAGCCGTCGAAGGCGTACGCGCCGTGTTGCGCATCCTCGTCATCTTCGCCCTCGTCACGCCGTTCTTCTCGCTGTTCGACCAGAAGGCCTCGACGTGGATCGTGCAGGCGAACACCATGGAAAAACCAAGCTGGTTCCTGCCGGCGCAGATGCAGGCGCTGAACCCGATGCTGGTGATGCTCCTGATCCCGTTCAACAACCTGGTGCTGTACCCGATGCTGAACCGCTTCGGCCTGGAAGCGACGGCCCTGCGCCGCATGACGGCCGGTATCGGCTTTTCCTCGCTGGCGTGGATCGTCATCGGTCTGCTGCAGCTGGCCCTCGACAGCGGCAACGCCGTCTCCATCATGTGGCAGATCCTGCCGTATGCCTTGCTGACGTTCGGCGAAGTGCTGGTCTCGGCCACGGGCCTGGAGTTCGCGTACAGCCAGGCGCCCGTGTCCATGAAGGGCGCCATCATGAGCTTCTGGAACCTGTCGACCACGGTGGGCAACCTGTGGGTGCTGATCGTCAACCGCAGCGTCATGAACGAAGGCGTGATCGGCAAGATCGCCGAGAGCGGCATCAGCGTGACAGCCTTCCAGATGTTCTTCTTCGCCGCCTTCGCCGCCGTCGCCATGCTGGCCTTCGGTCTGTATGCAAAGCGCTACAAGATGGTGGACAACTACCGCCAGGCGGTCATCCCGGCGAAAGCCTGATGCCGGTTTGATGTAACGCAAAAGGGCGCCCGAGGGCGCCCTTTTTTTACGTCGTCACCGTCGGCCCATCGCGCCCCGTGCGCGAGCGGATCTGCGCCACTGTTTCCGCCACGGCGATCAGCCCCGCCAGCGCTTGCTGGGTCGGCAAGTCATGCTGCGCCGGATCGGCTGCGTAGCGCTCCAGGTACAGGCGCAGGGTAGCGCCTTCGGTGCCCGTGCCGGACAGGCGCAGCACGATGCGCGCGCCGTCCGTCATGACGATGCGGATGCCCTGCTGCGCCGCCACGGAGCCATCGACGGGGTCCGTGTAGCTGAAATCGTCGGCCAGCGCCACCGTGTAGCCATCGAACACCTGGCCCGGCAAGGCGACCAGCTGGCCGCGCACGGCGTCCATCAGCTGCGCCGCGCCGGCACTGTCGATGTCTTCGTAATCGTGGCGCGAGTAATAGTTGCGGCCATAGACGGCCCAGTGCGCGCGCACGATCTCTTCCACCGATTGCTTTTTCTCAGCCAGCAGGTTGAGCCAGAACAGCACGGCCCACAGGCCATCCTTTTCGCGCACGTGGTTCGAGCCCGTGCCGTAGCTTTCTTCGCCGCACAGGGTGGCCAGGCCCGCGTCGAGCAGGGTGCCGAAGAACTTCCAGCCCGTCGGCGTCTCGTGGCACGGTATGCCCAGCGCGCTGGCGACCCGGTCGGCCGCGCCCGACGTGGGCATGGAGCGGGCGATGCCTTTCAGCCCGGCGCGGTAGCCGGGCGCCACGGTGGCGTTGGCGGCCAGGATGGCCAGGCTGTCCGAGGGCGTCACGTCGAAGCGGCGGCCGACGATCATGTTGCGGTCGCCATCGCCGTCCGAGGCGGCGCCGAAGTCGGGCCCATCGTCGGCCGCCATGATGGCGATCAATTCCTGCGCGTTGACGGGATTCGGGTCCGGGTGGCCGCCGCCGAAGTCTTCCAGGGGCACGCCGTTGATGACGCTGCCCTTGGGCGCGCCCAGCATGCCTTCCAGGATGGCCGTCGCATACGGGCCGGAAACGGCGTGCATGCCGTCAAAGCAGATGCGCAAGCCGCCCGCGAACAGGGCGCGGATGGCGTCGAAGTCGAACAGCTGCTGCATCAGTTCCGCGTAATCGAGCACCGGATCGATCACCTCGACCGTCATCTGCTCGATGCGCACCACTCCCAGGGTATCGAGGTCGATGTCGGCAGCGTCGCTGATGCGGTATTCGGTGATCGTTTGCGTGCGCGCAAACATGGCCTCGGTGACTTTTTCGGGCGCCGGGCCGCCATTGGCGATGTTGTACTTGATGCCGAAATCGCCATCGGGGCCGCCCGGGTTATGGCTGGCCGACAGGATCAGGCCGCCGCTGGCGCCATGCTTGCGGATCACGCAGCTGACGGCCGGCGTCGACAGGATGCCGCCTTGCCCCAGCAGCACGCGCGCGTAGCCGTGCGCGGCCGCCATGCGCAGCACCGTCTGGATGGCCGCGCGGTTGTAATAACGGCCGTCGCCGCCCAGCACCAGGGTCTGGCCGCGGCAGTCGCCCAGCGTGTCAAAAACGCTCTGCACGAAATTTTCCAGGTATTGCGGTGCGCTGAAGACAGCCACCTTCTTGCGCAAGCCCGAAGTGCCGGGCCGCTGGCCGGCTATCGGCGCCGTATTGATGATTTGTATAGCCATCTTGCCTCCATATTAACTTCCCATGTTAACGCATGCCAGGCAAGCGGCAAAGCGTTGTACATCTGCCACGGTGCGCCAAGCCGCTTAGCACCACATCCCGGCATGACATATAATGAGAATCATTCTCATATGCGGCATTCCTGGCTGCGGACTCATACATCGGACGCCGTGGTTGCACGCTATTACCAAGAACTGTTGAACTTTTGCTGGCGCAGCTTGCGCAACCGCGAGGCCGCTGCCGACCTGGTGCAGGAAAGCTATGCGCGCGTGCTGGGTGAAGCGGCCGTGCGCGAACCGCGCGCGCTGCTGTACCGCACGGCGCGCAACTTGCTGATCGACAAGCACCGCCGCGCCGCCTTGCGCCAGCACGAGGAGCTCGACGCCCTGCCGGAGGCCGCACATCCGGCCGCCCCCCGTCATCTGCAGCCGGAACAGGCGCTGGAAAGCAGCCAGGACTGGCAAGCCTGCGTGGCCGCCATCGACGCCTTGCCGCCCCGCTGCCGCGACGCCTTCGTGCTGCACGTGTTCGAGGAATTGCCGCACGCGCAAATCGCCGCGCGCATGGGCATTTCCATGAGCATGGTGGAAAAACATATCGCGCGCGGCATGCTCAGTTGCCAGGCGCAGTTGCATTCTTTGCGGGAAGCCACATAATGGCGCCCATGACCGCCCACTCGCCCCGCCATGATTTCGGCCCCTCTGCCCAGGAGCAGGCGGACTTGCGCGAGTACGCCGACTTTGCCGCCACGCAAGATGGCGTGGCGCTGGCAGCCGCCACCTGGTTCAGCCGGCACGGCAACCTCGATGCACAGGGCCAGTCGGCGTTTGCCGCCTGGCTGGCGGCCGATCCGGCCCATGCCGAAGCCTACGCGCAACTGCAAAGCACGCACCGCGTGGCGCGCCGGATTCCCCCGCAGGTCGCCGCGCGCTGGGCAGTGCCGCCAGCCGCAACGCACGTGACACCGCAGGCGCCGCGCCGTCATTGGCTGCGCGCGCTGCCGTATGCGGCCGCCGCCATGTTGCTGCTGAGCGTGGGCGCGGGCGGCTACCAGTGGTGGCAACAGCAAGCCGTGTTCAGCCAGTCGTATGCCACCGTGCGTGGCCAGCGCCTGGCCGTCGCGCTGCCCGACGGCAGCACGCTGCAGCTCGATACGGCCACGCAACTGCACGTCACCCTGTACCGCCAGCGGCGCGAAGTACGCCTGGCGCACGGCGAAGCACTGTTCCAGGTGCAATCGAAGCAGGGCCAGCCCTTCGACGTGCTCAGCGGTCCATTGACAGTGACGGTGGTAGGCACGCAGTTTTCCGTGCGCAATACCCTCGAACACGACGGCAAGCTGCGCGTGGCCGTGCAGCATGGCCAGGTGCGTGTGGCGGGTGCGCGGCAAGACCGGGTCGACCTGCGGGCCGGCCAGGGCGTCAGCAGCGATGCCAGCGGCCGCCTGTCGGCCATCGCCAGCCTGGCCCCGGGCAGCGTGGCGTCGTGGCGCGACGGCAGGATCACCTTCGACAATGTGCCGCTGGGCGCGGCGCTGGCCGAGTTCGAACGCTATGGCGACACGGGCTTCGTCGTGCGCGATCCCGCCGTCGCCAGGCTGCGCATCGGCGGCAGCTTCAGCCTGACCCAGCTGGACCGTTTCGCCGCTGCCCTGCCGCAGCTCTTGCCCGTGCAGATCGTCCGCAACGGCACCGTCAGCACCATCGGCATGGCGCCGAAAGCCGCCGCGCAGGCGCCGGCCATGCAACTGCAATAAATGAAAATAATTCGCATTCGCAGGTGAGGATTTTCTCCGCTGCTGCGTCTACCAAGTTAATCGACAATAAATTAACCTGGAGAAATGCAACATGTGGTCCCCCCGCCTCAATCTGACACCCGCTCCCCTCGCCCTGGCCGCCATGCTGGCATTGGGCAACATCCCCCTGGCACAGGCGCAAACCTTGTCCCCCGTCAAACTGGCCATCGCCGCCCAGCCGCTGGGGCAAGCCCTGAATGAGCTGGCGCGGCAAGCCAATCTGCAACTGCTGTTTGCGCCGGAACTGGTGGCCGGCAAGACGGCGCCCGCCGTCAGTGGCACCCTCAGCGTGGCCGACAGCCTGGAGCGTCTGCTGGCCGGCAGCGGCCTGACGGCTGCCATCGACGGCAGCAGCGTCATCATCCGCCCGGCGCCCGCCGCCACGGGCAAGGTGGCGACCCTGGCGGAAATCACCGTCAGCGCGCGCCAGGACGCGACCATCGATACCGAGCTGACGAAGTCGTATGCGGCGCAAGCGGTGAGCATCGGCAAGGGCCGGCAAAGCCTGCGCGACATTCCCCAGTCCGTCTCCGTGCTGACGCGCCAGCAGCTGAACGACCAGAATTTGCTGAGCCTGGACGACGCCATGCGCGGCGTGACGGGCATCACCGTCGAAGCGAGCAGCACGGGCGGCAACCACGGCAATTTTTACTCGCGCGGCCATGCGCTCGACTCGGTGCAGGTCGATGGCGTGATGACGCCCGCCAGCACGGGCAACGACCTGTCGGCCGGCTACGGCCTGGCCATCTATGACCGCGTGGAAGTGCTGCGCGGCCCCGCCGGCCTGTTCCAGGGCGCGGGCGACCCGGGCGGCACCATCAACCTGGTGCGCAAGCGGGCGCGCGACACCTTCGCCGCCAGCGGCGTGCTCAGCGCGGGTTCCTGGGACCGCTACTATGCGGAAGCGGACGTCACCGGCCCCCTGAGCGCGGACGGCAAGGTGCGCGGCCGCCTGGTGGCCGCGTATGAACACCGGCGCTCCTTCGTCGACCACGTGTATGCGGAAAAACCGCTGCTGTACGGCACCGTCGCCGTCGACCTGGCGCCGGGCACCGTGCTGACGGGCGGCGTCACCTGGCAGGAATACAAGGGCCGTCCCGCCTTCGGCCTGCCCGCCTATGAAGACGGGCGCCTGCTGGACGTGCCCCGCTCGACCTACCTGGACCCGGCCTGGAACCACATCACGGAAAAGGTCACGGAATATTTTGCCGAACTCGATCACAAGCTGGACAACGGCGGCCAGTTCAAGGTGACCGCCCTGTCCCGCGAACAGGACGAACCATCGCGCCGTTTCGGCTGGTCCGATTGTTCGGCAGACCCTGTCACGGGCGACAGCTGCCTGAAAACCTGGAGCTACCGCAGCCACTGGAAGACGCAGGGACTCGATGCTTACCTGGCCACGCCCTTCCAGGCGTTCGGCCGCAGCCACGACCTGATCGTGGGCGCCGACTACCGCCAGGTGCACAAAAATTTCCGCTACGGCGGCGGCAAGGTCACCCCGATCAACATCTACCATCCGGATAACAATATCCCCCAGGCCAGTTACACTTTTACTGATGGTAACGACAACCGCACCAAACAGTTCGGCCTGTACGCGCGCACCCGCCTGCAGGCGACGGACCGGCTGGCCGTCAACCTGGGCGGGCGCCTGACGCACTGGGACAACCATGCCGTCAACCGCAATACGTATTTCAACCAGTTCACCGACGTCAGCAACACCATCAAGGCCAAGTTCACGCCGTACGCGGGCCTGGTCTATGAACTCGACAAGCAGGTGTCGGCCTACGGCAGCTACACGCGCATCTTCTCGCCCCAGACCACCACGGACGCAGCAGGCCAAACCCTGAAGCCGCGCACGGGCCAGCAATTCGAACTGGGCTTGAAGGCGGAGCTGTTCGACAAGAACGTCAATGCGCATGCGGCCCTGTTCCGCATGGAAGACGAGAACCGCGACATGCCCGATCCGGCCAACCCGCTGTTTTCCATCGGCGCCGGCAAGATGCGCAGCCAGGGCCTGGAAGCCGAGCTGAACGGCAGCCCCCTGCCGGGCTGGAACATCACGAGCGGCTATTCCTACACCAGCACGCGCACCCTCGAAGGCAGCGATGACCAGAAAGCGCAACTGTATTCCTTCATCGCGCCACGCCACAACTTCAACCTGTGGACCAATTACCGGCTCGCCGGCGCGCTCGACAAGATCAGCGTGGGCGGCGGCTTGCGCAGCGTCAGCAGCATGTACCGCCTGAACGGGCCCGTGAAATTCGAACAGGGCCCCGTCACCACAGTGGGCTTGCAGGCGGGCTACCGCCTCAGTCCCACGCTGGAGCTGTCGTTGACGGTGAACAACCTGTTCGACAAAAAATACTACACGCGCGTGTGGGCCGCGTATGGTTCCAACTTCTATGGCGAACCGCGCAACGCCATGCTGACCCTGCGCGGCCAGCTGTAAACTCCGCGCTCCCGCGCACGCACGGCCGCCGCGTCACTGCGGTGGCCGTGCGCGTTTACAACATCACACTCTTGCATGTCTCGCAACCTCGCACTATAATAAGAATAGTTCTCATTCACATTTGGATTCCGTTCGGAGTCTGCATCTCGCATATCCCGCCTGCCATCGACCTGCCAGGACGGCATGGCCGATGCGCAGCTGGATGACACGCTGCGCCAGCCAGGCCTCCCTGCCAAGCAAGCCTTCCCATATCGATAACGCAAAAAGGTCGTTTCATGGCGCGAGCACGTTCGCTGGCCGGCGCTGCCGCCGCCACTTTCCGGTACTTTGCACCGCTGCGACAACCACGTTTCTCACCACAAACTAAGGCATACACCATGCACCTCACTTCCATCGCGCGCCTCGGCGCCCTCGCCGCCGCCCTGCTGGGCGCGGCCCTCGTTTCCGGCACGGCCAGCGCGCACCAGATCTGGCTGCAGCAGGACGGCAAGGCGGCCAGCGTGTACTTCGGCGAATTCGGCGACAACCTGCGCGAAGCCTCGCCCGGCTTGCTGGACAAGTTCAGCATCAAGAACGTGACGTGGGTGTCCGCCAAGGGCGCGCAACCGTTGCAGGCGAGCAAGACGGCCAGCGCGTTCATCCTGAATGGCAAGGTGGGCGCCGGCGAAAGCATCATCGTCGAGGAAGACAACTACCCGTCGTGGGAAGAGAAAAAGGATGGCAAGGCCACGCGCACCGTGTGGGTCCCGGCCGCGCGCCTGGTCGCCGACGGCAAGGCGCAAGCGCCCGCGCTGACCCTGGACCTGGTGCCGACCGGCAAACCAGGCCAGTTCCAGGTCAGCTACCAGGGCAAGCCGCTGGCGCAAGCCAAGGTCAACGCCGTGGTGCAGTCGGGCTGGGGCAAGGAAGCGTGGAGCGATGCGCAAGGCCTGGTCAGCTTCCCGCTGCCATGGAAGGGCACCTATGTGCTGGAAGTGCAGCACACGGACAAAACGGCCGGCCAGCGCGGCGCGCAAGCCTATGACAAGGCCATGTTCGTGACGACCCTGAGCCTGGTGCAGCCGCAAGGCGTGACGCCGCTGCCGGCCGGCCCGGCCCTGCCACCGAGCAAGGATCACGACTGACCATGCAAGCGCCAGCCACCACTGAAAAAATGCCGCGCCTGCGGCTCTCCGCCGGGGCCGTGTACCGCCTCGGCGTGGCTTCGCGCAGCGTGGCGGCCATCGTTGGCGGCTACGTGCTGGCCGCGCTGGTCACCATGCTGCTGTCGGTAAGCCTGCCCATGGCCCGCTCCGAAGCCGTCATGACAGCTACCCTGCTGTCGTTTGCCATCTATACCTGCGCCGTGATGTGGGTCTTCGCCACGCGCAGCGCCCTGCGCGCCTGGCTGGGCCTCGCGATCCCCGCCGCCGTCATCGCCGCCATCCTGCAGTGGATGGACGCACTATCCTGGAGTCTCGCATGAAAGAAGGTTTCCGCCAGTCGATGGCATGGCTGCACACCTGGTCCGGCCTGCTCGTCTGCTGGATCTTGCTGCTGGTGTTTTGCGCCGGCACGGCCAGCTACTACCGCAATGAAATCACCCTGTGGATGCAGCCCGAACTGCATGGCGCCGCCGCCAGCGCAGTGACGACGGAAGTGGCGGCCAAGGTCGCGCAACAGGCGATGCAGGAGCGGGCCACGGGCGCCACGCGCTGGTTCATCAGCCTGCCCGGCGAGCGCAATCCCGCCACGCAGCTGGGCTGGAGCAAACCGTCGCAACCGGGCGAAAAGAAACGCGGACGGCGCGGCAATTTTCATAGCGAAAAGGCCGACCCGGCCACGGGCGAAGTGCTGTCCAAGCCGCGCGAGACGCGGGGCGGCGAATTCATCTACCGCCTGCATTTCGACCTGCACTACATGTCCGCCATCTGGGGCCGCTGGATCGTGGGCTTCTGCGCCATGTTCATGTTCGTCTCCATCATCAGCGGCATCGTCACGCACAAGCGCATCTTCAAGGACCTGTTCACCTTCCGGCCGAAGAAGGGCCAGCGCTCGTGGCTGGACGCGCACAACGTGACGGCCGTGCTGGCCCTGCCCTACCACATGATGATCACCTACACGGGCCTCGTCACCCTGATGTTCCTGTACATGCCGTCCGGCGCCACGGCCGCCTACAAGGGCGACCAGGATGCCTTCTTCGCCGAAGCCTTCCCGGGCCGCTCGGACGAGCGCAAGGCGGCCGGCGTGGCCGCGCCGCTGACGCCGTTCGCGCCCCTCGTGCGCCAGGCGGAACAGCACTGGGGCGGCGGCAAGGTCGAGCGCATCTCCGTGAATAATCCGGGCGACGCCAACGCCACCGTGACGCTGTCGCGCGCGTCCGGACGCGACATGTCGTCGAAGCAGCCGTCGCTGGAATTCGATGGCGTGTCCGGCAAGCTGCTGGCCACCGACGGCGACGCGCTGCCCGGCGCGGCGGCCACGCACGGCGTCATGTATGGCTTGCACATCGCCCGTTTCGGCGGACCGCTGCTGCGCGCGCTGTTCTTCCTGTCCGGCCTGGCCGGCTGCGCCATGGTCGCCACGGGCGCCTTGCTGTGGGCCGTCAAGACGCGCCAGAAGCAGGCCAAGGCGCTGGCCGCCGGCAAGCGCGCCAGCTTCGGCCTGCGCCTGGTGGAAGCGCTCAACATCGGCGCCATCGCCGGCATCCCGATCGCCTTCGGCGCCTATTTCTGGGCCAACCGCCTGCTGTCGGTGACGATGGAAGACCGGCCGCAGGAGGAAATCGCCTGCTTCTTCGGCGCCTGGGCCCTGGCCGCCATCATCGCCCAGCTGCGTCCGTCGCGCGCCATGTGGCGCATGCAGCTGGCCGCCGGCGCCTTCCTGCTGGCGTCGCTGCCCGTGCTGAACGTCTTCACCACCGAATCGCACCTGGGCGTGACCCTGTTCCTGGGCCGCGGCCCCGTGGCGGTGGCCGCCTTCGACCTGGTGGTGCTGGTGCTGGGCCTGGGCCTCGCGTATGCGGCGTTCAAATTGAAACCGCTGCCCGTGAAGGCGGCCAAGGCCGCACCCGCCGCCAAGCCGGCGCCGACGACGATGGAGGCCGCGTGATGGAGCTGCTGTCGAACTTCCTCGTCTTTGCCTTGTGCTACGCAGGCCTGTCCTCGCTGTGCCTGGCGATGGACCGCCACTACGCCGACTTGCATGGACGCGGCGCCGAACCTCCCGCGCCGCTGCGCCGCCGCCTGCAGTGGACGGGGTGGCTGGCGCTGGCGGCCGGCCTCGCCTGGGCCATGCACATCGCCGGCGGCGGCTACGGCCTCGTCTACTGGGTCGGCAGCCTGACTGGCTGCGGCTTGCTGCTGATCTGGCTGCTGCCCTACGCGCCGCACCAGGCCATGCGCCTGGCGCGCCTCGTCGGCGGCGCGGCCGTGCTGGCCGCCATCGCGCTGGCCATGCTGTAGAGGACCTGGCGGTCCCGCCACGTGACGGCAAGTGCGTGGCGGGACAGCAACAGCGCATTGCGTCGGCACGCTCACCGCGCTAAAATGAGAATAATTCTTATTTGCATTAAGGTTTTTCCCACCATGCCAGGCAGTCCGTTCGCGCCCTCTCCCCTGCTGCCCACGCAGCTGGAAAACCATTACCGCGCGCACCACGGCTGGCTGGCACACTGGCTGCAGCGGCGCCTGGGCAATGCCTTTGATGCGGCCGACCTGATGCAGGATACCTTCACGCGCCTGCTGGCCGGCGCCCCGGCACAGCCGCAAACGCCGGCCCTGCGCGCGCCGAAAGCCTACCTGGCCACCGTCGCCAAGCACCTGCTGATCAATCACTTGCGGCGCCAGTCGCTGGAACGGGCGTGGGCCGATGCGCTGGCCGCGCAGCCAGAACAGCACCAGCCCTCCGTCGAGCAGCGCGCGCAAATCCTGCAGGCGCTGCAAACGGTCGATGCCATGCTCGACGGCCTGAAACCGAAGGTGCGCGCCGTCTTCATCCTGGCGCAGATCGAAGGCCATGCCTATGCGGACATCGCCGCGCAACTGGGCATCGGCGAGCGCTCCGTGAAGCGCTACATGGCCGAGGCGCTGACCGAATGCGTGCTGCTGGCGCCGGACCTGCTGCCATGAGCGCGGCCGCGCCACCATCTCCGCTGTTGTCGCGCAAGGTGGCGCGCCAGGCCGTCGAATGGTATTTGCTGGAGCAGTCGGGCCAGGCCACGCCGGACGACCTGGCCGCCAGTGCGCAGTGGCGCGCGCTCGACCCGGAACACGCGCGCGCCTGGCACAGGGTGCAGCAAGTGAGCCAGACCGCCGGTCTGCTGCCGCCGGAGCTGGCCGTGCCCGTGCTGCGCCGTCCGCAGCGCCGCGTGGCCGTGCAGCTGCTGCTGGCGCTGATGGCGGCGCCCGCCGCCTGGCTGCTGGCGCGCCACGAGATACTGGCCGATTACCGCAGCGGCGTGGGCGAGCGGCGCGACATATCCTTGCCCGATGGAAGCACCCTGGTGCTCAACACGGACAGCGCAGTCGATGTGGCGTATGGCCCCGACGAACGCCGTCTGACCCTGCGCCGCGGCGAAGTGCTGGTGCAGACGCGCCCCGACCACGCGGGCAGCCGCCCGTTCATCGTCGCCACCTGCCATGGGCGCATCCGCGCGCTGGGCACGCGCTTCACCGTGCGCGTCGACGACGGCGGCAGCCGCGTGACGGTGCTCGAACACGCGGTGGAAATCACGCCGCGCGCGCCCTCGGCCACCGTCCGCACGGTCGCGGCAGGCCAGCAAAGCCGCTTCGACGCCAGCCACGCCAGCCTGCCCGTGCCGGCGCCGCTGCAAGCCGATGCCTGGGCGCGCGGCATGCTGGCGGCGCAGGACATGCGCCTCGACGCCTTCGCCTTCGAACTGTCGCGCTACCGCCCCGGCCTGCTGCGCGTGGAACCGCAGGTGGCGGGCTTGCGCCTGTCGGGCGCCTTCCAGCTCGACGACACGGACGCCGTGCTGGACAGCCTGGCGCGCATGCTGCCCGTCGACGTGCTGTACCGCAGCCCGTACTGGGTCACCATCGCGGCCCGCCAAAAATAACTTACAAAAGTGGCCCCTTTTTTCACCCTCGCCTGTCCTGTGAGTATGACAACGACACTCACCGGAAAGGCAAGACCATGCACCCTCCTCGTCTGACTCCCCTCGCGCGCGCCATCGGCGGCGCCGTGCTCCTGCTGTCGCTGGCGCAGGCGCCGGCCATGGCAGCCGGTGCCGCCGCCGCGCCAGTTGCCGCGCAAACGGCCTTCAACGTGCCGGCGGGCGAGCTGTCCGCCGCCATCGCCAGCTTTGCCATCGAGGCGAAGGTGAGCGTGGGCGCGGCGGCCGAGCTGCTGCAAGGCGTGCGCACGCCGGGCCTGAGCGGCAGCTACACGGTGCCGCAGGCGCTGGCCCGCCTGCTGGCCGGCACGGACCTCGAAGCACTGCCCAGCGGAGAACGCAGCTACGTGCTGCGCAAGTCGGGTGCTGCCTCGCCCGCCGCGCCGATCGCCGCCACCCTGGACGAAGTGGCCGTCAGCTCCAGCGCCCTGCGCGACGGCACCACGGAAGGCAAGCGCGGCTACGCGGGCCTGACCAGCGCCACGCGCCTGAACCTGTCGCTGCGCGAAACGCCGCAAGCCGTCAGCGTCATCACGCGCCAGCAGATCGAGGACCAGGGCTTGAAAACCCTGCAGGACGTGCTGCTGCAGGCGCCCGGCATCACGGTGGACCATTCGTCGAGCACGCGCGAATACGACCAGGTGTTTTCCCGCGGCTTCGAAGTCACGTCGTACATGTTCGACGGCATCCCGACCAGCAAGAGCCTGAAAGCGCGCACCTACGACATGGCCATCTACGACCGCGTCGAGGTCATCCGCGGCGCAACAGGCCTGATCAGCGGCACTGGCAGCCCGTCGGCCGCCATCAACCTGGTGCGCAAGCGCCCGGGCCGCACGTTTGCCGCCACGGCCGGCGCGCAGCTGGGATCATGGGACCGTTACCGCGTCGAGGGCGATGTCTCGACGCCCTTGACGGCGGACGGCAAGGTGCGCGCGCGCCTCGTCGCCGCGCATGAAGACCAGCGCTCGTTCATCGACCGCTACCAGCAGAAAAAGGACGTGCTGTACGCCATCGTCGAAGCGGACCTGTCGCCTTCGACGGTGCTCAGCGCCGGCATCAACTACCAAAAGGAAAAGCTCAAGGGCGCGGGGCGCGAATTCCCCGTGTTCTACGCCGACGGCTCGCAAACCCATTTTCCCCGCTCGATGAACGGCACGGCCGCGTGGAGCACGTATGACCGCGAACAGAACATGCTGTTCGCCACGCTCGATCATTATTTCGACAACGACTGGATCGCCAAGGTGGCCGTCAGCCGCAGCAGCAACCAGTACGACGCCCTGCAGGGTTTTTCCGGCAACGGCTACCCGGACCGCGTGACGGGCGGCGGCATGAAGCTGTGGTTGGCCAACTGGCACAGCAAGCCGCAACAGACCTCGCTCGACGCGTACGTGAGCGGCCCGTTCCAGGCCTTCGGCCGCAAGCATGAACTGGTGCTGGGCGTGAGCGCCTCGGAACTCAAGACGAATGGCCCCATCTACCCGAACTGGCGCCTCGACGGCTACAACTACACGGTGCCGGATATCCACGCCTGGCATGGCGCCATGCCGGTGCCCGACTACAGCGGCACGCGCCTGGGCAGCTCGTACGACAAGGAACGGGAAAGCGGCGTGTATTCGACCCTGCGCCTGCGCCCGACGGACGCGCTGTCGGTGATTGTCGGGGCGCGCCTGTCGTACTGGAAGCGCGACATCCGCAGCGATTATTTCAACGATACGGACCTGTACGACGCCATGCGCGAAAACGGCAAGATCACGCCGTATGCGGGCCTGGTCTACGACCTGGGCCAGCACTGGTCGGCCTACGCCAGCTACACCAGCATCTTCACGCCGCAAAGCCAGCGCGACGTCAACAGCCGCTTCCTGGCGCCGCTGGAAGGCAAGAACTACGAAGTGGGCGCCAAGGGCGAATTCTTCGGCGGCAAGCTCACCACCAGCGCCGCCCTGTTCCAGCTGAAGCAGGAAAACCTGGCCGAAGCCGATCCGGGCAACATCTGGATCATCGGCACGGGCGGCGGCTCCTACGCCTATCACACGGTGAAGGGCGCCACCACGCGCGGCGTCGAGGTGGAAGTATCGGGCCAGCTGCGCCCCGACTGGCAGCTGACGGCCAGCTATGCGTATAGCCGCATCCGCAACGCCGCCGGCGAGCGCATCCAGACCAACCAGCCGCAGAACATGGCCAAGCTGTGGACCACCTGGCGCCTGGCGCAGGGCGTGCCGGGCCTGGTGCTGGGCGGCGGCGTGAACTGGCAGAGCGATATCTACATGGACGACCGCGGGCCGAACGGCGAACGCTTCACGCAGAAGGCGTATGCCGTGGCGGGACTGATGGCGCAGTACCAGGTCACGCCGCAGCTGATGGCGACCCTGAACGTGAATAACGTCTTCGACAAGAAGTACTACTCGACGGGCATGGGCGGCTACTACGGCGATCCGCGCAACGCCATGCTGTCGCTGCGCTATCAATTCTGAATGGCTTCGCTGCTTTTGAGCAGCACCTCGATGCCCTCGGGCGCCATGGCGCGGCCCAGGAAATAGCCAAACGCCTCGTCGCAGCCCATCTCGGCGAGCAGTTCCAGCTGCTCGCCGCTTTCCACCCCGCCGGCGATGGTGCGCAATCCCAGCGTGCGCGCCATCGCCACGATGGCGCGCACCATGGCGCCGTCGCCGCCCGGCTTGCCCACGTCGTCGACGAAGCATTTTTCGATCTTCACGGCATCCGTGGGAAAGCGTTTCAGGTAATTGAGCGAAGCGTCGCCCGTGCCGAAATCGCTGATGGCGATCGCCATGCCCAGCTGGCGGAACTGGCGCAATATCAGTTCGCAGTTCTGGTTGCGGTCGATCAGGATGCCGGCGGCAATTTCCAGCTCGATGCAATGCCCCGGCACGCCGGCCGCTTCCAGCGCGGCGGCGAAATTGCGCGCGATGTCGCGCTGGTAGAACTGGCGCGCCGACAGGCTGACGGACACCGTCAGCATCTGCCCCTGCGCGATCCACCTGCGCGCCTGTTCCACCGCCGTGGCCATCACCCACGCCCCCACCGGCAGGATCAGGGCGATTTCCTCCAGTACCGGTAAAAAGTCGAGCGGCATCATCAGGCCCAGCTCCGGGTGCTTCCAGCGCAGCAGCGCCTTCACGCCCGTGATCGTGCGCGTCTTCAAATCCATGCGCGGCTGGTAGAACAGGGCGAATTCATTGCGTTCGAGCGCGTGGCGCAAGGCCGTCTCGAGGATGGTGCGAGAATACGATTGCGTCTGCATGCGCGGCGCGTAGCGCAGGCAGGTGCCGGGCGTGTGGCGCTTGGCCGCATACATGGCCAGGTCGGCCTTTTCGATCAGCGCATTGACGTCGTCGTCATCGTCCGGGTACAGGGCCACGCCCACGCTGGCCGCCACCGACAGGCTGTATTCGCCGATGACGAAGGGGGCGGCGATGGCGCCGACGATTTTCTCGGCCACCCGCTCGGCATCGTGCGCCGTGCGCAATTCCGTCAGCAGGATGATGAATTCGTCGCCGCCCTGGCGCGCCACCGTGTCGACCTTGCGCACGCACTGCTGCACCCGGCGCGCGAACTCCGTCAGCACCTGGTCGCCCACGTCGTGCCCCAGGCTGTCGTTGATGGATTTGAAGCGGTCGATATCGACGAACAGCACCGCCAGCAACGCCTGGTGGCGGCGCGCGTACGCGATGCCGTGCTCGAAGCGGATCTGGAAATGCAGCCGGTTCGGCAAGCCCGTCAAGCCGTCGTGGTGGGCGATGAATTCCAGCTGCTGCTCGGCGCGCCGGCGCGCCGACACATCGTGCAGCAGCAGCACCGCGCCGCCCTGCGCCAGCGGTGCGCAGCTGTACTGCACGTCGATGCGCTTGCCGTCGAGATGGCGCAGCAGCACAGCGCCGCGCGCCACTTCCAGCACTTCCTGCTGCGCCACACAATCGCGCACCTGGCGCGCCGCATCGATGGGCGTGCCGTCATGGAACAGCGGCAGCAACTGCGTCACGGGCTGGCCCAGGCCATCGTCGCCCAGCAGCCCGCCCATGGCGCTGGCGCGGGGATTCAGGTAGCGCACCACGCCAGCGTGGTCGGTGCCGACGACGGCCGCCGGCAAGGCGTGCAGCAGCGCCAGCGCATCTGCCATGCGCTGCGCCTGCGCCGCCTGCAGCACCACGCCTGTCGCATGGCGCAGGCGCCACGTGCGCGCCGCCTGCCACTGGCAGGCCAGCAGCACGCTCAGCATCACGGCCAGGGTCAGGCACAGCGCCAGCAACAGCGTCGTCATGCGTCACCCGGCAGGCAAGAGGTGGAAGACATGCTTTTCCTTTGCAACGCGCGCCATGCGGCCGGGCGCAGAACCATGCGGAAAGGAAATAGTATAAGAATTCCGGCGCGATATTTGCCTGATCGGGCGCCGCTTGACTGGTGTCAATCACGGCGGGGCGTGATCACTGTTGCAATCCTCCCACAGACAATCTCACTAATTATTGCAACAATTGCTGCGCAACACTAAAATGAGAATGATTCTCATTCTTGGGAATCAACTCCATTCATCTGAGTCCCTGCGCCCACGCCAGGACCGCAGCGGCATGGCCAGGCAAGCCAGGCGCAACACTCCCCCAGCGACGCATATTTTGAAACAGGCATCCGCCTGCTTCATCCACCACATCATCGCGACACCGGGAGTAATCAATGACAATACACAGCGCACAGCGAAAGGCCGCCGCGTTGGCGCCGACCCTCATGGCCGCAGCCATTCTCGGCACCTTGGGTGCACCAGCCCATGGCCAGACGCAGCAGCAGGAACAGAATCTGCCCGAGGTGCGCGTCAACGCGCAGGCCGCCTCCGCCACCACCGAAGGCAGCGGCTCCTACACCAGCGGCAGCATGAACGCGGCCACGCGCCTGAACCTTTCCGTGCGCGAGACGCCGCAATCGGTCAGCGTCGTCACACGCCAGCAAATGGACGACATGAATATCCGCTCGGTCGAGGACATCGCCAATGTCACGCCGGGGCTGAGCCTGAACAAGGGCGCCACCGAGCGGGCCAGCTTTTATTCGCGCGGTTTCTCGATCAGCAATTTCACGGAAGACGGTCTGACCATGTCGGCCGACGGCGACACCCTCGGTTTCGCTACCCTGGCCATGTACGACCGCGTCGAAATCCTGCGCGGCGCGGCCGGCATGCTCAATGGCGTGGGCAACCCGTCGGGCACGATGAATTTCGTGCGCAAGCGCCCCACGGCACAGAGCGAGGTGTCGCTCACGGGCAGCATCGGCCGCTACAACGACTACCGCGGCGAAGTCGATGCGCGCGGCGCATTGAACCAGGCGGGCAGCCTGCGCGGGCGCGCCGTGGCCGCCTATCAGGATACCGACACGTTCATCTCGAACTACCGCCACAAGCGCGCCCTGCTCTACGCCACCGCCGATGCCGACCTGTCGCGCGACACGACCCTGAGCGTGGGCTTTCACGTCAACGACGAGCGCAATCCCGGCTCCACGTGGTACGGCTTGCCAACGGCGCTCGACGGCAGTTTCCTGCCGCTCGACCGCTCGGCCAGCAACGCGCCCGACTGGACCTTCTGGAACAAGAAAAACACGCGCCTGTTCGCCGAACTCGAACAGCGGCTGGGCGACGGCTGGAAGGTCAAACTGGCGGCGCAGGCGCTGCAGGACGAACTCGACTCCGTCGTCACGGGCATCGCCCGCGTGCCGAAGACGAATCTGTTCCTCCTCAGCGCGGCCAACGCCTTTGTCTACGACCGCCAGCAGCGCATAGTCGATGCGCAGGCAGCCGGTCCTTTCAGCCTGCTGGGCCGCCGCCATGAAATCGTCTTCGGTGCCAACTACCGCACGCGCGATACCGAGGACAAGGGCTACAAGTCGGTGCCCGACTACAGCTACACCTTCAACCCCGTGCGCTGGGATACGGGCGCGCCCGTGAAACCCGCGATCGGCACCTTCTATTATGGCCAGGACAGCAAGACGAAGCAGACGGGCGTCTACACGACGGCCCGCTTCAGCCTGGCCGATCCGCTGGCCCTGCTGGTGGGCGGCCGCGTCGACTGGTACGACTATCGCGCCATCAACACGTTGTCGGGCGCGCGCTCCGGCTACAAGGTGAGCCGGGAAGTCACGCCATATGCCGGCTTGGTGTACGACGTCGACGCCCACCATTCGCTGTACGGCAGCTGGACCAGCATCTTCAATCCGCAAAGCGCCGTCGACAGGAATGGCGTGCTGCTCGATCCCGTCACGGGCATCAACATGGAAGCGGGCGTGAAGGGCGAGTACTTCGGCGGCGCGCTGAACGCCTCGGCGGCCGTGTTCCGCATCGTGCAAAAGAACCTGGCGACCGCGCTGCCGCTGACGCAGTGCGGTCCCGGCCTGCTGTCTTGCTCCGAAGCGGCCGGTGAAGTGCGCAGCGACGGGTTTGAACTGAGCGTGTCCGGCGCGTTGACGCCACGCTGGCAGGTGAGCGCGGGCTTTACCTACAACACGGCCGAATACGCCAAGGCGCAAGGCAGCAATGCCGTCGGCGCGCGCTATGCGGCCGAGCGCCCCAGCCGCCTGCTGCGCCTGTCCACCAGCTATCGCCTGTCCGATGCGTGGCGCGTCGGCGGCGCGCTACGGGCGCAGAACCAGATCTACAAGACCAACAGCGCCATCCGCCAGGGCGGCTACGCGGTGGCCGACCTGAACGCGGGCTGGCAAGTGAACCGCCAGCTCGACGTGCGCCTGAGCGTGACCAACGTCTTCGACCGCAGCTACTACCAGGCCATCAGCAGCATCGACAGCGGCAATGCATTCGGCGATCCGCGCAGCGCCGTGCTGACGGCGAAGTACACGTTTTAAGCCAGCGCCAGCCGGCCCGGCTTCAGTTCCGGCGTCGACGCCAGCGCCGGCGCCGCATGCAGCTTGAAGATGCTGACGGCGTCGGCCAGGCTGGCCGCCTGCTGCTGCAGCGCGTCCGCAGCGGCGGCGGCCTGCTCCACCAGGGCCGCGTTCTGCTGCGTCACGCCATCCATCTGGCTGATGGCGATGCTGATCTGTTCGATGCCGTCGCGCTGCTCCACGCTGGCCACGGCGATCTCGCCGATGATGGCGTTGACGCGCTGCACGCTGCTCACCACGTCATCCATCGTACGCCCCGCCTGGCCGGCCAGCACGCTGCCCTCTTCCACCGTGCGCACGGATTCGCCGATCAGCTGCTTGATTTCCAGGGCCGCTGCGGCCGAGCGTTGCGCCAGGTTGCGCACTTCCGTCGCCACGACGGCAAAGCCGCGTCCCTGCTCGCCCGCGCGCGCCGCTTCCACGGCCGCGTTCAGGGCCAGGATATTCGTCTGGAAGGCGATGCCGTCGATGACGGCGATGATGTCGACGATGCGCTTCGACGAGGCATTGATATGGCTCATGGTCTGCACCACCTGCGCCACGGCCTCGCCGCCGCGCTGCGCCACGTCGGAAGCGCCGCCGGCCAGCTGGCGCGCCTGATCCGCGTTGTCGTTATTCTGCCGCACGGTGGACGTCAGCTCGATCATCGAGGCGGCCGTTTCTTCCAGCGAACTGGCTTGCTCCTCCGTGCGCGACGACAGGTCCATGTTGCCGCTGGCGATTTCAGCGGACGCCGTGGCGATGGCGTCCGTGCCGGCGCGCACCCGTCCCACGATGGCGGCCAGGTTGCCGCTCATCGCCTTCAAGGCGCGCAGCAGGTCGCCGATTTCATCGCGGCTGCCGTCGGCCACCACGGCGCGCAAGTCGCCGGCCGCCACCTGCTGGGCGATGCCGACGGCCGCGCCCAGCGGCACCATGATGCTGCGGATCAGCCACCACACGGTGACGGAGCCCACGACCAGGGTCACCAGCACGGTGGCCAGCATGGCGATGCTGGCGCTGCGGTGCGCGGCATCATCCTGCTCCTTCATCTGCGCCATCAGGGCGTGCGACTGCTTGCCGATGGCCGTGACGATGGCGTCGATCTGGCGTGTCGGTTCGCGGTCCATGCCCTTGACCAGCGCATCGACGGCCTGCGCGCTGTCGGCGCGCGCGCCGTCATACTTTTGCAGCGCCGCCAGGTAGCTCACGCCCAGCGCGTCGTGCGCCTGCAGCGCCTGCTCCACGGGTGCCGTGTCGAGTTTTAATGCGCCCATCATCGCCTGCAGGCTTTTCAATTCCTTGCGCGTCTGCGCGCCGCTGGCGACAAACGCTTCGCGGTAGCGCTGGAAGGCGGCAGCATCGCCGCCGCGCAGCAGGATGTTTTTCCATTCCTGCACCTGGATCTTGAATTCCACCTGCGCGCTGCGCGCCGCGTCGACCGCTTCCGTCAAGGCGACGGAACGCTGCATGGCGTCCGCGCTGCGCGCACTGGCCGCGTCGAGCGCGCTCCAGCCGCGCACGCCCACGAACACCAGCGCAAGAAAAAAGAAGGCGCCCAACAGACCCAGGCGGACGGAAATTTTCAGATTCGCGAGTTGCATGTGTTTCTCCCGGCGGCAAGAACAGGATGGCAACAAAGACGTCGCCAAAACTAACCAATTCTCACCAAATGAAGAAATCATGGGGCGCGCCCCGTGAAAAACCAAGCAGCGCTTTCGTTAGAGAAACACTTTCAACATAGAAACAACAAATTACAGCGCAAGGTTGACTGGATGGTCATGATTTTCCGTCACCGTCATGGTCGTCCGGGCAATCTTGCCCGTACCCGCATCAAGGCAGCATGCGGGTCAGTACATCGTCCTTGCGCACGCGGTGATGGAACACGGCGGCCAGCACATGCAGGCCCACCACGCCCCAGGCGACCCATTTGCCCAGGAAGTGGTGCACGATATCCACCGGCGCCTCGAAGCTTTCCCAGGTCATGCCGAAAGTCGTCGCCATCGACTCGAACAGCGCCGTATCGCGAAAGCTGGGCACGGTAAACAGGCCAAAGTCAGTATGCAGGCCCGTGCCCACGTAACCGGTCAGGGGCAGCACGATCAGCAGGCCATACAAGCCCCAGTGCGCGGCATGCGCCAGCCTGTGCTCCAGCGCAGAGCCGGGCGGATCCTGCGGCTGCACGTCGAGCAGCCGCCACGCCAGGCGCGGCAGCACCAGCGCGCCCACCAGCAAGCCCAGCATCCAGTGCACGTTCAATACCGCCAGCGTACCGGGCGCCTCTTCGTCCAGGAACCAGATCACATAGTAGACAACGACATACGCGCCGATAAAGGCGGCGGCGCTGGTCCAGTGAAAGAACTTGGCGAGCGCACCAAAACGGTCGGCGTTATTTTTCCATTGCATGGGGCGGTTCCTGGGAAGTGAAAGCGGATGCGGGGTCGGCCAACAAGCCAGTGAGCAGCTTGTCGAGGGCGGCCAGCGACATGGCCAGCCGCGCGGGCGGGTCGCCATCGGCTTCGGCGATCCAGAAGGCCGCTTCGGTCACGGCGCCATACAGCATGCGGGCCGTCACGCCAGTATGCGCAGGCAGCGCCACGCCTTCATCGATCAGCCCCTGCAGCGCCGCCTGCAACGCGGCGATGCCGACGCTCTGGTGCGCCTGCGGCACATCGCCGAACATGGCGCGCGCATCCTGCAGGATGATGCGGCGCAGTTCGGGCACCAGCGCCAGTTCCAGGTAGCCCTGGCAGCGGCGGCGAAACGCTTGCCACGAAGAGGGCGCGGCGTCCGCCATGGCTTGCAGGCGCTCGCCAACTTCGCCCTCGAGCTGATCGATCACGGCAAGCAGCAATTTTTCCTTGCTGCCGAAATGGTGGTACAGCGCGCCGCGGGTCAGGCCGGCGGCGGCCGTGAAATCATCCATCGAGGTATTCGCATACCCCTGTTCGGCGAACGCATGGCGCGCCGCCGCCAGCAGCCGGGCGCGGGTTTCCTCGATCATGCTGCTGCGGCTGCGGCGCGGGGGTGATACGGTGGAGACGGGCATGGACAGTCCTTTCACATACGTAGCGTATGTGAAAGCATGTTATTGACATACGTTACGTATGTCAATGCAAAAATACCTGCCGGCGTCAGTGCGCAGCCGCTCCCGCGAACTCCGCGCGCAGCAGCGGATACAGCCGCCGGTAGCGCGCCAGCCGCTCGTCGAGCACGGCGCACGCCTGCGGCGCCACCGTTTCCTGCACGGGCGGGCGCGTGCACACCTGCGCGGGCGGCAAGCCCGTCACCGCCATCTGCGCCAGGCGCGCCGCGCCCAGGGTGCCGCCGGCCACGCCGTGGTCGTGACGCAGCACGTTCAGACCGGAGGCATTCGCGCACAGCTGGGCCCAGAAACGACTGCGCGAACCGCCGCCCACGAACGACGCTTCTTCCAGCCGCGTGCCGGCGCTGCGCAGGGCCGCATTGCCGTCGGCCATGGCAAAGGCCACGCCTTCCATCACGCTGTAGGCCAGCTCCGCGCGCCCGTGTTCCGTCGACAGGCCGAAGAACACGCCGCGCGCGGACGCGTCGTTGTGCGGCGTGCGTTCGCCGCTCAAATACGGCAGGAAGACGGGCGCCATGCGCGCCTCGACGCCTTCGGCCAGGTTCACCAGTTCGCCGACATCGGACGACTGCGTCAGCCGCGCCACCCAGCTGAGGCTGGACGCGGCGCTGAGGATCACGCTCATCTGGTGCCAGCGCTCGGGCAGGCAATGGCAAAACGCGTGCACGCCCTGGCCCGGATTCGGCGCGAAGCCGTCGCTGCCGGCGAACAGCACGCCGGACGTGCCCAGCGACAGCAGGCCGGCGCCCGGCTCCACCACACCCAGGCCCACGGCGGCCGCCGCGTTGTCGCCCGCGCCGCCGGCCAGCAGCACCGTGTGCGCGATGCCCCATTCCTGGCACAGCGAGGATCGCACCTGCGCGGCGCTAGCGCTGCCTTCGACCAGGCGCGGCATATGCTCACGCGTGAGGCCGGTGGCCGCCAGCATGCGCTCGGACCAGTCGCGCCTGGCCACGTCCAGCCACAGGGTGCCGGAAGCGTCGGACATGTCGGAGACATACTCGCCCGTCAGGCGCAGGGCCACGTAATCCTTCGGCAGCAAGACCTTGGCCGTGGCGCGGAACAGCGACGGCTCGTATTTTTGCAGCCACAGCAGCTTGGGTGCCGTGAAGCCGGGCATGGCCTGGTTGCCCGTGATGGCGCGCGACTCGGGCACCAGCGCTTCCAGTTCCACGCATTCGGCAAACGCGCGCGTGTCGTTCCACAGGATGGCGGCGCGCAGCACGTGCTGCTGCTTGTCGAGCAGGGTGGCGCCATGCATCTGGCCCGACAGCGCGATGCCGCGCAAGCCGGAAAACGCCACCGGCTGCGCGGCGCGGATGGCGGCGATGACGTCCAGGGTGGCGTGCCACCAATCCTCGGGATTCTGTTCCGACCAGCCGGGATGGGGACTGGAGACGCGCAGGGTCACGCCGGCGCTGGCCAGGATAGCCTGGGCGTCATCGGTGAGGATGGCCTTGACTTCGGAAGTGCCGATATCGATACCGAGATAAGTCATTTGATTCCAAAAGAAAGTTAAGAATGGCCGTCGCCTGACGGCTCGGGCATGTTCATCAGCAGGCAGGAGCGGAATTTCGACGGCGACATCTGCTTGTGCGCCAAGAACTGGCGGTTGAAATTGGAGAGGTTGTTGAATCCCGTGCGGTAGCAGATGTCGGTGACCTTCATGTCCGTGTTCATCAGCAGCTCGCAGGCCAGCGCGATGCGTTCCTGGTTCACGTATTGGATGAACGAAGTGCCCGTATGCTTGCGGAAGAAACGCGTGAATTTCAGGGTGTTCATCTCCGCCACGTCGGCCACGTCCTGCTCGCAGAAATCGAGCGTGATGTTCTGCTTGATGTAGGCCAGCACCAGGTTGATGGTCGAGGACATGTAGCGTCCCGCCTGCGCCAGGTAAGTGACGCTGGCCAGCGGGCGCCGTTCGCGGCAGTCGCACAGCTCGCCGAACAGGCGCGTAAACAGTTCGACGCGGCGCAAGCCCTGCGCCGTCGTCAATTCCTTCATCAGCGGCACCAGGCGCAGGCCCAGCGCATCGGGAAATTGCAAGCCCCTGCCCGCCTCGCCCAGCAGCGCTTTCAGGGGTGCCATTTCCGGGAACAGCAGCGCGCAACGTTCGATGAAGTCGCTGGAAAACTGCAGCACCAGGTCGCGCTCGGGCAGGACCACGCCTTCCGGCAGTTCGCTGACCCAGTTGTGCGGCAGGTTCGGCCCCGTCAGGATCAGATTGCCCGCCCCGTAACTGCCGATATGGTCGCCGATGAAGAATTTGCCGCTCGACGTGATGATGAAGTGCAGTTCGTACTCGGGATGAAAATGCCATTTCGCCACGGTGTGCGGAAAGCCGTGCGCCCACGCGCGAAACGATTCGTGGATCGGTTTGTGGATCAGTTCCAAGTCAGGCGTCACGGCAGTTCCCTTGCACGGTCTCGGTCCCCTATTTTAACGACTTCAGCCCGCGGCCACCGCCAGCCCGCTGTCGGCGTCGAACAGATGCATGTGTTCCTCGTCAAAAGCCAGCGCCAGGGTCTGGCCTACCTGCGCCGCGCTGTTGGCCGCATTCGCCGGCAGCAGGGCCGACAAGGTCAATGCGCCGCACTGAAAGCTGATCAGCGCTTCGGCGCCCAGCAGCTCGACCAGGTCGATCGCGCACGCCAGGCCATGCGTACCCGCCGGCTCCTGCGTTCGTGCCTGCGCTGGCGCTGCCCGCAAATGATTCGGACGCAGGCCGAAGACCACACGCGAACCCGCCGCCAGCGCGGCGAAGCGTGGCGAGACCAGGGGCCAGCGGTAGCCGGCGCACACCAGCACCGTTTGTCCGCCCTCCTTTTCGACGACGCCATCGATGAAGTTCATGGCCGGCGTGCCGATGAAGCCAGCCGCGAACAGGGTGCGCGGATGGTTGTACAGTTCCGCCGGCGTGCCAATCTGCTCGATATGCCCGCCTTTCATCAACACCACCCGGTCGGCCAGGGTCATCGCTTCGAGCTGGTCGTGCGTGACGTACAACGTGGTGGTGCGCAGGCGACGGTGCAAGCGCTTGATGTCGGCACGCAGCTGCGCGCGCAGCTTGGCATCGAGATTCGACAGCGGTTCGTCGAACAGGAACACCTGCGGCGTCTTGATCATGGCGCGCGCAATCGCCGTGCGCTGCTGCTGGCCGCCCGACATGGCGCGAGGCTTGCGATCGAGCAGGCTGTCCAGGCTGAGGATGGCCGCCACCTCGCGCACCCGGCGCTCGATCTCGTCGTTCGGCACCTTCAGGCGGCGCAGGCCGAAGGCGATATTGTCGTAAACCGTCATGTGCGGATACAGCGCGTAGTTCTGGAACACCATGGCCACGTTGCGCGCGCGGGGCGGCAAATCGTTGACGACGGCGCCGCCGATCAGCAGCTCGCCGCCGCTGATGTCTTCCAGGCCTGCGATCATGCGCAGCAGCGTCGACTTGCCGCAGCCCGATGGCCCCAGCAGGACGATGAACTCGCCGTCATCGATGTCCAGGTCGAATGGCTGCAGCACGGCCGTCTTCTCGTCATACGTCTTGTGCAGCTGCCTGCAGGCGATATTTGCCATGATCAGTCTCCCGCCAGTTCGATCTGGATCTTGACGTCGCGCGGATGGCCCAGGGCCGCTTCCTCGAACGCCCGCACGCCGTCGGCAAAGCCGAAGGTGCGCGAAATGAAGGGCTTCACGTCGATCTTGCCGGAGGCCAGCAAGGCGATGGCGCGCGGGAAGATGTTCGCGTAGCGGAAGACGGATTCGATGCGCACCTCCTTGGCCTGGATGGCGACGATATCCAAAGGCACCTTATCCGGCGGCATGCCGACCAGCACCAGGCAGCCGTTCGGGCAGAGCAGGTCGGTGATGTTGTCGTAGGCGCGCATGCTGCCGCTAGCCTCGAAGACGATGTCGGCGCCCCAGCCATCGGTAGCCTCGCGCACCGTGTCGGCCAGGCTGGCCTGGCGCACATCGACCGTGGTCACGGCAGGATTATCCGCGAACAGGGCCAGCTTTTCCGGCACCAGGTCGGCCAGGATCACGCGCGAGCAGCCGCCCGCCAGCGCGGCCAGGGTGTTCATGGCGCCGATGGTGCCCGCGCCGATCACCACGGCCACATCACCCGGCCTGATGGCCGCCTTTTTCGCCGCCTGCAAGCCGATGGCCAGCGGTTCGACGATGGCGCCTTCGCCGAAGCTGACGTTGTCGGGCAGCTTGAAGGTGAACGCGGCCGGATGCACGACATACGGCGTGAGGCAGCCGTGGATGGGCGGCGTGGCCCAGAAGCGCACGGCGGGATCGAGGTTGTACAGGCCGCGCATGGTGGCCGGCGAATCGAACTGCGGCACGCCCGGCTCCATGCAGACCCGGTCGCCCACCTTCAGGTGCGTGACTTCATCGCCCACTTCCGCCACCACGCCGGATGCCTCGTGGCCGAGCACCATCGGCGCTTCGACGGCGAAGGGGCCGATCCTGCCGTGCTTGAAGTAATGCACGTCGCTGCCGCAGATGCCCACGGTATGAATCCTGATTTTCACGTCGCGCGGACCGACGGCGAGCGGCACGTCGATGTCGCGCAAGGTGATTGAATGCGCCTGTTCCAGTACGAGTGCTTGCATGATTGTCTTCCTTGTTTATCGTTATTTATGTTTGAGCATGGAGTTGAGCAACCGGCCCAGGATGCCGACGAACAGCAGCGGCGGCAGCGCCAGCAGCACGGTGGAAGCGTTCACCACGCCCCACGGCACTTCCTGTCCCATCGAGGTAAACGCCGACGCCACCACGGGCAGGGTCATGCTTTTCGACGAGGTGAGCGCCAGCGCGATCATCAGTTCATTCCAGACCAGCACGAAGCTGAAGACGATGCCGCCCATCAGGGTCTTCGAGGCCACCGGCAGGGCAACGTGCCAGAACACCTGGTACGGGCCGTAGCCGTCCAGCGCCGCCGCTTCCTCGATCTCTTTCGGGATGCGGGCAAAGGCGGGAATCGACAGCCAGATGATGGTCGACAAGGTCACCAGCAGATACGTCACCACCATCGACAGGCGCGAGTCGTACAGGCCCAGGTCGATCCAGATTGAGATCAGCGGAATGGCGACGGCCACGGGCGGCAAGAAGCGCAAGGACAGCAGGAAGAACTGGATATCCTTCTTGGCGGGAACCGGATAGCGGGCGATCGCATACGCGGCCGGCACGCCCAGCACGGCGCCCAGCAAGACGGCCACGCCGACGATGGCCACGCTGTTGCCCAGTCCCGTCAGCACTTCCGGACTGGCCAGCACCTGCTTGTAGTTAGCCAGGGTCGGGCTGAAGAAAAAGCGCGGCACGGGCGTGACGATGTCCATCAGCTCCTTGAAGGAATTGAGCACGGCCCACAGGATGGGAAACAGCGCCACCAGCACGATGGCGGTGGTAATGGCGGTGGTGGCGGCATGGTCCATGCCGCGCCGAACAGTCAGTTTTCCCATTTGGCGACCCGCTTCCAGAGTAAAGTGAAGATGACAGTCGTGGCCAGCATCATCAGCACGGCCATGCTGGACGCATACGACACCTTGCCCATCAGGCCGATGCCTTGCGCATACGCGTACATGTCCAGGGTTTCGGTGGAGATGCCGGGGCCGCCCTTGGTCATCACGTAGATCAGGTCGAACGAGCGCAGCGACTCGACCATCTTGATGAACACGAGGCTCATGATGGGCACCTTCAGCATCGGCAGCGCAATATACGCATACACCTGCAGCGTGCTGGCGTAATCGAGGCGCGCCGCTTCCAGCGGTTCGGCGGGCAGGGTTTCCAGCAGCTTCAGGATGACGGCGCCGAAGAACAGGCCCCACTGCCAGATGTCGACCAGCGCCACCGCATACAGGGCCGTGGCGGGATCGGACAGCAAGGCCGTGCCGCCCAGGCCCACGCACTCGAGCAGCCAGTTGAGGATGCCCATCAGCGGCGAATACATGAACTTCCAGATGAAGGCGGCCGAGACGCGCGGCAGCAGCACGGGCACGATCAGCAGCAGCGCGATGATGTCGCGGGTGCGTCCCTTGACTCTCTCAAACAGGAACACGGCCAGCAACACGCCGACGATCAGCGAGCCGGCCACGGTGACCACTTCCCAGATGGCCGATACCTGCACGGCATTGACGAAGCGGCGGTCGCCGAACAGGCGGAGAAAATTGGCAAAGCCGACGTAGTCGCTATCGCTGTAGCGCAGTACGCGGTTTTGCAGGGCCAGGTTGATGGCGGCGATGCTGGGCACCAGGCCCAGTATCAGCAGGACCAGCAGCGGCAGCGTCAGAAAGACGGCCGGCAGCCAGGTGTGGCGTTTTTTACGGATGGAATGCGGCATGGTGATGGCTTTCAAACGAGAACGGACAAGCGCTGGCGTCACCCCAAAAGCAAGAGCTGGGGTCAGACCCGTCGGGTCTGACCCCTGGTTTTAGCTGGTGGAGTCGTTGGCGATAAGGGCTTATTTACGCCTGTTGGCCCGCTGCATCACCTCAGTCGCATACTCATTCGCCTCATCGAGCGCGCTCTGCACGTCGCCGCGCGTGCCCGTAAACACTTCTTCCAGCACCACGCCTAGGTTGTCGCCGATGTCCGGCCACTCTGGGCTAGGCCAGATGGTGACGCGCGAGACGGGCGTGGTGTCCGTCAGGCCCGCCTGGATCTGCGGCTTGACGTGCTTGCGGAAGTAGTCGCTGTTGATGGTGCTGGTGCGGTTGTAGTCGCTGAAGACGTTGTCCTTCAGGCGCGCCTGTTCCTGCTCCTTGCCCGTGGCGAAAGCGATGAACTTGCCGGCCGCCTGGCGCGTGCATTCATCTTTGGCGCCCGTGGCGGAAATGGCCAGACCATGGCCGTACGCGGCCGACGCCAGCGGCGCGGGCGGGCGCACGTAGCCGACCTTGTCGACCACCGACGATTTTTTCGGGTCTTCCATCCAGTCGGCGAAGGGCGTCGACTCGATCATGAAGGCCACCTTGCCCGACCTGAACGCTTCGAGCGCATTGCTCCAGTCGTAGGTGGCGCCGCCCGGCGGCGAATACTTGAAAAGGTCGCGGTACAGGGTGGTCGCTTTCACGGCCTGCGGCGAATTGAAAGTCGGCACGCCATCCTTTTCCCACTTGCCGCCGGCGGCCAGCATGAACGGCGACCAGCGCCAGACATTCATGCCAGAGCCGCGCTGGCCCCGCGCCGCCCAGCCGTAGACATTTGGCGGGCTGTTCATTTTCTTGACGGCGGCGACCAGTTCGTCGAGCGTCTTCGGCACGGCGATGCCGGCCTTTTCCAGCAGGTCGCGGCGGTAGAACAGGAAGTCGCTGCCGCCGATCAGGGGCGCGAAATACGCCACGCCCTTGTACGAGGCGACGGCGCGGCGGCCCGGCAGGAAGTCGTCGTAGTCGGCTTCCTTGGGCAGGTATTTGAGCAGGGGGACGACCCAGCCGGCCGTGGCAAATTCGGCCACGTTGGCTTCGTCGATGTAGTAGATCTGGTAGGAGCCGGCCTTGGTGGAAGCATCGAGCCTGGCCTTGGAGCGGCGGTCGTTTTCGCCGAAATAGCTGATTTGTACCTTGGTGCCGCTTTTCTTTTCATACTCGGCGAGGGTCTTTTCCATCACCGTCAGGCCCAGGCTTTTTTGCGCCAGCACCTTGATCACGGGCACCGAGCAGCTTTGCGCCGAGGCGTCTGCAAACCCGGCGGACATGAGGGCGCCCCATGCAACAGCAGTCATGATTTTCATAACACGTCTCCATTTTTATAGTCCGGCGGTTTTCCACCGGTGAAACCACTATAAAAACAAAGACGGCGCATCACCACTACAAAAGGCGCCGGTTTCTAAATACTTTTTTTCACTTCGCCGATACGGATTTTCCGTCTCAGTCCTGGCGAAAATCCTTGCGGTAGATATTCGTCTCCCTGCCCTCCGGCGGCAGGCGCGAGAAACGCTCGTAGCGCAACCCCAGCTTGTTGAGCAGATTGATCGACGCCTGGTTCTGCTGCGAAGTGATGCCGTACAGGGTGCGCAGGCGCAGTACCTGCTGCGCGTGCCGCACGATGGCGGCCGCCGCCTCGTAGGCATAGCCCTGCCCCCAGTAGGCGGGGCGCACGGCATAGCCGATATCGGGGCCGGGCAGGCTGTCGCGCCGCACCAGGCCAGCCATGCCGACAGGCGCGCCATCGCTGCGGCGCTCGACGATGTACAGGGAATAGCCCTGCTCGCGGAACTGCGCCATCGGCCCCGTTTCCAGGGCCGCGCGGGCCGCCTCCACGGTGTGGAGATTGCGCTGGCCGATGTTGGCGATCCACGACGGGTCGTTGACCAGCTCCAGGTAGAAGGCCGCATCGTCCGGCGTCACCGTGCGCAGGCGCAGGCGCGGCGTCTCGCAGATGGTGATGGCGCCGCTCATGCCGGCCACTGCATCGGGTCGCTCAGCAGCTGGTACATCACGTAGGCGTCCACATAGCCCAGTTGCGCGTGGCGGTAGGCCAGCGGCAGGGTAGCGACCACCGTGAAGCCCAGTTTTTTCCACAGGGTGACGGCGGCCAGGTTGGTGCTGACGACGAAGTTGAACTGCATCGCCAGGTAGCCCGCGCGGCGCGCTTCTTCCATGCAGTGCACGCCCAGCAGGCGGCCCACGCCCACGCCTTGCGCAGCCGGGTCGACCATGAACGAGGCGTTGGCCACGTGCGAGCCATGGCCCGGCTGGTTCGCCACCAGCTTGTACATGCCCAGCAGCCGCTCCGTGCCCATCACGGCGACGAAGCTTTGCACGCCAGGGCCGAACCAGTAGGCGTGGCACGCTTCGCGCGTGGTATCGGCGGGAAAGGTATAGGTGTCGCCGGCGGCCACCAGCGTCTGGAAGATCGGCCACATGGCGTCAAAATCGGCTTCGGTGGCCGGGCGGATGTCAATTTCTTTCAAGGCGGTGCTCCCGATAACAAGTGATGGCTGATTGTATCAGCGCCCCAGGCGGAAATTCACGCTATCGGGCCGCCCCGGCAGGTGCAGGCGCGATTGCGCGCGGGGCGATTCGCTGACGACTTTCCCGCGCCGCAGCACCAGGCGCCGCGCCGCGCGCAGGCGCAGCGCTTCCACCGTCGAACTGCAATCGAGGATCAGCAAGTCCGCATGGCAGCCGGGCGCGATGCCGTAGCCCTCGAGACCGAGGATGCGCGCCGGCGTCTCCGTCACGGCCAGGAAGCAGTCGTGCATCGCTTGCTGGCCCGTCATCTGCGCCACGTGCAGTCCCATGTGCGCCACTTCCAGCATGTCGCCCGAACCGAGGCTGTACCACGGATCCATCACGCAGTCGTGGCCGAAGGCGACGGGAATGCCGGCGGCCAGCATCTCGGGCACGCGCGTCATGCCGCGCCGCTTCGGATACGTGTCGTGGCGCGCCTGCAAAGTGATGTTGATGAGGGGGTTGGCAATGGCCGCCACGCCCGCCTCGCGGATCAGGGGCAGCAGTTTGCTGACATAGTAATTGTCCATCGAATGCATGGACGTCAGGTGCGACCCCGTCACCCTGCCCTGCATGCTGAGGCGCTGGCTGTGGAAGGCCAGGGTTTCGATGTGGCGCGACAGCGGGTCGTCCGATTCGTCGCAATGCATGTCCACCATCAGGCCCCGCTCGCAGGCAAATTCGCACAGCAGGCGCACGGATTCCGCGCCGTCGGCCATGGTGCGTTCGAAATGCGGGATACCGCCCACCACGTCGACGCCCATGGCGATGGCGCGCTTCAGATTGTCGAAGGCGCCGGGGCTGCGCAGGATGCCATCCTGCGGGAAGGCCACCAGCTGCAAATCCAGATACGGCGCCACCTGGCGTTTCACATCGAGCAGCGCTTCGACGGCCAGCAGGCGCGGGTCGCAGATATCCACGTGCGAGCGGATGGCCAGCAAGCCGCGCGCCACGGCCCAGTCGCAATACTGCAAGGCGCGGTCCACCAGCGCCTGCTGCGTCAATTGCGGCTTCAATTCGCCCCACAGGGCGATACCTTCGAGCAAAGTACCGGAGGCGTTCACGCGCGGCAGGCCATAGCTGAGCGTGGCATCCATGTGGAAGTGGGCGTCGACAAACGGTGGCGTGACCAGGTCGCCGGCGGCGTCGATCTCTTGCGCGCCCGTCACGGGCAAGGCGGGGCCGACGGCGGCGATGCGGCCGCCCTCGATGGCGATATCGATGGCGCGGCGCCCGTCGGGCAGGCTGGCATTGCGGATGACTAGGTCCATGCGGACACTCCTTCGGTTGACTGCGGTACCTGGTGCTTCCAGTGCATTGTCATCTTATTTCCTCAAGGATGCTGCAGTGCACGAATATACTCACTGGCAAAAGCGTAGCCATAGATTCCATGACAACGCTTTGCGCACGCGCAAACTATCTGCAAATGCTGCCAGGCGCATGAATACAGCCAGCCCGTGGCAAACATGCGGCGCACGCCCTTGAGAAAATAGCTTTCAACTAACTCGAATCACCGCTAGAATATTCATATTGCGTTGCATCATAAAAAGTCCATGATCAGCTTTTAGCGCGCTACCCACTTTACAAAACGCGGCCAACTCTGGTTTTCGGGATTTTGCAGAGCGTTTTGCCAGCATTTTAATCCGTACAAAGGAGTAAATATGTTTCCGCTTCCTGAACAATTTTCCAGCGCCGCCAAGTCGCAACTGGAAAACCAGCTGCAAATCTTCAGCACCCTCACCAGCAAAGTCTTTGAAAGCGCCGAGAAAATCATCGCCCTGAACTTGAACGCAGGCAAGGCCGCCCTGTCGCACACGGCGGAAACGGCGCAGCACCTGCTGGAAACGCAGGATCCGCGCGACTTCTTCAGCTATAGCACCAGCCAGGCCCAGCCGAACATCGAAAGCGTGCTGGCCTACAGCCGCCAGCTGTTCGGCATCGCCTCGAGCACCCAGGCTGAATTGCTGGCCTCGGCCAAGGCCCGTCTCGATGCCGTCGCCCCTGCCATCGCTCCCGCGCCTGCAGCAGCCAAGCCCGCGCTGGCCGCCGTACCTGCGCCTGCAGCGGCAGCTGCCCCCGTTGCCGCCAAGCCTGTAGACGTGGCCAAGCCTGCCGCCAAGGCAGCGCCAGCCCCCGCACCAGTCGCCGCGCCGGCAGCCAAACCGGAAGCGGCGCCTGCCAAGGTTGCCGAGAAGATTGCCGACAAGCCTGCCGTGAAAGTGGTCGAAGCGAAGCCGGCAGCCAAGCCTGAAGCGGCCAAGCCCGCACCGGCGCCCGTCGCCGCGCCAGCGAAAGCCGCCGCGCCAGCACCGGCCAAGCCGGCCGCGAAACCATTTCCTACGAGCAAACCGGCCGCCAAGCCGACCAGCGCCGCCGGCAAGACCGTGGCCAAGGCCGCCGTGAAGCACGCCCCTGCGCCAGCCGCCAAGCCGGCAGCCAAGGTTGCGCCCAAGGGCACGCCATCGAAACAGCTCGACATGCTGGGCGGCAAAGGCAGCGGTCGCAAGTAAGCCTCGCGCACGGCACTGATGCAGCAAAACAACGGGCTACGGCCCGTTTTTTGCGTGCCCGCCCACAGCGCGCTTTTCCGCCTTGTTGTATCCTACGCGTACTTTCCGTCCGCGTGCCCGTCCTTCCGCCCCGCGACACCCCATTATTCAAAACAAAAGGTAACCATGAGTTTATCGAGGCTCATCGCCGGCTTCGTGCGTCAGCATTGGCCGGCGTATGCCGCCGCTGCCGTCATGCTGACAGGCGTGGCAACACTGACCGTCTGGATCCCGCGCCGCGTGGGCGCCATCATCGACGCCCTGGCCGCACACCGCATGACGGCGGCCGAACTGTGGCTTGAGCTGCTGACCCTGCTCGCCGTCGGCGTCGTCATCTACTTCCTGCGCGTGGGCTGGCGCATCACCCTGTTCAAGGCCGCCTACCAGCTGGGCGTGATGCTGCGCACGCGCTTCTACACGCGCATGTCGCAGCAGGGCGCGTCGTTTTACCAGAACCAGCGCACGGGCGACCTGATGGCGCTGGCGACCAACGACATCGACGCCATCGAAATGGCCGCCGGCGAAGCCATGCTGGCCGGCTTCGACGGCACCTTGACCCTGCTGATGGTGCTGGGCATCATGCTGCTGGGCGTGGACTGGCGCCTGGCCTGCATCGCCCTCCTGCCCTTCCCGCTGATGGGACTGGCCTTCTGGCGCATTTCCAGCCATATCCATACGGCGTCGACGGATTCGCTGAAACGCTTTTCCGCGCTGAACGACCATGTGCAGGAATCGCTGTCGGGCGTGCGCACCCTGCGCGCGCTGGGCCTGGAAGAGCGCAGCAGCAAGCAATTCTCCACCCTGGCCGGCCACGCGGCGAACGCCAGCCTGACGGCGCAGCGCTGGGAAGCGGCGTATGAACCGGCCGTCGGCCTGACCCTGACGGCCGCCACGGCGCTGACCCTGGGCCTGGGCGGCTACCTCGTGTGGCAAGACCAGCTGACCATCGGCGCGCTGACGAGCTTTTCCATGTACCTGGGCCAGCTGATCTGGCCCATGTTCGCCGCCGGCTGGGTACTCTCGCTGATCGAACGGGGCCGCGCCGCCTGGCAGCGCCTGCAGCCGATGCTCGATGCGCCGCTGGCCATCGACGACCATGGCACTATTGATACGCTGACGCCCGGCCCCCTGCAATTGCAGGACATCGGCTTCGCCTACGCAGGCCAGACGGCGCCCGCGCTGTCCGGCATCTCGCTACGCCTGCAGCCGGGCCAGACCCTGGGCCTGGTGGGCCCCACGGGCAGCGGCAAGTCGACCCTGCTGCGCGTGCTGCTGCGCCAGGTCACGCCGCAATCGGGCACGGCCACGTGGAATGGCCAGCCGCTGGACGCCTACACCCTGCATGCGCTGCGCGCTGCCATCAGCTGGGTGCCGCAGGAATCGTTCCTGTTTTCCGCCACCATCGCGGACAATATCGCCCTGGCCCGTCCCGGCGCCACGCGCGAGGAAGTGGAACGGGCGGCGCAGCTGGCCGACATCCATGCGGACATTTTGCAATTCCCCGACGGCTACCAGACGCACGTGGGCGAAAAAGGCATCACCCTGTCCGGCGGCCAGCGCCAGCGCGTGGCGATCGCCCGGGCTCTCCTGGCCGACAACGGCTTGCTGCTGTTGGATGATGCGCTGTCCGCAGTCGACACGGGCACGGAAACGCGCATCCTGCAGCACCTGGAAGAATTGCGCGCGCGCCGCCCCGAGCGCAGCGCCATCATCGCCAGCCACCGCCTGAGCGCCGTCGTCAACGCCGACCTGATTTTGGTCCTGCGCGATGGCCACGTGACGGAAACGGGCAACCACGACGCGCTGATGCAGCGCGACGGCTGGTATGCCAGCCAGTGGCGCTATCAACAACTGGAGGCCAGCCTCGATGCCATCTAAGACCGACCACGCCACCACCGCCACGCCATCCGTGCGCCGCCAGGCCGCGCAAGCCATCGGCCTGCTGCGTCGCGCCGCCGCGCCCGACCTGCGCCACCTGTACTGGGCCACGTTCTGGCTGATCCTCGCCGCCGCCCTGGAAGTGACGGGGCCGATCCTGGGCAAGGCCCTGATCGACCAGCATCTGCTGCCGCGCAACCTGGACTGGACGCGCATGTCCCTGCTGCTGGGCGGCTGCCTGCTGACGGGCTGGGTCGCTTCCGGCCTGCGCTATCTGCAGCTGGTGCGCCTGTCCGGCCTGGCCATGCGCTCGGTGCAGCGCCTGCGCGAAACCGTGTACCAGCACGTGCTGCGCCTGCCGATGAGTTTTTTCGACCGCGCCATCACGGGCCAGCTGGTCAGCCGCGTCACCAACGACACGGAAGCCGTGAAATCGCTGTACGTGCAAGTGCTGTTCGTCATCCTCGACAGCTCCATCGTGCTGGTCGGCACCATGGCCGCCATGGCCTTCCTCGACTGGCGGCTGATGCTGATCGTGCTGGCCCTGCTGCCGGCCGTGCTGGTCATCGTCTTCCTGTACCAGCGCTGGAGCGCGCCGGCCGTCACGCGCGCGCGCGCCCTGCGCAGCGAAATCAACGGGCAGATCGCCGAATCGATCGGCGGCATGAGCGTGCTGCAGGCGAATAACGCGGAAAAGCGCTTCGGCGCGCGCTTCACGGGCATCAACCAGGACCACTACACGGCGCGCATGCAGGAATTGCGCGCCAACGCCTGGCTGCTGCGCCCCGCGCTCGACATGCTCAACATCGTGCTGCTGGCCGTCGTCATCTTCAGCTTCGGCCGGCGCGAGATGGGCGCTGTGGAAGTGGGCGTGCTGTACGCATTCATCAGCTACATCGCGCGCGTGATCGAACCCTTGATCCAGATCACCATGCAGTTCAGTCAATTGCAGCAATCTGTGGTGGCGACGGCGCGCGTCTCGGCCCTGCTGGACGAAGCGCAGGCGCTCGAACACGCGCAGGGCAGGGAAACACCGGCCCTGCGGCAGGCGAAAGCGGGCGTCGACCTGCCCGCCGTGGACATTTCCCGCCTGACCTTCGCCTACGTGGAAAACCAGCCCGTGCTGCACGACCTGTCGCTGACCATCCCGCAAGGTGCCTTCTTCGGCATCGTCGGCCACACGGGCAGCGGCAAGTCGACCCTGCTCTCCTTGTTGCTGCGCTTCTACCCCGTCACACAGGGCAGCATCGCCATCAATGGCGTCGCCCTCGACAGCATCGACAACGAGCATTTCCGCGCCGACGTGGGCCTGGTGCCGCAAGACCCCTTCCTGCTGGCCGCCTCCGCGCGCGAAAACATCGACATGGGCCGCGGCTACACGCAGCAGCAGATCGAGACGGCAGCGCGCGCCGCACATGCGCACGATTTCATCGCCGCGCTGGAACACGGCTACGACACGCCGCTGGGCGAAGGCGGCTCGCGCCTGTCGTCGGGGCAGAAGCAGCTGATCGCCATTGCCCGCGCGCTGGCCGGCCAGCCGCGCATTCTGCTGCTGGACGAAGCGACGTCGCGCATCGATAGCCAGACGGAGCAGATCGTGCAGCTGGCCCTCAACGAATTGCGCGGCAAGGTGACCATCATCGCCATCGCCCACCGCCTGTCGACCATCCGCGAAGCCGACCGGATCATCGTCCTGAATCACGGCCGCATCACGGAAGCGGGGCCGCACGACGCCCTGATGCAGATCGAAGGCGGCCTGTACCAGCGCCTGTACCTGCTGCAGCAGCTGGCGCAGTAAGGGGGCCTTGTCAATGCCTGCCGTGTGCACTTTCGCAAATTTCTGCGCACCGCATGATATTTCTTGATTGCAACAGAATATAATCTGTTCAAGACAGGTGGTCATTGCGGGAGCGGGACGTTGGCAGGCAGACAGAGACGGGCATCATGGCGAAAGGCGCATTGGCTGCTGGTACTGGCCTGCCTGCTGCCGCCCGCCGCCCATGCCCAGGCCGGCAACCTGGAGCAGCAGATTGCCGCCGTACGCGAGGATGGCCGCTTCGTGCCCGCGCGCGCCCTGCAGCGCCTGCAGGAGGTGGAAACGCAGGCGCGCAGCGCCCCCCTGCCCGTGCGCGCGGAATTCCTGACCCAGCTGAGCACCGTCCGCATGCGCCT
This sequence comes from Janthinobacterium sp. SUN033, assembly GCF_030397595.1. NCBI lineage: Bacteria > Pseudomonadati > Pseudomonadota > Betaproteobacteria > Burkholderiales > Oxalobacteraceae > Janthinobacterium > Janthinobacterium sp. SUN033. Next base: position 744,563 of record NZ_JAPQNV010000002.1, read on the forward strand.
GGGGCAGAACGACCTCGCCATGCAGCTGGCCGAGGAGCTGATCGCCTACGCCCGCGCCAACAAGAACGACGTGGCGCTGGCGAAAGGCGTGCTCTGCAAAGCCTACATCACGTTTGCCATGAACGAACGCCGCGCCTCGCACCTGCTGGCCTTCGAAGCGGAACGCATCGCCAACCGCACGGACGACTTGCCCGTGCGCGTGCAGGCGACCATCAGCGCGGGCCAGTCGTGGGCCGAGGAAGGCAATTTCCCGTTTGCGCTGGCCAAGCTGCAGGCGGCCGTCGACCTGGCGCGCCAGAGCAACTCCCCCACCAGCCTGGCCGCCGCCCTGAATGCCCTCACCCTGCTGTACACGCAGATGCGCGAATACGACAAGGGCTTCGCGGTGCTCGACGAATTGCTGGCCGTATCCGGCACCCTGGCGTCGCCGGGCCGCATGGCGCAGGCGAAGAATACGGAATACGGGCTGGCGCTCGACGCGCAGCAGCCGCAGCGGGGCCAGCGCGCCCTGCTGGCGGCCCTGGCGCTGGAACGCCAGCTGGACGCGCGCGGCATGGTGGCCGTTACCCTCGTCAACCTGTCGGACAGCTACCTGAAGGAAGGCGACTACGTGCGCGCGCTGCGCTATGCGAATGAAGCCATCACGGCGGGGCGCCTGGTCAACAATGAACAGGTGGAAGCGACGGCGCGCCTGAACATCGGACAGGCGCTGATCGGCCAGGGACGCCTGCAGGAAGGCAAGCAAAGCGTGGCCACGGGCCTGGCCTACTACGAACGCACGGCCAACCAGCCGGACATGCAGGCCGTGCTGCTGGAATACGGCACGGCGCTGGAAAAGGCGGGCGACCTGCGCGGCGCCGTGACGGCCTACCACCGCGAGCGGGGCATCTCGAACCAGTTGTTCGAGAAACAACGGCAAAAAGCCGTGTATGAGCTGCAAGAAAAGTATGAGGCGGAAAAGAAACAGCGCCAGATCGAGCTGCTGAGCCGCGAAAATCAGCTCAAGAGCACGGAAATCGACAACCGCCGCCTGCAGCAGCGCGTGTGGTGGCTGCTGGCGCTGGTACTGGCCATGGCGTCCGCCATCGTTGGCTTGCTGTACCGCAAGGTGCGCCACGCGAACGTGCAGCTGAAGGTGAAAAACCAGGAACTCAAGCGCCAGAGCTCGCGCGACCCGCTGACGGCCCTGTACAACCGCCGCCATTTCCAGGAATTCATGCGCAGCCATGCGGGCAAGCCGCAGCCGGCCTACGGCGGCGCCGATGTCGTGGGCGCGCTGTTCCTGCTCGATGTCGACCATTTCAAGCACATCAACGACCGTTACGGCCATGCCGCGGGCGACCTGGTGCTGACGACGATCGCCGAAACCTTGCACGACGTGTTGCGCGAAACGGACATGATCGTGCGCTGGGGCGGCGAGGAATTCCTTGCCTTCCTGCCGGCTGTCGCGCGCGACGGGCTCGACGATATCGCGCGGCGCATCCTCAACGGCATGGCGGCGCAAAGCATCCACTACCAGGGACAGGCCATCCAGGTGCACGTCTCCGTGGGCTTTGCGCCCTATCCGCTGGCGCCGCTGGGACGCCCGCTCACGTGGGAACGCAGCGTCAACCTGATCGACATGGCGCTGTACCTGGCCAAGGCGCACGGGCGCAACCGGGCGTATGGCTTGCGCGGTTTTCAGCAGGTGGAAAAAACGACCCTGGAAGCGGTGGAGCAAGACCTGGAGCGCGCGTGGCGCGACGGCTTTGTCGATCTGAGCGTGGTGCTGGGGGGAACGGACGGGGGCGATACTGCCGCTGCAGGCGCTGCGACGCGGGGCAGCCAGGCTGGCGCCAGCGATGGCGTGACCGCAGCGGCCGTCACCTGACGACCACTGCGGGGAGCGGACCGGCCGTGGCCGGCCCTGGCGATGTTATCGCGATGATTACTTGTGCGCGGCGTCCTGCATCTTTTCGCCCGCTTTTTCCACTTTCTTGCCGACGGCGTCGGCCGCTTCGCTCATTTTCTTGTCGGCGTCAGCGGCGACCTGGTCCATCTTGGCGCCCGTATCGGCAGCGGCCTGGCTCACGGCAGCGTCAGCCTTGGTAGCGGCGGCCTTGATGTCGGCTTCAGCCTTGGCAGCGGCCGCATCGATCTTCTGGCCAGCCTGTTCCGCAGGGCCTGCGGCGACATCGCTCTTCTTCTGGCAGGCAGCCAGTGCCACGACCATCATCCCGGCGGCGCACACGGTCATCCAATTTTTGCTTACTTTCATGATATTCCCTTTCATTGTTATCAAAAGACACAGATCAGTTCGCAATATACACCTGCCTAAAATTTTCTAGCGTGCGCTAACGCACATAAAAACACGCTTTTGTGGCGTAGTTGTAAGCAATGGTATCTTGATATTTTTTAGCCATGTTTTCCCTGCGCAGGACGGGGCGCCCGATAGCCATCCGTCAAGGTCTGCAGGAAGGCGATCACGTCGGCGATCTCCGCCGCGTTCAGGGCGGGCGCCTGGCCCGGCTGGCGGTCGAATGGCGCTTCCACGTTCACGTTCGCGTCCATTCCCGGCGGCATATCGTTGTATTTTCGCACCTTGCCGTGCTTATCCCTTGGATACCATTTTTGCGGCGCCGTATCGCGCTGCACGTAAAAACGCAGCACCTGTTCCAGGCTGTCAAAGCTGCCGTTGTGGAAAAACACCTTGCGCAGGGCGACATTGCGCAGGGACGGTGTCTTGAAGCTGCCGCAATATTCCTTGTGCTGCGTCAAGTCGGTGCGGTCCGGGCCGCACAGTCCCAGGTCAAAGAACGCCGGGTCCGCATTGACCGGCAGCTTGCCGTTGCGCGGCACGCCGATATTGATCAAGCCGTAATCCGTAAATTGCGGGAAGGCGCCGCCGGCACTCACCTGGCTGATATGGCAGGAGGCGCAATTGCCCTTGCGTTCATCGTTGAACAGGGCCAGGCCACGCGCTTCCTGCGGGCTCAGGACGGCCTGCTTGCGCAGCACGGCGTCGTACTTGCTCGTGTAGGGGTAGAAGTCGGCCGGGCTTTCCTGGAACACTTCCAGCGACATCAGCGCCCAGCGCAGCGCCTGGCCCGGCTGCTCGAAGATATCCGCGCCATACGTCTGACGGAACTGCGCCGCCAGCGGACCGGCCCGCAGCTTGGCGACGACGGCGGCCCCGTCGCGGTTGCCCATCTCGCGCGGCGAGAGCAAGGGCGCCAGCGCCTGCTCATGGCCGGACTGGGCGCGGCCATCCCAGTTGCGCCCGCCCGTGGGACCCGCATCGACGCTGTCGTCGCCATCGTCGTCGTGATAGTGCTCGCTGAAGGCGGGCGCCGTCTGCAGATAGCGCAGCGAGGGCGCCGCGCGCGTGCCCGCATCCTTCAATTCCGGGCCGCCCAGCTGCACCGCCAGCCCGTTCGGCGGACCGTACGCGTGCTCGGGACTGTGGCAGCTGGCGCACGCCAGCTTGCCCGACACGGACAGGCCGGGCTCGAAAAACATGGCGCGGCCCATGGCCGTCATTGCCGCCACCGATGGCTGGCGCTTCAGGCTCGGCGCGTAGGCCGCGGCCAGGTAGGCGGGCGCGGGGGCGGCCTGGGCTTCCGGCGGCGGCGCGGGCTGGCAGGCGGACAGCATGCACATGGCAAGCAGCAGAGGGGGTATCGTTTTCATCATGGGCTGGCAGCGTAGCAACGGCATGTGACAACTGCGTGACAAAACCCCGCAAAACCTCATGTATCAAGTTCGTACATTACGTCATGTAACAGGCGCTGACATGTCACGCAGCTGACATATTGCCTGCCTAGCATGCGACGTTTTCCACCCAGAAGGCATGAACATGAACTTGCACGCAAAACCCTCCCTGCGGCCCCTGCCGTTGTTACTGTCGCTGGGCCTGGCCGCCTGCGGCAGCGACTATGCGATCACACCCGGCACCCAAGGCCAGGTGATCGGCAGCTACTATGAAAACGCCCAGGTGTGCCTGGAAAGCGCCACCGCCAAGCTGACGTGCGACAACGCTTCCGCCACCGTACGCACGGCCGCCGACGGCAGCTACACGCTGGACGGCCAGGGCGCCGTGCTGGCGACCATCGGCACGGACGCCATCCGCCATGAAGCCATCGGCGACGCCGGCAGCAAGGTGACGCAAAAACTGCTGCTGCGCGCTCCCGCCGGCCACAGCGCGTTTGTGAGCGCCCTGTCGACGGAACTGGCGCAAGTCATGGATGGCAACGGCGGCGACTTTGCGGCCGCCAGCAGCAAGCTGGCCGCGCGCCTGGGCGTGTCGGAAGCGGGCCTGGCGTCCGACTTCAACAAGGCCAGCGGCGACGAACTGGCGAAACTGAAGGCGGAAAACGCCAGCGTGACGGCCTTGATCGCCAGCGCCAGCGCGCAAGCGGCGCCCGCCGACGCGCTGGCCGCCCTGAACGGCGCCCTGGCGCTGAACAATATCCAGACCATCGTCGTCATCTACGCGGAAAACCGCGGCTTCGACAATCTGTACGGCCTGTTCCCGGGCGCGAACGGCGTGCCGGGCGTCAATCCCACGTCGACTTCCGCCTACGTGGCGCAGAAAGACTACGACGGCAGCACCCTGCCCGTGCTGCCGCCCACCTGGGGCGGCATGACGGCGGCAGGCCAGAGCACCGTCATCACCCAGGCGCAATCGGCCAACCTGCCGAACAAGCCGTTCCAGATCGACGACGCCGCCAGCCCCCTGTACCTGCCGCAATCGGTGATCACGCGCGACCTCGTGCACCGCTTCTACAACAACCAGATGCAGATCAACGGCGGCGCCAACGACAAGTTTACGGCGTATTCCGACGCGGGCGGTTTGAGCATGGGCTATTACGACGGCAGCAAGATGCAGCTGTGGGACATCGCCAGGCAATATGCGCTGGCCGACAACCTGTTCATCGGCGCCTTCGGCGGCTCCTTCCTCACGCACCAGTACCTGATCTGCGCCTGCGCGCCCACCTACCCGAACGCCGACACCTCGGTGGCCAAGGGTTCGATCGCCAAGATCGACGTCGATGCCAAGGGCAACTTCCTGCGCCTGACGCCGTCCGCCACGGCGCCGGGCACCGTCCTGAACAGCGCCCCTGCGTATGCCAATGACGGCGCGCTGACGCCGGCCGACAGCACGGGCATGTTCTATGCCGTCAATACCATGCAGCCGCCGTTCCAGCCCAGCAGCAATGCGCCGGCGTCCGGCGACAGCAGCAAGCTGTATGCGGACACGGGCAAGGCCACCACCCTGCCGCAGCAGACGCAGACGAATATCGGTGACTTGCTTTCAGGCAAGAACATCGACTGGGCCTGGTATGCAGGCGCCTGGAAAGACACGACGGCCCTGGCGACGGCCAGCGCGCGCGCCGGCAGCTTCCCGAATCCGCCGAACTTCCAGTTCCACCACCAGCCCTTCAATTACTTTGCGAATATGGACCCCGTGAAGGCGCCCGCCTACCGCGCCGCCCACCTGCGCGACTTCGACAGCCAGTTCCTCAGCGACGCGGGCGCCGGCAAGCTGCCGCCCGTGACCTTCTACAAGCCGCAGGGCAACTTGAACCAGCACGCGGGCTATGCCAGCGTGGCCGACGGCGACGCGCACATCGCCAGCGTCATCGCCCAGCTGAAGAAAAGTCCGCAATGGAAGAACATGCTGGTCATCGTCACCTACGATGAAAACGGCGGCTTTTACGACCACGCGGCGCCGCCGAAGGGCGACCGCTGGGGTCCCGGCACGCGCGTGCCCGCCATCCTCGTCTCGCCGTACGTGAAAAAGGGATTAGTTGATCATACGCAATACGATTCGGCTTCCATCCTGCGCGCCATCACGCACCGTTTTGCGTTGCCCGTGCTCGATGGCTTGAGCACGCGCGACAAGGCGCTGGTGGCCAACGGCGGCAAGCCGATGGGCGACTTCAGCGCGGCGCTGGCGCTGGTGCCGCAAGAGTAATCGCGCCCGCCGACAGGCGCGACGCCCGCACGGCCTGGCCGCGACGGGCGTTTTTCATGCTGGGGTTATTGGCCCGCTCCCGGGGCCGCATCGAGCAGCGAACGCTCGAGCAATTGCGACAACGCCGTGCGCAGCGTCTGCGTGCGCGCCGCCAGTTCCGGCCGTTTGTAGCGCTCGGCGGCGATCAGGCTGTTTTCCAGGCAAACCCGGTCCGAACGCGCCAGGCAGGCGTCGGCCAGGTCGAGCTGGGCGCTGGCCAGCGCCACTTTCACCTTGGCATCGAGTTCCAGGGTGTCGGGATCGTCGCCCCAGCGTTTCACGTAAGCGGCCAGGCGCGTGGCGGCCAGATCCGGCTTGCCCCCATCGAGGGCCTGGCTGACGCTGTCTTGCAGCGCCGTCCAGGCCTGCGCCCGCTGCTGTTGCCTGTCGCAGGCGGCGGCGGACTTACTGATGTTCGCCTGCAGGCGCTTGATCTGCGCGGCGGGCGCCTTGGCGCTTTTCAGCACGGCCAGCGCGCTGCGCGCCCCGTCCAGGTCGCACTGCGCCGCCAGCGCCGTGGCGGCCTCGACCTGTTCCGCCACGCTGGCCGGCTTGTCCGCCGGCTTGTTGAAGAACCAGATGCCGGTCAATACCACTGCCGCCGCGAGCCACGTGCGCAAGCGCACGGGCGGGCGCGGTGGCGGCACCGAACCCTTGACGGCCGGTTTCGCGGGCGGCGCCTTGGCCGGCGCGACAGGTGCTGGCGGGACGGGCTTGGGCGCGGGTGCGGACTGCGGCGCGGGCTGCGGCATTGGAGCAGGCGCAGGCGTGGGAGGCGCGACGGGCACGGGCGGCGGCATGCGCGGCACCGGCGGCGCCACGGCTTTCTCCAGGACAGGCGCTTGCGCTATCTGGCGCGCGCCGCAAAACGGGCAATGCGCCACGCGCAGCGGCAAGGTCCGGCCGCAAGCGGCGTTGATGCAAACGTCATTCACTGTTTCAAGCACATTCCAACCTTTTCCTGGAGTCATTCCACTGCGTTCTGCCGCAATATTACCTTACGCAAGCACGGCAACGGCGCAACGGCGCCGTGTTTCATGGCCTTGATACCGATCAAAAAGCATCCGCCGCAGCGGTCTAAGCTACCAGCAGCGGCCAAGGACAAGGAGAACGCCATGCCAGCCCACCTGATCATCGAAGACGGCCAGCCCTGGTGGTGGGACAGCGCGGATATCTGGGTCGTGCCGGGCAATGATCCGAATGGCCCGCCCGGCGCGCCCATCGCCGGCACCGCCAACTACCTGTGGGGCCGCGTACACAACACGGGCAACAGCGCCTCGAACGGCGTGCGCGTAGACTTTTACTGGGCCGATCCTTCCGGCCAGATCGCCGTCGGCGCCGCCACGCAGATCGGCTCCGCGTTTGCCGACTTGCCGCCGGGCGCCACGCAGGAAGTGCTGTGCCTGGTGCCCTGGGTGCCCGTCATCGTCAACGGCGGCCACGAATGCCTGCTGGCCGTGGCCCACGGCGCGGGCGACATCAACCCGCTGCCCGATCCCCTGCCCAACGGCTTTCCTTTCCAGCCCACCTTGCACGAGCAGATCGCCCAGCGCAATGTCACCGTGGTGCTGGCGGCAAGGCGCGCGCAATCGCTGGCCATCGCGGTGGCGGCCCTGCCCCGCGCAACGAAAAAAGTGGAACTGCAGATTGAGCAGGGCGGCGAGCTGCCGGAACACCTGCTGGCCACCCTGGGCCTCGAGCGCTGGCAGCCGGCCAGGGACGCCCGCCTGATAGCGGGCCTGGCGCGCACGCCCCACTGCAATAGCGATGCGCCCGGCGAGCAAAAGCTGGCGCTGGAAGTGCCGCGCGGGCAGGCGCAGGCCGTGTACCTGAGCGTGCGCGCCGAAGCCTTGCCGCCACGCCAGTATGCGCTGCTGCGCGTGCTGGAGAGCCAGGAAGGCAAGGTCATGGGCGGCATCACGTATATCGTCACCGATCTCGAGAAAGAGCAAGCGCAAGACCAGCAAAGCCCCGAGGAGCAAGCATCATGAGCGATACCCCCCTGCAGGTGCTGACGCGGCCGTTCGCGATCGAGCCCGTCACCAACATCATGCTGCCCGATGGCATCTTCGACAATGCCATCTATGGCTTGCGCATCGCCGCCCACGTCACCAATATGTCCAGCAGCGCCCTGAACAATGTCACCGTGTACCTGGAAAGCGTGGGCGACCCCGGCATCGTGCCCGTGGCGCGCACCTTCTTCTTTGCCAGCATCCCGGCCGGCGCGGCCATGCTGGTGATGTGGGATGCCGACTTCCAGCATGCGGCGCCCGGCAAGCGCCTCGTCAGCTTCGTCGCCAAGGCGGACGGCTACCTGCCGCACCGCTCGATCCAGCAAATCTTCGTCTCGCAGACGCGCTTCGACAGCGCCACCAACACGTACACGTGCACGGTCGAGGAAGGCACACTGGAACTGTCCAAGCCGCAAGGCCACCTGCCGGGCAAGCGCTGGGGCAGCACGGGCGGCGACGGGAAGGAGTGCCGCTGCCCGCCCGGCCTGGGACCGATCGTGCCTACCGGCATGACCCTCGTCTGGACGCCGAACCCCGCCTACGCGGGCACGCATGGCGAGCTGCCGTTTTCCGACCCGTGGTGGAAGATACTCGCCATTATCATCGCCATCATCGCCGCGCTGGTGGCCATCATTTCAGCCGCGCTCGGTTCCGGCAAGGCCAGCTTCAGCGTGGGCGGCACCTTCGAGGAAACCGATCCCAGCGTCGACTGCTGCTCGCTGGAAGGGGCAGGCTCGGGCCTGCCCGAATTCACGGTGGCGGGCGTGGCCTCGGCCATCGCCTCGGGCGCCATCGCCGTCGCCTGCTCCGATATCGCGGACCCGTTCTGGCGTGGCCAGGAAGCAACACCACCGGCCGCCGGCGAACTGACACTGGCCGAGCGCGTGGTGGCGAAATGGGTGTTGCCGGAAGCGCCGAACGCGGGCCTGCCCTACACGGCCGACATCAGCTGGGAGTACGAGCGCTTCACCACGGGCGCCACCTACCAGCATGCCGTGAGCGAAACGCAGGTCAACATCCACCTGGCGGGGCCCGTGGAAACGGATACGCCCGCCGTCGTGCAAGCCTACGAACCGCTGTGGCTGCGCGCCAGCTTCAAGCGCGACAATGGCAATGTGTTCCGCGGTACAGAGCTGTATGCCTTCGTGCTGTTCCAGGCGCCGCAGGGACTGTATTTCGTCGAATCGCTGACCGATGACGGCCTGGGCTTCGATCCGGGCGCCAACGATGGCGTCTACGCAGGCAGCCTGGACTTGAAGCGCGCTTACCGCACCTTGCTGCAATATGATCAAAAGGTCTACGGCACCTGGCGCGTCTTCGTTTTCGCCCAGGACGTCAACCTGACCAAGCCCGGCACGCCGCCCGAAATCGCCGCCCAGCACATCGGCGGCATGTTCGTCGCCAGCGCCATCGAAATCACCTTCGACGACACCCTGCCCTGCCCGCTCAAGGCGCAGGCGAATATCGTCGTGGTGTAGTGATAAGCGAGGTCAGGCTTAGGTCGCGCAGGTCGGATTAGCGCCAGCGGCGCCATTGGATACTCATACGCGCAGACCAGGAGCCGCTGAGAAAATGCGCAGGGCCAGGTGCCGCCCCGAAGACAGTACTTCAGTACAGCGAGGTAAATGCAGGGCAGGCAACAACGCCGAGGGCGTTGTATCAGCCGCTCTTAAACTTTAACGCTTTCAGGTTTCGCTATCACCGTGCGCGGAATGATATCCGTTGCCGGGCAAGTCTCCATCGCATCCGAATACGCGAGCCAGCGCTGCAGGCTTTCCATGCGGCGGATGGTGATGCCCTTGCCATTGATATAACCGATCTGCTCGAAATTGGCGGGGCTGGTGGTCAGTTTCGACACGGTGGGCGCATTGTCGACCAGGCGGTCGTAGGCCTTGCGCGCCTTGTGCTCCCATTTGGCCAGCACGGGATCGTCAAAGCGGTTGCTTTCAAAATACACGGTGATGGTACGGTCGTGGTTGGCAAAGCCGACGATGGCCGCACCCTTGCGTATGGTCAACAGGACATCTTCCTTGACGCCCGTGACGGGAACGAAGACGGCGGCGCGCCCATCCGTATCCGGCCGCTCCATGGGAATATCTTGTCCGATTATGCTCATCACTTCACACTCTTCATCATCGCCTGTTGGCTTGTTGTCCCTGCATCACTGGAAGCGAGCCGCCGTGCGCATGCGTTTGCCGCTGCGCCGGGCCACTCCCAGGCTCGCTGCCATGCCCTGCAATACCATTTATCAAATAATACATTGCCGGAAAGCACTACACAAGTAATCAGGGGCGCGGCAGCCGCCTGCCCTCCGCCGGATGGGGAATGGTGTGGCCAGTGGCAATCACCTTATAATGCTGCGATTACTTCACGTCCCCCACCTCCGCACCATGACGCTTCCCGAGAATGACACCAGCCGGCTCGACGCCATCAGCGCCGCCGCCACCGAAGTGGCCGCGCAAAACGTGGCCGACCTGCTGGCCATGGCCATCTGCCACCGCCCCGACGAACCGGCCCTGATCGTCTGCGACAAGCGCAGCTGGCTCAATGTCGTGCTGACAGAAGCGTATCGCCAGGCCTTGCCGGACGCCGCCTTCATCGATTTCGACGACGTCACGCCCGACGCCGTGCTGGCCGCGTTTGCCGAACTGCCTTCCGGCAGCCTCGTCGTGCTGATCCAGTCGACCAGCTTCCGCCTGGAAGCGTTCCGCATCCGCATCGAGCTGTTCAAGCGGGGGCTGAAGGTCATCGAACACGTGCACCTGTCGCGCATGCCCGGCGTGCAGGGCTTGCATTACATCGCCTCGCTGGCCTACGACCCCGCCTATTACCGCGGCGTGGGCCATGCGCTCAAGGCGCGCATCGACGGCGCCCGTCACGGCATGGTCGACAGCGGCGGCGAGCAGCTGGTCTTCGCTTCCCCGTTCGAATCGGCCAAGCTCAATATCGGCGACTACAGCGGCATGAACAATATCGGCGGCCAGTTCCCCCTGGGCGAAGTGTTTACGGAAGCGCAGGACCTGGAAGCCGTCAATGGCCGCGTGCGCATCTTTGTTTTCGGCGACACACACTTCATGGTCAACCGCCCCGACACGCCGATCACCCTGATCATCGAAAAGGGGCGCGTGACGGGCACGGAAAACGCCACGCCGGAATTTACCGCCATGCTGGAGATCATCCGCGCGCACGAAGGCGAAGTGTGGGTGCGCGAACTGGGCTTCGGCATGAACCGCGCCTTTTCGCGCGAGCAGCTGGTCAACGACATCGGCACGTATGAACGCATGTGCGGCATCCATCTGTCGCTGGGCGCCAAGCACGGCGTCTACGCCAAGCCGCAATTCAAGCGCAAGGATGCGCGCTACCACGTCGATATCTTCGCCGTCACGCAAGCCGTTTATCTGGACGACGAGCGCGTGTACGCGGATGGCGCGTGGACGGTGGAACCCGTCGCACTCAATTGAGCCTCAGCTGAAAAATCCTGCCGCCGCCAGCTCGCGGTCCCACGGCGGCATGGGCTGGTATTCGGCCACCAGGAAATCGATCAGCGCGCGCACCTTGGGCGACGGCTGGCGGCTGGCCGGATACAGGGCGCTCAAGTGATTCAGGGGCAGCTCCCAGCCGGACAGCACGGGCAGCAGGCTGCCATCGAGCAGGTTGCGCCAGGCGAGGAACGTGGTGCTGTAGACGATGCCGAGTCCCCGCTGCGCCGCCTGGTGCAGCACCAGGCCATTGTTCGCCGTAAAACCCGCCTGCACGCGCACGCTCACAGCCTCTTGCCGGTCTCCCTCCCCGCGCTGGAAATGCCAGTTCGTGCCATCCGTCAGGTGGCTGAAGTGCAGGCACTGGTGCTTCAATAGCTCTTGCGGCATCTGCGGCACGCCCCATTGCGCCAGGTAGGCGGGACTGGCGCACAGCACTGCGCGGCACGGCGCCAGCGGACGCATGGCCAGCGCGCTGCTGTCCGGGATGCCGCCCACGCGTATCGTCAAATCAAAACCGTGGCGTATCGGATCGAGCAGCGCATCGTCGACAAACAATTCGGCCTGCACCTGGGGGTGCAGCAAACTGAAACGGGCGACGGCATCGGCCAGCCACGCGCTGCCGAAACTCGATGGCGCCTGGATGCGCAGCGGCCCGGCCAGCTCCGCCCCGGCTCCCGCCTGCGCCACGTGCGCCACCATGCGCGCCGCTTCCTGCGCCTGGCTGACGGTAGCCATGCATGGCGCCAGATAGGCGCGGCCCGCGTCCGTCAGGCTCACTTCGCGCGTGGAGCGGTGCAGCAGGCGCGCATGCAGGCGTTCTTCCAGCTGCATGATGGTCTTGCTGACCATGGCGCGCGTCAGTCCCAGGCGCTGCCCGGCCACCGTAAAGCTGCGCTGGCGCGCCACTTCGACAAAGATTTCCATCGCTTTTAGTTGATCCATGTCAAAGATTGTCTTCGCTTTGGCGACAATCTGTCAACCGCAGGGCGATTGTTTGCCGCCCTCGCCCATCCTACAATGGTGCTTTCCATTGACCTCCGGAGCCGCCGCCATGCTAACGATCGAACAACAAGAACAATACCAACGCGACGGCTACCTCATCCTGCCCGGCTTCAAGGGCGCGGACGAAATCGCCGCCTTGCGCGCGCGCGCCGAGCAGATTGTCAACGAATTCGATCCCAGCGTCAGCCAGTCCATCTTCACCACGCGCGATCAGGCGAAGAACACCAACGATTATTTTCTCGCTTCCGACAACACCATCCGCTGCTTCTTCGAGGAAGAGGCGTTTGGACCGGACGGCCAGCTGAAGCAGGCCAAGTCCCTGTCGATCAACAAGATCGGCCACGCCATGCATGACCTGGACCCCGTCTTCCGCAGCTTTTCGGCCGACCCGAAACTGGCCGCAGTGGCGCGCGACCTGGGCCTGGCGGATGCGCAGGTATGGCAATCGATGTACATCTTCAAGCAGCCCGGCATCGGCGGCGAAGTACGCTGGCACCAGGACGCCACGTATTTCGAGACCACGCCGATCAGCGTGACCACCTTCTGGTTCGCGCTGGAAGACGCGACCCTGGACAACGGCTGCCTGTGGGCGGAACCGGGCGGCCACCGCGGCCCGCTGCGCGAACGCTTCATCCGCAACGGCGACCAGGTGCGCGTGGAAAAACTTGACGCCATGCCGTGGCCCGACGACAGCACGGCCGTGCCACTGGAAGTCAAGGCCGGCGCCCTCGTCTGCTTCCATGGCTTGCTGCCCCATTACAGCGCGCCGAACCGCTCGCCCGTCTCGCGCCACGCCTACACCCTGCACGCCACCGACGGCCAGACGGAATACGCGGCCCACAACTGGATCCAGCGCGACGACGCCTTCCCCGTGCGGGGCTTCGTCTGATGCGCATCGACATCTTTGCCGCCCACTGGGGCAATAATGACCTGCCGCCCGACGTCTTCATCGACAAGGTACTGGCGGCCGGCTTCGACGGCATCGAAATGTCGCTGCCGCTGGACGTCGCCCTGCGCGAAGAGTGGACGGAGCGCATCGCCAAGGCGGGACTGCAGCTGATCGCCGCGCAGTGGGAAACCGTGTTCCACAGCGACTTCGATCTGCACCGCGCCGCCCTGGCCGAACTGCTGGAAAACGCCTGTTTGGCGCGCCCCGTGCTGGTCAACACCCATACGGGCAAGGATTTCTATACGCCGGCGCAAAACGCGCAGCTGCTCGACCTGGCCGCCGCCATCTCGGCAAAGCACGGCGTGCCCATCGTGCACGAAATCCACCGCAGCCGCTTTTCCGGCCATCCGATGCTGCTGCTGCCGTATCTGCAGCAGTATCCCGAGCTGCCATTGACGGCCGACCTGTCGCACTGGTGCTGCGCCTGCGAATCGCTGCTGGAAGACCAGCCGCAGACCCTGGCGCAGGTGCTGCCGCTGGTGCGCCACGTGCATGCGCGCGTGGGCCATGCGCAAGGGCCGCAGGTCGCCGACTTCCGCGCACCGGAAGCGAAACCGGCACTCGACGCCCACCTGGCCTGGTGGGATGCCATCGTCGCCCTGCGACGCGCCGCCGGTGCCGAGCGCATGACGTTCACGCCGGAATTCGGCCCCGCGCCGTACACGCAAACGCTGCCCTGGACGCAGCAGCCCGTGAGCGACGCATGGGAACAGAACGTCGCCATGCTCGATCTGCTGCGCACGCGCTACGCCGGCTAAGCTTCTGCGCCCCGGTGCCGGATCGCCAGGTCCGGCGCCGCGCATTGCAATTAGGTAGTGCGCTATATATACTGTGCCCATGGATACCACCACCGCCCCCAATCCCTTGCACCAGGTGCCGCGCCTGGACAGCCAGCTGTGCTTTGCGCTGTACTCGACTTCGCTTGCCATGAACAAGCTGTACCGCAAGCTCCTGCGCAAGCTCGGTCTCACCTATTCGCAATACCTGGTGATGATGGTGTTGTGGGAACGCGACGGCCTGACGGTGTCGGAAGTGGGCGAGCGCCTGTTCCTCGACTCGGCCACCCTGACGCCCCTGCTCAAGCGCATGGAGCAATCGGGCCTGTTGACGCGCACGCGCGCCGCCAGCGACGAGCGGCAAGTCATCATTTCCCTCACGGAACAGGGCGACCAGCTGCGCCATGAAGCAGCCTTGCTGCCCGAAGCCATCCTGACGGCCAGCCAGTGCAGCGTGGAACAGGTTGTGGACATGAAACAACAGCTGAACCAATTGCGCGACAGCCTGATGAAAAGTGAGTAAAGGCACCGCTTTTCCGAGCAAAATCAGGTAAAGCATCCCCCTGACAGCGCCAGGCAAAAGCTGGCGTGAAATCCGCCTTTCTTTATTACAAATCGATACATGGATGGCCCCGCCCTGCGTATAGAATAGTTGCCACTATTTCCTTACAACAACATCAGGGTGAATATGCGCATATCTTTCGGCTCCGTAGCCTCGTTGGCTCTGTGTTTTACCGTGTCGGCCTTCGCGGCCGAACCATTCGACGACAAGTTCCGCCAGCTCGAAGAGGTGCTGCCCACCCCGAATACCTACCGCACGGCCTCCGGCGCGCCGGGCCACGCCTACTGGCAGCAGCGCGCCGACTACACGATCCGCGCGACGCTGGACGAAGCCAGGCGCGAGATCGCCGGCAGCGGCACCATCACCTATCATAACCAGTCGCCCGACACCCTCGGCTACCTGTGGGTGCAGCTGGATCAGAATATCTACAAGCCCGATTCCGACGCGCGCCGCATGACCACGGCGCCCTCGCGCCAGGCGTGGGCCAAGACGACGGGCGAAGAGACCATGAAGTTCGAAGGCTTGCGCGGCATCCTCGCGCGCGGCGACTTCCAGGGCGGCTTCAATATCCGCCGCTTGACAGGCGCGGATGGCCAGCCTTTGAAATATGTAGTGAACCGCACCATGATGCGCATCGACTTGCCGCAGCCCCTGAAGCCGGGCCAGGATTTCGTCTTCCAGATCGACTGGGATTACCGCATCAACGAACAGAAGGTGCTGGGCGGGCGCGCCGGCTATGAACTCTTCGACGACAAGAACGCCCTGTTCGAAGTGGCGCAGTGGTTCCCCCGCATGGCGGCCTATTACGATGCGGCCGGCTGGCAGCACAAGCAGTTCCTCGGCTCCGGCGAATTCACGCTGGAATTCGGCGACTACGACGTGCAGCTGACCGTTCCTGCCGACCATATCGTCGCCTCCACGGGGGAGCTGCAAAACCCGCAGGAGGTGCTGTCTTCCGCGCAGCGCGAGCGCCTGGAAAAGGCCCGCGGCAGCGACAAGCCCGTCGTCATCGTCACGCAGAAGGAAGCCGAAGCGGCCGAAAAAACAGTGAGCCGCGCGCAAAAGACGTGGCACTTCAAGGCGGCCAACGTGCGCGACTTCGCCTGGGCCTCGAGCCGCAAGTTCATCTGGGATGCGCAGGGATACAAGAAGGGCGGCAGCGATGTGATGGCCATGTCCTACTATCCGAAAGAGGGTAATCCCCTGTGGGAAAAGTACAGCACGCAAGCCATCGTGCACACGATTGAACAGTACAACAAGTACAGCATCGACTATCCGTATCCGACGGCCATCTCCGTCAACGGCCCCGTGGGCGGCATGGAGTATCCGATGATCTCGTTTAACGGCCCCCGTCCGGTGAAAGACAAGAAGACGGGCGAGCTGACCTACTCCAAGCGCACCAAATATGGCCTGATCGGCGTGATCATCCACGAAGTGGGCCACAACTACTACCCGATGATCATCAACTCGGACGAGCGCCAGTGGACGTGGATGGACGAAGGCCTCAACACCTTCGTGCAATACCTGGCGCAGCAGGCGTGGGAAGAAAACTACCCGGCTTCGCGCGGCGAACCGCGCGAGATCGTCGACTACATGCGTAGCCGCGACCAGGTGCCCATCATGACCAATTCCGAGTCCCTGCTGCAGTTCGGTAACAACGCCTACGCCAAGCCGGCGGCTGGCCTGAACATCCTGCGCGAAACCATCCTCGGGCGCGAACTGTTCGACTACGCCTTCAAGGAATATGCGCAGCGCTGGAAGTTCAAGCGTCCCACGCCCGCCGACTTTTTCCGCACCATGGAAGACGCCTCCGGCACGGACCTGGACTGGTTCTGGCGCGGCTGGTTCTATACGACCGACCCGGTCGACATCAGCATCGACGGCATCAGCGAATATGGCGTGAGCTCGAAGGATCCGGCAACGGAAAAAGCCTGGAAGAAGGCGCAAAAGGACGCCCAGCCGGAATCCGTCACGAGCCGCGCCAACAAGGGCATGCCGCGCCGGGTCGAGGCGCATCCGGAGCTGAAGGATTTCTACAACCAGCACGACGATTTCACGGTGACCAACAAGGACCGCAACGCCTACGCCGAAACGCTGGCCGCCCTGGAACCGTGGGAAAAGGACTTGCTGAAACAGGGCAAGCACCTGTACCTGGTCGACCTGTCGAACGTGGGCGGCATGGTCATGCCGCTGATACTCGAAATCGAACTGAAAAGCGGCAAGAAGTACGTCGAGCGCGTGCCGGCCGAAGTGTGGCGCTACTCGCCGAAGAAAATCACCAAGGTCGTCATCACGGATGAACCGATGGTGGGCCTGGTGCAGGACCCGTACTGGGAAACGGCCGATATCGACACGAGCAACAACGCTTGGCCGAGAAAAATCACGCCGTCGCGCCTGGAACTGTTCAAGAGCGAGAAATCGCCCAAGGATAACCTGATGCGCGATTTTCATACGCCGCTGAAAGGCAAGAACGGCGGCTCGGCCAAGGGCGACGAGGCGTGAAGCGCTGGCGCCTGCTCGCTTGCGCCACGCTGGCCTGCGCCAGCATGGCGGCGGGTGCCCATAATTTTCATATGGGCATCGCCGATATCAGCTATAACGCGGCCAGCGGCAGCACCGAAGTGGTGCACACCTACACTGGCCACGACGTCGAGGCGCTGCTGACGAACCTGTACCAGCGCCAGTTCGACCTGGGCCAGGAAGACAGCGAAGCGGCGCTGCGCCGCTATGTCGAAAAACAGTTTTACCTCGTGGCGCCGGACGGCAAGCGCCTGCCCCTGAACTGGGTCGGCATGAAGGTCAATGCCGACAACGTGGTGATCTTCCAGGAGCTCGAACGCACGCGCCTAGCCCCCGCCACACGCATCCACAACCAGTTGCTGATCGATTTCCTGCCCAGCCAGCGCAACACCCTCAACGTGCAGGACAGCGGCAGCATCCAGACGCTGATTTTCGACCGCCAGAACACGGAACTGCCGATCCGCTAAGCTCCGCCACTTCCAAAGACCCATGACGCCACGCCATCTTGCCTTTCTCCTCGCCGCCCTGTTTTCACCGGTCGCCGCCCACGCCGACGACATCTTCCAGCGCGTGCTGGTCGACGGTTCGCGCCTGAACCAGCTGGGCGTGGCCGATTCGGCCAACGCGGGCAGCGTCACGCAAAAGCAGCTCGATGCGCGCACCAGCTACCGGCCCGGCGAACTGCTGGAAGCCGTGCCGGGGCTGATCGTCAGCCAGCATAGCGGCGAAGGCAAGGCCAACCAGTTCTACCTGCGCGGCTTCAACCTCGATCACGGCACGGACTTGCGCACCACCGTCGACGAGATGCCCGTCAACCAGCGCAGCCATGGCCACGGACAGGGCTGGACGGACCTGAACTTCCTGATACCCGAACTGGCCATGCGCCTCGATTACAAGAAGGGACCGTATTCGGCGGCGCAAGGCGACTTTTCCTCGGCGGGGGCGGCGTCCGTCGTGTATGCGAACCGCCTGACGCAGGGCGTCGCCAGCGTGGGACTCGGACAAAACGGCTTTCGCCGGGCCCTGCTGGCCGATTCGCCCGATGCGGGCGACGGCAGCCTGCTGTACGCGCTCGAAGCGCAGCATAACGATGGCCCGTTCACGCAGCCGGACCGCTACCGCAAGCTCAACGGCGTGCTGCGCTACAGCGAAGGCTATGCCAACAACGGCTTCAACGTCACGGCCATGGCGTACGACGCCAGCTGGAACGCCACCGACCAGATTCCGCTGCGCGCCGTACAGGACGGCACGCTGGGCCGCTTCGACGCCATCGATGCCAGCGACGGCGGCAAGGCGCAGCGCTACAGCCTGTCGGGCGCCTGGCGCCAGACGACGGACGACGTGTCGTCCAGGGTCAGCGCGTATGTGATCGCCAACCGCCTGGCCCTGTTCTCGAATTTTACGTATGCGATGGACGATCCCGACAACGGCGACCAGTTCGCCCAGCCCGACCGGCGCGTGACGGCCGGCCTCGACGCCAGCCACACCTGGCACCGCCACACGGACAGGGGCAGCAGCGACACCACCATCGGCCTGCAGCTGCAGAACGACAATATCCACAATGGCTTGTACAACACGCGGCAGCGGCAGATCCTGTCGACCACGCGGCAAGACCACATCGTCGAGTCGAGCATCGGCGTGTATGGCGAAAACAGCACGCGCTGGTCGCGCTGGCTGCGCACCGTGGCCGGCCTGCGCGCGGACGCCTACCGCTTCGACGTGCGCAGCGACCGCGCCGCCAATTCGGGCACGGCCAGCGACCATTTGTTCAGTCCCAGCCTGAGCGTGATCGCGGGACCGTGGCGCGATACGGAAGCGTATCTCAACATCGGCAATGGCTTTCACAGCAACGACGCGCGCGGCACGACGATCACCGTCGACCCGAAGACGGGCGAGGCGGCCGACAAGGTCACGCCCCTGGTGCGCTCGCGCGGGCTGGAACTGGGCTTGCGCAGCGCCGCCATCGCCGGCCTGCAAACCTCGCTGTCGCTGTACCGCCTGGACTTCGATTCCGAGCTGCTGTTCATCGGCGACGCGGGTGCCACCGAGGCGGGCCGCCCCAGCCGCCGCTACGGCTTGGAGTTTTCCAGCTACTACAAGGCGGCCAGCTGGCTGTCGCTAGACCTGGACCTGGCATATGCGCGGGCGCGCTCGCGCGGCAGCGACCCGGCGGGCGACTTCATCCCCGGCGCCATCGAAGGCGTGGCCCAGCTGGCCATGACGGTGACGCCGCCGGGGCCGTGGTCGGGTTCCTTGCGCCTGCGCTACTTCGGCCCGCGCCCGCTGATTGAAGACAACAGCGTGCGCTCCGCGGCCAGCGTGGGCTTGAACGGGCGCATCGCCTATCAGATCGACAAGACCTTGCGCGTGGAAGTCGAAGGCTACAACCTGGCCAACCGGCGCGACTCGGCCATCGACTATTACTATGCCTCGCGCCTGCCCGGCGAAGCGCAACCCGTCGACGATATCCACTTCCATCCGGTGGAATCGCGTTCGCTGCGCCTGACCCTGGTAAAGAATTTTTAACTCAACAAGAATAATTCCTATCGGACCTAACACAAGAGTTGCCGCGAAGTCGTAGAATGCCAGGCTGGATAAACTGAGACAGGCCGCATTGCGGCCCGCACCGCCATGAGCACTTCCGCACCGATCTTTACCGACCCTTCCCACGTCAAGGAAGCCTTGCGCGATGACGGCTATGCCGTCCTGCGCCCGCAGGACGTGGCCGCGCTGGCCGGCTGCCCGCTGGCCGCGCTGCGCGCGCTGGAAGGGAGCTGGAATACCCTGCCGCTGGACAATTACCTGAAGGATGGCGGCCGCTATCGCCGCCGGCGCCACTCGTGCTTCGTGCAGGATGGCGAGCGCCTGACGCAGACGGCGCACCGTCCGCACTGGCAACCGGTGGAATACAACGCCCTGCACGGCGGCATGCACCGCCTGTTCGAACCGGTCGAAGCGGCTATCGTTGCGCAAGCGGCCTGGCAGCAGCTGATCCGCGCGCTGGGCAACGCCTGCTCGCAGGTCAAGGGCAGCCAGCCGTGGTTCATCGAGGCGCACCAGTTCCGCATCGATACGACCGATGGCATCGGCCGCCCCACGCCGGAAGGCGCGCACCGCGACGGCGTCGATTTCGTCGCCGTGCTGCTGATCGGGCGCGAACAGGTCAAGGGCGGCGAGACGCGCATCTTCGAGGCCAATGGCCCCAACGGCAAGCGCTTTACCCTGACCGAGCCGTGGTCGCTGCTGCTGCTCGACGATGCGTCTGTCATCCACGAATCGACGCCGATCCAGCCGATCGGCGAACATGGCCACCGCGATACGCTCGTGCTGACCTATCGCGCAGGTCAGTTCCAGGGCGAAAACTGACAAGCAGCCACAGCATTCCCTGTGGCCAAAATAGTTACTTGGAAGTTACTTTTGCAGACCTAAATCCGATATAGTCATACGATGTCGATATTGCGCGCTCACCGCGCCCAGCATCACCACACTGAAATTCTAGGAGAGGTCTGTGGACTCCAACAACCAAATCAAGCCTGACGAAATCGAGATCCTGATCGTCGAGGATAGCCCGACCCAGGCGGAGCGCTTGCGCCGCCTGATCCAGTCCCTGCACTATAACGCGCGCGTGGCGGCCAATGGCCAGCTGGCCCTGGCCGCCATCCGCGAGCGCAAGCCGCACCTGGTGCTGTCCGACATCGTCATGCCTGAAATGAATGGCTACGACCTGTGCCGCGCCATCAAGTCCGATCCGACCTTGCGCGACATCCCCGTGATCCTCGTCACCTCGCTCAACGATCCGAAGGACATCATCCGCGGCATCGAGTGCGGCGCGGACAATTTCATCCGCAAGCCCTACGCGGAAGACTACCTGCTCAACCGCATCAGCCACATGCTGATGAACCAGAAGCTGCGCAAGAACCAGAATGTGGAAATCGGCATCGCCCTGTACCTGGGCGACCAGAAGCACTTCATCAATGCGGAGCGCCAGCAAATCCTCGACCTGCTCATTTCCACCTATGAACAGGCGGTGCAGGTCAACGGCGAACTGCAGGCGCGCGAACGCCAGGTGATCGAGCTGAACATGCGCCTGGCGCACCATGCGGCCGAACTGGAAACCATCAACCGCGAAATCGCCCTGAAGAACCTGGAGCTGGCCGAGGCGAGCCGCATGAAGTCCGCCTTCATCGCGAACATGTCGCATGAACTGCGCACGCCGCTCAACGCCATCATCGGCTTCACGGGCGCGCTGCTGATGAAATTGCCCGGCCCGCTGACGTCGGACCAGGACAAGCAACTGAACACCATCCGCGCCAGCGCGCGCCATCTGCTCTCGCTGATCAACGACATCCTCGACGTAGCCAAGATCGAAGCGGGCAAGCTGACCCTGTCGATCGAACCCGTGCACTGCCAGGAACTGATGGCCGACGTGGCCGACACCCTGCGCCCCCTGGCCCAGCAAAAGGGCCTGGCGCTGGAAATGGCGCTGGGAGAAGAAGGCCAGCCGCCCGCCATCATCGACACGGACCGCCGCGCATTGACGCAAATCCTCATCAACTTGCTCAACAACGCCATCAAGTTCACGGAACAGGGCACGGTGCGCATCAGCCTTGCCCAGCGCGACGAGGACGGCGTGCTGGTGACGGAAATGAGCATCGCCGACAGCGGCGCCGGCATCAAGGAAGAAGACCAGGCCAAGCTGTTCCAGGCCTTCTCGCAGCTCGATTCCACCTCCACGCGCCACGTGGAAGGCGCGGGACTGGGCCTGTACCTGTGCCAGAACCTGGCCAACGCCATCGGCGGCGCCCTGTTTTTCAACAGCGACTACGGCTCCGGCAGCACGTTTACACTGGCCCTGCGCAGCAAGGCCTGAGTTTCTGTGCGCCGCAGCATGAAATTTTGATTTCTTGCCATCCAGGACAGACCGATACAGTAGTTCTACGGTATTGCACCGCACCATTTTCAGCGCTATAGTAGAACTGTCTCCTCCAATTCGTTCTCCGAACATTGGATTACGCCCGCGAATACAACCGCGGGCTTTTTTTTGCCTGCGTTTTCCCTCATCTTCACCTTTCCTTAACTAAATCAAACGATTTAGTTATATCAATCGTTTGAGATATGTGATTAAATCTCCGGCATGATTGAAAAAAACGCCATCCCCACTTCCCACGCCGACGAAGGGCGCAAGCCCCGTTCCGACGGCGAACAGTCGCGCGAGCGCCTGCTGCATAGCGCCATCCGCCTGTTTGCCGAGCAGGGCTACGCCAAGACGTCCACGCGCGAACTGGCGCAGGCAGCCGGCACGAACGCGGCGGCCATCAGCTATTACTTTGGCGACAAGGCGGGCCTGTACCGCGCCGCCTTCGCCCAGCAGTCGCCGAACCCGCAAGACAATATCGCCCTGTACGAACAACCGCATTTCACCTTGCGCCAAAGCCTGGAAGGCTTTTATGCGCAGCTGCTCGCCCCCATGCAGCAGGGCGAGATCGCGCGCGACTGCATGCGCCTGTGGTGCCGCGAAATGCTCGAACCGACGGGCCTGTGGGCGCGCGAAATCGACCAGAATATCCGCCCCGAGCACGAGGCGCTCACGCGCGTGCTGGCGCGCCACCTGGGCGCACCCGACGACAGCGACGACATGCACCGCCTGGCCTTTTCCATCGCTTCGCTGGCCCTGCAGCACATGGTGGGCGCCGAGGTGCTGCAAACCCTGCGCCCGCAACTACTGGAATCGCCGCAGGCCATCGACACCTGGCTGGCGCGCATGACCGACTACGCGCTGGCCATGGCCGACGTGGAGCGCCGGCGTATGGCCGTCCCTCCCTCTACCCCTACCGCTCAACGACAAGCAGAAGGACCAGCATGACGACTATTCGATGCACCGTTCAACGTGTCCTGGCCGCCAGCATCGTGCTGGCGCTGGGCGGTTGCGCCCTGCAGGGGCCGCC
Source organism: Janthinobacterium sp. SUN033 (assembly GCF_030397595.1). Taxonomy (NCBI): domain Bacteria; kingdom Pseudomonadati; phylum Pseudomonadota; class Betaproteobacteria; order Burkholderiales; family Oxalobacteraceae; genus Janthinobacterium; species Janthinobacterium sp. SUN033. The sequence goes on from NZ_JAPQNV010000002.1 coordinate 767,806, forward strand.
CGCAGCGGTGGCCGCCAGCGCACCCGTGCAGTGGCAGGCGCCACTGCCGCATAACGGCAAGCTGACGGACCTGGCCAGCTGGTGGCAGGGCCAGGGTGACAGCCTGCTGGTGGAATTGATCACCGACGCGCAGCAAGTCAGCCCCACCATCGCCGCCGCCCGCACGCGCATCGTGCAGGCGCGCGCGGACAGAGTCGCCAGCGGCGCCGCGCTGGCGCCCACGCTCGATGCGACGGGCAGCGTGGTGCGCACCAGCCAGCAATCGGCCCAGCCCGGCGGCACCACCTCGCAGGCCGCGCTGCAGGCGTCATGGGAAATCGACGTCTTCGGCGCCAACCGCGCCACGCGCGATGCGGCGCAGGAGCGCTACGACAGCGCGCGCGCGGGCTGGCATGAGGCCCGCGTCTCGGTGGCCGCCGAAGTGGCAAACCAGTATTACGCCTTGCGCACCTGCCAGCAATTGCAGGCAGTGTCCGAACAGGATGCCGTCTCGCGCCGCGACTCGGCACGCCTGACGGAGCTGAGCGCCGGCGCCGGCTTCCAGCCGCCCGCCAACGCCGCCCTGGCCCGCGCCAGCGCCGCCGAAGGCGCCAGCCGCGCCATCGAACAGCGCGCCGCCTGTGACGTGAATGTCAAGGCGCTGGTGGCCCTGTCGGCCATACCGGAAGCGTCGCTGCGCGAGAAGCTGGCGGCCAGCCCGGCCATCCTGCCCTCGCCCGTGGCGATTGCGGAGCTGCCGGCGCAAACCCTGGGCCAGCGTCCCGACATCTACAGCGCCGAACGCGAAGTGGCGGCCGCCAGCTTTGAAGTGCGCGGCGCGCAGGCGCAGCGCTACCCGCGCCTGAGCCTTTCCGGCTCCATCGGCAAGGGCAATCTCCGCGCCGGCGGCACCAGCATCACGGCCAGCACCTGGAGCATCGGCCCGCTGGCCGTCAGCCTGCCCATTTTCGACGGCGGCACCCGCCGCGCCCAGGTCGATGCGGCCACGGCGCGCTACGACGAAGCCGTGGTGAAGTACCGTGCCGGCGTGCGCCAGGCCGTGCGCGAAGTGGAAGAAGCGCTGGTCAACCTGGCCAGCACGGACGCGCGCAGCGGCCACGCGAAAACGGCCCTGGAAGGCTACCGCGTGTCGTTTGTCGCCACCGAGGACCGCTACAAGAATGGCCTGGCCAGCCTGATCGAACTGGAAGACGCGCGCCGCACGCGCCTGGCCGCCGAAAACACCGTGGTCAACCTGGAGCGCGAACGCAGCGCCGCCTGGGTGGCGCTGTACCGCGCCGCCGGCGGCGGCTGGAACAGCAGCAGCGCCATCGCCAACAACGCCCCCTGACGGATACGACAACATGAAAAAAATGACCTTGAAACCGATGACGCTCGCGCTGGCCGCCCTCTTTATGGTGCTGGGCGCCGGCGTTGCCCTGTACTCCCCTTCTTCCACGGCGGCCGACGACGCCAAGGATAAGAACACGGCGCAAAAACCGGCGCTCACCGTCACCACGGCCAAGCCGCAGACGGCCAGCCTGCCCATCAAGCTGAAGGCCAACGGCAACGTGGCCGCCTGGCAGGAAGCCGTCATCGGCAGCGAATCGAACGGCTTGCGCCTGACGGATGTGCGCGTGAATGTCGGCGACGTCGTGCGCGCCGGCCAGGTGCTGGCCGTGTTCTCGAACGACACGGTCAATGCCGATGTGGCGCAGGCGAAGGCCGCCGTGCTGGAAGCGGAAGCGAATGCCGCGGAAGCCGCCGCCAACGCGCAGCGCGCCCGTTCGCTGCAAAGCACGGGCGCCATCAGCGCACAGCAAATCAGCCAGTACCTGACGGCCGAACAGACGGCCAACGCGCGCATCGCGTCCGCCAAGGCGCAGCTGGCGTCGCAGCAGCTGCGCCTGAAATACACGCAGGTGGTGGCGCCCGACAGCGGCATCATTTCCTCGCGCTCGGCCACCGTCGGCTCCGTCGTGGGCGCCGGCACGGAACTGTTCCGCATGATCCGCCAGGGCCGCCTCGAATGGCGCGCCGAAGTGACGGCCACCGAGCTGCTGAACCTGAAAGCGGGCACCCTGGCGCAGGTCAAGGCTGCCAACGGCAGCGTCCTGACCGGCAAGGTGCGCATGATCGCCCCTACCGTCGACCCGCAGACGCGTTCGGCCCTCGTGTACGTGGACCTGCCGGCCAGCACCGACAACAATGCGCCGTTCAAGGCCGGCATGTACGCCAGCGGCGAATTCGAACTGGGCACCTCGGGCGCGCTGACGGTGCCGCAGCAGGCGATTGCCGTGCGCGATGGCTTCAGCTATGTCTTCCGCCTGAATGCCGACCAGCGGGTCAGCCAGATCAAGGTGCAGGCCGGACGGCGCCTGAGCGACCGCATCGAGATTTTAGGCGGCATCACGGCCGACACCACCATCGTCGTCAGCGGCGCCGGCTTCCTCAATGACGGAGACCTGGTGCGGAATGTTCAAAACCCGGTGGCAACCCCGGTCGCAGCGGCTGCCAAGCCGGCCGCAGCGAAAAAGTAAGGAAAAACCATGAATTTTTCCTCCCTCTCGATCAAGAATCCGATCCCGGCCATCATGCTGTTCGTGCTGCTGACCCTGGCCGGTCTGCTGGCCTACAAGGCCAATCCGGTGCAGGATTTCCCCGACATCGAACTGCCCATCGTCACCGTCAGCGCGGTGCTGCCCGGCGCCGCGCCGGCCCAGCTGGAAACGGAAGTGGCGCGCAAGATCGAAGATTCCGTCGCCACCCTGCAAGGCGTGAAAAACATCTACACCAAGGTGCTCGATGGCGTCGTCACGGTGACCGTCGAATTCATCCTGGAAAAGCAGATCGCCGAAGCCGTCAACGATGTGCGCGACGCCGTCGCGCGCGTCAAGGCGGACATGCCGGCCGAGCTGCGCGACCCCACCGTCACCAAGGCGTCCACCGCAGGCAGGGTGGTGCTGACCTTTATCGCCACGGCAAAACCAGGCGTCGACAATCCGCTCGACGCGCCCGACCTGTCGTGGTTCGTCGACAACACGGTGGCCAAGCGCCTCCTGACCGTGCCCGGCGTGGGCGCCGTCACCCGCGTGGGCGGCGTCTACCGCGAGATCCAGGTGGAACTCGACGAGGCGCGCATGGCCGCCTTGAAAGTGTCGGCCCTCGACGTCTCGCGCCAGCTGCGCCTGGTGCAGCGCGAAGCGCCCGGCGGGCGGGGCGACATCAGCGGCGCCGAGCAGTCGGTGCGCACCATCGCCACCGTCAAGACGGCGGATGAACTGTCGCGCGTGGAAGTGCCGCTGCCGGACGGGCGCCACGTGCGCCTGGACCAGGTGGCCACCGTGCGCGACACGGTCGCCGAACCGCGCGCGCTGGCCGAGCAGGATGGCAAGACCGTCGTCGCCTTTGAAGTGTTCCGCACCAAGGGTGCCAGCGAAGTGGCCGTCGCCAAGGGCGCGCGCGATGCCATCGCAGACCTGCAGAAGGAAAACCCGAATGTCGTGCTGCAGCAGTCGATCGACAATGCCTTCCCCGTCGAGGAAAACTTCGACGGCTCGATGGAGCTGCTGTACGAAGGCGCGCTGCTGGCCGTGCTGGTGGTGTGGTGGTTCCTGCGCGACTGGCGCGCCACCCTGGTGGCCGCCGCCGCCCTGCCCCTGTCCGTGATGCCAGCCTTCCTTGGCATCTACTGGTTCGGCTACACGCTCAACACCGTCACCCTGCTGTCGCTGGCGCTGGTCGTCGGCGTGCTGGTCGACGACGCCATCGTGGAAATCGAAAACATCGAGCGCCATCTGCGTATGGGCAAGTCGCCCATGGAAGCGGCCATGGAAGCGGCCGACGAAATCGGCATGGCGGTGATCGCCACCACCTTCGCGCTGGTGGCCGTGTTCCTGCCGACGGCCTTCATGAGCGGCATTCCCGGCCTGTTCTTCAAGCAGTTCGGCTGGACGGCCGTGCTGGCTGTGCTGGCCTCGCTGGTGGTGGCGCGCCTGCTTACGCCGATGATGGCAGCCTACATATTGAAACCGCTGCCGCACAAGGAAGAACAGGATGGCTGGCTGATGACGCGCTACCTGCGCGTCATGCGCTGGTGCCTGAACCACCGCGGCACCACGGCCATCGCCGCTGCCCTGTTCTTTGTCGGCGCCATCGCGCTCGTGCCCCTGCTGCCGACGGGCTTCGTGCCGGCCGCCGACCGCGCGCAGACGCAGATCAACCTGGAACTGCCGCCCGGCTCCACCCTGGGCGAAACGCAGGCCGTGGCGGCCCTGGCGCGCGATGCGGCCATGCGCACGCCAGGCATCCAGGGCGTCTTCAGTTCGATTGGCGGCGGCTCCAGCGGCGACGCCTTCGCCCCCGGCGCGGCTGCCGAGGCGCGCCGGGCCGTGCTGACCCTAACCACCGTGCACCGCACGGAGCGCAAGGAATCGATGGCGGGCCTGGAAACGCAGCTGCGCCACAAGCTCGATACGATACCCGGTGCGCGCTTCACAGTAGGGCCGCCCGACACGGGCGTCAAGATGCAGCTGGTGCTGCGCTCGGAAGACCCCGTGGCGCTGATGGCGGCGGCGCAAAAGGTCGAGCGCGAGCTGCGCGGACTGAAAGGCATCGGCAACGTCAATTCCAGCGCTTCGCTGGTGCGCCCGGAAATCATCGTACGCCCTGATTTTGCCAAGGCGGCCGACCTGGGCGTGACGGCGGCAGCCATCGGCGAGACGGTGCGCGTGGCCACGGCCGGCGACTACGATACGGACCTGACGAAAATGAACCTGCCCGAGCGGCAGGTGCCGATCCGCGTCAAGCTGCCCAACAGCGTGCGCGCCGACCTGGCCGCCATCGAACGCCTGACGGTGCCCGGAAAAAATGGTCCGGTGCGCCTGGCGAACGTGGCCAGCGTGACGATGGAAAGCGGCCCGGCGCAGATCGACCGCTTGAACCGCAGCCGCAACGTCACCCTCGACGTGGAACTCGGTTCGCGCACCCTGGGCGAACTGAATGAAGAAGCGCGCGCGCTGCCGTCGATGAAGAATCTGCCACCGTCCGTGAAGATCGCCGAACTGGGCGACGCACAGGAAATGGCATCGCTGTTCGCCAGCTTCGGCCTGGCCATGCTGATCGGCGTGTTGTGCATCTACTGCGTGCTAGTGCTGCTGTTCAAGGACTTCATGCAGCCGGTGACCATCCTGGCGGCGCTGCCGCTGTCGATCGGCGGCGCCTTCGTGGCCCTGCTGATCACGGGCAGCGCCCTGTCGATGCCGTCGATGATCGGCCTGATCATGCTGATGGGGATCGTCACCAAGAACTCGATCCTGCTGGTCGACTATGCGATCCTGGCGCGCCAGGCTGGCATGAACCGCTTCGATGCGCTGGTCGACGCCTGTCACAAGCGCAGCCGCCCCATTTTGATGACGACGATCGCCATGGGTGCCGGCATGATGCCGCTGGCGCTGGGCTGGGGCGCCGACCCCAGCTTCCGTTCGCCCATGGCCATTACCGTCATCGGCGGCCTGATCACCTCGACTTTACTGAGCCTGCTGGTGGTGCCGGCCGTGTTCACCTATATCGACGACCTGGAGCACCTGCTCAAGCGCGGCATGGCCAGACTGCGCCGCCAGAAGGCGCCGCTGCGGCGCGATGACAAGGTGGCGCTGGAAAAATAAGCGCCGCCACCGTTTGCAAAATCGCCCCCTGCGGGCAAGGAAGCGAAGGACCGGCCGCCAGGCCGCGCTCCCTCGCTTCCATCTATCTGGCATACTGCGCCCATTCTCCATGAACGCAATCTGCCCTGCCTATGAATTACCGCACCCCGCTCGCCCTGTTAATGGTATCCGCACTGCTCGGCGCCTGCTCGGACAAGACCGCCCCCGCCAGCGCCGACCTGGCGGCTGACGTGGCAGCAGATGTCCCTGCCGCCGCAGCCGACACGGCATCGACCGAACACGTGCCGCCGCCGGCCGCCACCGCGCCCAGGACAGAGGCGATGAACACGCCGCAAGCGCGCGAGCTCGAAGTGGGCATGATGCGCGCCGTCTTCGGCAAGGACTACCGCAACGACAGCGACGATGCGCTGGCCGACCTGTCCGATCCGGACAACCACGTCGACAAACTCAGTTACGTGGTCAGCGCCATCAGCCACAAGCTGCTGCCCGATGGCCGTGCCATCCTGGTGGCGAATGCGGAAACGGCGAACACGGAAGGCACGGCCGAATCGGCGCATGCCTCGCCGGGACTGCTGAACGTGTTTTTCCTGGCGCCCAAGGGCCAGCCGGAAGACGGCCAATGGCAAGTCGTGAAACGCCTGGAAAACATCGCCACCCTCGGCTCCTCAGGGCAGCTGGGCGAAGTGCACTGGGTCATGCTGGGTGCGAACAAGCCGGGACTGGCGATCCGCCATGGCTACACGGGCCAGGGTTACACCATCACGCAACTGGCCCTGTTTGAAATCGGCGATGGCAAGGTGACGGCGATCGATGGCGGCATCGACCTGTATTCGGACAATATGGGCGCCTGCGGGCCTGACACGGACGAGTGCTGGATGGTCGACGGCAAGTGGCGCTTCGCTCCCGCGCGCAATGGCGGCGCCTACGACGATCTGCTGATCGATTTCAAGGGCGCCTCAGAGAAGATCAAGCCGGGCGTCACGGTCAAGCCGGACGAAGACCCGCCGCGCATCGCCACGCCCCTGAACGGCCACGCGCGCTATGGCTTCGATGGAAAGGGATACAAACTGATCGAGGGCAAGAACACGGTGCCTGGCGTCTGAGCCAGGCACCGGTGGTAAAAAATCAGCGGCGCGCCGCCTCCAGGCGCGCCAGCAGCGGCGCATACATGGCACGCGTATGGCTGCTCCAGCGGGCCATGGCGCTGTCGATATCGAGCAGCAGGCGTTCCGACAATACCTTGTCGCCCTGCTGCAGCGCCCAGATCGCGCACTCGGCGCGGCACTCGAAGCTGTTGTAGCGCGCCAGCGCATCGTCGAATTCCGCCTTCGCCTCCGGCTGGCGCCCGCTTTGCGCCAGCGCGCGCGCCGTCAGCAGGGACACCATCTCGGGACGGAAATGGATATCCGTGCGACGGATGAACTCCAGGTGCGTCAAGGCCTCGGCGCCGCGCCCGCATTCCAGGTAGGCGCGTGCCGCGCCCAACCGAATTTCCAGGTCCGAGGAAAACGCACCCTGCAGACAGGCTTCATACGTCGATGCAGCTTCCTGCGCATCGCCCGCTTCCAGCTGCGCGCTGGCCAGGCGCATCTGGTTTTGCGCCGTCGGCGTGTACTCGAAAGCGGCTTTCGCCTCGCGCAGTTCCCGGTTCGGATCGAGCACTTGCACGGCCACCGACGCGACCTTGCGCGCGCCTTGCGGCAGGCGCGAATTGGGCAGGTAGATGGCGAAGAAATACACCACGCTGCCCAGCAGCGGGAACATGAATAAAATGAGCAGCCAGTACAGCTGCTGCCCGTTGCGCACCACGTGAATCGCAAAAAATACCGCGATCAGGATGTGGATGCCTATGCCAAAAATCGTCATGTTACAACCTCGTTCGTGACGGGAGCCGCTGGCACCATGCCGCCGCTTTCCCTGGCTCAATATTACACCGGCCACCACGGCAAGCCCGCCGGGGAGACACGCGAACGGCGAAAAAAAAGCAGGACAGCCGCGAGACCGTCCTGCTTTCCTGGCGCGCCTGTGGGCGTCAGAACGTGCTGATGGCGTTCAGGAACCAGCCCCGGCTGCGGTACGACAGATCCGTCAAATCGTCCGAGAAGGTCGTGAAGTTGTAGCCGATGCCGATCTTGGCGTGCTTCGCCACATGCCGGTAGACGCCGACCAGGGCGCCGGCACGCGCATCGCCCGCCTCGCGCGCCTTCAGCCTGCGTCCCTCGATCAAGGCATCCCACTCCTTGACGATATGGAAGTCGGCGCGCAGCACCAGCAATTCCGCGCGGCTGGAAAACCACTCGCCTTGCGTCTTCGACGCGCGCAACTGGCCCGTGCGCACGCCGAATTTCCCGCCCAACGACAGCCATGGCCGCACGTCATACGTCGTATCGACATTCAGGATATGGCTTTTCTGCGTATAGTCGAGCACCCCGCCCGTGACGCCGTCAACCTGGCCTGGCGATGGCAGGTTATAAAAGTACGTGTACTTGAACAGGGTATTCCAGCGGTCGTTGTCGACCGGGCGATAGGCCGCCCCCGTCACCACTTCCGTGTAGTCGCCATCGTAGAAGGCCCCCCGCGTGGAGCTGCTGCGCGACAGGTTGAATTTCCCCAGCAGGCGCCAATCGCGGTCCAGCTGGTAGCTCAGCGCATTGCGCGTCAGCCACACCTTGCGGTGTTCGCTGTTCGCGTCCGTGACGCAGCCGCCGTCAGCCGGCATGGTGGCGCAACTGCCATCGACCGTCCCCAGCGACTTCGTGCGGTCCGTGCGGAACTCCAGCGCACTGGAAAACTTCAGCCGCTCGTAGGCATATGCCGCCGTCAGGCCGATGGCGTCGCGCTTCAAGTCGCCCGACAGGGGATTCGACAGCGTGCCCGTCTCGAACTTGATGCCCGTGGTCCAGCGCTCGGTGGGCGCCAGGTCCACGCCGAACGCGTGCGTCAGGCTTTGCGGCCCCGCGCCATTGCCCCAGCGGCTTTCCGCAAACAGGCCCGCCTTGTCGTTCAGGCGGTAGCGGCTGCCCGCCGTCAAGGTAGACTGGCGGCCGCTGTAGTTCACATCCGGCGATTCCGTCTCCATGCGGTAGTTCAGGTAAACGCTGCTGCGTTCATCCATCTGCATGTTGCCGAACAGCTGGCCGCCCGCGCCGCCGCTGCCGCCCGACGCTTCCGCCCCCAGGCGCAGGCGTTCGCTCACCTGGTAGGTGCCACCCAGTCCCGCGCGGTCATTCAGGGCGCGGTTGCCGCTGCGCGACAAGGTATGCTGCACGAAGCCGTACATATCCCACGGCGCGTACAGCAATCCTGCCACGCGCGCCGAGGCCACGCCGGAAGCGAGCGTGGTGTCGGGGCCGTACTGCGGACCGCCAGCCATGCCTGCCTCGCGGCCCTGCGTCACCAGCTGGCCCGTGATGCCGCCTTCCAGTCCCGGCTGCGGCACGGCGTTCGACGCCGGTGTCCTTTCCAGCGCGCCATCCCGGGCTTGCTGGCCCTGCTGCAATGGCCGATAGTCGACGCGCAGCACGACGTCGCTGCGCCCGCCATCCTGGCTCAGGATGGCGCTGGCATTGTCCCTGCCCATCGCATTGTCGCGGCGGTCGTGCCGCATGCCAGCCGACACGCCCCACTCGGCATCGAGCTTGTGGCGCAGCGCCGCTTCCACGGCGCGCGCATCCTGGCTGGTGGCCGTGCGGTCATCCGCCTTCAGCGACACTTCCGTGCGCTCGCCCAGCGGCACGGTCGCCGCCAGGCCCGTTTGCCGCACGGCCTCGCCGTTCAGGGTCTGCATGCCCGGTCCCGCGTAACCGGCTTCGCGGTCCTGCCAGTAGGCGGCGATGCGGCCGCGCGCCGCGCCGCCCAGGTCGGCCAGGTCCAGCGCGCCGTCGAAGCGCTTCGCGTTGGCGGGACGGCCGCCCGCCGTCGTCTGGTTGAAATCGAAGCCGCCGCTCGATGAACTGAGCACGCTGCTGGCGTCGCCGCTGGAACGGGCCGCCTCGGCCTTGATCCAGGTACCCGGCCTGTAGCGCAAGGTCAGGTCCAGCTCCTTGAGAGTCTGGTCCGAACCCTGTTCGCCCTGGTGATAATTGCTGGCCCCGATGCGCACATGGTCGTTGAACCAGTGGCTGGCGCGCACGCCCACCGAGGTGCCGGAAATGGCGCTCAGACCCGGCACATACTCGTACGTCGCCACCAGGTACACGGGGTTGCCGCTCAGGCTCGCGCTTTGCACCAGCGCGCCGCCATCGGCCACAGAGGACAGCGGCGAGCGCAAGGTCAGGCGTCCCTGCAGGTAGTTGATTTCATAATCCTGCGAAGGCGTCAGCTGGATGCGCTCGATCACCAGGCCCGAATCCTTGTCGCGCACTTCCACCCACAGGCGTTCCGAGCCCTGCGTCAGGTCCAGGTGGCGCAGATAGTATTGCGAACCGCCCGTGCCGCGAAATTCCTCGCGCGACTGCAAGGTGCCCGGCGAAGCGGCAAAGACGTTGACCGTGCTGGCCTTTTCGCCATGGCTGGTACTGGCGGCGCCATTCCATAACAGGTTGGCGCCATACAGGCCGCGGCTGTACTGGGCCAGTTCCGAGCCGCTCCAGGTGGTCTGGAAATTCCCCCACATGACGGACGAATCGCCTTTTTCCAGGCGCACGTAAAAGCGCCCCTGGGTAGGCGCATCGTCGACGGTGGTGCTGTCGTCGCCGTACACGGGATAGTATTTGTCCGGATCGATGCGGCGCAGCAGGTAGTTCGGGTCCTTGCTCTGGAAATTGTGGAACAGGTCGCGCAGGGGCTGCTCGCGCGTGTCGGCGCTGGCCGTCAGCAGGTAGTCGCCCTTGATCTTGCCCTTCAAGTAAAACGCGCCGCGGCCATCGGCCCAGGTCTCGTTTTTATAGTGCTGCGTGTCGCCCGTGACCAGTTCCGCCGGCCCTTTCGTGCGGTCGCGGCCAATGGTCAGGTCGGCCAGCGCCACATAGAACCAGTCGCTGTCGGCGATGTTCAGGTTGCGGCGGAAGGTCATGCCGGCCCCGCTGCCATCCTTCACGGCCACTTCCACCGTATGCGGGCCAGGACGCATGATCTGGCGCATGGCGAACTTGCCGCTGGCGTCGACCGGCACGACCATGCCCAGCGCCGTCACCTGCTGGCCAGGCTTGACCTTCTCACCGCTGATGGTGACGCTGCCGCCCGCTGCATCGATATTGCGCAAGATCAGGCTCGACTCGCCCCAACCGGCCAAGGCATCGCCGCCGGCCTTCCTGCCCGGCGCTTCGGGCGGCGCCGCATCGAGCAGGCGCAGTGGCTGCAAACGCGTCTCGTCGAACTTGCCGCCTGCGTCGTACACGCGCAGCAGGTAGCCGATCTGCTCCGGCGCATCGGCCGGCGCCTGCCAGGCCGTGACTTCGCCCATCGTCGCGGGCACGATGGCGAATGGCTGCTCCTGCGTGCTCTGTCCCTTGGCGAAGATGCGGATCTCGGCGCGCTGCTGGAAAAATGCGTAATTGGTGTACGTGCCAAAACGCACGGGCACCTGGCGCTGCGCATAAGGCGCCGCCAGCCAGACATTCAAGGCCGGCGCGACGTTCAGGGGGTCGTACTTCACCTGGATGTCGGAACGCTCCAGCGCCACGTCGACGCAGCGCTGGCGGTCCGCCTCCTGCTGCGGCGTATCGGTGTCCTGCACCACGCCGTCTATGCTGATGGAGAAGGCCGCATCGCGGTTGGCCACCTGGCTGGCGACGGCGCAATCGTCGACCTGCACCACCGTCTCGATGCGCTTCGGCGGTGCGGCGGCGACAGCCGGCAGTTCGACGGCTTCCTCGTACCAGGCACGGATTTCCGTTCGGCGGTTCTGCGCCATGCCTTGCGGCGTGGCGTTCGACGCGATCGCTTCGCTCTCGCCCTTGCCGCTGGCGGAAAAGGCCGATGCCGGCAAGTCCAGTGCACGCATCAGATAGGCCGTGACGGCCAGCGCGCGCGCCTCCGACAGATGCTGGTTGGTCGGGAAAGTCGGCTTCAGCCAGGCGGCGATGCGCTGGTTGTCCGTATGCCCGATCACCTGCACGCGCACCTTCTGCTTGCCGCGCAAACGTGCGGCCAGCGCGTCAAGCCGGGCCGTGGCGGCCGGCAGCAGCACATCGCGGCCGGACTCGAAATTGGTGCCCGACAGCAGATCGTCGAAGGTCACGCTCTGCTGCGCCGGCGTGGCCGGCGGCACCGCTTCCAGGATCACGCGGCGCTCGGCGCGGCTCAGGCCAGACGGCGCCAGGCCGCTGAAAGCGGGCGACTCCTGCTCGCCGCTCGAGGGTTGCTGCGCCCCCATGCTGTGGCCCCGGTCCAGCATTTTTCCCCGCAGCGCGTGCTCGTCTGCCGTTTGCGCATGCGCGCCCAGACAGACAAAGCCTATGCTGCCGAGCAAATACACGAGCCGCGTGGGGGCCGGCCTGGCCGCCGCTTTGAAGGTGCCTTGATTGCTAACGTTCATGGTCATTTTCGGTTTCATTGTGCGCCCTCGATCTCGATGACGAGGGGATATTCGTTTTGCAGTGCCTGCCAGCGCGCCTGCATCTCGCTTTCGATCGCCTTGCTGCGGCGCTGCGCCAGCGCGGCATCGCCGCCAGCGGCATACGCGATGCGCAGTACCGATGGCTTGGCGCGCAGGCTGGCCACCAGTCCTTCGATGCGTCCGGCCCATTCCGGCTGCAAGGCCGTTTCGCCCGCGACGAATGCGGCGTCGCTCAGCTCAAGACGCACGACACGGTGGATGGTGGCGCCGAAGTTCAGCTTGACCACCTTGCCTCGGGTCAGGCGCACATCGCGCGGGTTTTCCGTCGTGACGCGGTAGCCGCTCGGCAGGGTGCGGTCATCGAGCTTCATGACGAAGTTCGAGCCGCGGTCCGCATTCGGAATCGCCGGACAAGCCACGTGGAAGCGTCCTTCCGCATCCGTCGTCACCAGCAAGCCGCGCGCCGTCGCCATACGCACGCCGGCAATGCCCGCTTCGCCGTCATCCAGGTAGCCATTCGCGTTCCGGTCGTCGAACACCTTGCCGATGATGTCGGGACAATCGAAAGTGGCATCCGGCACCACGCGCACCGTGGCGGTAGCCAGGTTGGAAATACGCGTCTCGTCCGTCGCTGCCCAGGCCTGGTTGACGTATTCGCCATCGCCAACGCCGCTGCCCACCATCAGCATCAGCTTGTAGGTCTTCTTCTCCTTCGGCGCGAAACCGCTTTCCTTCCAGCGCAAGCTGCGGCCATCGACGACAGGTTCCGCCGGCACCCCGTTGCGGGTCGCGCTGCCGACGCGGTACTTGAAGCCGGCCGGTATCAGATCGCGCACCTCCATCGCGCCCAGGGTCGCCGCCTGCGGATTGCTGGCCGTGATCGTGTACGGCACCAGGTCGCCGCGCGTGACGTTCAGCATCGGCGTCGTCTTCGTCACCATGATGCTGTCGCTGCCCAGCGGGTCGAGCGGGATATGGTTGTTCAGGATCGGAGCCGAACCGCCATTCGTGATGACAAAGCTCAGGTAATACTGCGTGGTCCTGGCGCCTCCGGCGATCAGTCCCGTGCAGTTGTTCGGATCGAGTTCCATCTTCGTCGTCAATGCCGGCGCCAGCTCGCTGGCCTGGATAAAGGCCGGATCCGGCACCAGGCCCACCGTCAGTGGTCCCTTGCAGGCCGGCAGGCTGCCGGACGGCGCCAGCAGGTAATTCGCCGGCGCCACCACGCTCAGCGTATACACACCGCTGGGGAAGCCGTTCTGCAGCAGGAACTGGTACATGCCGTCGCTGCCCACGGTTTGCATCTGCTCGGCAATACCACCGACCAGGTGCGTGGCGCTGTCAAAACCGGCAGGGCCGCTGATCGACACCACGGCGCCAGCCACCGGCTTGCGCGTCACGGAGTCGTACACCACGCCGGCCGGATCGAGCGGCAGATTCTGCTCGACGACACGGTCGCCGTCGCGCAAGGTCAGGTTGGTGATGCGGCTGCCGCCTGGCACCACCACGCCTTCGCCCCCCGTCGACACGGGCACATTCGGCATGTTGTTGCCATCCTTGAGGAAGGTGATCGCATAGCCGGAACCCGTCGGCAAGCCGCTCGCCTCGTAGCCGGGGCAATGCAGGTTGTCGAACTGGTAGAAGCCTTTCTCGTCCGTGATGGCGCGGCAGATCAACTTGCCTTCCTGGTGCAGCTCGGCCGTCCAGCCGGCCACGCCAGCCTGGCTGCCGTCGAGCGGACGCACGCGGCTGCCGTCGCGGTTCAGCCATACGTAGCCGTTGATGATGGGCGGCTTCAATTGCGGGATGCCCTTCTCGCCGAACAGATAGCCGCGCATGTCGTCGCCCGCCGCCAGCCTGATGCCGGTGATCGTATCCTTGTTGCCCACGCCGACAGGCTTGCTGGCGTTGGCCGTGCCCACCGATCCTGGCAGCACCGCCGTCTTGCCGTCCACATAAGCGGCCGGCTGCGTTTCCGTCAGGGTGTAGCCGGCGGCGTCGCTGACCGGCACCGTGTCGAACAGATAGCTGCCGTCGGCGCCCGTCAGCACGCTCAGTTTGACGGGCTTGCCATCGACGGACGTGCCGCTCAGGACCACCGTCACGCCGGCAATGCCTGACTCGCCATCGTTGCGGATGCCGTCGTTATTCAGGTCGGCATACACCACGCCGCCGATCTTGCCCAGCATATGGCGTTCGCCAAACAGGTAGCCGCTCGCCTGCGTCGCCACCGGCAGCACGATGTCGCCGATCGTGTTGTGTTCCGGCGCCGCGCCGAAGCTGGCGTTGTTGACCTTGCCGCCGGCGCTGCCGGCCGTTTCGCGGCCGTCGAGATACACGGCAGGCTGGCTTTCCAGCAGACTGTAGGTACCGGCAGGCAGGCCGTCGAAGCGGTAGCTGCCATCGCTTCCCGTCACCACCGTACGGGTCAAGCCGTTCGCGCCGCGCACAGTGATTTCAATGTCGGCGATGCCCGCTTCCCCCGCGTCCATGGCGCCGTTGTCGTTCAGGTCGCGATACACGAAACCCCGCAACGACGACACCTGTTCGCGGAAATCATAGCCGCTGCCATTGCCCTGCGGCGGCAGGACGATGCCGCTGACGACATCCGCCACGCCGGTACCGACCGGTTTGCCGTTGATGCTGCCGACAAAGGTACCCGTCGCACCCGGATAATTCCCCAGGCCGGCCGGTTGCGTTTCAGTGACCGTGTAGCCGGCAGGACCCGATGGATACAGGCCAGGGAAGGTGTAGCTGCCATCGGCGTCCGTGACGACGGTGACATTGACCGGCTTGCCGTGGCTGTCGATGCCGCTCAGCGTCAGGCTCACGCCCGGCAAGCCTTCGCCCTTCTCGTAGCTGCTGCTGTCGTTCGCATCGCCGTACACGCGGCCGGAAATACTCGCCGCCTGCAATTCGCCGAAGTCAAAGCGCGTATGGCTCTTCGCCGCATCGAATGGAATGCGCGCGATGGTATTGGCCGTGCCGATGTCGCAGGCCGGATTGGCGCAGGCGGCGGCGCCGTCGATCAGGCCCTTGCGCTGGCGTCCGTCCAGATAGGCGGCCGGCTGCGTTTCCACCAGCGTATAGCCGGCCGCATTCGCGTGCGGCAGGTCACGCAAGCTGTAGCTGCCGTCGGCGGCCGTGATGGCCGTGCGGTTGACCGGCGTCACGCCATCGCGGGCGATGCCGGTCAGGGTGATGGTAACGCCGGCGATGCCCGCGGTTTCACCCGCATCGCGCACGCCATTGTCGTTCGCGTCGACGTAGACGGCGCCGCTGATGGCGCCTGTCTTCTCGCCGAAATCGTAGCCCGTCAATTGCGCGCCTGGCGCCAGCGCGATGGCGCTGACCACGTTGGCCACGCTGGCATTGCCGCCGCCATTGCCGGCCGCCTGGCCCGCATCGGCGTAATTGACCGGCTGCGTTTGCGTCACGGCATAGGTACCGGCGAGCAGGCCGTCGAAATGGTAGGCGCCGTTGGCATCGGTCAGTACCGTCACGGGACCGCCTGCGCCACCGGTCAGCGTCAAAGTCACGCCCGCCAGCGGCGTGTCGCCGCTGCCGGCTGCGCCATTGCCGTCGACGTCGAGGTAGACCTTGCCGGCGATGCTGCCCGTCAGTTCACCAAAATTGTAATCGCGCGCGCTGCCGCCGTTCGGCAGCACGATGCCGTTGAACTGGTCGAAACGGGGCGCACTGCCGCCGATGCGGCCTGTCGCGACGCCATTGACCGTGCCCACGCTTTCCGCGCCATCGAGGTAGGCGGCAGGCTGGGTTTCAGCCACGGCATAGCCGTTGCCGTCGCTTTGCGGCAGGCCCGTGAAGCTGTAACCACCGTCGGCCGCCGTTTGCAGCGTGCACAAGGCAGGCACGATCACGCTGCAGACGTCGAAGCCGTCCGCCGTGGTGCCCGACAGCGTGACCGTCACGCCGGCGATGCCCGTCTCGCCCCCATCCTTGCGGCCGTTGCGGTTCACATCGATATACACGTAACCGGACAGCGATTGCGCCACGCCGCCAGCCGCGCCTGGCGCCTGGCCGAAATGGTAGCCCGTCGCCGTGGCGCCGGGCAGCAGCACGATGGCGCCGGCAGTCCGGATAGCCGCACCCGGCACGCCCGTGCCAGGCACGCGCACGGCGCCGTCGATCAGGCCACCGAGGCTGCCTGCCTGCGCACCCGTGTGATACAGGCTGGCCGGCGGCGTGACCGTCACGGCATAGCCGGCAGCGTCGCTCGGCGCCAGGCCGGCAATCAGGTAACTGCCGTCCGCACCCGTCTGGAAGGTGCAGCTCGGCACGGCAATGCCCGGACAGACGGGATGACCGAGATGGTCGTTGCCGCTCAGGGTCAGCGTGACACCGGCCACGCCCGTGCTTTCGCCGCCCTGGCGCACCGCATCGCGGTTGCTGTCCATGTAGACGCTGCCGGCAATCGACGCCAGCGCCAGTTCGCCGAAATTGCGCTCGGTGTAGCTCAGGCCCGGTTCGATGCTGCCGATGACGATGCCTTCCGGCGCGGCGCGTCCCGCGCTGTTCGCCACGACATTGCTGGCGCCATTCTGCTCCTTGCCATCCGCATGGCCGGCAGGCTGGGTCAGTTCGGTCACCGTGTAGGATTCTCCCAGACGGCTAGGCGGGACATTCGTGAAGCTGTATTTGCCATTGGCGTCGGTGGTGGCCGTGCACGCGCTGCCCATCGCGGCGCACACGTCGGCGCCCCAGAAGGTCAGTCCGGAGAGCTTCACCTGCACGCCGGCGATGCCATTTTCGCCCACCTCGCGCAAGCCGTTGTTGTTCTTGTCGGCGTACACGTAGCCGCTGATGGCCGCATGCGCGTACTCCTGGAACAGGTAGCCCGTCGCCGCCGTATTCGGTGCCAGCACGATCTGGCCGATGGT
The DNA here is from genome assembly GCF_030397595.1 of Janthinobacterium sp. SUN033. Classification (NCBI taxonomy): domain Bacteria; kingdom Pseudomonadati; phylum Pseudomonadota; class Betaproteobacteria; order Burkholderiales; family Oxalobacteraceae; genus Janthinobacterium; species Janthinobacterium sp. SUN033. Next base: position 784,851 of record NZ_JAPQNV010000002.1, read on the forward strand.
GTTGTGCGCCGCGCTGGCGGAACAGTTGGCGCCGTTGTCGCAGCTGGCCGGCGGCGCCGTGCCACCGGCCGTGCCCGCGACTTCAAACAGGTCGGCGTAGCTGGCCGGCTGTGTCTCGACGAGGGTGTAGCCGCCGGCCGCGGAGCGCGGCAGACGGTCGAACAGGAAGTCGCCGCTGCTGGTACTGAGGGTCAGCGGCGCGCCCGCCGTGCCGATATCGTTGCCCCAGAAATCCTGGCCGTACAGCGAGAACGTCACGCTGCTGGTGATTTTTTCACCGGCATCCATGCCGTTGCTGCGGTTCGCATCGTTATACACGGAGCCGGCGATGCTCGATTTGACGATCTGCACGTCGACGCTGGCACTGTTGTTGCCGGCGTTCGGATCGCGCGAGGTGCCCGGCGTCGGCACGATGCTGGCGGTATTCGTGATGTTGCTGGCGAACGGTCCCGCATAGGCCGGGTAAGGCGCCTTCACGGGGATGGAGATGCTGACCAGGTTGGCCGTGTCGGCTGCGCCCGATGCAATCGGCAGCACGCCCAGCGTGCAGGTCACGGTGACCGGCGAACCGCTGCTGACGCAGTTGTTCAAGGCCAGCGCAGCACCCGAGCCAAGGCGTGCCGTCGGTGCGCCCGTCAGCACGAAGCCGGCCGGCAGCACGTCGGTGACGACCGTGCTGGCCGCCAGGGCGGGTCCCAGATTCCCCACCACCAGGGTGTAGGTAAAGGGCTGGTTGATGCTGAACGGCGATGCGGGCGAAACGGTTTTCGATACCAGCATCAGATCGGTCTTCGGCAGCACGGTGGTGGTTTCTTCCACCACGTTGTTCGTCGCCAGCTTGTCGCCGGCAAACGGCGCCGCGCCCGTTTCCAGCGATTCGACGCTGGCGTTGATCTTGTAGGTGATCGATCCCAGCGGCGCATTGCTGACGGGACCCGTATCGAATTTCAGGGCGAACACGCGGCTGGCGCCGCTGGACAGCGTGCTGTCGCCGGGCACGCTGGCCAGGTAGCACACCAGGTTTGTGCCCGCGCCGCCCGGCTGACTGCACGAGGCGCCGGCCGGCAAGGTGCTGCCGGCGGCATTCCACAGCATGGTATACGGCACGGCCGCGCCATTTTGCGGCGGCGGCACGGGCGTGATGACCAGCTTCAGGCCGGTGGCCAGCGACGGTCCATTGTTTTGGACGGTGACCTTGTACACGAGCGCATCGCCGAACGGGCTCTGTTCGTAGCCCGTATCGACGGCCGACACGCTCAGGTCCAGCTCTTTGCTGATCACGGTGACGGTGGTGCTGTTGCTGTTGTTGGCCGCGTTGCTGTCGTCGGTCGTCGTGCTGATGGTGGCGCTGCTGGCATAGGTCGCGTCGAGCGCATCGGGATACGGGAACACGGGGATGACCGAGAAGATCAGCTGGCGCGTCTCGCCATCACCGAGTCCAAAGGTCCGGCATTCGATGCCGGACTGTCCCGCATAGGGCGCGCCGCTGAAGGCGGGCACCAGCGTGCATTGCGCGGCGCTGCCCGCGATGCTGGCCGAGCCGGCCACATACGCCATGCGGGCCGGATCGATGACCTGGCGCAGCACCACATTGGCCGCGCTGCTGGGCCCATTGTTGCGGATCGAGGTGGTGAACACCAGCGGCACGCCGACGCGCACGGGATTCGGCGCACCGGCCATCGCCGTGACGCCGACGTCGGCCTGCGGCACCACGGTGACGGTGGCGCCGGAGCTGTTATTGGCCGCATCGGAGTCGATGGCATCCGGGCTCGATACCGTGGCGGTATTGAGCAAGGCGCCGTCCTTCAAGGGGCGATTGAGCGTGATGGTGATGGTGCGCGACGCGCCATTGCCCAGGTTCAGCAGCGTGCACGTGATGGTCGACGCAAAGCTGCAGCTTTCGCCTGCGCCGCTGCCGGCCAGCACGACGCTGCCGCCCGTGGTGCCGCCGCTGCCGTTGTACCAGTGCGGCAAGGCGTCGACCACCTTGACGGTCGGTGCGCTGTCCGGGCCAGCATTGCTGACCACCAGGGTATAGCTGAAGGTATTCGAGGCGGCCGGCAAGCTGACCAGGGACGCCGTCTTGACGATGGCCAGGTCGACATTCAACGGCGTCGATGTGACGCTGGCGGTGTCGCAATTGCCCGTGCTCGCATTGTCCGGCGGCTGGTGCGCCGACCCGGCGGCCATGCCGGTACAGGCGGTATTGCTCAAGGTGCCGGAAAACCCCGCTTGCGCGCGCGTGGTCAGAATCAGGGCAGGCAGTTTCGCGCCGCGCGCCAGGCTGCCGGAAATCGTGTAGGTGCAGGTCACCAGCTGTCCCGCCGCGCTGCACGTCCAGCCGGCGCCGCTGGCGCTCACATAGCTTTCTTGCGGCGACAAGGTATCGGTCACGGTCACGGTGCCGCTGGCGGCACTGGTGGAGGTGCTCGCATTGGTGACCGTGATGGTATTGGTGATCAGGCCATTGGCCGCAACCAGTCCTGGCGACTTGCTCTTGCTCAGGGTAAGGTGGGCGAATGGCGCGACGATGGTGTAGGTGGCCGAGGCGGGATTGTTCAAGCCGTCGAGCGGGGCGCTGCGTGCCACGTCCACCACATTCGCGCCGCCCGTCGCGCCGGTGGCGACGGTCAGCGGAATCAGGAACTTCGAAGAGGTGGCGCCCAGCGCCAGCGCGCCGACATTGCAGGTGATCGTCTGGCCAGCCTTGGCGCAGCCGGCCGGCAAGGTGCCGATCGTGAAATCGCCGGACACCGTCGTCTTCACGGTGACGCCGCTGGCATCCTGCGTGCCGCTATTGACGGCCCACAGGTTCAGGCTGACCGCCTCGCCCTGTGTCAACGAGCTCAGGCCGCTGGCGTTCGACACCAGGGTTTGCCGGGCATCGAGGTCGGTGCCCGGCTTGACCGTGACGATGACCTGGCTCGGTCCGTTGTTGCCGTCTTCCGGATCGCCGGTCTGCAAGTCGCTCGATGCCACCGACGCGCCGTTGGTGATGGTGCCGGCGATGCTCTTGACGATGCGCCCGCCGATCGTGATGGGGGGGGCTTGCTGCCCCACGCCGATGGCCGCGCCGCTGTAGGTACAGGTCAGCACGGTGCCCGAACGGGCGCATGCCCAGCCCGTGCCGGACGCCGACGCATAGGTAAAATCTGCGCTGGCCGGCAAGTTGTACGTGACCTTGAATTGCGATGCGCTGTCCGGACCGGCATTCGCCACGTCCACCCGGTAGCCCACCGTTGCGCCGGCCGCTGCCGTACAAGCGGCGGGACAACCGCTCAAGCCCGTCGTGCCGCTGGCGGCGACGCTCAGGTCCGCGCCCTTGATGACGGTGACCGTCTTGATCGAATCGTTGTTGAAACTGTTGCCGTCCGTGTCCACGTTGACAAAAGACACGCTGGCCTTGGTCACCACGGCAGACGCCGCCGAGCCCGTGCCGCTGAAATTGACCGTCCAGTTCGCGGTCTTGCCCAGTCCGCTGCGCGTGCAAGTGAGCAATTGCGGACTGGCTGCCAGATTGAAGGCGCAACCGGCCGGCGCCGTGCTCGACGCAAAATTCACATTGGCGGGCAATTCCACCGCCAGGCGCACGGTGCCCGTCGCATCGACCAGGTCCTCATTGTTCGTCACCACCACCGAAAAGCTGGCCTTGCCGCCGCGCGGCACGGGGTCCGGCGCCTGCAGGTAGGCGGAAACGGACAAGTCGATTGCCGCCGCCGACGCCGTTCCCGCCGCGCCAAGGGTGCAGAAACAGGCGACCAGCCATAACAGGCGCTGCAGGAGACCGCGCGGCCCTCCCCGCTTGCAGGAGATCAGACAGGAAAAGATAGTGCGCAAAAAGGAGGACATAGGCATGGCAGTCGTCAGGGGGTTGTGCGGTGTGCTGCAACGGCACTTCCGGCCCAGAAAAAACAGCGAACGGCCTGCTTTTTCACCCTGCGGACATGGCAAGGCGGCACGAAAGTCAACAAATATTCAATGTGTAATTTATGACAACATTGATGATTTGCGACATTCTGATGCATTTTTTAATGCTTTACAAGCAATAAAAATATTAAAAAATTAATCAATTGAGATTAAGCAAGGAAATGAAAAAATCACTCACAGGCACTTGCACTCATGCCAACAAATGTGTCTATTTTGTTATTTTTTGAAATTGGTACTACGGCATGTTTCTTGGCTTCACGCCCCTGAAATGATAGAAAGCGAGGCTAAAGATGCCAATTTCGCTCAATATGCCACTATGTACTCTAGCGTACATATCAGAAAGAAAAGTGTTTCCCATGTGATACTAAAAATAATTCAAATGACAATGTTTATTGGTATCACAGGCGCAGCACGGCAGAAATCGCAAAAGAATTCCATGTGGAAATTTTTTATGTACAGCAACGTGAAAATGAAGTTGTGAAAATACAACAAAAAAGATCGGCGGCGCGCCGCCGCGGACAGGGGAAACGCGGGGAGTTTTGGGAAAGGGCGGCAAGACATTACCGAAGCGCCTGCATCCAGGCAAAAAAAACGGATGCTGCGACAGGAGGGAGCAGGCGCTTGCCCCGGCAGAGGGATCCATCCCCTGCCGGGACAGCCGGGACAGGCTTTAAGGGCGGGCCGTTGCCGCCCAGCCGCCGCCCATGGCCCGGTACAGGTCGACCGAGGCGACGAGGATGCGCGTCTTCAGTTGCAGCAGCCCCACGTCGGCGCTGTACAGGGTGCGCTGGGCGTCCAGCTCTTCCAGGTACGAGGCATAGCCATTGCGGTAGCGGTTATGCGCGATGCGCAGGGTGTCCGCCGCGGTGGCGCGGCGCGCGTCGTTTTCCACGGCCTGCTGCTGGAGACGGTAGATGGCACCCAGGCTGTTCTCCGTTTCGGCGAAAGCATTGCGCACCACGTTTTCATAGGTGTACGCGAGCTGGTCGCGCTGCGCGCCTGCCGCATCCGTCTGCGCCTGCACGCGCCCGCCGTCGAACAGGGGACCGGCCGCCAGCGCCGTCAGCCGCCACAGGGCCGTGGGCGCATGCAGGAAATCGGTGAGCGTCGTCGCTTGCCCACCGCCGACGGCCGTCAGCTTGAACGAGGGCAGCAGCTGGTCGCGCGTGGCGGCCAGGCTGGCGTTGGCGGCCGCCAGGTTGTGTTCCGCGCGCGCGATGTCGGGCCGCCGGCGCAGCAATTCGGACGGCAGGCCGGCCGGCACGCCCGGCGCCGCCAGTTCGGCCAGCGGCAAGCCGCGCGCGATGGGGCCGGGATTGCCGCCGACGAGGACGGCCAGCGCGTTTTCCTGTTCAAAGATCTGCCGCTGCAGCTGCGGCATCTGCTCGGCCGCCGCATGGTACTCCGATTGCGCCTGCAGCCATTCCAGCCGCGAGCTGTAGCCCACCTCGAACTGCTTGCGCGCCAGCTCGCGCGACTGTTCGCGCAGCTGCAGCGTCGATTGCGTGAGCGCCAGCTGCGCGTCGAGCCCCCGCAGATTCAGGTAACTCGTCGCCACGCTGGCGGCGATCGACAAGGCTGCCGCATCGAGGCTGGCCTGTTCGGCGCGGTAGCTCTCGCCCGCTGCATCGCTCAGATTGGCCAGCCGGCCCCACACGTCGATTTCATAGCTGGCCTGCAGTTCGGCCTGGAAGACATTCGTCACATACGGTTTGCCGCTGGGCGTCAGGGTGCGCGTGCGCGTGGGCGAGCCGTCGAAGGCCAGGTTGGGCGCGCGGTTCGCGTCGGCCTGCGCCAGGCGCGCGCGGTATTCCTGCACGCGGGCACGCGCCACGCGCAAGTCGCCGTTGCGCGCCAGCGCCTCGCCCACCAGGTCGCTCAAGACCGGATCGCCGAACGCTTGCCACCACAGCTGCTCCACCTGCGCGCCATCGGAGACGGCAATGAGCACCGGCGCACCGGCCCCCTGCGCGCGCCAGCCGGACGGCAGCTGCAATGCCGATACTGGCTGCGGCGGCGCGGTGGCGGCGCAGCCGGCCAGCGCCAGCGCGCCGGCCATCAGCAGGACATGGCGCTTCATGGCTTGGCCTTCTTCGGCGCTGGCGGCGGCGCCGGATTGTCCGCCGAGTCGTTCAGCACGGCGGACGTGTCGACGCTGACCACCACCGACATGCCGGGCACGAGCCGGCGCGCATTCGCCTGCCCCGCGTCGATGCGGATGCGCACGGGAATGCGCTGGGCGATCTTGAGGTAATTGCCCGTCGCGTTATCGGCCGGCAGCACGGAAAATTCGGAACCGGTGGCCGGCGAGATGCGCTCCACCTGGCCCGTCAGCACGGCGCCGTCGAGGGCGTCGACGTGGAAGGTGGCGCTCTGCCCTTCCTGCACGCCGTTCATCTGCGTTTCCTTGAAATTGGCGATCACCCACATCTGGCGCGGCACCAGCGCCATCAGCTGCGCACCCGAATTCACGTACGCGCCCTGGCGCACCGTCACCTGGCCCAGCTGGCCGTCGGAAGGGGCCACGATGCGCGTGTTATCGAGGTCGATCTTCGCCGCCTTGACGGCTGCCTGCGCGTTCGCCACGGCCGCTTCCAGGGCCTGCTTGTTGACCACCACGGAATGCACGCTTTGCTGGGCGATGTCGAGATTGGCCCGCGCCTGCGCCAGCGCGGCCGCCATCTGCGCCTGCGTGGCGCGCGACTGGTCGTGTTCGCGCTGCGACAGAGAACCGTCGGCCACCAATTGTTCCACGCGATTGAGGTCGGCGCTGGCCTTGCGCGCCTGCGCTTCCGCATTGGCCAGCGCCGCCTCGCTGACGGAAATGCCCGCCTGCGCGCTGGCCTTTTGCTGCGCCCAGTTCGACAGCGCCGCCTGCTGCGCCGCCAGCTGGGCCTGCGCCTGCTCGTAGCGCTGCTGGTAGATGCGGTCGTCGATGCGCACCAGCAGCTGGCCTTCCTTCACGTCCATGAAATCCTGCACCGTCACTTCCACCACGTAGCCGGACAGCTGCGTGCCGATGATCGTCACCTGCCCCCGCACGGTGGCGTTTTCCGTCGTCACGACGGGGCTGGTGAACGGCGGCAGGCGCCACGCGTACAGCACGATCAGCACGCCCACCAGGGCCACGGCGGCAAAGGCCAGCGCGGACAGCCACTGGTGACGCCGGTCCGGCTGCGCCGTGGAAGGGGCGGCGGGTGCGGCTGCAGGCGCCGCCGATGCAGGTGCGGGAGGTGGCGGTGGATTGTTATTTTCTGTCATTGCTCGGTTCCGAATTGGTAATGGGGACGATGGCCATGGCCGTCTGCGCATCGCGCACGGGGCCGACCAGGCGACGCGCGCCGGTGGTGATGCGGGTCCAGGATTGGCTGACCAGCATCCAGATCAGGGTGGCGATGGCGACGCCGGCGATCATCAAAAAGACATCGTTATAGGCCAGCACATTGGCTTCGCGCGTGGCGATGGCGCCCAGCCGCGCCACGCCCTGGGCGCTGCGCAAGGCAGGATCCGTCAGCACGCCGCCGTAGCTCGCGGCGCCGGACTGCACGCGCACGGCCACCTGCGGGTCGAGCATAGTGAGGTGCTCGACCAGATAGCTGGAATGGTATTTTTCGCGCGCCGTCTGGATGGTGCCGACGATGGCCGAGCCGAGCAAGCCGCCCAGGTTCTGCGTCATGGTAAACATCACGGAAAAGCTCACCAGGTTGCGCGGTTCGGCGATCACAGCACCCATGCCGGCCACCATGGTGGGGCCGAGGAAATACGTGCCGCCAAAGGCCAGCAGGAACTGGCTGACATACATGTTGACGGGGCGCGTCTGGCTGGTGGCGTGCGCGTCGATCAGGGCGCCAGCGGCGATCAGCAGCAGCGCGAACATCAGCGAGCGGTTCAGGGTGGCCGGATTGATCGTCAGCGCGCTGACCACCAGGCCCGCCACGCTGCCCAGCAGCACCACGATGAACAGGTTCTGCATCTGGTCCGTGTTCAAGCCCAGCGCCTGCAGGAAGCCCACGGCCCCCGTCGATTCGGACAGCACGATGCGAAACAGCAGCACGGACAAGAACAGCTTGGCGATCTTGCCCGTGGTGAGCCAGCGCGTATTGAGCAGCGGGCGCGCGCGGTTATGCTCGATGGCCAGCGAGGCGGCGATCAGCACGATGGAGCACGCCAGGCACACGCCCACCCATTCCGATTCCATCCACCACGCCGTGCGCCCCTGCGCCAGCACGGCGCACAGCAAGGCCACGCCGGGCGCGAACAGGATGAAGGTGAGGAAATCGAGCGGCTCGAACGTCTGCACCCTGTCGCCGGGCGGCAGTTTCAGGGCCAGCACGCAGCCCAGCGCCAGCAGGGCCAGTCCCAGTTCGAACAGGTACAGGCCATGCCATTCGCCGATCTGCAGCAATTCGGAAGTGAAGATGCGCGCGAGCGGCAGCGCCAGTTGGGCAAAACCCAGGCCCAGCACCACGCCTTTCAGGCGGTGCCGCGCGGGAAACGCCTGCAAGGTGTAGTACAGGCCCAGCACGCCCAGCGCGCCGCCCACCATGCCATGCGCGGCGCGCACGGCGATCGCCGACGGCAAGGTATTCGCATACAAGTGGGCGAAGGTGACGAGCGCATACAGCACCAGGAACGCTTCCGTGAACAGGCGCAGGCCGAACTGCTGGCGGAACTTCACCAGCAGCAGATTCATGGACACGATGGTCATCACGTAGGCGGCCGGCAGCCATTGCATCTGGTAGGCATAGGCGGCCAGCGAACCTTGCAGGTTCAGCAGATTGGCCGTCACCAGGCCGTTGCCCAGTCCCCCCGTCAGCGCGACGATCAGGCCGACGATGAAGTACGCGACACGCTTGGGCGTCGAATGTTCGGGCATCGATGGCGACCCGGGCAAGGTCGGGCGTTCGCCCGGCCCCCAGGTGCGAGGTGTGTACTTGTCCATGCGGTAATCGCGATCCGGTTTGCTGAAGCCGTTCCTTGCTGCCGTTATATAAATAGTTGCAAATGAACAGTTCTAGCCAGCAGCATATCACCGCAGGACGTTTTTATTGTTTACATTGTTGCATGGCGTTGCGCATGTCGCTCAAACAGCGTATGCAACGGGGCCGGCGGATCCGGCCCCGTTGCCGATACCGCCACTCACACCCGCGGCGGGTCCGTCTCGCGCGCAAACGCCCGGTGCGCGGCCAGCGCCTTCTTGAAGGCCGCCACGGCTTTCGCCACGTCGCCGGACGGCGCGACGATGATGGCGGGATCGGGCTTGCCATCGGGCAATGTCACCGGCACGCCCGCCTTGTCCAGCAAGTCCTTGCCCGCGCCGACAGCCAGCATGGGCTTGCAGTGGCGGTATTGCAGGCGCAGGAAGTCGAGCGCGTTGGCGTCGCCGCCCAGCTGCTGCACGGCGCCCTGGCCATCCGGCAGCACGACGGCGTCGAACAGCACGGACGGTCCCGTCTCGAGTGAGATTTCCACGTCGAGCGGCGCGCCGCCGCTGGTATCGACTTTCCCCAGATGGCTGCCCACCAGGCGCGGCACGGCGCCATCGGCCAGCAGCGAGGCATAGATATTGCGCACCTGCGCGCCATCGCTGCCCGGCCCCACCAGGATGGCCACGCGCAGGGTATGGATGCCCGTCTTGCCGGGACGGAAAAACAGCGACAGGGCCGGCGACGGCGGATACGTGGGGATCGGCAGCATGGAGGCGCGCGGCATGACGGGCGGCAACGCCAGGCCCAGGCCATCGGCCAGGCGCTGCGCCAGGGTCTCGTCGACATTGCGCAGCATGGCGACGATGCGCTTGCGGATGGCCACCGTCTGCACCTTGCTCAGTTCAAAGCGGAACGCATGCACGATATGGTCCTGTTCCACCGGCGTCTGGCTGATCCAGAACAGGCGCGCCTGGCCGAAGTGCTCGGCGAACTTCTCGGGCTTGCCGCGCACCTTGTCGCCTTCGGTCGCGGCGGGAAAGCTGTTGAAGCCTTTCGCGCCCGCCTGGAACGGGCAGCCGCCCGCCAGCGAATTGGGTTCATACGCGACCCGGCCTCGGTTGATGGCCTGGCGGTGGATGCCGTCGCGCTGGTTGTTGTGCAACGGCGCCAGCGGCGAATTGATGGGGATTTCATGGAAATTGGCACCGCCCAGGCGCGTGATCTGCGTGTCGACGTAGGAGTGGATACGCCCCTGCAGCAGCGGGTCGTTGCTGAAATCGATGCCGGGCACGATGTGCGCCGTGCAGAACGCCACCTGTTCCGTCTCGGCGAAAAAATTGTCGGGATTGCGGTTCAAGACCATCTTCCCGACGGGGACCAGCGGCACGAGTTCTTCGGGAATCAGCTTGGTCGGATCGAGCACGTCGAAGGGGAACGCTTCGGCCTGCGCTTCCGTGAAGAGCTGGAAGGACAGCTCGTATTCGGGATACGCGCCGCACTCGATGGCTTCCCACAGGTCGCGCCGGTGGAAGTCGGAATCGGCGCCGCTCAGCTTGACGGCTTCGTCCCACACGAGCGAATGCGTGCCGGCCATGGGCGACCAGTGGAATTTGCAGAAGACGGACTGGCCCTTCGCATTCACGAGGCGGAAGGTATGCACGCCGAAGCCCTGCATCATGCGGAAACTGCGCGGGATGGCGCGATCCGACATGGCCCACATCAGCATGTGCGTGATTTCCGGCGACAGCGAGGCGAAGTCCCAGAAGGTGTCGTGCGCGCTGGCCGCCTGCGGCATGCCGTTGTGCGGCTCGGGCTTGACGGCGTGGATCAGGTCGGGGAACTTCATCGCATCCTGGATGAAGAAGACGGGGATGTTATTGCCGACCAGGTCCCAGTTGCCCTCGTCCGTATAAAACTTCACGGCGAAGCCGCGCACGTCGCGCGCCGTATCGGTGGAACCGCGTTCGCCGGCCACCGTGGAAAAACGCACGAAGACGGGCGTGCGCTTGCCCGCCTTGGCGAACGGCGCGGCGCGCGTGTGCCTGCTTTGCTCCTTGTAGCATTCGAAATAGCCGTGGGCGGCCGAGCCGCGCGCATGCACGACGCGCTCGGGGATGCGCTCATGGTCGAAGTGCGTGAGCTTTTCGCGCAGGATAAAGTCTTCCATCAGGGTGGGACCGCGCAAGCCCGCCTTCAGCGAATTCTGGTTGTCGCCCACGGGCACGCCCTGGTTGGTCGTCAGCACGCAGCCGCTGTCGTCGCTGCGGGCGTGATCCAGCGAATTATTCAACGCATTCTCGCCCAGCGCGGGCTGGCCATCGCCCGTCTTCGGGGAAGGTACCGTTTCGCCCGTGGTGCTGGCCGTGGCCAGCGCTTCGCCGCTTGCCACATGCACGCCTTCGGCCGGCGTGCGCGCCGCCTCGCCATACTGGCCCTCCTCCTTGGGATTGACGGCCATGGCGGCGGACAGTTGCTGGCCGGCGGCCGTCTTTTGCAGCAGCGCACGGGTCAGCTCATTATCCGCCCCCAGGCTGTCCGGCGCATTGCTGTCGGATGGGCCGGACATGCTGCTCAATACGGAACCAGCACCGTCCTTGGACGGCGTTTTCTTGTTGGTAGCCATTACATCTCCTGTGAGTAGTCTGCCCCGGGAGAACGCTACAACTCCCTCATTCAGCGCACGAACAGGGCAATCAAAACAATGATGGGAATAGGTACACCGATCAACCACAACAAAATGGAGCGCATCTTCACTCTCCTTTACGGCCTGCTACTAACTACTACCTTATGCGCGTGGGCGCTGCTTCCTCCGCCATCACGGCGAAGGAAACAGCGCCCACGACAAATACCGGCCAGGAAGGCGTAAAACTTATTTACGCGAACCCAGCAATTTCGACAGGCCATACCCGGCCGCTGCCGCAATCAGCAGGGACACGGCCGGCCGTTCGCGCACGTAATCGCGGCCCGTCTCGCCGGCGCGCTGGCAGGCGGCGCCCAATTGCTTGCCGCGCGCCATCAGGCGTTCGGAAGCCTTGCTGACGCTGTCGCTGACCTGGTCGATGCGGTCGCCCACCTGGTCCACGCCGTCGTGGGCGCGCGTGGCCACCTTGTCGGCCAGGGGCTGGGCCTGGCTTGCCACCTTGTCGATCGTACGGTGCAAGTCCTGGCGGGTATCCTGGGCGGTGCCGTTGATATCGGAGCTGGTTTTTTCAATCGCGTTCATGATGGTTTCCTTTAACAGTGAATAATTTCAACCATGCTCGATGCCGTGACCGAATCATGATTCTCCTCGCTTCTGGGAAAAAGAAGCGGCTAAACGCTGCCGGGCTGAGCCATATCAAACAGTGGATCAGCAGCAAGCTGTTGGCGCTACCTTAACCGCGCCTGCCATGCGCCACCGTGCGCTGCCACACCTTGAAGGCCAGACTTAAATGCCTGCCAGAAATAACAATCCCCGCCGGTCTGGTGCGGCGGGCGGGGAGTAACGCTGCCTGATGCATGGTCGGCCCAGAAGAGAAAGCCGGCCCCATACAAATGCATGGATTTTTATGCAGATTTTACGCATAATGTAGGCACTAAAATACATACATCAAGACAAAATGCCTCCGTCTAAATCCATACAAAAAGATGACCATGCAAGCGCGTGGGTCACGCCGTTCGTGCAGCACGGCGGTCCGCGCTACCTGCAGATCGCCGACATGCTCGAGCGCGCGCTGTCCGGCGGCAGCCTGCGCCCGGGCGACCGCTTGCCGCCGCAGCGCAGCCTGGCCGCCCTGTTCCAGGTCGACCTGACGACCGTGACGCGCGCCTACGACGAAGCCAAGCGCCGCAACCTGCTGGAAGGGCACGGCGCGCGCGGCACCTACGTGGCGGCGCCGAAGGTGGAATTGACGCAGATGCTGGACCTGAGCATGAACATCCCGCCGCCGCCCGTGGGCGTGGATTTCGACGACCTGCTGAAACAGGGCGTGGCGCAGGTACTGATGCGCACGGACAGCGATATGTTGATGAGTTATCACCTGGGCGGCGGCAGCAAGGCCGACCGCGCGGCGGGCGCCGCCTGGCTCGCGCCCATGTTCGGCAACGTCGATGGGGAACACGTCGTCGCCTGCCCCGGCGCACAGGCGGCGCTGGCGGCGCTGATTTTGACCCTGAGCCGGCCCGGCGACGCCATCTTGACGGAGCCGGCCGTGTATCCGGGCTTGCGCTCGGCGGCCGGGCAGCTGAACCGCAAGGCCGTGGCCGTGGAAACGGATGCGGATGGCATGCTGCCCGAAGCGCTGGAAAAAGCCGGCCGCAAGCACCGCGCGCGCCTCGTGTATTTGAATCCCACCCTGCAAAACCCCACGGCGCACACCATGCCGGCCGCGCGCCGCCTGGCCATCACGCAAGTGGCCCAGCGCTGCGGCATGCACATCATCGAGGATGACCCGTACTGGCTGCTGGCGTCCGATGCGCCGCCGCCCCTGGCGCATTACGCGCCCGCCCACGTATCCTACATCGCCACCCTGTCGAAATGCCTGGCGCCGGGCCTGCGCATGGCCTATACCTTGATCGCCGACACGCAGCTGCGCGAACGCTTCCTGGACGCCCTGCGCTCTTTCAGCCTGATGGCCACGCCCGTGACGACGGCGCTGACGACGCAATGGATACACGACGGCTCCGCGCACGCGCTGCTGGCCGGCATACGCAGCGAAGCCGATGCGCGCCAGGACGTCATCCGCACCATCCTGACGGGCGCCACTCACCCGCGCAGCGATGGCATCCACGTGTGGTTTTCGCTGCCCGGCTACTGGACCTCGCGCGAGCTGGCCGCCACCGCCCGCGCCCAGGGCGTGGCCGTCACGGCGTCCGACGCCTTCTACGACAACCGCCCGCCGAACGCCATCCGCATCTCGCTGGGCAGCATCCGCGACCGCGCGCGCCTGGCCAGCGCATTGAAGAAATTATCGCTGCTGCTGGCGCACAAACCGGCCGTGCGGCGGGAATTCGTCATTTAGCGGCGCAACCGCGCATCGAGCGAATAACGGCCAGCGCCGCTGATGGCAATCGTGCCGAAGACGATGATCAGCAGCCAGCCGAACTGGCCGTCTGCGATGCTCCAGTCCGGGTGCACGAGCAGCATCGACACGCCCAGCAGGAACAGCAGGGGCAGGCAGGCCAGGCGCGTCAGCAAGCCGGCGGCGACCAACAGCGGACAGAGGATTTCCGCGAACAGGGCGCAGTACAGGGTGACGGCGCGGCCCAGGTGCAGCGGGTCGTCGATGCGCGCCAGTTCCTCGGAAAAATGCAGCAGCTTGGGCAAGCCGTGCACGTGCAGCACCAGCAGCGCGCCCGCCACGCGCGCAAACAGCAAGCCTGCATCGGGTAAAAAGGGGCCCGTCAGCGCCGCCCTCCAGTTTTTCTTCATGATCGCTCCAGTGGGAAAGCCAGGCGGCGCGGCGCGCCGCTGCCAGCCATCATAGGCAGGCGGACGCCTGGGCGCGACTGGTCTTTTGGCAGAGGCGCCGGCGCGCGCGAAGGCCTAGACTGGCCGATGCCGTCACTGGTCCACGCCATGGCTGGCCCCTCCCCCCTCCCCGAAGGAAATGCATCATGTCGAAAAAAATCGAAGCCGAAGAAGTCAACTCCCGCCGCAAGCTGCTCGTCGGCGTCGCCGGCGTGGCCGCCGGCGCGGGACTGCTGGCCGCCGGTGGCGCCAGCGCCGCCGCCAAGCCTGCCGCTGCCGTGGCGCCGGGCAAGCTCACCGTCAATAGCGTCACCGTCAAGGACGGCACCGTCATCCGCTTCAAGGACTGGGGCACGGGCACGCCCGTCGTCTTCAGCCACGGCTGGCCCTTGCAGGGCGACGCCTGGGAAGACCAGATGATGTTCCTGGCCAGCCACGGCTACCGCGTGATCGCGCACGACCGCCGCGGCCACGGCCTGTCCAGCCAGCCGTGGCAGGGCAATGACATGGATACCTACGCCGACGACCTGGCCACCCTGCTCGACGCGCTCGACATCAAGGGCGCGACCCTGGTCGGCCATTCGACGGGCGGCGGCGAAGTGGCGCGCTATATCGGCCGCCATGGCGAAAAGCGCGTGGCCAAGGCCGTGCTGGTGGGCGCCGTACCGCCGCAGATGGTCAAGTCGGCTACCAATCCGGGCGGCTTGCCGATGTCTGTCTTCGACGGCATCCGCGCCGGCGTGCTGGCCGACCGCTCGCAATTCTTCAAGGACCTGACGGTGCCGTTCTTCGGCGCCAACCGTCCCGGCAACAAGGTGTCGCAAGGCATGCGCGACACCTTCTGGCTGCAGGGCATGCAGTGCGGCATCAAGAACGCCTATGACTGCATCAAGCAGTTTTCCGAGACGGACTTCACGGCCGACCTGAAGAAAATCTCCGTGCCGACCCTGGTGGTGCACGGCGGCGACGACCAGATCGTGCCGATCGACACCTCCGGCAAGGCTGCGGCCAAGCTCATCAAGAACGCCAGGCTGGTCATCTATGAAGGCGCGCCGCACGGCTTGCCAGCCACCCACAAGGATCGCCTGAACGAAGACTTGTTGACCTTTATCAAGTCCTGACCGTTCTGCGCTGCCCGCACCGCCGGCCCGCCCGGCGGTGTCTATCTCCCCCGCCAGCGCCTCCGCCGCGCAAAAAAACCGCCCGCCTCCCCCATTCGTATAACTGCCTTGCCTGCCGGGCCATGCATACTTGTTGCCGCGCGGCATGAGCCGCGGCGAACGACAGGAGTCCCGCGATGGCCAGCACGCATTCTTTCCCTCAGCAGCAAGACCCAGGCCTGGCGCAGGCGCAGCGCATGGGCAGGATGGACGGCATGGGCGAATTTGCCGCATCGGTCGCGCACGAAGTGCGCCAGCCGCTGGCGGCCATCGCGCTCAATGCCGATGCCGCCTTGCGCTGGCTCGACCACGATCCGCCCCGCCTCGACGAGGCGCGCGCGGCGCTGGCCCTGGTCGCCAGCGCCGGCAGCCACGCCAGCGCCGTGCTGCGCAGCGTGCATGGACTGGCCTGCAACGCGCCGGGCAGCCATGGCCATTTTGTGGCCGACGACGCCGTGCAAGACCTGCTGCCGCTGCTGCGCGCGCCACTGCAACGCCACGCCATCCACCTGGAAATGCAGCTGGCTCCGGGCCGCCCGCTGCTGCACGCCGACCCGGTGCAATTCCGGCAAGTCATCCTGAACCTGCTGATGAACGCCATCGAAGCCCTGCAGGGCACCAGCGGCCGGCCGCGCACGGTGCTGCTGTCCTCGCGCCTGGATGGGGGCGTGCAGCATTTCAGCATCGCCGACAATGGCGCCGGCATCGCGCCGCAGGCGGCCGGCCGCCTGTACCACGCCTTGTATTCCAGCAAGCCGGACGGCATGGGCATGGGCCTGGCCATCTGCCGCCGCATCCTCGACGCGCATGGCGGCCGCCTGTGGCATGCCCCCGGCGCACCCCACGGCAGCGTCTTCCACTTCACCCTGCCCGCACCATGAGTACAGCCATGCACACGACCATCCCCCCGGCCGCTCCGCCGACTACTCTGCTGATCGCCGACGACCACCCGCTGATCCTGGCCGGCCTGGCTTCGCTGATCGCGTCCTTGCCGGGCTTGCGCCTGCTGGGCCAGGCGGGCACGGGCCACGCCGCCGTGGCGCTGTACCGCGAACTGCGGCCCGACGTGGTGCTGATGGATTTGAACATGCCGGAAATGCATGGCGTCGAGGCGATCGAGCGCATCTGCGCAGACGACGCGCAAGCGAAGATCGTCATCCTCACCACCTACCAGGGCGAGGACAATGTGCACCGGGCCCTGCGCGCCGGCGCGCGCGGCTACCTGCTGAAGGATTCCGGCTTCCTGCAACTGACACAATGCATCGGCCAGGTGGCTGCCGGCAGGCACTACCTGCCGCCGGAACTGGCGGCGCAGCAGGCCGGCCGCATCGAGGCGAACCGCCTGTCGAAACGCGAGCACGACATCCTGCTGCACCTGTCCGCGGGCAAGAGCAACAAGATGATCGCGCGCAGCGCCGGCATCGAGGTGGGCACGGTCAAATTTCACGTGAACAACATTTTGACCAAGCTCAATGTATCAAGCCGCACCGAGGCGGCCACGGTGGCCGCCCGGCGCGGCTTGCTGGGCGCGTTCTGACGCCACGGATATCAAGCGGCGCTGTCATCCTTTTGCGGCTCGGCCTTGGCCAGCGCTGGCTTCGCCTCCACGCCGCTGATCTTTGGCACGCATTCGCTGCGCAGCCACGACACCGTGATGGCTTCGCCCGCCATCAGGCGCTTGACGCCGGGGACGATCTGTTCGCCGATCAGCATGCCCAGCAGGCCGATCAGAGCTATCGCGGGCGGCGCCGGCGAGCGCACCTGCAAGACGGCGTAGATAATGCCAACCAGCAAGCCCACCGCCAGCGAAATCACATATAACTTCATGGCGCATTCCTTTCGATGAAAAAAACGCCGCGCACGGTCAGGCGCGCGGCGCATGGCATTGCCACGTGGAACTTACCTGGCCGGTACCGGCGCCAGGGTGGCGTGCTCGCCATGGATGCGCTGCGGCGCCTTGTGCACCATCGTGTAGGCGTAGTCGACGCCCATGCCGTAGGCGCCCGAGTGTTCGCGCACGATGGCCATGACGGCGTCATAGGTTGCCTTGTGCGCCCAGTCACGCTGCCATTCCAGCAGCACCTGCTGCCAGGTCACGGGCACCACGCCGGCCTGGATCATGCGCCGCATGGCGTAGTCATGCGCTTCCTTCGAGGTGCCGCCCGAGGCGTCGGCCACCATATAGATTTCGTAGTCGCCTTCGAGCATCGCGCACAGGGCGAAGCTGTTGTTGCACACTTCCGTCCACAGGCCCGACACGACGACTTTCTTCCTGCCGTTGGCGGCCAGCGCATCGCGCACCTTCTGGTCATCCCACGAATTCATCGAGCTGCGCTCGAGGATATCCTGGCCGGGGAAGACGTCGAGCAGTTCGGGATAGGTGTGGCCGGAGAAGCTTTCCGTTTCCACCGTGGTGATGATGGTGGGGATGTTGAACACCTTGGCGGCCTTGGCCAGGCCCACGGTATTGTTTTTCAGCGCTTGCCGGTCCATCGATTGCACGCCGAACGCCATTTGCGGCTGCTGGTCGATGAAGATGATCTGGCAATTGTCGGGGGTGAGGACTTCCAGTTTCGGATTGGTCATGATGTCATCCATGCGGAGAGGGTTGAGTGGGTACTGCCGTGCATCGTATGCCTGGCCGCGTGCCCGCACCACTATCTAAATATAGGCTGACATGAAGCTTGCCTCTGGGGAGTCCCCCCTGCAGCCCGGCAAGCGCTGCGGTAAAATACCTTTTGCTCACCCTGTTCCGACGACTCTTGATCGATAATTCCTCTTTACCAGGCAACATCATGCGCAGCGATACGGCGCCGATACGCGTCCTCATCGCCGACGACCACCAGTTGCTGCTCGACGGCATCGCGGCCCTGCTGGCAGCCTTTCCCGGCGTGGCGCTGGTGGGCCAGGCCACCGATGGCCAGCAGGCGGTGCAGCAATTTGACGCGCTGCAGCCCGACGTCACGCTGATGGATTTGCAGATGCCGCGCATGAGCGGCCTCGACGCCATCGGCGCCATCCGCGCGCGCCATCCGCAGGCGCGCATCATCGTGCTGACCACCTACAAGGGCGACACGCAGGTGCTGCGCGCCATCCGCGCGGGCGCATGCGGCTATGTGCTGAAAAGCGCGCTGCGCCACGAATTGCTGGCGGCGATACAGAACGTGGACGCGGGGCGGCGCCACATCACGCCCGAGATCGAGGCGGAACTGGCGCTGTATGCCTGCAGCGACGTGCTGTCGAACCGCGAACTGGACGTGCTCAAGCAGGTTGCGCAAGGCAATTCCAACCGCGAAACGGGCGCCTTGCTGCAGATCAAGGAAGAAACCGTCAAGGCGCACATGAGCACCATCCTGGCCAAGCTGGGCGCCCGGGACCGCACCCACGCCGTCACCATCGCGCTGCGGCGCGGCATCCTCGACGCCTGAGCGGCGCCAGCACGCTCAGGCCGCCGGCACGCGCGGCTGCCCGCTACGCTGCTGCACGACGATCAATCCCCCCAGCAGCACCAGCGGCACGGCCAGCGCCGCGAAACCGAAGACCAGGTAGCCAAAGCCGGCAGCGATGGCCCCCAGCGCAAAGGCCAGCAGCGGCCAGAAGAACTTCCCGCAGCGCGCGCGCGTGCCCCCGTCGGCCGCGCCGCGCAGCACGTCGACGGTGTCGAGCACGATCTGCGTCACATTCCCCGTCATCATGGAGGTGGGCGCCAGATGCGCCAGCAGCAGCCGGCTGGTGGCGCTGTGCACGCCCATGGCGGCCGTGCCCAGCAAGCCTGCCGCCATGGCCATGGAACTGGCATCCTTGCCGACCGGCTCAGCCAGGATGCCAAACACCATGAAACCGGCCAACAAGATCCATTGCAGCAGGAAGGCCAGCGTCAGCGCCGGACCGCCGCGGCGCTCGATGGCCAGCACCATCAGGCGCGTGACGACGATGCCCGCGATAAAGGCGGGAAAAGCGAGGATTTTCAGCAGGATGGGGATGCGCGTCGGTTCGGCCAAGGCGGCGCCGATCAGCACGAAGTTGCCCGTGACATGGGCCGTAAACAGGCCAAACAGGGCAATGAAACCCAGGGTATCGACATACCCGGCTAAAAATCCCAGGCTGGTGCCGAACAAGCGGCTGTATGGTGGCTGATCCATCGAATGACTCCCGATACCGTGCAATGCACTAAAAAACAAAAAAACGCGCCAGGAAAGCGCCCCGGCGCCGCTCCCTGCATGGTAAGCCATACGGCCGGCCGCCGCCCCCGTCCTTCGGCCAGTGCGCCTGGCGCCACCTGATCTTTTGGCCCGTGTTCAAGCGCGGGACGTCCGCTACACTGGCCGACGTGACTTTCGCGCCGCGCACGCCGGCCCTCCCCGCACCGCAACCATGGAGCTGCACCATGCCAGAACACACCCTCCCCGCCGCCGCACCCTTGATCCTGCTCAATGGCTGCTTCCATACCGTCGATAAAAGCTGCCCGCAAGCGAGCGCGGTAGCCATCGCCGACGGCAAATTTCTCGCCGTGGGCGATGCCGATGACGTGATGCGCCACCGCGGTCCCGCCACGCAGGTGATTGACCTGGGTGGCCGCACGGCGATTCCCGGCCTGAACGACTCGCATTTGCACCTGATCCGCGGCGGCTTGAACTACAACCTGGAATTGCGCTGGGAAGGCGTGCCCTCGCTGGCCGACGCCTTGCGCATGCTCAAGGAACAGGCGCTGCGCACGCCGAACCCGCAATGGGTGCGCGTGGTGGGCGGCTGGACGGAATTCCAGTTCGCGGAAAAGCGCATGCCGACCCTCGACGAAATCAACGCGGCTGCGCCCGACACCCCCGTCTTCATCCTGCACCTGTACGACCGCGCCCTGCTGAACCGCGCCGCCCTGCGCGCCGTCGGCTACGACAAGAACACGCCGAACCCGCCCGGCGGCGAAATCGTGCGCGATGCTGCCGGCAACCCGACCGGCCTGCTGATCGCCCGCCCGAACGCCATGATCTTATATGCGACCCTGGCGAAAGGCCCGACCCTGCCGCGCGAATTGCAGGTCAATTCCACGCGCCAGTTCATGCGCGAACTGAACCGTTTGGGCATCACCAGCGCCATCGACGCGGGCGGCGGCTTCCAGAATTATCCCGAGGATTACGCCGTCGTCGACGAACTGGCGCAAAAAGAGCAGCTGACCATCCGCATCGCCTACAACCTGTTCACGCAAAACAAGGGCCGCGAACTGGAAGATTTTGAAAAATGGACGGACATGGTCACGCCGGGCCAGGGCGACGATTATTACCGCCATAACGGCGCCGGCGAAATGCTGGTGTTTTCCGCCGCAGACTTCGAGGATTTCCTCGAGCCGCGCCCGGAACTGGCGCCCGGCATGGACGACGAACTGGAAAAGGTGGTGCGCCACCTGGTCTCCAAGCGCTGGCCCTTCCGCCTGCACGCCACCTATGACGAATCGATCGACCGCATGCTGACGGTGTTTGAAAAGGTCAACCGCGATATCCCGTTCGACGGCCTGCACTGGATGTTCGACCACTGCGAAACCATCACGCCGCGTAACATCGACCGGGTCAAGGCGCTGGGCGGCGGCATCGCCATCCAGCACCGCATGGCCTTCCAGGGCGAATATTTTGTCGACCGCTACGGTGCGGAAGCGGCCAAGGCCACGCCGCCGATCGCGCGCATGCTTGCCTCGGGCGTGCCCGTGGGCGGCGGCACGGACGCCACGCGCGTGGCCAGCTACAACCCGTGGACGGCGCTGTACTGGCTGGTATCGGGCCGCACCGTTGGCGGCTTGCGCCTGTACGACGCAGATTCGCGCCTGTCGCGCGACACGGCGCTGGAACTGTGGACGGCGGGCAGCGCCTGGTTCTCCAGCGAGCAAGGCAAGAAGGGACGCATCCAGGAAGGCATGCTGGCCGACCTGGCCGTGCTGAGCGCGGACTTTTTCAGCATCGATGAAGAGGCCATCAAGTCGATCGAATCCGTGCTCACCATTGTCGGCGGCAAGGTCGTCTACGGCCAGGCGGAATTCACGCCACTGGCGCCGCCTCCCATTCCGGTATTGCCGGATTGGTCACCCGTGAAAAACGTGGCTGGCCACTACCGCGCCGCGCCGCCGCAAACGGCCAGCGTGATGCAACAGCACCAGTGCCAGGGCGCCTGCGGCGTGCACGCGCACGCCCACGACGTGGCGCGCAAGAGTTCCGTGCCCGTTTCCAGCCACTCCGGCTTCTGGGGCGCGCTGGGATGCAGCTGCTTTGCGTTCTGATGCCATGCTGACGCGATTGCCTTTGCTGGCTGCCGGCGCGCTGGCGCTGGCGGCGGCCCTGCCCGCCGCGGCACAAGAAAATGTGCAGCTGTACGGCCGCCTGAACGTGGCGTTCGAAGCGCTGCACTCGTCAGGCAGCGGCGACAGCGTGCAGCGCGTCTCCAACAACCGCTCGGTACTCGGTTTTCGCGGCAGCGAAGACCTGGGCGGCGGCTGGCAGGCGCTGTTCCAGGTCGAGGGCACCTTGGCGCCCGACACGGGCGCGGGATCCATCGCCGCGCGCGACACGCGCGTCGGCATTGCCGGCCCGTGGGGCACGCTGTTTGGCGGGAACTGGACCCTGCCCTACAACAGCGCCACTTCCGCGCTCGACCCGTTCTACCCCACCACGGCCGGCTACATGAGCCTGATGGGCAACGGCGCCGGCGCCAGCGAAAGCCATACCAGCAACACGTATTCCTTCGACCGGCGCCAGCAGAACAGCGTACATTACTGGACGCCGCAGTGGCAGGGCTGGTCGCTGCGCGTGGCGCGCGGCATGGGGGAAGAGCGGCCCGCCAGCGGCGCGCATCCGGCACTGACCTCGGCCGCATTGATCTACGACGGCGGCGCCCTGTACGCCACCCTGGCGCAGGAAGACCATCACGACTACCAGGGACGGGGACTGACCGACCGTGGCAGCAAGCTGGCCCTCGCCTGGCATGTCGACAGCGCCACGCAGCTGGCGGTGGCGCTGGAAAGCCTGCGTTATGCGACGCCCACGGGCGAACTGCGCCGCCGCACGGTCTACTTTTCCGCCACGCGCCAGTTCGGCCGCCATGGCATGCGTTTCGGCCTGGCGCATGCGCAAAGCGCCACAGGCGGCGCGCTGGAAAGCATCGGCAACGTGCGCGCGGGAGCCGGTGCGGGCGCCACCCACGCCACCGTCGGCTATGACTACCAGCTGTCGAAACGCAGCAGCCTGTATGCCTACTACACGCGCCTGGCCAACGGCGGCAACGGCGTCGCCGACTTTGCCATCAACAGCCTGGGACGCGATGCAGCAACAAAGGGCGCCACCATGTCGGGCGTGGCGCTGGGAATCCGGCACAATTTCTGATTCGGCTGTTTTCGTGGACAGCCCCGCGCGCGGCGGGTACAGTCAGCAATCGGCAACCAGGGCGGACATCCACGGACAAACATCATGAAGCGAGCATCAGCGCCAGCGCGCAGCGACTGGGTCAAGTGCGCCGAACCGGTACAAGGGGTCGAACGCATCGAGGCGTGGTTCAAGGGCAAGGCCTATGCCATGCACCGCCACGACACCTACGCCATCGGCCGCACGCTGGCGGGCGTGCAGCGTTTCAGCTACCGTCGCGGGCAGCGCGACAGCCTGCCCGGCAATACCATAATCCTGCATCCAGACGAGGCGCACGATGGCCAGGCGGGTACCGACGCAGGCTTCCGTTACCGCATGCTGTATATCGAACCGGCGCTGTTCCAGGATGTGCTGGGCGGACACGCGCTGCCCTTCATCGAAGGCGGCGTGTCGACCGATTCCCGCCTGGCGGCCGCCACCTCCGCCTTGCTGCCGCACGACGGCCACCCGCTCGAAGCGCTGGAACAGAGCGAGGCGCTGGTAGAGCTGGCGCACGCGCTGGCGGCGGTGGCCGGCACGCCGGCTCGGCGCTTGCGAGGCGACTTCCTGGCGGCACGCCGCGCGCGCGACTACCTGCAGGCGCACTGCACGCAGGCCGTCACCCTGGCGGAACTTGAAGCGGCAACGGGACGCGACCGCTGGAGCCTGTCGCACGACTTTCGCGTGTTCTACGGCACCAGCCCGTACCGCTATCTGACGATGCGGCGCCTGGAAATGGTGCGCCGCCTGCTGCTGGCTGGCGCCACGCTCGCATCGGCAGCCATGGCCGCGGGCTTCGCCGACCAGAGCCACATGACACGGCATTTCCTGAAAACTCATGGACTGACGCCTGGCCGCTGGCTGCGCTTCGCCGGCGGTAGCGTCAAGAGCTGAAAACAGCCACGATCGTTCAATACGGCCCGCAAGTGCATGCGTATTCTGGCTGCATCGCCACTTGAACGGAGCACAGCATGTCCACCACCACCATCACTACCATCACCACGTGCGGCCAGGGCCAGTCCATCGATCTGGCGGGCAAGGTCGCCCTGTTAGAGGGGCACTGGCAGCCGCGCGTCATCGCCGAAATGAATGACTACCAATTCAAGGTCGTCAAGGTACTGGGCGAATTCCAGTGGCACCGGCACGCCGATACGGACGAAACCTTCATCGTGCTGGAAGGGCAATTGCGCATCGCCCTGCGCGGCCCCGGCTACGCGGAAGGACACGCCATCGTGCTGCGTGCCGGCCAGATGGCGGTGGTGCCCAAGGGGGTCGAACATAAACCGTGCGCGCCTGCCGAAACCAGGCTGCTGCTGATCGAGCCGCGCGGCGTGGTCAACACGGGCGACGGCGAGGCGGGCGAGCGCACGGTGGAGAACGATCAGTGAATCTGAGCCAGGTAGCGTGACAGACAACAAAAAACCCGCTGACTTTTGCAAGCAAGCGGGTTTTCTGATGAAACTTGGTGCCGTTGGCCGGAATCGAACTGGCGACCTTCACATTACGAATGTGCTGCTCTACCAACTGAGCTACAACGGCGAAGACCCACATTCTACAAACAATGCACAAAATTTGCTAGTGTCAACGCGAACTTTTTTGCATTTTTTTAGCGGCCCGGCTGCAGGCCGCTGAAAATCGTGGAAAAGTGCGGCTTTTACTCGGCGTGGTAGGCCGTGACGCGGGCCACTTCGTCTTTCGAGCCGAGGAAGACGGGCACGCGCTGGTGCAGCTTGTGCGGGGCGATGTCCATGATGCGCTGCTGGCCATCGGTGGCGGCGCCGCCGGCTTGCTCCACGATGAAAGCCATCGGGTTCGCTTCGTACATCAGGCGCAGCTTGCCGGGCATCGACGTGTCACGCAGGTCGGCCGGGTACATGAAGATGCCGCCACGGTTCAGGATGCGGTGCACGTCGGCCACCATCGAGGCGATCCAGCGCATGTTGAAATTGGTGCCGCGCGGGCCCGTGTCGCCGACCAGCAGTTCGTCGACATAGCGTTTCACGGGCGGATGCCAGTGGCGCGCGTTCGACATGTTGATGGCAAATTCCTTCGTCGTCGGCGGAATCTGCATATTGCTTTGCGTGAGGACCCACGAACCCATCTCGCGGTCCAGGGTGAAGCAGTTCACGCCATTGCCGAAGGTCAGTACCAGCATGGTTTGCGGGCCGTACACGGCATAGCCGGCCGCCACTTGCTTGCTGCCCGCCTGCATGAAGTCCTGCTCGGTCGGCTGACCCATGCCGTCCGGCGCCTTCAGTACCGAGAAGATGGTGCCGATGGAGACGTTGACGTCGATGTTAGACGAGCCATCCAATGGGTCGAACAGCAGCATGTATTCGCCCTTCGGATAGCGGTTCGGGATCGGGTGGATCGATTCCATCTCTTCCGACGCCATGGCCGCCAGGTGGCCGCCCCATTCGTTCGCTTCCAGCAGGATCTCGTTGGAGATGATGTCGAGCTTTTTCTGTACTTCGCCCTGCACGTTTTCCGTGTCGGCCGTGCCCAGCACTTCGCCGAGCGCGCCCTTGCCGACGGCGTGGCTGATGGTTTTGCACGCGCGCGCGACGACTTCGATCAGCAGGCGCAGTTCGGCCGGAATGCTGTTGTTCGAGCGCTGCTCTTCAACCAGGTATTGCGTAAGACTGATGCGTTTCATGAAATCCCTCTGTTTTGATGATTATTGCGGTGTTAATTGGCCAATGCCTTGCTGACGACTTCCATCACGTCATTCGACAGACTGGCCTGGCCGGCGACTTTTTCCAGCGCGTCGCGCATGTGGCTTTGCAGCGCGGGCACGTAACGGCGCCAGCGGTCCATGGACCGCGCCAGGCGGGCTGCCACTTGCGGGTTCAGGGCGTCGAGCGCGATGACTTGCTCGGCCCAGAAGGCGTAGCCGTTGCCGTCAGCCACATGGAATTGCGACGGATTGCCGTTCGTGAAATTGAAGATCAGGCTGCGCGCGCGGTTCGGATTTTTCAAGGTGAAGGCCGGATGCGTCATCAGCTCGCGCACGGCTTGCACATCGGTCGATGGCGCCGCCGCCTGCATGGCGAACCACTTGTCGACCACCAGCGCTTCATTCTCGAAGTCGGCATAGAAACTGGCCAGCGCCGCCTGCGCGTGCGATGGCGAACCCGAATGGATCAGGGCGCCCAGCGCTGCCGCGCGGTCCGTCATGTTGCCGGCACCGTCGAACTGCTGCTGCGCCAGGGCCAGTTCCTGCTCGCCCGACGCGATCAGCAGATAGGACAGGGCCAGGTTTTTCAGCGCGCGCTTGCCGGCCGACAGGGCGTCGGGACTGTACTCGCCCGGCGTCTGGTTGGCGTGGTATTGCGCCAGCAATTCCGGCTTCAGGGCCGCCGCAATCGTGCGGCGCATGAACTGGCGCGCCGCGTGGATCGCCTGCGGGTCGACTTGCGCCATGCGCTCGGCGATGATGGTTTCCGACGGCAGGATCAGGGCCAGCTCGCGGAAGGCAGGATCGAGCGTTTCGTCGGCCAGCAAGGCGCGTTGCGCTTCGATGAAGGTGTCGTCCAGCGCCAGGGTCTCGCCGGCGGCGATGGCGCCGGTCAGTTTCAGCAGGCGCTCCATGGCCAGGCGCTGGCCCGCTTCCCAGCGGTTGACCGGGTCGCTGTCGTGGCGGAACAGATGCAGCAGTTCCTCGTCGGTGTAATCGTATTCCAGCACCACGGGCGCGGAAAAGTCACGCAGCAGCGACGGCACGGGCAACTCCGTCACATTCGTGAAGCGGAAAGTCTGCGACGCTTGCGTCAGTTCCAGCACGACGCTGGCAGCGCCGTTCGACACGACGCCATCGACGTGCAGCGGCAGGTCGCGACCATCGGCGGCCAGCAAGCCGACGGTGACGGGGATGTGGAAAGGCAGTTTTTTCGGCTGGCCCGGCGTGGCGGGGCAGTTTTGCGACAGGGTCAGCTCGAACGTCCGGCTGGCCGCATCGTAGCGCGTGGATGCCGTCACGATGGGCGTACCCGCCTGGCTGTACCAGCGCTCGAACTGGCTGAAGTCGCGGCCATTCGCATCGGCCATGGCGGCGCGGAAGTCGTCGCACTGCACGGCCTGGCCATCGTGGCGCTCAAAGTACAGGTCCATACCCTTGCGGAAACCGTCGCGGCCCACCAGGGTCTGGTACATGCGCACCACTTCGGCGCCCTTCTCGTAGATGGTGACCGTATAAAAGTTATTGATTTCGACGAAAGAATCGGGACGCACGGGATGGGCCATCGGGCCCGCGTCTTCGGGGAACTGCGCCTGGCGCAGGGTGCGTACCTGGTCGATGCGCGTGACGGCGCGGCCCGTGTCCGTACCGATCATGTCGGCCGAGAACTCCTGGTCGCGGAACACCGTCAAGCCTTCCTTCAGCGACAGCTGGAACCAGTCGCGGCACGTCACGCGGTTGCCGGTCCAGTTATGGAAGTATTCGTGGCCCACCACCGCTTCGATGCCCGCGTAATCGACGTCCGTCGCCACGCGCGAATTGGCCAGCACATACTTGGTATTGAAGATGTTCAGCCCCTTGTTTTCCATGGCGCCCATGTTGAAATCGCCCACGGCGACGATCATGAAGCGGTCCAGGTCCAGTTCCAGGCCGAAACGCTCCTCGTCCCAGCGGATCGAGTTTTTCAGCGACTGCATGGCGTAGTCGGTTTTATCCAGGTTGCCGTCTTCCACCCACACTTGCAGCAGCACTTCGCGGCCCGACTTCAGGGTATAGCGCTCTTCCTGGCATACCAGGCGCGCCGCCACCAGGGCGAACAGGTAGGACGGCTTCTTGAACGGGTCTTCCCACTTGGCGTAATGGCGGCCATCGCCGAGGTCGCCCTCTTCGATCAGGTTGCCGTTCGACAACAGCACCGGATAGTTGTCCTTGTCGGCGCGCAGCATGACCGTGTACTTGGCCATCACATCCGGGCGGTCAGGGAAGAAGGTGATGCGGCGGAAGCCTTCCGCCTCGCACTGCGTGAAGAAATTATGGTTCGACACATACAGGCCGGACAGCGAGGTATTGTCCTGCGGCGCCAGCACGGTTTCGATATCGAGCGTCACCTCGTCCGGGGCCTTGGGGATGGTCAGCATGCCGGCCGTCAGCTTGTACTGCGACGGCTTCAATACCTTGCCATTCAGGCGCACCAGCACCAGTTCGATGTGTTCGCCGTGCAATTCGATGCTGCGGCTGGTGCTGGCCGGGTTATGGCGCATTTGAATCCGGCTCGCCACCACTGTGCGGGCGGGATCGAGATCGAAACCAAGTTCGACGCTGTCGACCAAAAAGCTGGGCGGCGTGTAATCTTTGCGGTAAATCGTCTGAGGGCTGTCTGTGCGCATAGGGATTTGGGTGGGAGCGGAGGCAAAAGCCTATTTTACCAACACCAGCCCCCGATAGTCGCGATTCAGGTCAGGAATGTTGGATTCCCTTACACGCAGACATGCCAGGTAACATTCTGTAATAATGAATAGAAACAAATAGAACTATTCTTATAATACTAAGCGAAGAATTGCGTCTACTAATCAGGAGGTCATGCAATGAAACGATATCTCACCATCATGATGGCCGCATTGACCGTGTTGCTCACCGGATGCGCCACCACCATACGCAGCGATGTGACCGTATTCCATGAGTGGCCTGCGCAATTGCAGGACAAATCGTATGCATTTGAAGCGCCGGCGGCCGAAGACGACACGCTGGAATACCGCAGCTACCAGAACCTGGTGCGCGCGGAACTGGCCAAACACGGTTTCGGCGAAGCGTCCGGCCCTGCGGCAGCCAATTTGCGGGTGGCAATGAATTTTTCGACCGTCGACTACCCTGAGCGCGTGCTGCAGGCATCCGACCCATTCTGGTATGGTCCCGGCTACTGGCCTGGCCGCTATGGCTACCGCTACGGCGCATGGCCAGGCTACGGTCGCTTTGGCTATAACCCCTACTGGTATGGCCCGATGGACGTGGAAGAAAGCGTGCGCCATAAATACGAACGCGAATTGCGCGTGACGATCAATGACCGCAACGGCAAGAAACTGTACGACGTGACCGTGCAATCGACCAGCAACAAGCGCGCCACGTCGCAAGTAATGCCCGCCATGGTCGCCAGCGCCTTTGCCGACTTCCCCGGCCAGAGCGGCGTGCCCCGTAAAGTGGAAGTCAAGGTGGAATAATTACGTGGCAATACAAAAAACCGGCTGGTGCAGCGATGCGCCAGCCGGTTTTTTTATGTCTACGAATAATACGCCTCGGCCGCAAAGGTCAGCGCGCCGATCAGGGCCACGGCCAATAACAGCACGATCAGCAATCGGCCGAACTTCGGCGTGCCATCATTGCCGCCGCTCATGGCACGATGATGGTCGAACCGGTCGTCTTGCGCCCTTCCAGGTCCGTATGCGCCTGGGCGATATGGGCCAGGCCGTAGCGCTGGTTGATCTCGATCTGCACTTCGCCGCTGCTGACGACGCCGAACAGCGAGGTCGCCATCTCTTCCAGATTCGCGCGGTTCGAGGCATAGCTGAACAGGGCCGGACGCGTGATGAAGAGCGAGCCGCGCGATGCCAGTTCGCTCAAAGTGAAGGCCGGCACGGGACCGGACGCGTTGCCGAAGCTGACCATCATGCCCAGCGGCGCCAGGCAGTCGAGCGAACCCGTGAACGTATCCTTGCCGATGGAATCGTAGACGACGGAGACGCCCTTGCCGCCCGTGATCTCGCGCACGCGCTCGACGAAGTTTTCCGTGTTGTAATTGATGACATGGGCCGCGCCATGCGCCTTGGCCAGCGCCGCCTTTTCATCGGAACCGGCCGTGCCGATCAGATTCACGCCCAGCACCTTGGCCCACTGGCAGGCGATCAGGCCCACGCCGCCCGCGGCCGCGTGGAACAAAATGGTGTCGCCCGCCTTCAGGGCCACCGTGCGGTGGAACAGGTATTGCACCGTCAAGCCTTGCAGCATCATGGCGGCGGCCGTATCGAAACCTATACGCTCGGGCAACACCAGCAGCAGGGCCGCCGGCAGGTTGCGCTGCTGCGCATACGCGCCATTGATGCGCGCCGCATACGCCACCCGGTCGCCCACCTTCACTTCCGTGACGCCCTCGCCCACCGCCTCGACGATGCCCGCCCCCTCGACACCGAGGCCATTGGGCAGCGGCTGCGGATACAAGCCCGTGCGGAAATACACGTCGATGAAATTGAGGCCGATGGCCTCGTGCTTGACGCGCGCCTCGCCGGGACCCGGCGGCGGCAGTTCCACATCCACATATTCCATCACATCCGGGCCGCCCACGCGCTGTACGCGGATGGCTTTGGTGGTAATCGTTGCGCTCACAATATGCTCCTTGAAGAAGAATCGGGAAAACGTCAGGCGGCAGCGCTGGCCCGCGCCTGCAATTGCGACAGCACCAGGTGCGCCGACGACAGATTGGTCGCGCACGCCACGTTGTGCACGTCGCAGGCGCGCACCAGGGCATTGATGTCCGGCTCGTGCGGCTGCGGCGTCATCGGGTCGCGCAGGAAGATCACGCAATCGATCAAGCCTTCCACCAGCAGCGAGCCGATCTGCAAGTCGCCGCCGAACGGGCCGGAATGCTTGCGTTCGACCGCCAGGCCCAGCTCGTTGATCAGGCGGCCGCCCGTGGTGCCCGTGGCCGACAGTTCGCAACCCTTCAAAAAGTCCAGGTATTCGCCCGCCAGGGTAATCATGTCATCTTTTTTCTTGTCGTGGGCAATCAGGGCGATGCGTGTTTTCATGGTGGGGACATTTTCAGTGGGTGGAGGAATTATTTCTTTTTCGACAGCAAGTAAATGCCGGCCAATACCAGGCTGGTGCCAGCCAGTTGCCAGTTGGTGATCGGTTCATCGAGGATCATGGCGCCCAGGAACAGGGTCGACACGGGGCCGATCATGCCGGCCTGCGAAGCGACGGGCGCGCCGATGCGCTCGACGGCAATCATCGTCATGAAGACGGGCATCACCGTGCAAAAGATGCCATTGAGCAAAGACAAGCCATACACGGGCATGGGCTGGATCAGCAGCTCGACGGGGCGCAGGATGAAGAATTGGGCGATGCAGGCAAAGCTGGCCACGCACATGGCATAGCTGACGAGGCGCATCGAGCCGATGCGCTTCACCAGCTCTCCCGAACCGAGCAGGTACACGGCATAGGCACAGGCCGAGCCCAGCACCAGGGTCGAGCCCAGCGCCACGTTGCTGGCGCCGCCCTGCAAGTCGTGCACGAACACCAGCACGATGCCGCAGTAGGAGGTGAACAGGGCCAGCCACTGCAGGCGGCTGATGCGCTGCTTGAAGTACACGGTGGTAATCAGGAGCACGAAAGTAGGCGTAAGGAACAGGATCAGGCGCTCCAGGCCCACGGAAATGTATTGCAAGCCAAGAAAGTCCAGATAGCTGGACAGGTAGTAGCCGACGAGGCCCAGCCCGACGAGGCGCCAACGGTCGCTATTGGATAGCGGCGGCTCCGTGCGCATCTTCCAGCAAGCGATGACGGCGAACACGGGCAGCGAAAAGATCATCCTGAAGGCGATCAGGGTGACGGCGTCGATCTGGTAGCGGTACAGCAGCTTGGCGACGATGGCCTTGGTGGAAAACAGTACCGCCCCGCCCACGGCGATGGCCAGGCCACCGAGGTAGACGGAACGGGGAATCGATGCAGGGGATGCTTGCGGGGAACTGGAGCTCATGCCCAGATTGTAAGGCAAAAGCCGGGGCCAGACCCGGCGGGACTCGGCGTCCCCGTCTGGCCCCGAATAAAACCGGCGGCAGATTAAGAGACCACCACCGCCGCCGCACCCGCCGTCACCGTCGCCGTCGTCACGCGCGCAATCACGTTCGACGGCGCCGCCGTGCCGACCAGTTTATTCACCTGCTTGAACTGCGCCACCAGCTTGCCCGGCGTCAAGGTCACCACCGTGTAGCCCTGCGCATCCGTGCTCAAATGCTTGATCCATGGGTTGTTGCCCAGGCCGGATAATTGCTGCGCCAGGCCCAGCAGGGTTGCACTGAAGTCAGTGCTTGCTTTCAAGCCAGCCTGCACGGCAGCGACCGTCGCGTCCAGTTGCGCTTCCGGCACACCCTTGGCAGCCAGGGCGCCGCGCAATTGCACGCGCAATTGCTCCAGCAGGCTGTCGACGGTGGGCGCCGCCTTGCCCATGGTGTAGTCGAGCAGGTTGACGTCGAGGTTCACCGTGCCCAGGCCCGTGACGGGGATGGCCAGCGGATAGCTGACCAAAGTACCGATGTCGCCCATGCTGCCGGCCGCCGACTTCAGGTAGCTGAAGAAGGAATCGGAGCTGACGCCGGCCGACACCAGGTCCACCATGACGGGCGTGCCGCCGCCGGCCGCGTCGAAATCGTCGCTGACCGTGCCGGCAAAAAACGAGTGGATATCGCCCGTGATGGCCACCACGTTGCCGATGGCATTGGTTTTCAGGTGCGCCATCAGGTTCTTGCGCTCGCTGTTGTAGCCATCCCACTGGTCACAATTGAGCAGGAAGCGCGTGAAGAATGGCGTCAGCGCCGCTTGCTGGCCGGAAGCGGCGACAAAGCTCGATGCGGCGCCCTTGGCCTGCACGTCGGGCTTGATCCAGCCGAAGGCGATCACTTGCGCGGCGGCGGCCGGCGAGCCGCTGTTGTAGGCAGCCACCGTGATGCCAGCCTGGGCCGCGCTCAAACCGGCGCCCACGGCAGCGGCGCCCTGCGCGCCGGCATTGGCTGCGGCGCCGGCAATCGCCATGGCGGCGGCCTGCGCCACGCTTGACGATGCGCCTGCCGTCGAGGCCGCCACGATGGCGGACGCCAGCGGCACGCTGCCGCCCACCAATGGCAGGGTGCTGGCGATGGCTTTGCCCACGTTGGCCATGGCGCCCAGGGCCAGCAAGGTGGCAATCGCATCCGTGCCATTCAAGCCCATGCGCAGCAACGACACTTCATTGCCCCACAGCTTCCAGGTCGACGTGGCAGCCTTCATCTTGCCCTTCCACCAGTCGCGCTGCGTGCTGCCCAGCATGCCCACTGCCGCCAGCGGATCGGCGCCGGCCTTGGTGGCGGCCGCCATTTTCTGCCCTTCCACGCTGTCGAACAGCGCTTGCGGCACCAGGTAGCGGCTGCCGATGCTGCCCAGCGGCTTGCCCGTGGCGGGATTGATGGTCGACTCGGCGATCGCATGGTCGGCGCGGTACAGGCGCTCGTCCGTCATCACCAGCTGCATCAGTTTGCCGAACTGGAAATCGCGGTAAATCTGGATATTCTGGAAGGTCGTCGCGGCGGCGTCGAACGTGACGTCGGCCGGCATGTATTCAAACCACGCCTGGTTGGCGCTGCGGCGGCGGGCCGGCTGGTGCAAGTCGCTGCCGTCGGTCGCCACGATGCCTTCATAGGTGGACGCATCCTGCCAGGCGTCGTCCGTGAATTCATGGTCATCCCAGATGGCGATGAAGGCAAAACGCTCGTGCACGGCTTGCAGGCGCGC
Organism: Janthinobacterium sp. SUN033; assembly: GCF_030397595.1. Lineage (NCBI taxonomy): Bacteria > Pseudomonadati > Pseudomonadota > Betaproteobacteria > Burkholderiales > Oxalobacteraceae > Janthinobacterium > Janthinobacterium sp. SUN033. The sequence goes on from NZ_JAPQNV010000002.1 coordinate 818,183, forward strand.
ATCGGTGCGGTATTTCTTGTACAGGTAGCGGTAATCGGCCACGGTGGTCGCGTATTTCGCGCCGGAGGTGCCGCTTTTGTACGTGCCGTCGGGCAATTTCAACTGGTCGTGGCGGCTTTCCACTGCGCCGCTCTGGAAGGCTTCGCCCACCGTTTCATAGATGTAATCGCCCAGGTGGACGATAAAATCGAGCGATTCGTTGGCGGCGATGTGCGACAGCGCCCCCCAGTGGTTGATGCTCCAGTCCTGGCATGTCAGGTAGGCGAACTGCAGCTGGGTCACGTCGCTGGTCGCGGCGGGTGCCGTCTTGAAGCGGCCCACGTTCGAGCGCACGTCGCCGGCGATGAATTGGTAAAAATACACCTGGCCCGGCTGCAAGCCCGTCACCTTGTGGCGCAGGGTATTGTCGAAATCTGCTTTCAGGGGCAATTTCGCATCGACGATGGGCGTACCGACCAGGGCCGTGTTGCCGCCCAGGGCGGCCGTATTGTCGCTGGCGCTGACGATCAGGCGCACGGCGACGTCGGATTTGCCGGCCACGGCGGGCGCGACGGCGTCGAAACTGGCGGGCACGACGCGCGTCCACAGCATGGCGCTGTCGGCACGCGGGTCGCCCGAAGCCACGCTTTGCGGGAACTTCCAGTCGCTGCCCGAGGCCAGCGGCACGCCAGGATCGCTGTAATCGGTGCTGCCGCAGGCGGCGAGGCCGACAGTGGCCACGGAGACGGTAATAAAGCCGCCCAATTTCAGAAATTGCCGCCTGTCCATTTGACTTGCCATGATGTCGCGCCCTCGATATGGTGAAAGCGCGTCACTTTAGCAACAGATTGTGTCATCCTGATGACGGGGCCGCGCCGCTTCGCAGGGGGCCGATATGCTAAAATGTCGGCCACAATTGAACACCCGTCTAAGGAAGATTCGACATGGCAGGACATAGCAAATGGGCCAATATCAAGCATAAAAAGGCTGCCACCGATGCCAAGCGCGGCAAAATCTGGACGCGCCTGATCAAGGAAATCACGGTCGCGGCCCGCATGGGCGGCGCCGACGCCATCACCAATCCGCGCCTGCGCCTGGCAGTCGACAAGGCGGCCGATGCGAACATGCCAAAAGACAACGTCCAGCGCGCGATCAACCGCGGCAGCGGCGGCGTCGATGGCGCCAACTACGAAGAAGTGCGCTACGAAGGCTACGGCGTGGGCGGCGCAGCCGTCATCGTCGAATGCATGACCGACAACAAGGTACGCACGGTGGCTGAAGTCCGCAACGCCTTCAACAAGAACGGCGGCAACATGGGCAACGAAGGCTCCGTCGCCTTCATGTTCCAGCACTGCGGCCAGTTGCTGTTCGCGCCGGGCACCGATGAAGACAAGCTGATGGAAGCGGCCCTGGAAGCGGGCGCCGACGACGTCATCGCCGATGAAGAGGGCGGCTTCGAAGTGGTCACTCCCGTGCATGATTTCGCCGCCGTCAAGGAAGCGCTGGAAGCGGCCGGCTTCAAGGCCGAAGTGGCCGAAGTCATCATGAAACCGGCGACGGAAACCGTCTACACGGGCGACGACGCCATCAAGATGCAAAAGCTGATCGATGCGCTGGAGCTGCTGGACGACGTCCAGGAAGTGTTTACGAATGCCCTGATCGAAAACTAAGCAAAAAATAAGCTATACACCTCAAGGGCGGCAGCACCGCCCTGCAACCCACACTGAACGAACGGTTCCTATGAAAATTCTGGTAGTCGGCTCTGGCGGCCGCGAACACGCCCTGGCCTGGAAACTGGCCCAGTCCGAACGCATACAGATGGTGTATGTCGCGCCGGGCAACGGCGGCACCGCGCGCGATGCGCGCCTGGTCAATCTCGACATCAGCGACCCGCAATTGCTGGCCGACTTCGTTCAGCAGGAACACATCGGCCTGACGGTCGTGGGTCCGGAAGTGCCGCTGGCAGCGGGCATCGTCAACCTGTTCCGCTCGCGCGGCCTGAAAATCTTCGGCCCCACGAAAGAAGCGGCACAGCTGGAATCGTCGAAGGACTTCGCCAAGGCCTTCATGCAGCGCCACGGCATCCCGACGGCCGCTTACCAGACCTTCTCCGACGTCGCTCCCGCGCACGCCTATGTCGACGCCATGGGCGCGCCGATCGTCATCAAGGCCGACGGTCTGGCCGCCGGCAAGGGCGTTGTCGTTGCCATGACCCTGGAAGAAGCGCACCAGGCGGTCGACATGATGCTGTCCGATAACCAGTTCGGCGACGCCGGCGCGCGCATCGTCATCGAGGAATTCCTCGCCGGCGAAGAAGCGAGCTTCATCGTCATGTGCGATGGCAAGAACATCCTGCCGCTGGCCACCAGCCAGGACCACAAACGCCTGAAAGACCACGACCAGGGCCCGAACACGGGCGGCATGGGCGCGTATTCGCCGGCACCCATCGTCACCCCGGCCATGCATGCGCGCGTCATGCGCGAAATCATCGTGCCAACCATCCAGGGCATGGCCAAGGACGGCATCACGTTCACGGGCTTCCTGTATGCGGGCCTGATGATCGACGACAAGGGCACGCCAAAGACCTTGGAATTCAACTGCCGCATGGGCGACCCGGAAACGCAGCCCATCATGGCGCGCCTGAAGACCGACCTGGTGACCGTCATGGAACACGCCGTCAACGGCACGCTCGACGCCGTGGAACTGGAATGGGACCGCCGCACGGCCGTTGGCGTCGTGATGGCCGCCGCCGGCTATCCGGACGATCCCGTCAAGGGTACCTCCATCGGCGACATCCCGGCCGAAACGCATGATTCCGTCACCTTCCATGCCGGCACCCGCATTGAGGGCGAACGCCTGGTGACCAACGGCGGCCGCGTGCTGTGCGTGGTGGGCCTGGGCGACAGCATCAAGATGGCGCAGAAACAGGCGTATGAAACCGTGGAAAAAATCCATTTCGACGGCGCGCAGTACCGCCGCGACATCGGTTGGCGCGGCCTGAAGCACTAAGCCCGCCCCAGACGGCAAACGGCAGGGCCGGCGCGGAATGCATCCGCCCCGGCCCTGTTTTGATTGGCGCGCCAGGAAAGCGGACCTTGCGCTAAGATTTTGCCTTTCAGACAAAGTTGCAACCCATGACCAGCCACGTCCATCCCGCCCTCGCTCAGGTACGCCAACTCCGCCTGATCACGGACAATGAACTCGACGACGCCATCGCCGAACTGGAAATCCTCGCCCTGGACGAGGAAGACGACGTCGACATGCCACGACTGGCCGCCGGCGCCGGCCCCGCCGAGGCCCTGGCATGGCTGCTGAGCACTGACCTGCTGCCACAGGACGACTTCCTGCGACGCGTACAGGATCTGCCGCGCCGGCATGGCGGCGAAGCCCTGCTCGAGCGCCAGCAACTGGCCGCCGACGCGCTAAAGCTGGTCAACGGCCAGGCCATCGACACCCTGTACGACGAAGACCTGATCAACCAGTGGCAGCGCGATGCCGCCCACGCCAGCTTGCCGGAGAAGCGCCTGCTCGCCTCGCCGATTGACGCACTGCGCGAGATGCTCCGGCAAGGCACCTTGACGGCGCAGCAATTCGAGCTACTGCGCACGCGCCAGCACGGCTCGGAGCTGGGCCGCATCATCGTCGATGGCGCCGCGCGCCAGGCCCGCCGGGAACGCCCCGCCTATGCGCGCCCGGGAACGTGGGTGATGGCCGCGCTGCTGGTGCTGGTACTGGCCTTTGCCGGCCGCGCCATCGTCTCCGGGCAGGCGCCCTCCCCCGCCGCAGCCCCCGTCGCCGGGCAGGGCGTCGAGCGGCCCGACTTGCAGCAGCGCGCCGCGCACGCCGTGGAAAGCGCGCGCCTGCCCGGCGCCGGCGCGGACCTGTCCATCACGGTAGTGCAGGACGATGCCACGCCACCGGCACGCTGATCCACAACACAAACGCACAGCGCAAGCGCCGCCCTATCACAAAAACGCGTAACAGGGTACAATCCGTCCTTACTTTTTTATTTCGGCCTCGTCGGCCCACGCGATGTCGTCAACTCCCTCTCCTTCGGCCGTCAAGGCCTATTTGCTCGATTTGCAAAGCCGTATCGTGCAGGCGCTCGAAGCGCAGGACGGCAAGCCCTTCCTGACCGATGCCTGGCAGCGCCCCGAGGGCGGCGGCGGCATTTCACGGCTGATCGAGGAAGGCAATGTGTTCGAGCGTGGCGGCGTGAATTTTTCGCACGTCACCGGCGCCGCATTGCCGCCATCGGCAGCGGCCGCGCGCCCTGAACTCGGTGGCAAGGCGTGGGAAGCGATGGGCGTATCGCTGGTGCTGCATCCGCGTAATCCGTATGCGCCCACGGTGCACATGAATGTGCGTTTCTTCACCACCGTGAATGCCGATGGCGAACCCGTATGGTGGTTCGGCGGCGGCATGGACCTGACGCCGTATTATGGCGACGCGGGCGACGTGAAGCACTTTCACCAGGTGTGCCATGATGCGCTGGCGCCGTTTGGCGAGGAACTGCATCCGAAGTTCAAGCAGTGGTGCGACGATTACTTCTACCTGAAGCACAGGCGCGAAGCGCGCGGCGCGGGTGGTATTTTCTTCGACGATTTCAATGCCCTGGGCTTTGACGACAGCTTTGCGATGATGCGCAGCGCCGGCGACGCCTTCATCGACGCCTATGTGCCTATCCTGGCGCGCCGCAAGGACACGCCCTACGGCGAACGCGAACGCGACTTCCAGTGCTACCGGCGCGGACGCTATGTCGAGTTCAACCTGGTGTTCGACCGCGGCACGCTGTTTGGCCTGCAGTCGGGCGGACGCACCGAGGCGATCCTGATGTCGATGCCGCCCGTGGTCAAGTGGCGCTACGACTGGCACCCGGAAGCGGGCAGTCCCGAAGCGGCGTTGTATACTGACTTCCTCGTGCATCGCGACTGGCTGCAGGCGTGAACCCAGGTAGCAGGGCATGCGTGGCGCTGCTTGGTGGCAGCTACGATCCGGTGCATATGGGGCATGTCGCGCTGGGCACGCATTTTTCCAGCCTGCTGCACGCCGATGAACTGCGCGTGATTCCGGCAGGCGCGCCCTGGCAAAAAAGCAAGCTGGGCGCCACCGGCCAGCAGCGTGCCGAGATGGCCGGCCTGGCGTTTGCCGGCCTGCCCCTGCCGGTCGTGATCGACCGCCAGGAAATCGCGCGCAGCGAACATGGCCAGGCCAGCTACACCATCGATACCTTGCGCCAGGTACGCGCCGAGCTGGGTCCGCGCGCTTCCATCGTTTTCCTGATGGGCGCCGACCAGCTGCAGCGGCTCGCGACATGGCGCGAATGGCAGCAATTATTTGAATACGCGCATATCTGCGTCGCGGCCCGCCCCGGCTTCGCGCTGAATGACACCGCAGTGCCACAAGTGGTCGCCGAAGAATTTTCGCGCCGCCTGGGGTCACTGGAAAGCATCCGCAACACGCCGCACGGTCTGACTTATCTGGCACAGGACTTCGCGGTGGATATCTCCGCCACCGAAATACGTGCGGCATTACAACGGGGGAATCGGGCAAACCCGCTTGTTTCCCCGCTAGTGCTAGACTATATTGAACAACATAATTTATACAAAAGCTAAATGGACATCAAAAAACTGCAAACCCTCGTCGTTGACGCCCTTGAAGACGTCAAAGGCCAAGACATCGCCGTCTTCGAAACGAGCCACCTGACCAGCCTGTTCGACCGCATCGCGATCGTTTCCGGTACCTCGAACCGTCAAACCAAGGCGCTGGCCGCCTCGGTACGCAACAAGGTCAAGGACGCCGGCGGCGACATCATCGGCATGGAAGGCGAGGACACCGGTGAATGGGTGCTGGTCGATCTGGGCGACATGATCGTCCACATCATGCAAGCACCTATCCGCGCCTACTACCGCCTGGAAGAAATCTGGGGCGACACCCCGGTCAAGCTGGGTGCCGCCAAGCGCGCGCCGAAAAAAGCGGCCGGCGACGAGCCGAAAAAGGTCAGCGGCCACCTGGCAGCAAGCAAGGCCAATGTGGAAGCGACGCCCGTGATCGAGAAAAAGGCGCCTGCCAAGAAAGCCGCGGCAGCCACCACCGCCGCCAAGAAAGCCCCGGCGAAAAAAGCCACCACTTCCAAAGCCGTCGGCAAGACCGTGAAAGTCGCGCCAACCAAGACCGAAGCAGCCGCAGTGAAAGCCCTGAAAGCGCTGCCGGAGAAAAAAGTACGCGCCCCACGCGCGGCCAAGCCGGCAGCCGATGCTGCACCGGCAAAAACCGTGATCAAGCGTATCAAAAAAGTCGAAGCGTAAGCCTCGATGCAGCTCATCATCGCTGCGGTCGGCCATAAAATGCCGGCCTGGATAGAGACGGGCTTCGCGGAATACGCGAAGCGCATGCCGCCGGAATTGCGCATCGTGCTGAAAGAAATCAAGCCGGTGGAGCGTTCCGGCAGCAAGACCGCCGCCACGGCGATGGCGCTGGAACGCGAACGCATCGAAGCCGTCCTGCCCAAGGGCGTGCGCATCATCGCCCTCGACGAACGCGGCAAGGACCTGACCAGCGTCGGCCTGTCGCAGCAGTTGATGGCGTGGCAGCAGGATGGCCGCGACACGGCCTTCCTGATCGGCGGCGCCGACGGCCTCGATCCGCAACTCAAGGCACGTGCCGAAGGCATGCTGCGCATTTCCAGCATGACCCTGCCGCACGGCGTGGTGCGCGTGATCCTCGCCGAGCAGCTGTACCGCGCCTGGTCGATCACGCAAAACCACCCCTACCACCGCGTCTGAATTCCCCATGAAACCGGCCGATAACAAGATCTATCTCGCCTCCAAAAGCCCGCGCCGGCGCGAATTGCTGCGCCAGATCGGCGTCGATTTTGAATTGCTGCTGCTGCGCAGCGACGGCCCGCGCGGCGCCGACGTCACCGAGGAAGTTCTCCCCGGCGAGTCGGCGCTCGACTATGTGGCCCGCGTGGCGAATGAAAAAGCCGCCTTCGCCTGGGACCTGGTGCGCCGCCGCCACCTGACCCCGCGCCCCGTGCTGGCGGCCGACACCACCGTCACCATCGATGGGGGCATCCTCGGCAAGCCGACCGACCGGGCCGAGGCCGTGGCCATGCTGCAGCAGCTGTCGGGCCGCACGCACGAGGTGCTCACCTCGATCGCCGTGCACTACAAGGATTTCGCCGAGCAGCGCACGCAGATCTCGCAAGTGCGCTTCGGCGTGCTGTCGCCCGCCTCGATCGCCGCGTATTGCGCCACGCCGGAACCGTACGACAAGGCCGGCGGCTACGGCATCCAGGGCAGCGCCGCGCTGTTCGTCGAGCACATCGAAGGCAGCCATTCCGGCATCATGGGCCTGCCCCTGTACGAAACTGCACAGTTGCTACGACTGGCAGGTTTGCCCCTGCCCTGATCGGGTATGATGTCATTCGTTGCCTCCACTCCCGCGCCTCCATGAACGAAGACATCCTGATCAATATCACGCCGCAAGAAACGCGCGTCGCCCTCATCCTGCAGGGCGCCGTGCAGGAATTGCACATCGAGCGCACGCTCACGCGCGGTCTGGCCGGCAATGTGTATTCCGGCAAAGTGGTGCGCGTACTGCCGGGCATGCAGTCGGCCTTCATCGACATCGGCCTGGAACGGGCCGCCTTCCTGCACGTGGCCGACATCTGGGAAGCGCGCGGCCACGACGGCCAGAACGCCACGCCGGCGCCCATCGAAAAAATCCTGTTTGACGGCCAGGTGCTGACGGTACAGGTAATCAAGGACCCGATCGGCACCAAGGGCGCGCGCCTGTCGACGCAGATTTCCATCGCCGGGCGCATGCTGGTGTACCTGCCGCAGGATAAGCATATCGGCATTTCGCAGAAGATCGAAAAGGAAGCGGAACGCGAGCAGCTGCGCGTGCGCCTGCAAAGCCTGCTGCCTGCCGATGAAAAGGGCGGCTACATCGTGCGCACCATGGCTGAAGACGCGTCCGACGCGGACTTGAAGGCGGACGTCGACTACCTGAGAAAAACCTGGAGCACGATCACGCACGGCGCGCGCACGCGCCCCGCCACCAGCCTGCTGCACCAGGACTTGAGCTTGGCGCAACGCGTGCTACGCGATTTCGTCGGCGATGAAACGGCCACCATCCAGGTCGACTCGCGCGAAAATTATGTGAAACTGCGGGAATTCGCGGAAATCTACACGCCCAGCGAACTGACGCGCCTGCAGCACTACACGGGCGAGCGGCCCCTGTTCGACCTGTACGGCGTGGAAGAGGAGATCCTGCGCGCCCTGGGCCGCCGGGTCGACCTGAAATCGGGCGGCTACCTGATCGTTGACCAGACGGAAGCGATGACCACCATCGACGTCAACACGGGCGGCTTCGTCGGCGGACGCAATTTTGCCGACACGATTTTCAAGACCAACCTGGAAGCGGCGCACGCCATCGCGCGCCAGCTGCGCCTGCGCAACCTGGGCGGCATCATCATCCTCGACTTCATCGACATGGACAACGCCGAGCACCGCAACGCCGTGCTGGCCGAACTGAAACGCACCCTGTCGCGCGACCGCACCAAGGTCTCGGTGAGCAATTTCTCGCCGCTGGGCCTGGTGGAAATGACGCGCAAGCGCACGCGCGAATCGCTGGCCCATATCCTGTGCGAACCGTGCCCCGCCTGCGCCGGCAAGGGGCAAGTGAAAACCTCGCGCACCATCTGCTATGAAATCCTGCGCGAATTGCTGCGCGAAGCAAAGCAGTTCAACCCGCGCGAATTCCGCATCCTCGCCTCGCAGGAAGTCGTGGATTTATTCCTCGAAGAAGAATCGCAGCACCTTGCCATGCTCGGCGATTTCATCGGCAAGAAGATTTCGCTGCAGGTGGAGAATGCCTACCACCAGGAGCAGTACGACGTGATTTTGATGTAGAAATATTCTCCATTAGTATCAATGAGTTACATATACAACAGAACAGAAATACTGCCTAGCTACACACTCAGCTACACAAAAAAAGTTACGTCTTATTAGACCTCATTGCTCAGCGAAGTAAGTAAGCCGTAGCTCCCTGGTGTAGATTCCTAATGTTTATAGCCGACCTGAGGATGATGGATATTGGCAACCGAGAAAAATCGTTGGTTCACTACAGAAGCCGAAGAAGCTGAACTTAGAAAGGAAAGTCAGGCGAAGCAAGAACTCCTGAATGCCCTTCCAGAGTATCGAAAATCTGAAAGAGATAAGTATGCACTTTGTGACTTGCTCACATCTATGCTCTTTGTTGAGGCTAACCATTTCACAATCACTCCGTCTAGGGCTCTGCCTAGTGAGCGCATTGAAACGCATCTCATCGAGAACGCAGAAGTCAAGTTGCAGAAGCCATTAACGTATGGCGAAGACCATTGTGATACGCAAGCTTATCAAGATTTTCAACAGGGTGAGCGTAAGTTTCGAACAGCAATCAGACACTATGCTGCATTTTATCGGTCCTCTCAATGGAACGAACATCGTTACGATCATGGGCAAGTAGAGTCTGTTGTCGGCAGCTATTTCATGGATACCTTACGGCAGGCGTTTAAGAGGGCATCTGCAGCCTTTGACGTTGGTTCATCACTGTACATCTACCAACAAATGCATGACCGTAGGTTATCGGAAGCACCGTCTCTCAGCAAAGCGGCTTGGTTAGTAAAAAACGCTCCAACAAGGAAACCTATTCCTGAAAAGCAAACTCCCAGAGGTAAGTGGGAGCTTATACAAGAACAGTGGAAAAATCACATCCACGACGCACACTGCTGGGCTGCTGTAGTGTGCATGATGAAGTCACCTCTACAGTACAACGAGAACACACTTTTTGACTTCATCCGCGACGCAGATTACGACCAGTTCCTACGACTAACACGCACGTTCTATGAATTCAGGCTACGCGCAAACATTCCGAAAAGTGCGGGACGCATACGTCCTTACCTCAAACAAATTTCTCCTTCAGTGCCGGAGAATCTCGAAAATTTTGAACCCATCCCCCCCTCTCAGGTTCCTGCTCACTTAGAGAGCTTTCAATGGGATGCGCTTTCGCGCTACCGAGCAAGACCACGCAAACTCGTCTGAGCTACGTGCACGCGCTGGAATTCGTTTACCAGCCGCCGGATAGTGCCATCATAGTATCTCACTTTCTGCTTCCACATCTTCCACAAAAATCAACACCCCCTGACGTATCAGGGGTAGTCGATCTTTTTGATCTAGCCCGCTATCCTTTCCTCACTGCTTAAACGAAAGGAAGCAACAATGAGCGCTAATAGAATCAAAGGTAAAGTCGATGTCCGTACTCACTCGACCGTAGTGAAATCGGAACCCGATGTCTGTCCAGAATTAAAAAGTATCATCGAACGCACTCGGAAACTGATGACTGATTATATCGTCCGGCGCAAAGATCTTAAGAGCAAAAGCGGACGTGGGATCAGCACTAGTTTTCTCGACGAAGCTCAAGGGGTCTTCCCGCCCAGTTTTCCAATTGGCCGCAGAGCAGTGGGGTTTAGCGCTAACGAAATCGACGCATGGATCGCTGCGCGCTCATTTTCCGCCTGCAGCAAGACTCCTGTCGACATGAAAGCGTTCATCACCTTATTGGTAAAGTCCCGCAATCAAGTCACCTCTAAAAGCTTCGAGGAGTGAAGCATGACTCCGACAAAAATCTGTCATTTTTTGGCGTACTCGTCACCAGTGCTCGCGATCTCGGCGCTCCTCAGTGAAGGCACCTATGTTTCCTAAAACTCACTCTCCGTTTGAGAAAAATACAGATATCAAAGGCGAATGGCAGGAAGTGGATGATATTGCGAGTTGCCTGGCCAGCGTAACCAATAATGGACCGAAACCCAACTACCTGAAGGACCATGGCCTCGTCGGTATTCCCACAAAAATTTATAATAGCATCCGGCATATTGGCGGTATCAATTGTGACGGTGCTACTGCACTCCTCGTTCTCAACGCCGATTTTGTAACTGTCAACCTGCTTGTCATGGTCAAAAACTCGTTCGGCTACTATGAGGATGTCTTTTTCCCTGGTGCCAACCTGTCTAGCTGTTTCGGCTTGATCGGCAACAACTGCTCGAATACTATTATCATAGTAGACAACTATCCTGCAGGCCTCGCATTGCATAAGGCAACGAGCTACGGCGTGGCAGTTGCTCTCTACGCCGATAACCTGATGTCGGTCGCGATTATCTTGAAAAGGAAGTATTCAGATCGCCATTTCGTGATAGGTGCCGCCAATTACCATGGAGGAGAAGACTCGTCTAGTTTGCCTCAGGTATTAGCGGCCGCCATTTCCATTAATGCACGCGTTGCGCTTCCTAACGATGTCCTCACGTTTGACGAACAATACCGGGTGCAAGGGCCTCATTCCATTAAAGATAGCATCAACAACGCCGTTGATGCCTCAATGATAGAAAAAAAGGCAACTTCGCAGGATATCTCAGTTATTCCACCGCGTCCGTCCCCTTGGCCCAACATGGTCAATGGCGAGGTCCTCATGGAACATCTTGTGAAGACAATATCCAAGCACGTCGTCATGTCCAGCGAGGCGGTCATCGCCATGGCGCTGTGGGTCATGTTCACTTATGTCATAGATCTTTTTCAATACTCCCCCATCCTATTAATTCGCTCACCCATCAAGGGTTGTGGCAAGACATCTGTGATTCGACTGTTGGTTGCTCTCGTTGCAAAGCCATTCGTGGCTTCTAATATCACCCCTGCTGTCGTATATCGCTTCGTGGATGAATGGTATCCAACTCTGCTTCTCGACGAAGCAGATACATACTTGAACGGCAATGGCGGCCTGACGGGAATAATCAATTCAGGACACTCGCGTACTGCGTCCTTTGTCACACGTATGGAAGGCAATAAGATCAAAAATTTTAATACCTTCTGTGCGAAAGCCTTCGCAGGGATCGGTATTTTTCCGGACACGATAATGGATCGCGGAATTTCTATTCTCTTACAACGCAAGCTCCCCACGGAAACTGTTGAGCAATATATTCCTGCTGCTAACGATGAATTTGTCGCGTTACGTGCACAAATCATTCGCTGCATGACAGACCTCCGTTCCCCCATCACTGGATCGGCGGTCGGCAAGGCGGGTCTTAATAATGACCGTCATGAAGATAACTGGGAGCCACTTCTGAGGATCGCTCATTGCCTTGGCGGTAAATGGCCTGAACGTGCAAAAAATGCAGCACGCACGCTGTCCATTACACATGACGAAACGAAATGCGGTGGCGAAGAGATACTGCGCGATATACAGGTGGCATTTCGTACAAGTACATGCAGCAAGATGCGCACCGGAGAGCTGATTGCTAAATTGAGCGCGGACGCGGAAAAACCATGGGGGACCTTTACGCGAGGTAAAGCCATCACGCCTCGCGAGGTCGCTAAATTACTCGCCGATTTTGATATTGAAAGCAAGAATTTAAGGTTTGGTACTGAAGTCGTCAAAGGTTACGAATTGGCGCAGTTTGATGATGCATTCGCACGTTATGTGCGCGACGACGTAGCTTGATGCGCTACACCGCTACATGCGCTGTCAGAATTCCTGACAGCGCAGCGCTCAGGCAATACTGGCTCACCGGCCAAATGCTAGCCGATTTGTAGCGTTGTAGCGCCTGCAAGCGAGAGCCGCATCGCTACCTCGAAATCTTTGTTTGGAGCAATCGGAGAACTCTCGTATTACCACCCTGCCATCCGCCCCAGGCGTATTCACGGGTCGATGCACTCAATGAAAGAACTCTATGGTCAACAAAAAACCAATTACATTACCTAACACAGAACGTATCGTTCGCATAAAGGAGGTCATTTCGGACCTTGAAACACACTTCGACGTTGAACGTTCCAAGCTACGCCAGGTACTTCTGCCTGCAGAATGGAAGTCTCTTAAAGCAGAATTACTCCAATTATATCCTTGCGCCCCCAAGATCAAGCCTCCATCTGGGCTTGAGTGCTATAAAGCGCTGCTCCGCAAAGCGGATCGGTTGCATGCTCGGCCGAAAAACGTGAATCGGCGCGCCCATAGTCCCGGCTTCAATGGCAAAAAGTACAACGTTGACGGAGAAGATGTCGCATACGAGCGTGCATTCGAATATCTTGGGCAATTGTGGGCGGAGTTCCCCCATCTGGGCATATGGCTAGATCGTCTTTTGAGCACCAGCGATCTGGAAAATAATAATTTCGCCACGATAGAAGGCATGCCACGCTTGCGCACCTCCAGATCGTCATATGCCCTTGCGCTCGGCTTGGCAAAGCGGCAAAAATCCGCAACTAAGCTTTATGCACTTCGCGCGAGTCTAGAATGCATCCAAGAACAGCTAAAAGTTTCAGCCATTCGTGACATTGCGCTGCCCAGCAGCTACGCGCGCGGAATCAGTAACGTTCCGGTAGATCCCGATGCCATCGACGAGTGGGCATTCGCAGACAATGGGTGGCGTTTAATTTGATACAACATGGGGGCGGAAAATAGCCTCTTGCACCATCGTGACACTAAGAATTTCAGTAGCCTATACCTGTGGCACGCTTATTCAATGGGTCTTTCCAGTTGCGGCCATTCGCTACCCAGGCTACCAAACTGTAGTACGAGAGGTAGGATGCGCGCCTAAATTGACCTGCGGATAGACGGCCTAAATAGCCCTAAGGAAGTAGTCCTGCCCCTCGATAACGACGACGGCGATCAGGATGTCTTGAGTCCCTCTGCACATTCAACCCTGCAGCAGATGAATTCTCCACTCTAGGCACTGGCGTTGGATTTGAATTACTTTATTCTCGAAAGTAAGTCATGCCAGCAATGCTCACGGACATTTTGCAACTTGCAATACAGAGTCGAATATAAGCGTTTTCTCCTGCAGTAGATGCTTCAATATTGGGTCTACCAGGGCTAGCCACCGGACGGCATTGAACATGAAATTGCTTACTATATAAACACAACATATTCAGATAGCAATGAGTAATTTATATTGAAGCCATGTTGCCAGGAAAAAACACTTACGACCTTAAACTGACTTCCATATCAATGGTCAGACGGTACACCGCTTACGTTTAACCGATAACCACGAGCCAGCCGCTATCTCAGATCGTTATCTGCACGAGCCAGCCAGGCATAAACTGAATGATCAATAACGTCATTGACAGACCAATCCACAACATAGCCGCTGCCAGATGGTCCGACAGATCAACACGCAAACCTCCCGAACCGATCTGGCGTCCAGTTATATCGCTCACGAAACTAGACATCAATAATGGCTCCGTCCGCTGTGCTTTCCTGCCCCCCGTAACCGCTGTAAAGAGGTTTACCTTAACCATGTTAACTGAATTAGACCATGACCGATTCCATCAAAATCAATCTTTCACTGCGTCAGATATTACCTGACGATCGCATGAACATAAATGCAGAAATCTGCACTCGCAGTACACCGTGGGGCGAATCCAAGCGACGCTATAGTGCACCAACAGTCCAGCAGAGTCCCGTGGCAAAGTCCCACACCAAGTGGGTCGTTCGCTGCGAGCGAGGATCAGATGAACTAGAGGGTTACCTGGTACCCACGAGCATCGATGCTGACCTGAACATTCCAAATGCTATTACCGGCCATAACGTCGAACATGGGACCAGCGTGTTCGCTGCCGGTGTCGCCTCCTTAGAACTGCTACGGATTTGGCTCGCTGAATGCGGTCTCCCCCGAAACCAACTGGATTTACTCACTACGGATGACATAACCCTGAATGGTGTCACTTTAACGTTCCTCGTACCATGCCCGAGCAAGGATGCGGCACAAGCCCTGATGAATGCCATCAACGTGACAAGCAAGGTGCTGAACTCCGGTAGTACTTCCTGGGAGTCTAGCAATATCACTGTCAAGATTCCTGAAAGAGGCTTCACGCTGGGCGCCTACATTAAAACTGAACTCAAACACTGCAAATGGGCAGACGATGCACCTGCGTCTGCCATGGTGGAACGTACCGCCTACATAGTTCGCATTGAAGCGAAGCTAGGCTTGCCATTTTTGCGTGAGCGGAATCTACTCAAGCTGGAAAACTGGCGGCATGCTTACATAGACGGTATCTATGAACAGATCTTCGGAGAAACAGTAGTCAAATCGATGCGCCTTGATGGCAAGTCGCTCCGACATAAAGCGCCACGTGAGGAGGTGTACTCGAAGCTGACACTCACTGAGGCCCATGTGTTACGAGGATATATTGAAGGTCGCCAACCACGTCAGTGCAAAAGCGTAGTGGAAAGTAAAAACCCTGCGAAACGATTTTCGGAACTGCGCTTGCGGCTTCTCGACGTTGCTCAGATTGATATCGGCATTCCGTGGCCGGAACACGTTAAGCTGCGCTGCTTCGAGCTAACGGGACAGCTTCGATATCCAGGCGACTATCATCCGAGCATGGAGCACGCGCCGTGGTGTTTCTGCAAAGACAATTGGCCTGCGCTCAGGGAAACATTGCGGGTAGCCTATGAGGCGGCAGTTACAACCGCAGAGAAACAAAAGGCGAGAGATGTCACTGCAAAACCTGTAGCGGCGTAGCGGTAAATACGAGGTATTAATCGGCTAGGCACTATTTGGCGATCTCGGCACCCGTCGCGCCACGAACCTGGCAATTAGCACATCTAGTGCAACACCTCATTTAGCCTGACCAGCACCCGCAGAGAGTCTTCGATTACGATCTCTACAATATCAATGAACAAGCCTCGTTCGCTAACCGGCAATGCCAAAGCAAGCAGCCGGGCTACATGCTCAAAACGCCTCAGGCGCAGCCAGGTACACACCAATTTTCACACTGTACGCTTTGTATATACTTTTGATTGGGAGGCAGCTATGACACGTTTGACGCGCTGGGGGAACTCTGATGGTGGCTTGCGCTTGCCAAAGGTAATCATTGAGGCTGCGGGCCTAAAAGTTGGGGATGAAGTCGGATGCCGCCTGCTAGACAGCGGGGTGATTTTGCTGACGCCGCGCAAGGGACGAATCGACATATCGGATGCGCAGGAGAAGCCGTCAAAGATCGTCCGGCCAGATGCGAAATGGTAAAGGTAACGTGACCAAGTCTTTGCCGACAACGGGGAAATACTGAGCATTGCACATAGCGTAGCGTACGCGTAGAAGGATAAGTAGCTGTCCTGCAGCAGACCATAAAAGCTAGCCATGATGTTAATATCTAGATATTATCAAGCGGACGGAACTTCACCCTAAAAATGGCACAAACTCTGAATTCCAAGCTGGCTGTATTGATTGATGCTGATAATGCCCAGGCCAGCATTATCAAAGAGCTTCTTGCAGAGGTTTCTTCATACGGTGTTGCTACCGTTAAGCGGGCATATGGAGATTGGACTACTTCGAATCTTAAGGGGTGGAAGGAGACGCTGCACAAGATGGCGATCCAACCTATCCAACAATTCAGCTACACTACCGGCAAGAACTCCACGGATTCGTCGTTAATCATCGACGCAATGGATCTACTTCACTCCGGCACCGTAGATGGATTTTGTCTGGTTTCATCCGATAGCGACTTTACACGGCTAGCAACGCGTATACGCGAAGCAGGTTTGCTTGCCTATGGTTTCGGAGAAAAGAAAACGCCTGAACCCTTTGTAGTGGCGTGTGATAAGTTTGTGTATACGGAAATTCTGAGAGTGACGCCGCCTTCAATAGGAGAACCTAAGCATGGCGGAACGGCGACGCCAAGCCCGGTAATCGAATCACTAGCAGGACTGGAGGAGTTGTTCCGGAAAGCGATTTTAGCGGTCGCGCGGGACGATGGATTCGCGCCCCTCGGCCCCGTTGGAAACCTCATGCTAAAAATCAACCCCTCATTTGACCCACGTAACTATGGTAGTCAGAAGCTTGGCGAACTGGTCAGAAAGCAGAACTACATCGAAGTAAAGGAGGTTCCCAGCGAGAAGTCCACTGCGCATCACTTATATGTGCGGCTCAAATAGACATATCGTGTGGGATAGTAGGACAAGCAAGGTGCTTGCTTAAGATAGCGTTCTCATTTTCAACCGACACTCCTCGATATTCTTTATGCAAATTCTGGCATATACTGGTAGGGCCTTTAGCAATCACGACGAGAGAGTCATGCCCATTCCAGTTGAAGAGCGCAGGTATGTGCCCACGCACAAAACTATAGGCTAAATCTGCGGTAACGTCTCCGTGCCAGGCTACCAGCGCGGATACCGGTGGGACCCACACAACGTCCCCCATCTGCTGAACGACGTTTGCTACAGCGAGGGTGAAAACCGTAGTCTTTACCCCATCGTGGTGAAACCACATCGGCAAGCGAATAGGGTTGTCGTGGGAATCCAATGGTGGCAGGTGCGACGGTAACGTAACGCGTAAACGGAGCTGATCAACAGGATCGACGAAGTCATTATTCGCAATAAGGTAGTGGCCCGTTTACTCGCCTGCGCATCGCTTGGACACAATCTTATTTGGAACTGTTCTTACTTCCTTATGGTCAAGCCCTCTAACTCGCTGCTCGATAACCGGCTACCAAATGCTATGGTGGATTTTCTCCCTGGGTCGAGCCGCACCAGCGAAAAATTGGAGCATGGTTGGCGCATACGTCGGCCAGATGGTCAGCTAGCATCCGGTTATGTATCAGATAACGCAGATGGCAATAACGTAGAATTTGCCTTAAACCAGGACCGCCTGCCTGAATTGCCTATAGAGCGTCCTGCCCTGTTGCGATGGCTCCAGTACCAGCGACAACGCCTGGGTGGACGGCCGTACAACGTGCATCAGCGCGGTTGCCCAGTATCCTGGTTCCGGATCGGGTTTGCTACGATGGACGAGGCCATTAGCTTCTTGCGCGAATTCAATGCGCAACACCGACAGACGGATGTCCGGAAACGCTGGCACACGCCTGAGGGCTTTATCGGGGACATACAACAAGTCACGCCAGAACACAGCGGTAACCGCAACAATGATGAATTGGCCATGGCCTGCATCCCCATCCTGATTTCGCATGTGCTCGAACAGCGCGATGGCATAATGCAGCCCCTTACGTATGAAGAACTGGCTGAACGCCTTGACCGGCGCAAACATAACGGCAAATTGAATGGGCTTCCGATGGCGTTGGGTATGGGCGATGTCTTGGCTAGATCCTTGGTACACATTGATCGAGCTGCTGCGCTGCTAGAAGAAGAGTTACCGTACCTGACCACCATCGTTGTCGACAAATCGGGACCTGGCAAAGGGTTGCCGGGCGACGGAGTCGCCTGCTTATGGCCGGATTTCCCTGGCTTGTCGCGCAAGGAAAAGACCGATCGGGTCGAACTCGAATACATGCGCATCATGGACTTTGGCCGGCACTGGCTTGATGTGCTGCACGTACTCGAACTACCCGATGAGTCAACACAGCACAAAGCGCCGGACAGCGTCACAAGTGGCGGCCTGGCTGGTGGGGAATCGCCCCAACACCGAGCGCTCAAGGAATACATTGCCTCCCATCCCGAATTGGTGAAGGCGCCAGCCGACGCCAAGCGATTCTGTGAATTCGCTCTGCGTTCTGCCGACGCAATTGACGTTCTGTTCAAGTCGCCCCAGTCCTGGGTCGGTGTAGAAGTAAAGGCCTCGACGTCCGAAGGGAACCAGAGGGACTACGAACGTGGCTTATACCAAATCGTAAAGTACCGCGCCGTGCTCGAAGCGCAAGCCCGCATCGACCACCCGATTCAGCCGCCCCAAGTACACGTCGTGCTGGCGTTGGAGATGGCGCTGCCTGACGCGCTGCGCCCGATTGCCAAGGCACTGGACATAACAATGCTTGAACACGTGGGAGAGATTCCCGAGTTCGCAATCGCCAAGAACAAGCGCCGCTCAGCACCCACCAAATTTACAGTTTGATCTAGTCAGATTCCGCTTCCGGCGGTAGCTTCCTTGCAGCATCAGGTCATCCCTCCCTCAAATATTTAGGCTGGCTGACTATCGATAATGGTGGCGTATCGATAGCAATTGCTAATTTAACAATATAAAAATTTAGAAAACTAACGAGCTTGTGATTAGAAATTCTCGTGTCGGTGGTCCGATTCTGCCCCTAGTCAGGACGAACAGCCTCTGTGTTGGCAGCAGGGACTGGTTTCAACGTTAGGTCTGCTCTGCGAAAGCTGAAGCAATCGACGGATCCTGGGCACTGATGATAGTAAACGGCTGTTAGCTTGCGGAACACTGGATCGAATTGGGGTGCGTAGATCTTCGCAACCTGCACAACCAAGATTGAACGGCCGCTTAGGATCGAAAGCGGCCTGCCGGTTCGATAGTGTCGTATTGCTGAACAACATTGGGTAAATCGTAACTTCCTACGTACTGTCTGGTTAAGCTATACTTCAACCTGGCAATGACAGTTTCTTCTTTTTTCAGGTTATCGGGCTTCCCCTAGAACAACTTGCACCGTACACTGACATTTCCGAAGGACTGAAATCGGCGAAGAGCCGCTGTTCACTAAGACGGCCAACTAACCTTGCCTCGTTTCCGCGTACAGCAAGATTAGTAAAATGAAACCGTACTGAAAAAACCATGAGAAATACAGCATGAAGTGGTGCAATGCGAGGGGATGCACAAATCCTAAGAAGTCTCGCCCGATCAAGCAAAGACGGACGGGACCGAAATGATGGAAAATAGTAATGAGGCCTTCCGCTTCATCGACCTCTTCTCTGGGCTGGGTGGATTTCACGTCGCCCTCGATGAGTTGGAGGGACGTGGAGTGTTCGCTGCTGAGTGGGAGCCCACGCTGAGGGCGCTTTATAAGGTCAACTTCGGTGTGGAGGCTTGGGGTGACCTTAACGAGTTGAGCAGCGACGAAATCATCGCCCGGAACGTGCCCGATCACCACGTGCTTACAGCGGGTTTCCCGTGTCAACCCTTCTCGAAAGCAGGAGATCAACTGGGCTTCAAGGACACAAGTCAGGGCAATCTCTTCTTCAAGGTGCACGACATCCTGCGCGTCAAGCGGCCGCTACATTTCATCTTGGAGAATGTGCCCAACATCCTCAAGCACGACGGCGGCCGCACCAGGGCTACCATCATTCGCTTGCTGGAAGAGCTTGGCTACTCCGTCGACGTTGAGCACTTCTCGCCCCACGAGTTCGGCATTCCACAGGTGCGAGACCGCGCCTACTTCGTAGGTTCACTCGAGGGTCTCGATCATTTCGAGTGGCCGGCGAAGCACAAGGATCCAACGGAAATCCACTGGGTACTGCGCCGCGAAGCGCATTCCAGGCGCGCCATCCCGGACCAGACGCTGCGAGCCATCGACATGTGGGGCGACTTCCTACGCCGCTCGCCGGCTGCGCTAAAGCTGCCTTCCTTCCCCATCTGGGCGATGGAGTTTGGGGCAACGTATCCCTACGAGGACGAGACTCCGGCAGGGGTTTGGGTTCGCAGACCTGTGTGGGGACTTCGCCAGATGGGCTTTAAGGGCAGTTTCGGCCAATCCCTCGAGTGTGCGCTGGATGAACAGTTTACGAGGATACCGAGCCACGCCAACCGCCCAGGCGACTTGAATTTCCCACAGTGGAAGCGGGCTTTTATCAGGCAGAACCGCGAGTTCTACCAAGCCAACCGCTACTGGATCGATCCCTGGATCGCACAATGGAGCCCACAAGGCTTCCACTCTAGCTTCCAGAAAATGGAATGGAACGCACAAGGTGAACACCGTGACATCGACAACTTCGTGCTACAGGTGCGTGCATCTGGGCTACGGGTCAAGCGTCCAACGACCTCCCCAAGCCTCATTGCCTTCACGCAGACTCAAGTGCCCATTCTCGGCGCTAACCTGACGGGTGAACGTCGCTACATGACCCCGGCAGAGTGTGCGGAACTTCAGTGTCTCGGCAATATCGAGTTGCCGGCGTCCGACCTTGATGCATATAAGGCCCTGGGCAACGCAGTTAACGCCCGCGTCGTTAAGGCGATTGCAGAACGATTACTGTGCGAGTTCATCCGTCCTACCTCGAGCGTCATCTCTGACTTCGAACCGTTGAGAGCTACTGCATGACCAATCACATCGAGCACGAAGACGATTTTGACGAGGAGGATCCGCGGATCCAATTGCTGGAGAGCCTTGCCGACGGGATGGCAACTCTTTCGGAGGCTTCAGACACGCCCGACGGGGTCACCCCAGTATCTTCAATGTTCAGCAGCGGTGACGTCGACTTTTCCTCCGACGCATGGATGAATCAACTGGCCGAGATTCAGGGTTGGCTGAGCCTCAGCAAGGATCTTCCGCTCACGGGAGGCAAATCCTTTCTTCAGGCGCTCATCGCTGAGTTCGAACTCAATCCCGCCGACTTGCTCGCCCCTGGGACAGCGTACCCGCTGCTGAGTCTCCGCGCGCTGGAACGTCTCAACGAGCGCGTGGATACCGCCGGGCGGTTGCAGATCGACTTCCTGGAAGAATTTGAGACCAAGGGCACCAGTCGTGCTTCGGCCACCCAGTCTTGGGCTGACGCGTGGGCGGAAATTGACGCGGGTGAGGCGGCGGTGAGTCCGGAACCGGTCACAGCAAAAGCCGACGTCTGGCCGATCTTCCAACTGACCAAGAAGCCGCCGAACCTAACGCCGTCCTACCAGCGCGGAGACGTCTGGCGTAATGGTGACCGGCAGTCCCTAATAGAGTCCATCCTTCGGGGCGTCCCCCTGCCCTCCATCATCCTGCTCCGCAGCAAACCCTCCATTCCGCACGAGGTCGTCGACGGCAAGCAGAGGCTCACGGCCATCCTCCGGTTCGTGGGCAAGCACCCTGTCGCCAAACAGAAAGTTGCGGAGGTCGCTGCCCGACACAGCGGCAAGAAGTTCAACAAACATGGACGGCTCGACGACCACGGCGACCAGAGCCTGGCTGATCTGTTCGATACCGACTATCCGGCCTTCCGTCTTGCGTGGAAGGCGCTGGAGGGTCACGCACTCAAAGCCGAGCATGAGAACGAGTACTACTTTCCGTTCAAGCTACGCACAACTGGAGACGGTGGGCTGGTCGGCCGCAACCTTGAACCCCTACGCGGAAAGTACTATACGCAAATCAAGCGCCACGAGATCAACGTCGCTAGCCAGCAGCTTGACATTGAGGAACTGTTCGAGGGCGTCGTGGAGTACAAGATCCCCGTTATTGAGTACACCCAGGCCTCTCAGGCTCAGATTCATGAGGTTTTCCGCCTTTACAACAAACAGGGCGTGCACCTGAACGCAGAAGAGATACGTAACGCGGTCTACCATGAGGCCGAACTCACCCGCGCGACGCTCGCCGCGGCCGGCGACGCCGACCCAAACACTGATGTCGCCAAAATTGCCAAGTCGCTAGCCGGCGTCGCGAATCTTGGTCGCCTCGGCCAGGCACTGAAGAACTACGGCTTCGGCGACACGCGCTACAAGCGCACTAAGGTTCTGGCATGGGTCATCTCGGTCTTGGTGCATGACACAGCTGGAAGGGATCTGGCATCGACAAGCCGTAACATCGACCAATTGCTGATCGCGGTTCAGAAGAACCCGTCCCACCCGCTTGCCCAGTCCTCGACCTTGACCATGCTGTTCTCGCTGCTGCTGCACGCTGTGGAACTCCACTCATCGCACGATGAGTTGTGGTCCGAGCAGTTCATGGACGGTGGCAAGGGCGCTAAGTGGCAGGAACTCCAGCTTGTGGGTTCCATCGTGGGTATTGCCATGGCCTTGGCAGCCTCGCCGGACGATATCAAAGACCGCATTGAGGCGAATGGTGATGCCATCCGCACCGCGAGCGAGAAATCTGCGGACTGGAGGCGCCCCGATAAGACGCAGACTAGGACCCAGTGGGACTACATCGCCAAGATCAGCAAAAGTCTCCTCGAACTACTGGGCATCGACCCTGCTCAAGCTGCTCAAGCTGTACGTCAGCAGTTCGGGGCATCCGGGTACGATTCGTTGCAGCGTATGCTCATCAAGCCGAAGAGTTGAGAACCGTGCAGGAAAGAGCCCCACTCGTCGAGAATGTCTACTTCAATCCGCCCTCTCCCCAGCAGGCGGACTCATGGTGGGCCCGCTACAAGGCCCAGCTCACCGGCCTGACCGACACGGCGCGAGCCTCAGTTGAAGCAGACTCCCGCTACATTCTGCGGCGCGGAGTCCTGGCGGCCGACACCGCGAAATCCGAAGAATGGTCCTCCCGCCGATCACGCACCGGACTCGTCATGGGTTCGGTTCAGTCTGGCAAGACCGCTTCCATGCTGGGTGTCTCAGCCTTGGCCATCGACGGTGGCGTTGACATCATCGTCGTACTCGCCGGGACGCGTCTCTCATTGTGGCGCCAGACCTACGAGAGACTGGTGCAACAATTGGATTCGGGAAAGGAGGACGCACAGAAGATTAAGCGCCGCCTGCTGTGCCCACCACCGGGCGTCGCACTGTCGGAGCAGACGCACCCGCTGGCGACCATCTATCGCCTGCCACCGGCTCAGGTTCGACAACGTCTGAGTCAGGGCAAGCCAGTAATCATCGTGGCGATGAAGCAGACCGATCATCTGCACGCCTTGGGAGCAAGCCTCCGCGCAAATGTCTTCAGCGTGGTCAAGGAGCTTGGTCGCACGGCCCACATGCTTGTACTGGACGACGAGGCCGACGACGGCTCGATCCTCGATGCCGTTGTTGAGTCCTCGCAGGACCCCATTTACGGCAGGCTGAAGCAGATCCCGCGTGCGATTGCCAACCTTTGGGACCCTCCCCAGGGTTCTCCTGACAACCTGTTCTCGACCTACATCGCCTACACGGCGACACCCCAGGCGAATCTTCTTCAGGAGGACCACAACCCCCTGGCGCCGCGCGACTTCATGATTGCACTTCGCACTCCTCTCGATGTCGGCCATCCGGTAGACACTACCGCCCCCGGTAACCTCAACGCCCCTCGCTCATCTACGTACCCCGAGCCGGCCGGGATTCGCTCCTACTACACCGGCGGTGAGGTCTTCTATCGCCGTGCGGGGGTGGGCGGCCTGTGTGTGTCCACGACCAACTCCGCTCAACAGGACCTCGCCGATGCCGTACGGGCTTTCCTGGTGGCGGGCGCCATCCGCCTGCACCGCTCCGGCAAGCTCGGCCCGGCCTCCGTAATTACAGCCCAGTTCGATTCCGAGGACGAAGCCCTTGCCAGCGTGACTTCGCCGCACTCAATGCTCTACCACCCTTCAGCGGCAATTCTGGATCACTTCCGGGGCGCCGAGGAAATCCTGCTCTGGGCGGGGATCGAGGACCGGGGGACGGCTCGGAAGCTTCTCGACGCACGCGACGCCAGGCTCCCCGACAGCTTGGTGAACGACCTGCAGGCGGATCCCGCCCCGTGGGCGCAATGGCTCGGCAAGTACGTTGCCTCCGCCCGAGCAATCGAGGACGAGTTCGACGTCCTGCCGCCGAAGAGCTTCCCGGACTGGCAGACCGTCGAAACCCTGCTCATTAACGAGATGATCCCGGGGACTAGGGTCGCCGTGGTCAACAGCGACCCTAACGCTGACGACCGCCCTGCCTACGCACCGAGCCAGGACCCGGAAACCGGAAAGTGGAGCGCCGCACGCGACCTCAGCACGATTTTTGTCTCAGGGAACGTCATGGCCCGGGGACTAACGCTGGAAGGGATGACCACCGCGTTGTTTCAGCGTTCGTCGGCTAACCCGCTGGCCGACACTCAAATGCAGATGCAGCGCTGGTTCGGGTACCGCGGGTCCTATATTGAGCTGTGCCGCGTATTCGCCGCCAGCGACCAACTCGCCCTCTTCCGCGCGTACCACGATGTCGACGAAGCGGTCCGCGCCGCAATCACCGAGCGCATGATGAACGGCGCCCCTGATCCGACTGTCCTGCAAGGCTTAAACTTCGAGGCCACTGGCAAGATCGCGGGCGTCGGCAACCTTCCCCTGTCTCCGGGGGCACGCCCCTTCGTTACAGTCATAAATGACGGCCAGCAGGCGGATCCCAATGCAGACGTCGTGGCGGACCTCTTCGCTCGACCATCCAGCGATGTCACTGTCGCCAACGTGCTGCGAGGCCGAATCTTGAACGTGCCACTTGAACTTACCGAGGCTGCAGAACTTTTGGACCGCCTCACTTTCTCCGACTACCAGCCCGGGCGGGAGGGTTTCCAAGCCGAAATCTGGAACCGCGTCCAGGCCCGAGCACACGCAGTCGCCCCACTCCCGGATCAGCCGTTCTACCGCCCGCCCGTGAGGTGCGGGAAGGGGAATGTGCCCCGGCGTGCCTGCCCCTATGCCATCGCCGCCTATCTTCGACTCTGGGTGGCGAGCCTCACTCGCTCGATCACGGGGCTCTTTGTCACCGGCCACCCAGGCGACCTGTGGTCCTACGCAGACCTCGGTCGAAAGAGCGTTGAGCAGCCGCGGTTCTGGGTCGGCATTCGTTACGGAGATGGTGCCGCCGTGTCCAACAGTTCGCTGGCACGGCTCCCGTTCAACATCTACGCCACCCGTAAAAGTGTGGTCGGAGGCGAACTCAAGACGACATGGGGAGCGAGTGACCCCAGCGCTGGCCCGGGCCAGTTTCGCGGCGACGTTTACTTCGACTACTACCACCGCAAAATTGCTGCTCCGATGAGCAGCGACACTGCTTGGCGACCCAGCGGCTCCGACGGACAGATCCTCTTCTACGTCAACCAACATCCGGGCGACCTCTACCCCACGGTCGCAGTTGGAGTTTGCCTGCCTGCGGGAGGTCCCGAGCAGTTCGCAGCTACCCGTGCTGGGGTGGCCATAGTGACAAGGAGCCCCCCATGACCAACTACGAAGAAGTTCTCGAGCAGATCAACGCCGTCCCAGCGGGGGGCACCGGAAATGACCGATCCATCACTTGGTTGACCGACGCGCAGGTGCTCGGTATCGCCCGGGACCATCGCGGACACCTGGAACTGTTCCTTGCAGGCGACCAGTTGAAGCCCCGGACCAGCACAGTGAAGTCTGCGATTCACTACCACTCGTGGCACCGTGACACCAAGCCGCCGCTGAGCGCGAACCGCATCCTCTTACCCGCTCTGGGATACTTCGACCAGGTCGGTGCGTTCATTGCCGCTGAACTGCTGCGCGAGAAAGCTGACGCCAATCTGGACCGCGCCTTCGCCGTCACCGAGCCCTTGATCGAACTTGCCATCAAGCGTCTGGAGATCTCCGAGAACGCCATCCTCGGACTCGTCGGGGAACTGCTCCTTCTCGACGCTCTCTGCCGCCGCGCAGACGATCTCCACGTCGGGCCGGTCGTCCAAGCTTGGGATGGGTGGCGCCGCTCTGCAAGGGATCTCAGCTGGGAGGGCACGGGCGTCGAGATAAAAACTACAACTCGTACCACCTCGAGTCACGCCATCCATGGCATCCACCAGATCGAGCCTGCCCCTGCCACTAATGACGGCCCCGGGGAAGCTCGCCTACTCCTCGTAAGCATCGGACTGCGCCAGGCAGATCCGAACGCGCCTGCCTTGTCGATTCCCTCCCTGGTGGAGAGCATCGTCGCGCGACTCACCGCGACCGGGGCCAGCGGCTTGGTCGATGAGTTCCTCGCGCGCGTAGCCATGTATGGCTCGGAGTCGGGTATCGGATACGAGCATCCCACGATGGCCAACGAGGCTCCGTTCACGACCCCGTTTAGTGTGACCTTCGTCCGGGGTTACGACATGGCAGACCCGGCCGTCGAGGTGCTGCGGCACGATGACGTGGTCGCCCACCAGCATGTGGACGTCCAGTCGCTCACCTTCCGCGTGAAACTTCCCGCAACGATCAGCTTGGACAACCCCATCGCAGGTGCCCGACGCGTCGCGGAGGCGATCCTGGGCCTGCACAGTTAGGGACGCTCTGCACAACGCGCTGAAAGGTAGCGAACGCTCACTGATAGACTGCTTTCGGTCAAAAGCGGAACCCACAGCAAAGCCCAACTTGCCGCACGCACTCATCAGGAACGTCTCCCGCGTGGGCCTCGGCCTGGGTTCATTGTTGAGCGCGACCAACGGAGACCAATTGGACTTATAGCAGGCT
Source organism: Janthinobacterium sp. SUN033 (assembly GCF_030397595.1). Taxonomy (NCBI): domain Bacteria; kingdom Pseudomonadati; phylum Pseudomonadota; class Betaproteobacteria; order Burkholderiales; family Oxalobacteraceae; genus Janthinobacterium; species Janthinobacterium sp. SUN033. The sequence continues at coordinate 845,177 of NZ_JAPQNV010000002.1, forward strand.
TGGAATCTTCCTCTTAGCGACTGGGCGAATGTAGCGAGCAAGGGTGACGTCCGATTTGTGCCCAGTCTGTTCGCGGATTTGGTATGGCTGAAGTCCCACTGTCGCAGCCTCAGTACAGTACCCCGCACGCAAGCTGTGTCCCGCTACCATCTTGGCCGCCTCGTCGCCCGAAATCATTCGCACAGAGGCCTTGACGATCAGCGCAACGGACTGTGGCGTGAGCGCCTTGCTGCCGACTACCTGATCGTACCGGTTGATCGGCCGGAACAACCAGCCAGCCGCGATCCCAGCCAATTCGAGCCAGGTCAATAGCGCTTTCACAGGACAGCGGTTACCCCTCGCATTAGGGATAAACACGGTACGTCCGACGCCGTCCTGGTCGGTCTTCGACCGTCGAAGTAGCAACTCCAAGCCACTATCATAATGGGTTATATCCTCGTATCGCAGCCCCACCAGTTCGGAGCGCCTAAACGCACCAGCGAAGCCAATCAACAATAGAGCCTTGTCGCGCGCGGCTTTCATGGGCAACTGCTGATCAATGTGGACCATCATTTCAAGCAGGTCGTCTTTCACCAAAGCAGTCACACGCCGTTGTTTTGCACCCAGCGTGCGACGAATGCCTTGCATGGCCCGCTTGACCAGTTGATCCATGATCGGCGACGGCAGGCCACTGTCGGTATGTGCTCGATGAATTGCGATCAGGCGATGCTGAAGCGTAGCTACAGCGAGGTTTCCAGCAAAAGTTGCAAGGTATTCCGCCACCATGGCCGCTGTCGCAGGGATCGTGCCGCCATGCTGTTTGAAATGTCGAATGTCCGCATCGTATGACCGCGTGGTGGCGCTCGACTGCGCCGCCGCTGAGTAGCTAGCTACAAGCGCCGATGGTATTGCCTGAGGCTGCTTAAGTGGATTTCCGGCTTTTGTTGTCTTCAGAGATTGCGGAGATCGCTTCGTTGGGGTTTTCATGTGTGCTTTCGGCAGTGATAATAAAGCGTTTTCGATAGTTAGCCAGCTGCGAAGCAAGTTCGCAGCGGCAACCGTCATTCCCCAACACAGAAAGCACTTTCCCATTCATCCAAGAACTAGCAGCACCAGGAGAAAGTAAAATGTGGACTACACCTCGGATTGCATTGCGTCTCGTTGATAGCCCTTTCTACTCGCTTTGACCTGTATCCCTGGGAACACATAATCCACCGCTTGCCTTACTGAGCAACACGTCGCCGTACACCGTCATTGCCAGGTACAACGGCGCCTCAGGCCCTAGTCGTTCACTTACATATTGGTTCGCCTTAAAGTTCGCGTCGATTACGCTGTCTCCGCCATCCCAGGCTTCAAGAAAGCGCTCGAGCCAGTTTCCCGGCACGACGCTATCTAGCGGCCATGGAGAAGCTATGACCACGCGACACCCTCTGTCGAGGAGCATCTTCGGCAGGCTGACCGTAGTGTTGGCTAACGGATGTTGGTCAACACGACCACCACTGCACACAAACAGGATGACAAGCTCAACTCCCGCCAGCGCCCGTGCAAGTATCTGCGGCGACTCAACGAGCCCCTGTTCGTCAGCGATTCGATGAATGAAGCGTCCGTCGGCAGTCAGTTGGCCGTGTGCTGTGACAACCACAAGATTTGCTCCGCGAGTGTCCACTGGAATGCTGCCGCTCGTGTCGGTTTCGAAGCCATACTGTTCAAAAACCGGCGACATTCTGGCATAGAGCATTTCGAGAGTGCCGTAGGCCTCAGACTGTGGAGCACAAGATATCCATGCGAGCCGCCTTGAGGCATCCGAGCGCTGACGTCCACGAACTTCTCGGAACCAGGTCAGCGATGGGGCGGAGCCAATGGCTATCGTTGTTCCCGCAAAGTTACCGTCTATGAGCCCGATGTTGAACGGAATCTGCTGCAGCGCAGGCTGAGCTACAACTAACAAACGTCTGGCATCGGGCATATTCAGATCGAGTTTAGTCATTGAGGAATAGATCTCGTTATTACCAGCGTCTCGATTGACGAGCCCATACTTATAAGGGTAGTCGGCACTCCAGATGCTCAGTCGCCTCGCGAAACTCGGACCGTAGGCTCGGGGCCGCACAAGAGTAACCTCGCCGCACTTGCTGAAGGCACCAACCAACTCGCCACCGCTATCCATCGCGAGCATCAAAACGCTCAATCCTTCCAAGGAGAGTTTTGAGATAAATTCTCCCGGCCAATCGACATCGATTGGGCTCTCAGATATCTGTCGGATTGCCCTGTCACTCAAGAGCTCGACTGCGACCGCAGCTTGAGCAGCCGAAATTTCTGGCTCTCGCGGCAGCAAGAGGCGATGAGCTGCGACCACAACCGTTCTTTGGTCTGAAGCGGTATCTTCGGAGTAACGTGCTGCCTGTAATTGATTGTGCAGATCGACGACCTCCTCCGGCGTCGGGAAGGCCGTTGACACCGTGCGGAGTTGCAGTCCAATCTGGCGGCCCTCAAGTTCAGCCCGTAGGGCCACAGCCTCAAGCGACAGTGAGCCGCCCATTCGTTCGACCATTCCCGCGATTTGAAGGAAGTGGGATGCAGCAGAGAACAGCTCATCCTTTCCAGCCATTACTTCGGCGCAGTGAAGTCTTGTTCGTTCCAGTAAAGCGACAAGGTTTGCCTCTCCTTGCTCAGACGCCTGAACAACATCCAGCGACAGCTCAATGCCATCTAAGCGCTGTCGTCCTAAGTCTCCAACTCCTTCGATCTCATATAGGCTCCTGCACGTGGGAAGAACTTGTCGCGCGAGGTCAAGGTAATGAAGGTCTCTCGTGACCCGCAGTAGTACATACGCCTCTTGATAGAGATCCGCAGCGCTTAGCTTGGTATCAGTCACTGACGCGCATGCCAAGCCAATAAGCGCGTCGATCGGGCTCCCAGTGAAGTGCAGGATGTCTGCGTAGCAGCCCCAAGCTAGCCGACTGCGTTCGGGGGTGCTGCCCGCAAGCTGAAGTATCTGCTCAGCGACGTCACGAGCTCGTTGAGCACGGCCGAAGTACCAACACTTTGCGGCAAAAAGGCGAAGCGCGCTTAGGTCAGTGTTATTTCCGGGTGCGAAGGGCTGAAGCAGGCATATCATGTATGCTAACTTCTCGATCGCGTCGAGCTGCTCCGGCGTATCGTCCATGCGGGCGGCCATTTGCAGCAGCGCTTGAAGACCAGAGAGGAGTCTGTTGGCGTCGTCCGTGAGCAGACGTGCGGGTAACTTCGTAACGCCAGGCTCAATAGCGGGCTGCTCGCTCATCCAAATCAATGCGTCGGCAAAAAAATTGTTTAGCAGGCTGTCTTCTGAGCGTTGACAGGCTTGTGATGCTTCCACCATTGGTGCTCCCGTACCAATCACGTCGAGGACGAATGATGCTAAGACCGCCAGCCCAGCTTGACCTGCTGATTCGACACTAACTACCTCAGCTAGCTCGGCACGCATTTGCCCCCTGCCTGGATGATTGCTCAAATAACGGGATATGAGCAAAAGAGGAACCTTGTAAATCTCCATCCCGTCCCTTCGACGGATTTCTTGAAGAAACATCCGTTTTAGGACATTTAAGAGTATCCAGGCTGCACGCTCAGCATACGCCTCTTCTCCGGAAGCCACGACGGCGAAGTTCAAGGCGGCTTCGAGACTTCGACAATTTGATGCGTGAAGGGCAAGGCAAAGAGCCGCAATCGTTTGCTTCTCGGGCCAACGCTCCACGACATAGTCGAACAGACCTCGGTAGTCCGGATCGTGTTTTTGGTAGAGGGCATCTGCGAGATAAGACTCAAACCTATCAAATCCAACCCTTGAAGGCGCCGAACCAGTAACCTCATTTACTACTTCGCACGTCAGCACAAGTCGGCACTCCCGATTTTCGTCGAGATATTTATCATTGGGAAACAAGACGACCATACGATCCCAGCTCTCCCGAACAAGCCTTTCGTCACCTATCGACGTGGAAGCATCAAGCACGAGCACGAGCGCCATATGACCGTTAAGACCCTTTGTGAGTGCATCGGAAAAGAACTGCTGGGCAAGCTCCATATCGCTAAAGCGGTGCGCTACGCGACCCAAGCTGACCGCACTTTCGCTGGTCAGGTCGTGGCACTTATCCAGACACTCTCTCAGCAGCCGAAGCACCTCTGGACGGTCCTTGACACGTACGGCGATGTTGAGCCTCACTTCACGCTGGTCTTCTGCGCTCAATCCAGCCTGTTCCAGTTCGTGCAAAGCATCTACTGAGCGACCAGCAACGGCCATCGTCACCCAGCGCGGCACCAATTGCGTTAGAAACTCCTTCTTTGGTGTCTTGCCGTGCTCATCCACAAGCACACCAGGAAAGAGTTGTTCGACGTCAGCCAACAGCTTCATACTTTCATCTTTTAAAAGTGGCTCTTCCGAGTGGAACACGAGTACGTTTTCTGTATCCTTGGCGACAGCAAGACTCGCTGTCGCCAAGCGCACAACATGCGGAACCCAAATGTCTTCCGACAACACTGTGCGAGAAAGGCCGGTGGCAGTATCGGTTACGAGCGCCTCGCCGTCGCGGTACCTGCTTGCCTCTGGAATCAGGCAGATGCGCCTCGGCCCGGAAACCTTGAATGCAGCGACGACCTCATCAGACTCCAGCCGCTGGCATCGATGGATGACCACGCGTCCCAAAATCCCGGCTGCGACCTCGGAAGCCCTTGTTCCCCAGATTGCTTGAAGACCCGATGCCAGCATCTCAGCAATGGTTTCGTCAGAAACGCTCCAGGCAGACATTGGTGGCGCGATGACCAGAATGCCGTCAAACAAAGGATCACCTTCTGGCCTCCGAAAGCCCAGGTAACATGCCGCCATTCTTCCCAAAACTTCCCCAGCGTCGCCGCCAGCCAAGAAATCGCCTTGACCGAGTGGGGAAAAATTTGCATTCGCAAACTGCGACCGCGGGTCAAAGCCTGAAAACTCGGCCGCATTCTGTGTGTGATCCATCGTTTAGTTCCTCCAGTTTCCCGTCAGCTTAGCAGGCCGGAGCCGCTATATGGCCCACAGAGCCCCCCTCAACCGTAAAGACTCATGGGATTATTGCCTTCCTCAATCTTGATTCCAGCGATATATGAGGCTGGCGATCATTTCGTAATCCAGTCTCATCTTCCTTTTTTCTTCTTCAAGCTTGAGGCTCACCTCCCTATGAAGAAGTAGCGGGATATTCCAGAGCCGAAGCGGAAGCCCTTGCTCGCAACGGTCACAAGCTCCCCGCTGTTGTATCCACTGATGACTGATCCACTCGTTCAAGTAGAAGAAAATCCAGACGATCAAAACGAAAAGGTTGATTTTCACAACTCTTTAACTTGCAAATCGAAAGACAGTTGGACTTATCCTTAGCACCGTCGTCATCGGCCACTCTATGGCGAGATGGGCCACGGGTTTGCTAACATGTCGTTTCTCTAAGGAAAAAGGTTCGGCAATTGTGAGTATTTGGAATTCAAGCAGGATGGGCGAGCGGTTCACCAGAACCTTGGGATGGACGCTTTTGATCAATGGTCCTGAGCTGATCGTTCACCAGGAAGGACGCAAGTACAAGGCTAGTCTTACGGACGAAGAGGCGGTTAGCACCGCGCCTGGGTTCTTCTGGACATCGGTGGATTTCAAGACCCAGGAAGGTAAGGTCATTTCATTGGACGGCATTCCCAATGAGCATGCCGTAGCGATGACTGCGGCCATCAAGACTGCATACTCCCAATTCACAGCTGGCGAGAAGAAGCGAAGCAAGCTTGAGGAATTTGACCGGCTGCTTGCCCCGCTAGTGTCATGGCGCCAAATCGTGGTTCAAGATTTTGAGACCCACAAGTCAAACCATCGCTGGATTGCTGAGGAAACTTTGCAGGGGTGGGACACTGTTAGGCCAGCTGTGGTTGGTAAAGATGCTGAACGATTCTCAGCCCTATTGAAGGATGCAGTGGTAGCTGAGCACTTCAAGGGAAAGGACCAGGGCACAAAATATGCAGTGGATTTATGGAAGGCTGATCTGCGCCCCACGGTCATTAAGCGTAATGAAGAGCACTTCCAGGCTGAACTGATCGCCTGCAAAGACTTCTTCAATAAAGTGGAAAAGTCTCCCCTAACCGTAGAGCAGGCCAAGTCTGTGGTCTGCTTTGACAACCGTGTTCTAACTATCGCGTCGGCGGGATCTGGCAAGACTTCAACGATGGTGGCAAAGGCTGCATATGCTTTGCTCCGTAAGTTGGTCAGTGCCGACAAAATTCTTCTGCTGGCCTTCAATAAAGACGCTGCCGAAGAACTTCAACAGAGGGTTCATGATCGATTAACGCCTCTCGGCTTCCGCGCTGATGCCGTGGTTGCCCGTACCTTCCATGCCTTCGGCTTGGATGTCATCGGCAAGGCAACTGGACGTAAGCCCAGCTTGGCCGCATGGCTGGACAATGGTAAAGACATTGAACACCTGGCGGAGTTGATTGATGGCCTGAAGGACAAGGACGCTTTATTTAGGACGAAGTGGGATCTGTTCCGCATCGTCCTGAGCCGGGACTTGCCCCAATTCGGAAAAGAGGAGGAAGACACAGAAGATAGGGATCGCAACACGAAGAAGTACGGCTTCCGCACACTTCGCAATGAAGTGGTGAAGAGCCATGGTGAGCGTATGATTGCGGATTGGCTTTTCTATAACGGTGTGGACTATCGCTATGAACAGCCATATGAACATGATACGGCCACAGAATCGCACAGGCAGTACAACCCTGATTTCTACTACGCCGATGTGGATCTCTACCATGAGCATTTCGCTTTTGATCAAAATGGGGCTCCACCACCACAGTTCAAAGGCTACATGGATGGTGTGAAGTGGAAGCGAGGGTTGCATAAGCAGCACAAGACAGCGCTCATTGAAACAACTTCGGCTCAGCTCCGAACTGGTAAAGCCTTTGCTATCCTTGAAGCTGAACTAACGAAGCGTGGCATAGTGCTTGATCCCAATCCTGAACGTCCAGTTGAAGGCCGTAAACCCATTAACAATGAGGACCTCGTGAAGGTGTTCAGGACGTTCCTGACCCATGCTAAGAGTAACCGGCTTACCGATGCTGATTTACGCCAGCGACTTCACAACCAGACAGTGGGCAACTTCGTTTATCGTCATGAGCTGTTCCTGGATATCTTTGTGGAGGTTCGCAAAGCTTGGGAAAAGAGCTTGGCTGATGGTCGCTGCATTGACTTTGAGGACATGTTGAATTTGGCCTCGGATCACATGGACGCGGGGCGCTGGCAATCCCCATATGAGCTGGTGATGATTGATGAATTCCAAGATGCTTCATGGGCTCGCGCAAGAATCACACGAGCGCTTGTCCGTAAACCTGGCCGCTTCCTGTTCGCTGTTGGGGATGACTGGCAGAGCATCAATCGCTTTGCTGGTTCTGACATTTCGGTGATGACTAAGTTTGAAGAATGGTTTGGGCGTGCCATCATTGTTCGGCTTGAACGAACCTTCCGTTGCCCTCAGTCCTTGTGTGATGTGTCCAGCAAATTCGTGCTTAAGAATCCTTCGCAGATTTCTAAAAAAGTACGCTCTCTGGAAGCTGAACATCCCCCTGCAGTTGAACTGTTCCAAGTGGATGACGATGAGAAGCTACAGGATAGCGTCGACAAGTTTTTGGCTGGCCTGCACAGGAAAATATTGAATGGTGAGGTAGCTTCGCCTAAAAAAGGGAAGAAGATTTCAGTATTCGTCTTGGGACGCTACAAGGTGGATAAAAAGTACATCCCTGACGATTGGGAGAAGAAATATAGTACTCACCTTGAACTGAAATTCTCAAGTGTGCATGGATCTAAAGGTTTGGAAGCTGATTACGTGATTCTGCCACGTGTGGTCAGCGGCTATTACTCTTTCCCAAGCACCATTGAAGATGACCCAGTTCTTCAACTTGCGATGCCATCAGAGGATACCTATGCTTTCAGTGAAGAGCGTAGGCTGTTCTATGTGGCTCTGACTCGTGCGCGGCGCTCCGTAACCATCTTCACTGTTGATGGCCGTATGTCGCCGTTCGTCGTGGAGTTGATTAACGACATCAAGCTTGAAGTACAAGGCATTGATGGTAAAAAGTCTAAGACGGCTCCATGTCCGAAATGTGGTCAAGGAACGCTGACGAAAAGGACCGGTCCGTATTCGGATTTCTTTGGCTGTACTCGATTTCCAAGGTGCGACTATAAGCAGAAGATTCAGGTAAAGAATAAGTCATTAGAAAGGACTTAAGTTCGATCCGCTAGACTAGAGCCATTGGCGTCAAACACATGAAGGGACGTGAGAAAACATGATGAAGAATAAAACCTTTCGAAGCCGCCTGGATTTGACGCCAGCGCAGCGCAGCGTGATCGATTCAATGTTCGCTGGACCAATCGAGGTTCTACGATGCGTTGCCAACTTTAGCAAGCCCATCACTTCAACGCAAGACGCCTCTATGTTCTTACTGCTTCACCGGGCAGACATAGCTCCGTACATAGTTGGAAACCGAGATGCTGTTCTGGAGATGCTGAAGGAGTTGGTTGTCCATCTCGCCAATGACGCACCTGACCACCTCACTCTGACTCTGCATCATTGGAGCTTATCGGCAAACGGTAGTGTAAGACTACCGAAGCTTGACCTTCACGATCTACACTTTGACAAGCACTGTGAACGCAACGAACTACTTGAGATTTCGGGGCCATGCACTGCATTTTTAGAGCATGATGGAAGCGACATTTTCTTTAGTATCGCCTTCCAAAAAAACATACCTGATCCACCTCGCAATTCTACGCCACGCGCCAAGAATAAGCACCTTGCGATAGTGAAGGTCGCGTTGCCTGGGAAAGGCTCGGTCAACCTCAAACGGTGTCCGGTCTGCCATCTGCCTTTGTCGAGAGACCATTGGAAAGAACACGCCAATTTATTGGCAAGTATCGTGCTGGATAAGAAGCCGCGCGCAAGTGCTGCCGATATCGGATTGGGTTCAGGCGGTTCAATTTGGACAGTATCTGGTGGCTTGCCAAGTTTGGGCAAAAGGAACCACTGACCTTGTAACTTACATTGACTCCTCCAGCAGATGAGCGTTTGCCTTTAGTAACCCAAGGAATGGTGGAAGACGGAAGGCTCGCAAGCTCTTTCTTCTGCCAGTTATTGAATGTCGATGGTGGTTGAGTTCAAGATACTAACCGTGACAACCCTCATGGGTTCACTCTTTTGGAACCACCCTTTCAAACGTGTTCCACCCATGATACGGGGAGTACCGTTGGTATTAGCGATGCGGTTAATCTTCGCATCGACAACCAGCTTTTCCTTGCCGCAGTAGATCATCACATCAGCCTTGTCACCGGCTAAAGGATTTGACCAAGCGATAGGGATATTGAAGAATCCTGTACGGTAGTAGGTTTTATGAATGGTCATTTGGAAGCTATCAGCACTTGCAACGGCTTGAGACTCAAGCTTGGCTTCTTTGCTCTGGTCAGGCGGATTGGCTTCTTCTAGTATTTCGATGGCTATGCTTGTGCGGCCACTATTCCACTCAGGTTTGAGGGCTTTGATGATGCTGTCCTCAAGGCCAGTGGCTAGGTTCAAATGAAATACGCCGTACTTTAAAAGGCCAAAATCAGGCATGGCTAAAATCTCTACACGCTGACCAGCCTTCAAAAGCTCTATGATGGAAAGGCGATTGCGCCAGTTCGTCCGTTGCCCTTCATTAGGCTTCTGGTAGCCCATCATCCTTCGCTGGAGGGTTTGAGTAGTCTTCCCCACATATTTCACGGTGTCGGAGCTGATGAAGGCGTACAGTACGTTCTGATGTTCAACTAAGGCATTGAGCTCAAGTCGCAGACTATCGCTGTCTAGGCTCCACTGACCGAAAAGTTGAAAACCAATTTCGTATAGTCTGTGCACGGTCTACTTTCAGTTCATTGCTTCGGTTTGAGCCGGCCTGCAGCCTTCTGATAGGCCATCGTTTCAAACATAAAATCCGCTACGGTCTTGGCTGCATTCACTGCAAGCTTGGCATGGTGACGGGCCGGTTTATAAGAAGTAGCATGGGCATCAGACATCTTGTTTCGCATGGTCGCCAAGCCATGAATGATTGAGGCCAGGCCGGTAAGAACCTGCTTCAAGGCGTCTGAAATATCCTTGCGACCGGGATCAAGATTCAGGAGCCCACGAACACGTGTATAGAGGCGTACCATGTCGCCATCTGGTTCTGGTGCACTGGGGTCTAGTTCTTTCTCGATTGAAGTCAGCAGCGTTTCCACCAATGAGCGTGCATTAGTAATTGCGCCGTCATAGTCGCCCGAAGTGATCTTGTCACGGCACTTGTGAATCTGCTCTTCGATGGCAATTTCCGTGATGTCTGATGCCTTCCTGAACGGGACTTCAACGGTAATGATAGATCCGCTGAGTTCACGTGCCTTATAGTAGAGCCCATCCTTCACCATTTCCAGGTTATCGTACTTGATAAGCTCATTCACTTGAGCGGCGCATTCATCGATGCTCTTGAGTTCCTTCTGAGCGTCCATCCAGTTGCGCGGGTCCAGCAAATCCTTGAGGAGCTCCTTAACGATGACCTGGCCACTTATAGCCTTGAGCTTATCCTCAGCGAAGATGTACCTAGTGGGGAAACCCTGTTCGTATACGTCCCGAAAACCATACTGGTTGAACAGCTTCACGAGGTCTGGCCCTCTACGATAGGGCCAGCCTTCGGTGTCACCAGAAACCATCTTGGCGAGGTACTTGATGGTGAAGGGAGATAATTTCATTGTCGTGAATTTACTCTAGCTGCGTTTGTTAATGAGCCAACGCACCAGGCCAGAATTAATCACGAGATTCGCGATGCGGTCCAAGTCCATGACATGGATGCGCTGATCTTCTGTGGTAAATTCCTGAATTCCTCTGTCGGTGGTGTGAGCTACAAAGAATAGTTCATCAAAGGCTTCCATCGCCTTAAACTCATCTATAGATGCATTAAGCATTGCGATATTGGCGCTGGACTTTACCTGAACATAGGCACGTCGACCAGTGACAGGAGAGAGCATGTCAAGGTCAATGGATTTCTGTGTCTTGCCCAACTCGGAAGTACGCTGCCACCCGGCCTGCGAAAAAATGAGGTCGGTCAGTAGTTCAAAGTCCTTCCACCACAAGCCTTGAACCAGGAGCTTCATCGACTCAGTCAGTGAAATCAGGTGAGCCAGGGCATCATCAACATCCTTGGTCGTAGCGCCGTTAATCTTGCTGGTGAGGTATTCATGCAACTCAGGTCTCAGGCTGCAGATGGTCCCACGGAAGCCTTGGACCGTCGTTACTCGGCCGTCTAGATTTTGTACGGTGAGCTCGCGGCCCTTCAGGTCGGTGCAGGACCAACCATTCAAGGTCTTGCGAATGCGGCTCATATCTTCAAGCTCGGTGACTTCTGGCTGGGCAAAGCACCACCATAGTTTGCGGTTGTAGAAGGTGAACCAGAGGCTGTTTGAATCCAACTCGTAGAAGTCCTTCACCTGGTTGATGTCACGTTTAACGGTCGCCTCTTTGTGGTCACCAATTCGAACGGTCAGCCAGAAATCCTGTACGGTGCCCCAATCACCGGCAAGGGATTCTGTATGGTGGGGACTCTCGTAACCAAGACGTAGGGTTCCATCCTCGATGCAAGATTTTTCCCAATAGCCTTGTTCTCCAAGTTTTATGAAGCGGAAGGCGGAAGGGGCGATGGTCGTCGTGGTCATGAGCTTGATGCCAAAAGTATATTAACAACAAGGATACATGACGCAGTGCCATGAAGAAAGGCCATTTGGACCGCCTGGAAGAATATCTTCTTGATAGTTACTGTACTCGGACTCCTGTGACCACACGTTCAGGTTTGCTTACTTGTCATAGGTTGAATGTTGATCCCCTCCCCAAAAAAAGAAGAGACCGAAATGTCTCCGACTCTGCCGCGCCGCTCAAAGAAGACTGGGTATTTTTCTCTTCGCGACCGGCCTGATGTAACGCGCCAAGGTCACGTCCGACCTATGACCTGTCTGCTCACGTATCTGATATGGCTGCAGTCCAACTATCGCGGCCTCTGTGCAGTACCCGGCTCTAAGGCTGTGACCAGCGACAGCTTTGGCAGCATCATCGCCCGCCATCTTGCGCACGGAAGACTTCACAATCAAAGCGACGGACTGCGCAGTAAGCGCCTTGCTTCCGATTATCTGGTCGTGTCGGTTAATTGGTCTGAACAGTGGACCTGCTACAATCCCTGCCAACTCAAGCCAATTCTTCAGCACCTTCACCGGACAACGACTACCTCTTGCATACGGGATGAACACGGTTCGGCCTGCGCCCTCTTGGTCGGTTTTGGACCGCCGAATCAACAACTCAACTCCAGCATCGAATTGCGTCATATCCTCGTACTGCAACGCGACAAGCTCAGAACGCCGGAATGCACCGGCAAATCCGATGAGCAAAAGCGCCTTGTCACGCGCAGCCTTCATTGGCGCCTGATGATCGATATGCACCATCATTTCCAGGAGATCGTCCTTAACGAGGGCTGTAACGCGGCGCTGCTTGGTGCCGAACGTCCGACGGATTCCCTGCATAGTCCGTTTGATCAGGTGATCCTTCATCGGCGATTCAAGTCCTAGTTCAGTATGTGCCCTGTGGATAGCGATGAGGCGGTGTTGCAGAGTCGCGACTGCCAATGTCCCGGCAAAGCTCGCCAGGTATTCAGCCACCATGGCTGCTGTCGCGGGGATCGCGCCACCATGCTGTTTGAAATGAAGAATGTCCGCGTCGTATGACCGCGTGGTGGCGCTCGACTGTGCCGCCGCTGAGTAGCTCAACACTAACGCTGATGGCGCTGCCTTTATTACCTTACGTAACTTCTTGGCTTTCGCTGCGCGCGACAATGATGAGGTCTTTTTTGAGTCCGTCATGATTTCTTTCAATTGGCAACAATAAAGTGTTAGCGATAGTTGCAGGAACAAAAAAAACGGCACCGCAGAGGGTGCCGTTATGTAATGTGGTGGATGACAGTACGTATCCACAAAATTTACCTATTAAACAATGCACGAGGGATCAAGCCCCAGGTGTTTTTTTAATACTCTGAAGGTAGAAGTAACGTTGTCGCAGAGCGGTCGGCCTCCGTGATAACCCAGAGCTTTTCGCCAGAGATGTTGTATGCTGACAAAATCCGGAATCCATGAAGAATCGCGACACGATTTGCTTGTTCATCCTCCGAACATATCGATCCAAAATCCCCCGACTGATGCCGCTCCAAATAGGTGGAAGCATTCGTCCCTGCGCGATCAAGTAGATCCAGTGCCCCAGGTGTAGCTACCGTAGTACCCAGCGCAAAGATAGGAGCGCGATGTGTGACTGCCTGCTCCGTGTTGTATGGCGGCAGACGTCCATTACGAAAAATTTTCATATCACCCTTTGATTGTGAGAAGTTGCGCGCATGCATACTCCAACTTCGACAGAAGAAGATGTGCACGTGTTCGCTGAGTTTGGAGGTGGGAAATACAGCAGGTCAGAGTGTTTTCTAACCTGCTTGCAACTTGGTTGCAGGCATCGATTTAAGCAAAGATACCGTTAAGCGAAAGGGATTGTAGGAATTGGTAAGCGAAATGGGATTACTTGCACTCAGAGATGGCTGTGGCCAAGGCCTCTTGCCGCATCAGCTCCTCCATCCCAGCGCTGGAACGAAACTCTTCACCAGCGGCTCGGGCAATTGCTGCAGCCTGTTCAACTTCATTGGAATGCCGCTTCTCCCAAGCCATCAGTTTCGTTTCGACGCAAGGTGACAAGTTAGGTGAGGCGTTTTGACCTTTGACCTCCACTTCACTTGCTGCTGACGGTCTTACTGCAACAGTAGAAGATGCAGATTCCTGGCGATTGACTTCCTCGCGAATTGAAGCCCACTCATTGGCATCACGCATAAATGCCAGCTGCCCCAACTCTCCCCTTAACCGCCAGCCGCTTTCTGATTTGACTAGCTCACCAGCACCCGAGATTTCATACTTTTTCGTTGGTAAGCCCCGAATACGCGTATCTGATAAATGCGCAATGACGAAATGGCAGCCGAGATAGGCTGCTTCTTTTCCATGATCCACATACCTGCGCAGTGTTTGCTCTGGCGTAGCCCTTAGAGTTAATTTAGCTGAAAAATCTACTTGGTACGAATCCTCAGTTGCAATTCCGTCCACCTTGCGGACATCACTCACTGACCATAATGGGCAGTTCGAAAGCTCAGCCATTACATACGGCTCGATATCCGATGCACTCGGCTTCGACTTGCCGCAAGCTGAAAGCATGCAGGCCGAGCTGAGCATAATCGCTATCCCAAGGACTTTATTCTTGGCTGGTAAAAATGGAAGTTTCCGATAGTCCAGTCGGCCCTTCGTCGTGTTCAGTTGCATGATACCCCTCATAGATAACGTTGAAAACGGCAGGCGAATTGGCCTCCGATCCTATTCAAACCCGCCTGCCCTGATGGATCTGCGGGATGCTGATTCGATAGCCCCAATGCACTCGTCCCGTTTTTGCTTGTTGGTGAAGGTCATCGCCCGCGAACCAAATGCGCCATGTACGTACAGACTTTTACCGGCTTCACGAGTGATCTTTGTAATTCCGGATAAGGGAATGCTGTCTACGGTTCCCATATCCTTCAGGAAGCGAAAGCTCAGGTAGTCAGCAATGCCATAGCTGGCCATGTCACATGGAAGCAGTACCCTGTCCTGCAAAGGGTCAACCAGCACCCCTAAATAGGTTGCGGCGAGCCAGCGAGCCACTTGGCGTCCTAAGAAGAGGAATAGGAGGCCAAGACATGGCGCCAAGATGATGCTGAGGTACCAAGGCCCGTGTGCGAGTGCAAGGATAAGGTATGTCGCCACGGCTGTGATACCGCCGCCAACGCCCAGCGGATACCAAAGGCTTGCAGTATCGAAAATCCGCTGCGATGAAGCGTTCACGACAAACTCCCTTTTTAGCCGACTGTAGTGTCTCCATGCAAAGATAAGGAACGGGATAAAAAGGATCATTCCCAATACGATATACAGGTCACTATCGTCTTTCTTTTTTGCTGCCAATTGAATCTCCCTAATGAGGAACACAAGAATAGCCAAACAATGAAATAACACTTTGAGTTTACTTATTGTCTCATGGAAATTATTTTAAGCAAACTCAAAGTGGGTGGAGTTAGCTATCGAAAAAACGGATGCTTCGCCTGTGACAAGCCTCCAACCCCAAAAAATTGATGCGCAGCTGCTCTTCGCCGCCAACATGAAACGCATACGCCTCGCCAAATCTCTGACTCAAGAGAAGGTGGCGGAGTATGCCGAGCTGCACAAGAATTACATTTCCTCCGTTGAGCGCGGCGAGAGAAACATTTCAATCTGCAATATTGAGCGCATAGCACGCGCCCTGGGTGTGCCCATGGCAGAGTTGCTGTCTCCCCCACCGCCGCAAGAGTAGCTAAAGCAAAACGCTTTATTCAGCTAGATAGACGAACGCCACGTCACTTCTTCGTCGATGAAGCGATCTTTCCCATCGGATGTACGCCGATGTACCAGGCAGGCTGTAACACATCAAGGTCCGTACGGACCTGCAACTTCACATCTGCTGCGGCAGGATCAATTGCGTAGGTCACGATTTTTGCGTCGTGGCTTGCCTTGGCCCTATGGATTACGACAAAGCGCCCCATTTCCCAGTCAGTGTCGTAGTCAACCAGCGCCATGCAGAGGTCCGGCAAGGTGGCCGTACCCGTGCATTCCTTCCACACGGTCGCCACCCAGCCATATTTTGCAAAGATACTTGCAAGGAATTCGGCATCGATCCAGTGGCTGTACGGGCCGATAGTTGGCATACCAAGCTCCTCGGCCTTTTTAAAGACATCTTCGATCGTGGTAGAGGCAATGATCGCAATCGATGCGAATGCATATGCGTGCCGATCCTTGGTTCCGACATGCTTGAATGCCGGTTGAAATCCTGCGGTGTTGGAAGTAACTACGCCAGGAAGTGTAGGTAAGGTGCTCATATTTATTCCTTGAAATGATAAAAGAAGCGCGCAGCAATGCCAGCCGAACGAGCGGCAACCAAGATCGGGCTGTAATGGCATATGGGAATTGCTGAAGCATCGATCTACCGTCCTTGTCTCGGAGGCGACCTGATCAGACTTGCGGCACTGCGCGATGAATCGAATTCGGCACCATGAACGATGCGTAGCTTGAACTCGATATCAACATTTTACCATAACAACAATGTTTCAATAATGGCAAATAACTTTGCCATTTTCAGCGCTTCTCCAGCATTCAGGAGGGTTTTCCTTGTATGTCGGCGCGTGCTTACTAAGCAATACGTGCTCGCAATGCCAGAGAACGCGATAAAACGGCCAGACAAGCGCGCAATGCACGTGACACGACACTTGACAGCGCCGATGATGTCAAACGCCGTATAACGCGGGATTTGCAAGTCCTAGTCAGTAGCACATTCGAGGCCCTGTAGATAGGTTCCCCAGGTTGCCAACGCTTCGCTACGTTCCGGAAAATAAGTATGCACATCGTAAATGCCCTCAATCCCAGGAAGCTTATGATTCAGGCACATTTCTGTGATGTCGCGCGGAATACCTAATGCGCGCATATGACTTTTCGCCGTGGAGCGCAGGTCATGAGGGGTAAAGCGCCTGACAGAGGGCGAATATTCCGTTAGCCAGAACTCAATAGCGGCTCCAATGGTATTGGGATTGATAGGCGCATCACCACCGAACTTCCTCTTTCGTTGCTCTGCCCTGCTGGGCAAGATAAAGGAGGAATCACCGCTCAGCGCCTTCAACTCCGTCAGCCATTCCAGGACCGGGCCTGACAATGGGATCTGCATGCCAGGCCCAGTTTTCGTAGAAGGTACACTCCACACTGCAGATTCAAAATCAAACTGTTCCCAGCGAGCATTGCGGAGTTCGTCAGACCTGACGGCGGTTCCTAGCAGCAAACGAACAGCCAAGGCATTCTCGCGGTTCATTTTCGCTCTAAGTACGATTCGTAACTCAGTCTCAGACAGCATCAACCTCAGACGCACAGGAGGACGCCGGCCAAGTAAGGCGGTAAGCTCAATGCCCACACAAGGGTTGGCCGCTACCAGCTTCCTACCAGCGGCATGCCTGAATAACATCCGCGCAGTCGAAAGAAGTGTCCGCGATTCACTCCAGGGGGCATCGACAAACTCGATCATCTCAACGATATCCATCGACGACACCTGAGAAACCGTCAATCCGCCTAGCCGATTTTCGATACGGACAAGACTACGTCCATAACCCTTTTGGCTACTCACCGAAAGGTCTGCCAATATCTTCTCGCGGTAGTCCTCGATCAGCCGGCGGACCGTCCAATCTTTCAATGCCGAAGAAACCATGCGCCGCTTCTCTGCTGCCGGATCGCCCCCCTGGTCTATTTCCACCCGCTTTTCCCGAGCCATTTTTCTTGCAGCGGCCAGGCCCAAGTCTGGATAGTTTCCAAGGGTCAGTTCCCGGACACGGCCCCCATACCGATATCGCAATATCCAGGAAGCAGTACCACTTTTGGATATAGTAAACGTCAGGCCATCCCCGTCGGACCTTGCCAGCGGTACCGGAAGCACTGTAACCTCGCCCGTTGATGGATCGCGCACCGTGGGTGCGACGCCATTTTCTACAGCCCTCAGCCAGTGCTGTAATTGCATGGCATCAAGGCGGTCTCTGTTCTTGATTTTTGTTGTCATATTTCTGCTCATCGTATGTAGCTACACAATTAGCTACACATAATAGTGACAACACTAATGGACGTCAATAGACAATTACGGACATAAATTCAATAAAATCAAAGACTTATAATTAAAAGCAAGACGTCAATAGATGCCAATAGACACTAAAAAAACAATACGACGTGATTTTGATGTAGTCATGCCCGGTACCACCGCCTTCTGGCGCGACCCGTCTCTCCCTCACGTGGAGAGCCGGCGCGCCTGCCACAGCCGGGCTTGCTACAAGCCCCACAGCCATCCCACGTTTTCCATCGGCGCCGTCGACTCTGGCGGCAGCATCTTTACCGGCAGCAAAGACGGCAAGGTTGCACTCGGCAATGGCAGCCTGGTGCTGGTGCCGGCCGGCTGCGTACACGCCTGCAATCCCCTGCCCGACGCCCTGTGGAGCTACCAGATGCTGCATCTCGATGCGCGGTGGCTGCAAGCACACGCGCCGGCGCTCGATGGCGATACGGCGGCGGTGTTGCAGTGCCCGCTGCTGTACGCGCAGTTTTGCGCCATGAATGCGCTGCTGTTTTCAACGGTCAGCGCGGCGGAGAAAAATGCGGCGCTGCTGGCGTTTCTGGTCGCCTGCACCAGCGCCTGTGCGGATCGGCTGCCTTCGGAACGCAAGCCGCTGCCGCAGCAGCTGGCACCCGTGCTCGCAACGCTGCAGGCGCTGCCCTCGGCCAGCCTGCGGCAACTGGCGGAGGCGGCAGGCCTGAGCCCGTATCAATTGATCCGCGCCTTTCGCGCCGCCACGGGCCTGACGCCGCATGCCTACCAACTGAATATGCACGTCAACCGCGCGCGCAGCCGCTTGCAGGCCGGGACGGCGTTGGCGCAACTGGCGCATGAGCTGGGTTTTGCCGACCAGAGCCACCTGCAGCGCGTGTTCAAGGCGCATGCGGGCATCACTCCGGGACGCTATCGCGGCCAGGGCAGCTAGAACACCTGCAATTTTCTTCAATACAGGCTGTCGCCAGCCCCGGCATACTCGCGCATCGCCATTGCCGGAGCCAAACTCCATGCAGGATTTTCTCTTCATCGCCGCCGCCCACTTTCTTTCCCTGTTGTCGCCCGGTCCCGATTTTTTCCTGATCGCGCGCACCTCGCTGGCCCACGGCTGGCGCGGCGCCGCCGGCACGTGCGTGGGCATTACCGTGGCCAATGCGGTGTTTATCGTGGCGGCGTTTGCGGGACTATCGGTACTGAGGGCGGGCAGCACGGCATTCATGCTGGTGCGGCTGGCGGGATGCACCTATCTGCTGTACCTGGGCTGGCTGTTCCTGCGCCATGCGGGCAAGAGCAGCCTGGAGGCAAAGCCCGCCACCGGCAAGGCGCGCTGGCGCGGCGGTGTCGCGACGGGGTTTGTCTCCGCCATCCTGAACCCGAAGAATGCGCTGTTCTATGTCAGCCTGGCCACCGTGCTGGCCGCCAGGCAGACGAGTCCCGTTGCGATGGTGGCGTATGGCGCGTGGATGGTCTTTGCCGTGCTGGCGTGGGATATGGCGGTGGCTCTGGCCATCGGCAGCGCCGCCCTGCGGCAGCGCTTTGCGCGCGCGCTGCCGTCGCTGGAACGGCTGTCGGGCGTGGTGCTGATCGTGCTGGCGCTGGTGCTGCTGGCGGATCAGGCTGGCAGCGGGTCCAGATAAAACACGGCATACACTTTCAAGGGCGTGGTTTCCGTCGCCTTTTCCGAGCGCACGACGGAGCAGTCGTCGGCGGCCAGGCTGCGCCAGTTCTGGATGCCCGCCTTGGCGAACATGGCGTGCGCGGGGGCATTCGCGGCCAGGTCCAGCACCAGGCAGGCGTTGCGCGGGCCGGCGCCGTAGTTGACGGCGCGAATTTCAATGCCGAAGGTCGTCATCCACGGCTCCCACAAGCCTTTTTCCTTGCCGGCGGCCATGCGCTCCAGCATCTCGCCAAAGCTCAAGCCTTTTTTGACGGTGCTGCGCAGGGCTTCCAGCGACGGCGCCAGGCGGGGGTCGGGCTGCTTGTTGCCGGCACGAATCTCGGCGATCGCCTTCAATTCCTTGATGATGGCCGCATCGCGCTCCGTGTAATCGCGCATGCGCGCGTAAAACTCGGCATCGAGGAAGGGATTGACGGTCAGCTTGGCGACGCCCTCTTCGCGGCGTTTCGGGGAAGGCGTGTTGGTTTTGGTCATGGCGATAGAGGGGCAAAATACGTTGAGGGGCGCCAGTGTACCACCTTGCAGCGGCGCGGCCCCAGGCGCGGCCTCAGCCTCGGGGAGCGGCCGTCGATTCGCGCACCACCAGCTCGGGTTTCAGGCGCACGTCGAGTACGGCGGAATCGGGCGAATCGATGGTTTGCAGGATCAGCCGGGCCGCTTCCGTGCCGATGCCGTGGTGGCGGATGCGGATGGTGGTCAGGGGCGGGCGGATCATGTCCATGTAGGGCATGTCGTTGTGGCCCACCACGGAAATATCTTCGGGGCAGCTCAAGCCCAGTTCGCGGATGGCGTCGTAGCAGCCGAGGGCCACTAGGTCGCTGCCCGTCACCACGGCCGTCGTCCGCGGCGACTGGCGCAGCAGCTCCAGCAGGGCCGCCTTGCCGCATTCGCGCGAATAGCCGCTGCTTTCAAACACGAAGGCTTGCGAGGGATCGAGTTCGCTGGCCTGGATGGCGGCCAGGAAACCGAGGCGGCGCACGTGGCCGGTGGACAGGTTTTCCGGGCCGGCAATATGCGCGATATGCCGGTGGCCCAGCGCCAGCAAGTGTTCCACGGCCAGGCGCATGCCGACCACGTCGTCGCTGACGACGCAGGAAGCGACGCCCGTCTCGTCGCTGCGGTTGACGGTCACCACCGGCACATTCTGGTCGATGCACATCTTGATGACGGGATCGTCGCGCCGTGCGGTAGCCAAAATCAGGCCATCGACCTGCTGCCCCAGCAGGCGGTTGATGACGAACAGCTGCTCTTCCTCGTCGGCACCGACATTGGCGACGATGGCCAGGTAGCCATGCTTGCGCAAGCCTTCCTCGATGCCCAGCAGGATAGGCGGAAAAACCGCGTTGGTAATGTCGGGCAAGACCACGCCGATGATGCGCGACTTGCGCGTGACGAGGGTGGAGGCGGCGCGGTTCGGCCGGTAGCCGAGCCGGCCCGCTTCGGCCAACACGCGCGTGGCCACCTCGGCGCTGACCATTTGCCGCGTTGCCGGGTTCATCACGCGCGACACGGTGGAAAAGTGCACGCCACTGGCCCGCGCGACGTCGCTTAAGGTGGGGTTCTTGTTTGTCATGGGCTTCCCGGATCGCAATACCGTGATTTTATCGTAAAAATTCCCCATTCCGTCAAAAACCGAGCAAACGCTTGCATTGAGATAAAGCCGTTTCCCAAAGCGGTTTTGACACTCTTAAGTACAATCCAGCCTTGACAGCGTGCAAACGCTTGCATACCATGACTCGGATTGACCACTCGGGCCCTGTATGCCCTTCCCAGAATTCCTATGTCTACTTCGCACAGCAAGCACGCCGAACAGAACGGCGAAACCTTCAACCTGAAAGAAGCCGCCCTCGCCTATCACGCCGAACCTCGCGCAGGCAAGATTTCCGTCACGCCAACCAAACCGCTGGGCGACGCCCGCGCGCTGACCCTGGCGTACTCGCCGGGCGTGGCCTTCGCCTGCGAAGCGATCGTGGAAGATCCGCGCACGGCCGGCACCTACACGTCGCGCAGCAACCTGGTGGCCGTGATCACCAATGGCACGGCCGTGCTGGGCCTGGGCGATATCGGTCCGCTGGCCAGCAAGCCGGTGATGGAAGGCAAGGCTTGCCTGTTCAAGCAATTTGCCGACGTCGACGTGTTCGACATCGAACTGGCCGAGAACGATCCCGACCTGTTCATCGACACCGTGGTGCGCATGGAGCCGACCTTCGGCGGCATCAACCTGGAAGACATCAAGGCGCCGGACTGCTTCTACATCGAACAGCAATTGCGCAAGCGCATGAACATTCCCGTCTTCCACGACGACCAGCATGGCACGGCCATCATCGTCGCGGCCGGCATCCTGAACGGCCTGGAACTGGTGGGCAAGGATATCGGCAACGTGAAAGTGGCCGTCTCGGGCGCCGGCGCGGCCTCGATCGCCTGCCTGGACTTGCTCGTCTCGCTGGGCCTGAATAAATCGCTGCTGAAAGTATGCGACAGCCAGGGCGTGATCTACCCGGGCCGTGATGCCAACATGGAAGAGAACAAGGCGCGCTACGCGAACGACACCAGCGACCGCGACCTGGCCGACGCCATGGTTGGCGCCGACATTTTCATCGGCGTCTCGAAGGGCGGCGTGGTGAGCGCGCAGATGGTCGAATCGATGGCCGCCAAGCCTTTGATCTTCGCCCTGGCCAATCCGCATCCGGAAATCGCCCCGGAAAAAGTGCATGCCGTGCGCGACGACGCCATCGTCGCCACGGGCCGCTCGGACTACCCGAACCAGATCAACAACGTGCTGTGCTTCCCGTACATCTTCCGTGGCGCACTCGACGTGGGCGCCACCACCATCAACGAAGAAATGAAGCTGGCCTGCGTGCGCGCCATCGCCGCGCTGGCCAAGGAACCGTTGCCGGGTCACGAGAGCAGCGCGCTGACGCCGCTGCAACTGATTCCATCGCCGTTCGACGAACGCCTGCGCAGCTGGGTCGCGCCTGCCGTGTCGCAAGCGGCCATCGCCACCGGCGTGGCCACCCGCGTGCCAGCCACCGCCTGAGACGCATGACCGACCTTGCGGTCTTGGCAAAATAACAGCAAGTTACCATTGCTTACAAAAAAACCATGTCTAAAAACCATGGTTTTTTTCATTTCCCCCTTGAGATCGCCTATACAGTTATCGAAGAGTAAATCTCCCAGGGACGTTTTTGCTGCCACCTTCGATTACAATGACGCCTACTTTATGTTGCTACAGTTGCCATAATGGCGACGATGTGCGTTAACAAGGATATTCATGCTCGGCCTGACCTCTGTTTGTGTTTTTCTCTTTTCGGCATTGGCGTTGGCTGTCAACAGCGGATATTCCTTTGGCGCGCTGGTCCTGCTGCTGGCCAGCAGCTGGCTGCTATGGAAGCGCCCCCGCCTGCATCTGCAGCGCCGGGACTATCTGCTGATGGGCGTGATGCTGGCCTACTTCCTTATTTTCACCGCCAATATGCTGTACCACGGCGATCCGGCGCGAGAACTCGACATGCCCTTGCGGGTGCTGCTGGCCGTGCCCGTGCTGCTGCTGCTGATTGCTTATCCGCCGCGGGCGGCGGCATGGTGGAGCGGCCTGGCAATTGGCGCCATCGCGGGGGCAGCCTTGGCGGCTACGCAATATATTCCTAGCAGCCCCTTCCGGCCACAAGCCGCCACAAGTAACGCTATTCACTATGGCAATGTCAGCATGCTGTTTGGCATGTTGACGTTATGTGGGATCGAGTGGGCCATCAAACAGCGCCATCGAATCGCCTGGAGCGTGCTATTGCTGGCAGGCGGCTTAATCGGAATTTTCGGCTCCATCATCAGCGGTAGCCGCGGTGGCTGGCTGGCGCTGCCCGTCTGCGGATGCATAATTGTCGTCCACTACGCGAGAACACGCGGCAAGCACTATATGACTGGCCTGCTGGCGGCGCTGCTGGCCGTGGCGGTACTATCCTACATAGTGCCCAATTCCCCCGTGCTTGAACGAGCGACGGATGCCGTGGAAGATTTGAAAAAATTTGAAGACAGCGACAACGTCAGCACGTCAGTCGGCCAACGGCTGGAAATGTGGCGTACAGCATTAACTTTATCCAATGACCATCTTTGGTTCGGCATGGGACGCAACGGCTACTTGGAGGCAAAGAAAAAACTGTCGGCGGAAGGAAAAATGAGCGAAATTGTGTTGCATTACACCAATGCGCATAACGACTACATCGACTCCCTGGTCAAGCGTGGCATTTTCGGCCTGCTGGCCCTGCTGCTGCTATTCCTGGTACCGCTGACTCTGTTCACGAGGGCATTGCGTCACGGCCCCGCAAGCGCCCAACCATTTGCGCTGGCCGGCGTGATGCTGTGCACCTGCTACATGATTTTTGGCCTGACGACGAGCTCGCTCACCCTGAATATCGGCATCATCATGCTGGTCTTCCCGATGGTGATACTGTGGGCCATGCTGCGCCAGCAAGAACGCATTGCCTGAGTTCGTTTTTCGCCTGACCGTTTTTGCTGTCCCCTGCAAGGAACCATACCGATGCTCACGCCCGACCTGAAGCGCCTCACCGCGCTGCACGCGCCCTACAAGAAACACCTGGCCCTGGCCTTGCTGGCGATGGTCGTCACGGCGGCCACGGAACCGCTGCTGCCGTATGCGCTCAAGCTGCTGCTCGACAATGGCTTTGGCGGCAAGGTGAATTTTTCCTTCTGGCTGGTGCCGCTGATCGTCATCGGCATCTTTGCCATGCGCGGCGCGTCGACGTTCGCCAGCAGCTATCTGATGAGCTATGTCTCCACGCGCATCCTCAACGAGTTGCGGCGCAGGATGTTTGCCAGCATGCTCAACTTGCCCATCGACTTCTACAACACGCACACGGTGGGCAAAGTCATCAACTCCATCATGTTTGAGGTGCAGCAGATCATCGAAATGGTGACCAAGGTGTTTACCTCGATCGTGCGCTCCTCGCTGACCGTGCTGGGTCTGCTGGCGTGGCTGCTGTACCTGAACTGGGTGCTGACCCTCGTGACCCTGGTGCTGCTGCCCCTGCTGACCATCGTCGTGCGCACCACGGGCAAGCGCCTGAAAAAACTCAACCGCGACTCGCTGGCCGTCAATGCCGAGCTGACCCAGGTCATCGAGGAAACCACGCGCGCCCAGCAAGTGATCAAGATCTTCGGCGGCCAGGACTACGAAAAATCGCGCTTCGAAGAGCGTGCCGAGCAATTGCGCCGCTACAGCATGCGCATGACCACGACCTTTTCCGCCACCGTGCCGATCACCCAGGTGATCACGGCCGCCGCCGTGGCCCTGGTCATCGTGATGGCCCTGTTCCAGTCGGAGCAGGGGCAGATCACGGTCGGCGGCTTCGTATCCTTCATCACGGCCATGCTGATGCTGCTGACGCCTTTGAAGCAGCTGGCTGAAGTCAACGGCCCCTTGCAGCGCGGCATGGCCGCCGCCGAAGAAGTCTTTTTACTGATCGACAAGACGCCGGAGCGCACGGGCGGCACGCCGCTCGCTGGCCGCAGCAAAGGCCGCATCGAGTTCAGGGACGTGAGCTTTGCCTACCCCGGACATCAGGAACCAGCCCTGCGGCACATCGACCTGAGCATTGCGCCAGGACAAACGGTCGCCTTTGTCGGCATGTCCGGCGGCGGCAAATCGACCCTGGTCAGCCTGCTGCCTGGCTTTTACTCGGCCAGCAGTGGCGAGATCTTGCTCGATGGGCAGAATATCGATGCCATCGCCCTGACCAGCCTGCGCAGCCAGATCGCCATGGTCAGCCAGCAGGTGGTGCTGTTCGACGATACCCTGGCCGCGAATATCGCGTATGGCGATGCGGCGCCGGACCGGCAGCGCATCGAAGCGGCGGCGGCCGCCGCCTTCCTGTCGGACGTCATCGACGGCTTGCCAGATGGCCTGGACACGCGCCTGGGCGACAACGGCTCGCGCCTGTCCGGCGGCCAGCGCCAGCGCGTGGCCATCGCCCGCGCCATCTACAAGGATGCGCCCATCCTGATCCTCGATGAAGCCACCTCGGCACTGGATACGGAGGCGGAACGGGCCGTACAAGCGGCACTGGAACACCTGATGCAAGGAAAAACCACCTTAGTTATTGCTCATAGGCTATCAACAATTGAACGTGCGGACCGTATCGTGGTATTGTCACATGGGAAAATAATGGAAACCGGCAGTCACCAGCAATTATTGGATGCCAACGGCGCGTATGCCAATCTGCATCGCCTGCAATTTTCCCAGCAAGTGGTTTGACACCATCGACCGAATACCTGAAATCGTACTGATACATGACGCCTTTGATTCCCGCCGAACTTCTACAAAAGTCGGACAAAATTCTTTTCATCGCCCATCTGGCGCTGGGAGACTTTACCTACCTGCAAAACGGCTTCCGCGCCTTTGCCGCGGCCTATCCCCATATCCAGATCCACCTGTGGGTCGATGAAGTCCGCCGCACGTCCGACTCCAGGCAATGGGAAGGCTTGCGTACCTATTCGCTGTACGACTGGGTGGAGCAATCGGGCCTGTTCGCCAAGGTGTACCGCAAGACCTACAGCCCGGCGCTGTACGAAGAATCCCTGCGCGAGGCCAAGGCGGAACGCTATCCTGTCGTCGTGTCATTGGCCCACGTACGGCCACAGCAATACGCGGATCTTGCCCGTGCGATCAGCCCGAATGGACTGGTAATCGGCACGCGCAAACCATTCAGTCCGCTGCGCCCCTGGCATTACCTGGCCTACCGCAAGATCGATGCCGTGCTGGCCTCGTATGCGGGACAGGATGCGGGCGAGCACCATATCAGCAGCGTCTATGCGGACTGGTTCCGTCAATTGACGGGACTCGACATTCCCGTGGCCGAACGCTATCCCTTCGTGCACATTCCCGAGCACGCGTTGCAGCAGGCGCAGCAGCAGCTGGCCGCCTGGGGCTTTGCCCCGCGCCAGGGTCCGCTGGTGCTATTGAATCCGTTTGCCAAGTCGCACAAGCGCGGCTGGCCGCTGGAGCGCATCGCCGAACTGATCGCGCGCATGCAGGCGATGCCAAAGTGGGCAAATGCCTGCTTCCTGATCAATGCCATGCCGCAGGAACTGGCCAAGGTGAATGCCGTCGTGCAGGCGCACAACTTGCCGCGCACGCAAGCCTTCAGCGCCGTCGACAACTTTTTCCAGCTGCCGGCCATGCTGGCGCAATGCGACCTGATTATTTCGGTGGAAACGTCGATCATGCATCTGGCGAACGCCGTGCATGTGCCCGTGGTGGCGCTGATGCGCAAGAAGAATCCGGAATGGGCGCCGTTCGACAGCGCCAACAGCACCGTCATCACGGTGGCCCGGCGCAGCGACTGGGTCAAGGCGATCTCGGTCGATCAGGTATTGCAGACCATCGCCTAGACAACGCGGCAGCGGCTAGCCGGTGCCCAGCATGCTGATGCGCACCAGGTCGGCCACGTTGTCGACACCCAGCTTGTCCATCAGGCGCGCCTTGTGCACTTCCACCGTGCGCACGGAAATGCCCAGTGCCGGGGCGATATCGCGGTTGTGCTGGCCCGTCACCACCAGATGCATCACTTCCCGTTCGCGCGGCGTCAGGGCGCGCAGCAAGGCTTGCCCCTCCACCTGGCGCAGCAACTGGCCGCGCGCATGCGCCTCGCGCGAAAACGCTTCATCGATGGCGGCCAGCAGCTTGTCGTGGTCAAACGGTTTTTCCAGGAAATCGCTGGCCTGCGCCTTGAAAGCCTGGCGTGCCAGGGTGACGTCGCCGTGTCCCGTAATAATAATGATGGGCAGCATGCATTTCAACTCCAGCAAACGGCGCTGCAGGCTCAGGCCATCCATGCCGGACATGCGGATATCAATCAGCAGGCAGCCGGCCCACTCGGGCCGCCAGCTGTGCAGGAAATCCTCGCCGCAGGAAAACAGGGCCGTGCGGTAGCCGCGTATGCCCAGCAGCAAACCCAGCGCATCGCGCACGGCGGGATCGTCATCCACGATAAACACCGTCAAATTACTTGTCACCATACTCTCCTGTAGCGGCCGCGCTGGCGCACGCCAGGGGCAGGACAAAACGAAAAATGCCATGCTTGCCCACTTCGGCCCATAACTGGCCGCCATGCGCTTCGACAATGCTGCGGCTGAGCACCAGC
Source organism: Janthinobacterium sp. SUN033 (assembly GCF_030397595.1). NCBI lineage: Bacteria > Pseudomonadati > Pseudomonadota > Betaproteobacteria > Burkholderiales > Oxalobacteraceae > Janthinobacterium > Janthinobacterium sp. SUN033. The sequence continues at coordinate 872,773 of NZ_JAPQNV010000002.1, forward strand.
CCCAGACCCAGGCCGCTGGCCTTGGTCGAGACGAACGGTTCGAACAGGCGTGCCGCCAGGCTATTGGAAATGCCGGGGCCGCTATCCTCCACGGACAGCCGCAGCCGCCCGCCTTCGAGCCGCTCGGCAGAGACCGTGATGCGGCGCCGGCCGCGCGGCTGGCCCATCACCGCATCCTGCGCATTGGCCAATAAATTACGCAATACCAGCTCGATTTGCAGGCGGTCGGCGTTGACGGCCAGCGGCGACGGCGGCGCCAGCACCAGTTCGATGCCATGCTCATGGAACAGCGGCGTGAACTGCCGCGCCATGCCCTCGATCAAGACGCTCGCCTCCACCGCTTCGAGCTGCATCGCACCTGTGCGGAAAAAGTCGCGCAGGCGGCGTACCACGTCCGCGGCGCGGCCCGATTCGACGATCATATGCCCCACGGCGCCCTGCAGCAGGGCGCCGGTCTCGCCCCGTTCCAGCAAGTATTCGCACGCCTTGCCATAGGTCGACAAGGCCGTCAGCGGCTGGTTCAGCTCATGCGCGAGCGCCGCCGCCATCTCGCCGGCGGCGGCCAGGCGCATCGTGTGTTTCAATTCGTCGGCCACCTGGCGCATTTCATCGACGACGATGCCGATAAAAAACCCCACCAGCGCCAGCACGGCATCGAGCAACTGCAATTCATAAAACTGGATATCGACCGCATGCGTCCATTTCACCAGAGTAATGATGCACAGTTGCAATACAAACACGGCCAGCACGGCGCCATGCAAGCCCTGGCGCGAGGCGGCCCAGATCACGGGAAGAAACAGGAAATAGAAATGCTTGTATTCGGAACGCACGATGGAACCGAAGAGGCTCCACAGCACGAAGCTGGCGAGAGCCAGATACGCCAGGGTTTCCCAGCGCCAGACGGCGGCATGCAGGCGTTCGCGCCCCCGCTCGCTGAACAGCACCCAGATCAGCGGCATCGATACCAGCATGCCGACCATGTCGCCGATGCCGAAGCGCCAGACTGCCGTCCCCCATTCGCCGGCCGGGATGCGTCCCGTCAGCGACAGCAGGGAAATGTAGCCGAGCGCATTGAGCACGGTGCCCAGCAGCACGATGGCAACCCAGGCGCTCAGGCGGCGCCGGTTGTCGAAGATGTCGCTGCTGCTGAAACTGCGGCGCAAGACTGCGCCGATACCGCCATAGCCGAGCATCAGCCACGCCGAACAGAGCAAGGTCAGGGGCAGGCCTGCCGGCATGCCGCGCACCAGCACCTCGCCGGCCACCAGGGCGATAAACCACGGCAGCGCCGCCTTGCGGCCGTGGATCAGCCAAAATACCAGGCCCAGCGCGGGATCGGGATTCCAGGGGGTGATGTTCAGCCCGTACATCGGATCGATATACGTGGCCCAGTCAAACAGCAGATACAGGCCGACAAAGGCGGGATACGGCAGGTAGCGGGACAGGAGTGGGCGCATAACGGTGTTTTTTAACTGTCCCGCATTATGCATCGCAAGCGTGCGCCACGCCATGCCATCTTGCGTTATAAGCACACAAAATAATTTTCATGCAATATCGCAAGGCGCGCCGACAGAATCAGGCCTCGGCCAGCGGCAGGCGCACCTCCACCAGCAAGCCCAGGCCACCATTGCCTCTGTGCAACTGAATCGTGCCGCCATGCTGTTGCACGACGGAAGCGACGATGGACAAGCCCAGGCCGCTGCCCGGCTGCGCCTGCTGCGGCGCGCGGAAAAAGCGGTCGAACACGCGTTCATACAGCGCCGGCGCGATACCCGGCCCCTGGTCGGCCACATGCAACACGGCCTGGCCCCGCTCCGCATGCAGCGACACCGTCACGCTGCTGCCGCGCGGGCTGTACTTGATGGCGTTTTCCACCAGATTGTCGATCAGCGAGACCAGACTCTCGCGCTGCCCGGGCACGCTGAGCGAAACGCTGGCTTGCAATTCGAGCTCGATATCGCCCGCCTGGGCCAGTCCGGACAGGGCCGCCAGGCGATCCTGCAGCAAGGTATCGAGCGCCTGGCGCCGCGGCAACTCGCCCCCGCCCGCCTGCACTTCGCTGCGCGTCAGTTGCAGCAACTGCCCCACCAGGCGCGCGGCCCGGTTGCCGCTGTTCAAGATACCGTCCAGCAACTCTTGCTGGCGTGCATCATGCGCCTGTCCCTGCAAGGCCTCGACATTCACGCGCATGGCCGCCAGCGGCGTGCGCAGCTCATGCGTGGCGTCGGCGATGAAGCTGCGTTCGCGCGCGGCACTGGCATCGACCCGCTGCAGCAGGGCATTGATATTGTCGACCAGCGCCGCCAGTTCGCCATGCGGCGGCTTGAACGTCAGCGGACGCAAATCCTGCGGCCCGCGCGCCGCCACCTCCTGCGCCACCTTGCGCCACGGGCGCATGGCAAGGCGGATCGACAGCCAGGCCGGCACCAGCAGGAACGGCAGGCTGATCAGCAACGGCAGCAGGTAGTAGCCGCGTGAATTGATCGTGATGAAAAATTGCCAGGCGCCGCCCACTTCCAGCACCGTCACGCGGGTGACACCTTCGGCCAGGCTGCGGCTGCGCCAGGCCTGGCCCTTGACGTACACCACTTCCATCTGTTCCGGGCCGGCGCTGCGGATGCCGCTGGGCGCATTCGGCGACTTGTAGACCAGCTTGCCCTCGCGCCAGACCAGGATGCGCGGCGCCAGTTCCGGCACTTTCCCCATTTCAAATTCTTCGCGCAAGGCTTCGTCGATGGCGCGCAAGCTTTGCTCCTGGCGCACGGGCTGGTCAGCCAGGTTGTCGGCCACGCTGATAATGGCGTGCAAGACCCCGCGGGTCACATTGCTCGCTTCGCTCGTGCCCTCGAACAGCACATACGCCACGGCCAGGCTCCACAGCACGGTCAGCATCAGCATTTGCGCCATCATCAGGCGGCGCACCAGGGTGGGCCGGCGCAGCATGGCCCATAAACGGCCCATCATGCGCCGGTACCCGGCGGGACGGATGTCTCGCCCTGCTGATCGATGACATAGCCGACGCCGCGCACGGTACGGATATACCCCTCGCCTATCTTGCGGCGCAAGTTACCCATATGCACATCCAGGGTATTGCTGGCATTGGCCAGCCCGCCTGGCAGGATATGCTCTTCCAGCACGCGGCGCGTGATGACCCGGTTGGCGCGCATCAGCAAGGTTTTCAGCAGGGCATATTCACTGGCGGTGAGTTCCACGGGCCGTCCATGCACACTGACCCTGCGCGTGGGCACCTGCAGCAGCAGGCCGCGCAACTCGATGGTGTCGCCATCGAAACCGTAGCTGCGGCGTGCCAGGGCGCGCACGCGCGACAGCAGCTCGGCCAGCACGAAGGGCTTCACCAGGTAATCGTCGGCGCCGCCGTCCAGGCCCCGCAAGCGCTGCTCCAGCGTATCGCGGGCACTGAGGATCAGCACCGGCAGACGCGCCGCGCGCAGCCGGGCCAGCAAATCGAGGCCATCGCCGTCGGGCAAGCCCAGGTCCAGCAGCACCAGTTCGCAACTGTCGTGCTCGATGCTGCGCGCCGCATCCTCCAGGCTGCGCACCCAGACCACTTGCATGCCCTGGTCGCGCAGGGCGATCCGCACGCCATTGCCCAGGTCCATATCGTCTTCAATCAGCAGTATCTTCATGGTGAGTATTAAACCACCGCAAGCTGAAGAATGGGTAAAGAAGCGTTCTTCATCCAATCTTAATAAAAGGCTCATTTTTCCTTCATGGCAAGGATGGATACTGTCGGCAGTCAATCGAGCCACTCCGGACTCGGTTCTCCACCTGACGGAAAATTCCATGCACGCACCCACAACCCTGCTGACCGCGCTGGCACTCGCCAGCGGCATGATCCTCAACCCGCTGGCCGCCGCCGCGGCCGAACCGGCCCCGCAAAATGTCTTCACCATCGGCGGCGGCGTCGCTGCCGTGTCCAGCTATTCCGGCGCCGACAAGCTGTCGGCCTCGCCCCTGATCATCCTCGATTACGCCATGGCCAATGGCCTGTTCTTCAGCACTTCGCGCGGCATCGGCTATGGCGGCCAGGCCGGCCCCTTCAGCTACAGCGCGGCATTGGGCTACCGCGGCAACCGCGAAGACCACAAGCGCAATGGCGCCAATGGCTGGGGCGGCAGCGACTACCTGAAGGGCATGGGCGAAGTCAAGGGCAACGCCAGCGCCCTGCTGAGCGCGGGGTATTCGCCCTTGCCGGGCCTGTCGCTGAGCGTGTCGAGCGACATTCCCCTGTCGAACCGCGAAAATGGCGCGAATGTGCATTTCGGCGCGGCGGGCCAGATCTACAGCCGGACCGATGCCAAGGGCGCGCAGCAGGATAGCGTAACCATCGGCGGGCAGCTGGGCTGGGGCGAGCGCAAGTACGTGCAGACCATGTATGGCGTGACGGCCACCCAGGCCGCGAACACCTCGTTCAAGCAATACACGCCCAAGGGCGGTTTCTATGAAGCACAGGCCACCATCAACTGGGAGCACCGCTTCGATGCGCGCTGGGGCATCAATACCCTGGTCGGCGTCGAGAGCCGCCTGGGCGACGCGGCCAAGAGCCCCATCGTGCAGCGCAAGACCTCCCCGGTCGGCGCCGTGTACGTCACTTACCGCTATTAAAACCGTGACGGCATAAGGGAAACCCGTACGCTGTTTCGCCAATTTACAGAGGGGGATGGCATGGATAAGATGACATGGTTTTCCCACTATGGCGATCCCTTCCATGCATGCATCGCGCCTTGCCCCGCAACGTCACCGCGCCCCGGACAGCACCGCGGGCACGGGCGGCAAGCCGGGCCAGGATACCTTGCTGCTGCTCTTGCCCGTCAAGCGCGCCAGCGACATCATCTACGGTGCGCGCTACGCCAGGCGCCTGCAGGAATGGGGTATCCAGGTCAGCGTCAGCCTGCTGCACGTGACACCGGCGCCAGCGCGCCGGGCCGATGGCTTGCCCCAGCACAACGCCGGCGAATGCCATGCGCTGGACCCGGCCACGCAGCACATGATGCACGAGGCGGGACTGTACCTGAGCCGCTCTCAACTCGCCTTCAATACCCATATTTTTGCCGGCGAGCTGCTGTTTACGATCCTCGATACGGCTGAACTGCTCGGCTGCCACGAAATCGTCCTGCCGGCCCTGCGTCATAGTCCCTGGCAGCGCCGTTTTTCCGGTGCGCTCGCGCGCAAGCTGGCGCGCGCTACGCGCAGCGCCACGGTATTGCTGGCCGACACCGACGGCATGAGCGGGCCGCCGCCGGCCTGAAGCGCCGCCAGCACCCCGCGTCCGGCCCATCCACATTCACATGAAAACTCTTTGATGACACAAGCTATTACCCTGCATGCGGGCCTGAGCAATATGCCGCCAGGCATGTCCCGCATGCGCGAGCTGCTCAAGCTGCAATTGCGGGCGCAACTGCAGCGCCGCCAGACGCGCATCTGGCTGCAGCTGCTCAATTCCCACCCCGTGTTCCAGGACTTGCTGCAAGCCTACCCGCGCCTGATGCACAAGGTGTACCGCCCTTACCTGAGCACGAACCTGTCGTGCCGTCAGCGCGTCGCCTTGCTGGTCGAACACTATCATTTCATCCTGCAACAGGGCTGGGGCAAGTTGATGACGCAGGCGGCGCGCGCGCCGGTGCGGCTGGGCACCGTGCCGGGAAAGTCGGGCGCGCCCTACCACCTGCAGCTGTGTTCGCTACAACCGATGGACCGCGAAGGCGAGATGGTCCTGCAACTGGCGCACGGCGATGACGTGATCTACTCGGTCGCGTTTACCTTTTTCGGTTCGCGCGCGCGCGCCAGCATGAGCGTGGGCATCGGTTGCATCCAGGGCCCGCGCGGCGCGGAAGGCTTGCGCCGCGTGCGCGAAGCCACGCGCGACCTGCATGGCATGCGCCCCAAGGCCCTGATGGTGCGATTGGTGCGCCAGCTGGGACATGAACATGGCTGCCGCAACATGGTGCTTGTAGGCAATATCAACCGCGCCGTCCATCACTCCGCAAAAAAAGGCCGTTTATTCGCCGACTACAATTCCCTTTGGCAAGAACTCGGCGCCCAGGCACGCAAGGATGGCGATTTTGAATTGCCATGCGAAAACTTGCCCCTGCCTGCCCTGGAAGACATTCCCTCGAAAAAGCGCTCGGAAGCACGCAAACGCCACGAACTGACGCTGGCCATGATCAGCACCCTGCGTAGCGGCCTCGACGCCCATCGCAGCCCGGTGCAGCTCGCCACGGCAGGCGCTGCGGCAGCCGCCAACGAAGTACGGCAAGCGGTCGATCTGGATGACGACGACTACGCTTCCGCCATCGCCTGAGTCCCCCGGCCACTGCACGATGCCCCGCCCCCGCATCGTTGTTTGCCATCGCGACCACACCGCCGCCCCTCCTGCAACACACGCTTCAACCCATGCGCGGCCCAATCCTGTTACGCTAGCACTATCGGCATGCACTGCGGTGCACCGGTTCCCCCAACGCTTACTAGGAGGCAAGTCATGCGCGTAGACATCTACCGCCGGGCCGAGCACGACGGCATTTTTTCCTACCTCGCCGTGCCGGAAGGAAAGCTCATTCCTGAAGAAGTTACCAATACCGACTGGCAGCTGGAAGTACGCGCCAGTGAAGTGGCTGACGATGCCGAGATCTTGCCCAACTACCATATCGAACAGCCGCACCAGCAGATCGCCGCCAAGGGCTATGCGATCACGGGCCTGAAAGACATGTAAACGAAAAAAGCCAAACCAGCATGTCTGCGGTTTGGCTTTGTTGCATGCGCCGGGCGGTACCGGTCAGTATTCGACCGCCACTTCTTGCGCACCCAGCATTTGCTCCAGCGCCATCTGCAATTCATCCGATGGTGCCACTTTCCATTCGTCCCCGAACTGCAGCACGCAACTGACGCCTTGCGGGCTGACCTTGGCGGCGATCGGCAGTCCGTCCGCAGCCCGGTGCGGCATGATCACATCGCTGATGCGCTTCATGTCCAGCGTCGTAGGCAGAGTCAAGCCCAGCTGGCGGCCATACTGCACGCGCGCGGAGATGATGTCGAAGGCGCTCTCGGCCGTGATGCGCAAGCCGCCGGAAAAGCGGTCTTCCGACACCTTGCCCACGACGGCGAGGAATTCATCTTCCTTGAAGATTTTCCGGTTGGAATCGAACAATTCGCCGTACACCGTCACTTCCACCGTACCGCTCTTGTCGTCGAGCGTAACGATGAGGATCTTGCCGCGCTGCGTCATCTGCGTGCGCAAGCCCGTGATGACGCCCGCCATCATGCGCGGTTCGCGCGACGGCGACAGTTCCGACAGTTTCGTGCGGGCAAAACGGCGTGCCTCGGGCGCATACGAATCGAACAAGTGGCCGGACAGGTAGAAGCCCAGCGCGATCTTTTCTTCCGTCAGGCGTTGTTTATCCGTCCACACTGGCACCTTGACGTACTCGGGCGGCGCCACCATGTCGCTGTCGTCGCCGCCGAACAGGCTCACCTGGTTTGCCGCCTTGGCCGCCTGGTCGGCGCACTCCATGGCGAACGCCACGGACGCGAGCAGGATGGCGCGGTCGACCTTCAGGCAATCGAAGGCGCCGCTGCGAATCAGGGACTCGATGGTGCGGCGGTTGATTTGCTTTTTATCAACTCGCTTGCAGAAATCGAACAGGCTGGTGAATGGCCCGCCCGCCTCGCGCGCGGCGATGATGGCTTCGATGGCGTTCTGGCCGGACCCCTTCACGGCGCCCAGGCCATAGCGGATCTGCGTGACTTTCTTGCCGCTCACGGATGGCGCCGCGCCGCTCGGCATGAAGCGGTAATCGGATTCGTTGATATCCGGCGGCAACAAGGTCAGCTTGCAGATTTCCAGCGAGTCTTCCACCAGGATCTTGATCTTGTCCGTGTCGTCCATGGCCAGCGACAAGTTGGCGGCCATGAAGGCGGCCGTGTGGTGCGCTTTCAGGTAAGCCGTGTGATACGACAGCAAGGCATAGGCGGCGGCGTGCGATTTGTTGAAACCGTAGCCGGCGAACTTTTCCATCAAGTCGAAGATCTCGTCGGCCTTTTCCGCCGTCAAGCCATCTTTCGCCGCACCGGCGCGGAAGATCTCGCGGTGCTCGGCCATCTCTTCGGCTTTCTTTTTACCCATGGCGCGGCGCAGCATGTCGGCGCCGCCCAGCGAATAGCCGCCGACGATCTGCGCCATCTGCATCACCTGCTCCTGATACACCATGATGCCGTAGGTTTCGGACAGAATCGATTCCGTGCGCGGATCGGGATAATCGAAGCGTTCGCCGTGCTTGCGCTTGCAGAAATCCGGAATCAGGTCCATCGGGCCCGGACGATACAGCGCCACGAGCGCGATAATGTCCTCGAAGCGGTCGGGACGCGCATCTTTCAGCATGCCCTGCATGCCGCGCGACTCCAGCTGGAACACGGCCACGGTCTTGGCCTTGGTCAGCAAGTCATACGATGGTTTGTCGTTCAGCGGCAAGGTGGCCAGATCGAAATTGGCTTGCGCGGGATCAAGCTGCTTGATGTAGCGCACGGCGCGGTCGAGAATCGTCAGCGTGGTCAGACCCAAAAAGTCGAACTTCACGAGGCCGACGGCTTCCACGTCATCCTTGTCGTACTGCGACACGACGCCGGAATCGCCGCCCTGCGTGTACAGCGGGCAGAAATCCGTCAGCTTGCCGGGAGCGATCAGCACGCCCCCCGCGTGCATGCCGATATTGCGCGTGATGCCTTCGACCTGCTGCGCCAGGTCCAGCAACTGCTTGACCTCTTCCTCGTTTTCCAGGCGTTCCTTGAGCAGCGGTTCTTCCTCGATGGCGTCGGCGATCGACACGGGTTTACCGGGCTTGAACGGGATCAGCTTGGAGATGCCGTCGCAGAAGTTATAGCCGAAGTCCATCACGCGGCCCACGTCGCGGATCGCGCCCTTGGCCGCCATGGTACCGAAGGTGGCGATCTGCGAGACAGCCTCCTTGCCATACAAATCCTTGACGTGCTGGATGACTCTGTCGCGCCCTTCTTGACAAAAGTCAATATCGAAGTCGGGCATAGAGACACGTTCGGGATTCAGGAAGCGCTCGAACAGCAGGTTGTATTGCAATGGATCGAGGTCGGTAATCAGCAGCGAATACGCCACCAGCGAACCCGCGCCCGAACCGCGGCCCGGGCCGACGGGCACGCCGTTTTCCTTGGCCCACTGGATAAACTCGGCCACGATCAGGAAGTAGCCGGGGAACTTCATGTTGCAGATCGTGTCTGTCTCGAATTTCAGGCGCGACTCGTAGCGCGGACGCTCCTTTTCGCGCTTTTCCGGATCCGGATACAGCTGCAGCAACCGTTTTTCCAGGCCCGCCTGCGATTCAGCGACGAGGAACTGGTCGATCGTCATGCCGTCTGGCGTGGGGAAATTCGGCAATTGCGGCTTGCCCAGGGTCAAGGTCAAATTGCAGCGCTTGGCGATTTCCACGGAATTGGCCAGCGCGGCCGGCAAGTCGGCAAACAGCTCCGCCATGTCGGCCTGCGACAGGAAGCGCTGGCTGTCATTGAAGCGCTTGACCCGCTTGGCGTTGGCCAGCATTTCGCCTTCGGCGATACAGGTGCGGGCTTCGTGGGCAATAAATTCCTCTGGGGAAATAAATTGCACGGGATGCGTGGCCACCACGGGCAAGCCCAGCTTGGCCGCCAGCGCCACCGCATGGCGGACCTGCGCTTCCTGGTTGGCCTGGCCGCCGCGCTGGATTTCAACATAGAAATGGCCGGGAAAAATCTCGGCCCAGCGTTGCGCATTGCGCTCGGCCAGAGCCAGGTTGCCATTTTCGATGGCCGTGCCAACATCGCCGAAGTGCGCGCCCGACAGGACGATCAAGCCATTCGCCGCGCTTTCGCCCGGATACAGCTCATAGGTATTCGTCGCCAGCGCCTGCAGCCATTCGATGCGCAGCTCGGCACGGCCCTTGTACTGGTTCGTCAGCCAGGCCGTCGACAGCAATTCGCACAGTTGCAGATAGCCCATGCGGTTCTTCGCCAGCAGCAGCAGCCGCGACGGCTTTTCGCGGTTGTCGTCATTCGTGATCCACACGTCGACGCCGACGATGGGCTTGATGCCCTTGCCGCGCGCTTCCTTGTAGAACTTGACCATGCCAAACAGGTTCGACAGGTCGGTGACGGCCAGCGCCACCTGCTTGTCCTTCGCCGCCGCCTTGACCACGTCGTCGATGCGCACCAGGCCATCGACGATCGAGTACTCCGAGTGCACGCGCAAATGGACGAAGGCAGGGCCGGGCTGCATCGCTTGCTGTGAACCTGCCGGAGCGCCGGCCTCTTGCATTACCATTTCCATCCTGTGTACCGTTTCGTGCAAAATTCAATGGGGTCTATTCTACCGCGTCGCGGCCCCGGACCGGCGGTGCGGCCCCCGGTTGCGGGCAAGAAATTCCTGCCCTGCACAGCCCGCCGGCACGGCAAAACGTGGCTGGCCGGGTATCCCGCCAGGCCTGTCGGGCTTATAATATCGGCTGTTCAGTCTAAGCCGATCGCCATCATGCAAGCCATCACCCCAGCAACACCCGCCGTTTCCGCCGCCGTCAGCCCGTCCGCCACCACGTTTGTCAATATCGCCGCGTATAAATTCATTACGCTCGACGATACGGAAGCCATGCGTCCCTTGTATCAGGAGCAATGCCTGGCGCTGGAACTGAAGGGAACGATCCTGCTGACGCCGGAAGGCATCAACATGTTCCTGTCGGGCACGCGCGAGCATATCGATGCCTTTCTCGCCTGGGTCCGCAGCGACGCGCGTCTGGCCGATCTGGAGTGGAAGGAAAGCTTGTCGAACGAACAATCGCACAAGCGCATGCTGGTCAAGCTGAAAAAAGAAATCATCACCATGCGCATGCCGCTGATCAAGCCGGAACTGGGCCGCGCCCCGTCCGTCGACGCGCATACGCTCAAGCGCTGGCTCGACGCCGGCGTCGACGATGCGGGCAAACCCGTGGTCATGATGGAAACGCGCAACGCCTTTGAAGTGGACGTGGGTACGTTCAACAACACGCTTGATTACCGCATCGACAAGTTCACGGAATTCCCGGCCGTGGCTGCCGCCCACAAGGATGAGCTGGAAGGCAAGACCGTCGTCACCTTCTGCACGGGCGGCATCCGCTGCGAAAAGGCCGCCATCCACATGAAGGAAATCGGCTACGACAGCGTGTACCAGCTCGACGGCGGCATCCTGAAGTATTTCGAGGAAGTGGGCGGCGAGCACTACACGGGCGACTGCTTCGTCTTCGATTACCGCACGGCGCTGAACCCGAAACTGGAACCAACGGAAACCGTGCAATGTTTCGTCTGCCGCGCCGTCGTCACGCCGCGCCAGCAGCTGGCGCCGGAATATGTGTATGAAGTGTCATGCCCGCATTGCTACGGCAAGAAAATCGCTCAATAACGTCAGCCCAAAATCATGGTGAAGAAATGTGTGGCTTGGTGGCCACACATGACGCAGCACGCCTAACCTGACGCTCCAAGACATTGCAGTCAGCACCCTGAAATGGTTGCCATGCAATGTTTAGATAGAGAATCTTTTAACATCATTACATATTCCACCACATACACGTCCGACTCTCGCGCCAAACGCAAGCAAATGTAACAACATTGGATTTGCTTGGAGCTTTAATAAACACTGTTCGTCTCCACAATAATAATTGCCGTTTGGATATTTTTAATATCAGGCATTATTGCGTGCTTTATTTCACATTCTTTCCGATCCACCTGTAACCGGACGGTGTCCGTTGAAGCGATGCATACATGGCAATTCCATGTGTTCTGAATTATAATCAAGAGCTAATTGTTTTTGTCGCATGGGAAATTTTAGATGATTTTGGTAACAGGAGAGCCGAAGTTTATTATTTTATAATTTCACTTCATGCTGACTCGGCTTGCACGGAACGATGAACCAGCAACTGATGTGATAAGCACGCTTGCTCGGAAAGCTTGCTCGGAAAATTAGCGCAATAGGTATCCAGTCTACCGAGCTATTTTTCCAGCCGGTTTTCTATTCATGACGCCCGGCGTTGTGAAAATTACCATACCAAAAAACAACGCTACGCGATCAGGCCATGGGCCGGCGAGTTAGTGGCAAGCATCAAGGTATCAACTTGAGCGATGCGGAAAAGCAGGGACAAGAGCAGACATGGTAGCGTGTGGCCTGACCTGTACACCGAACTTATACTTTGCCACCAGGCACTGCGCTGGCCGATCAGTTGTACGGGCGCCAGCCCGCAAACCAATGAGGCAGGCAAATTTAATTCGTTCAATAGGAATAATAAAAATGAAAGCAGTCATTCTTGCGGGTGGCCTCGGCACCCGGATCTCCGAAGAGACCCACACCAAACCCAAGCCCATGATTGAAATTGGCGGCAAGCCAATTTTGTGGCATATCATGAAAAGCTATTCAAGCCATGGCATCAACGACTTTGTGATTTGCTGCGGTTACAAGGGCTATGTCATCAAGGAATATTTCGCGAATTATTTCCTGCACACGTCGGACGTGACGTTCGATATGCAGAATAATCAGATGGAAGTGCATGCGCGCAATGCCGAGCCGTGGAAAGTGACGCTGGTCGACACGGGCGACGAGACCATGACCGGCGGACGTCTGAAGCGTGTCCAGCCCTACCTGGAAGGCGAAGAGGCATTCTGCTTCACCTACGGCGATGGCGTGAGCGATGTCAACATTACTGAATCGATCGCCTTCCACAAGGCGCACGGCAAGCTCGCCACCCTGACCGCGACCCAGCCGCCCGGCCGCTTTGGCGCGCTGAATCTGGATGGCAACAAGATCAACAGTTTCCAGGAAAAACCGCAAGGCGATGGCGCCTGGATCAACGGCGGCTATTTCGTGCTGTCGCCGCAAGTCATCGACTATATCGCCGAAGACAGCACCGTGTGGGAAAAGGCGCCGATGGAGCGCCTGGCGCGGGAAGGCGAAATGCATGCCTTCTTCCATCATGGCTTCTGGCAACCGATGGATACCCTGCGCGACAAGGTACATCTGGAAGAACTGTGGCAATCGGGCAAGGCCCCCTGGAAGGCGGCTTGATGAATCCCGCATTCTGGCAAGGAAAACGTGTTTTCCTCACCGGCCATACCGGCTTCAAGGGTGGCTGGCTGAGCCTGTGGCTGCAGCAGCTTGGCGCCGACGTGACCGGCTATGCGCTGGCGGCACCGACCACCCCCAGCCTGTTTGAGGTCGCCGACGTGGCCAGTGGCATGCAGTCGATCATCGGCGACGTGCGCGATGGCGACGCAGTCAAGCGCGCCATGGCCGCTGCGCGCCCGGACATCGTCATTCACATGGCCGCCCAGCCGCTGGTGCGCTACTCGTACGCCAATCCGGTGGAAACGTATTCCACCAACGTCATGGGCGTGGTGCATGTGCTCGAAGCCGTGCGCGCCACGCCTGGCGTGCGTGCGGTGGTGAACGTTACCAGCGACAAGTGCTATGAAAACCGCGAATGGCCGTGGGGCTACCGCGAAAACGAGGCCATGGGCGGCTACGATCCCTACAGCAACAGCAAGGGCTGCGCCGAACTGGTGACAGCCGGCTACCGCAGTTCCTTCTTCCATGCCGACAAATACGCCGAACACGGCGTGGCTCTGGGCAGCGGCCGCGCCGGCAACGTCATCGGCGGCGGCGACTGGGCGCTGGATCGCCTGATCCCGGATATGTTGCGCGCGATCGGCGCCGGCGAGCCGGTAATGATCCGCAATCCCCATGCAATCCGCCCGTGGCAGCATGTGCTCGAGCCGCTCAGCGGCTATCTGACCCTGGCGGAAAAGCTGTATACGGCAGGCCCCGTGCATGCCGAAGGCTGGAACTTCGGCCCGCACGATACCGACGCCAAGCCCGTCGAATGGATCATCGAGCGCATGACGCAGGAATGGGGCGCGGGTGCCTCCTGGTCGCTCGATGGCCAGGATCATCCGCATGAGGCGACCTATCTGAAGCTCGATTGTTCCAAGGCACGCGGCCAGCTGGGCTGGCATCCGCGCTGGGACATCGGCCAGACCATCGCCAAGATCGTCGAATGGCATAAGGCCTGCGACCAGGGCGCGGACATGCGGGCAATGACGCTGGCGCAAATCGCCACCTATCAAAATACCTGATTAATTACCTAATAAATTGAAGGCTGTATCATGAGCGAACAACTGACCCAACAACAAATCCGCGAGCAGATCGCTGCCCTGGTGGCGCAATACGGCGCACTGGCCAGCGTGCCGAAACCCTTCGAGCCGGGCGTGACGGTGATTCCACCGGCCGGCAAAGTCGTCGGCGCCCCCGAGATGGGCCTGATGGTCGAAGCCTCGCTCGACGCCTGGCTGACCACGGGGCGTTTCAATGATGAATTCGAACAGCGTCTGGCCAAGTTCATCGGCGTCGAATTCCTGATCACGGTGAACTCCGGCTCGTCGGCCAACCTGGTGGCCTTCTCGGCGCTGACGTCGCCGAAACTCGGCGCGCGCGCCATCCAGCCCGGTGACGAAGTCATCGGCGTGGCGGCCGGTTTCCCGACCACCGTCAATCCGATTTTGCAATATGGTGCGGTACCCGTCTTCGTCGACGTGGAACTGGGCACCTACAATATTGACGCCAGCAAAATCGAAGCGGCCATCACGGACAAGACCAAGGCCATCATGCTGGCCCATACCCTGGGCAATCCGTTCAACCTGGAAGTCATCGTCGCGCTGTGCAAAAAGTACAATCTGTGGCTGGTGGAAGATTGCTGCGACGCCCTGGGCGCCACGTACAACGGCCAGATGTGCGGCACCTTCGGCGATATCGGCACCATGAGTTTCTACCCTGCGCACCACATTACCATGGGTGAAGGCGGCGCGGTGTTCACTAACAATCCGGAACTGAAAGCGATTGCCGAATCGTTCCGCGACTGGGGCCGCGACTGCTATTGCGCGCCAGGCAAGGACAACACCTGCGGCCAGCGCTTCTGCTGCAAGCTGGGCACGCTGCCGGACGGCTATGACCACAAGTACACCTACAGCCACCTGGGCTACAACCTGAAGATTACCGACATGCAGGCCGCCTGCGGCCTGGCGCAGATGGACCGCGCGGCCGGTTTCGTGCAGGCGCGCAAGGACAATTTCAACTACATGAAAAATGGCCTGCAGAGCTGTGCGGAGTTCCTGATCCTGCCGGAAGCGACGCCGAACTCGGATCCCTCGTGGTTCGGTTTCCCGATCACCCTGCGTCCGGAAGCGAACGTGGACCGTGTCAGCCTGCTGACTTTCCTGGATCAACACAAGATCGGTACGCGTCTGCTGTTTGCCGGCAACCTGACGCGCCAGCCGTACATGATCGGGCGTAACTACCGTGTCTCGGGCGAGCTGACGAATACCGACCGCATCATGCACGACACGCTGTGGATCGGCGTCTTCCCAGGCCTGACCCGCGAAATGATGGATTTCTCGATCAGCAAGATCGAAGAATTCTTTGGCGTGAATTTCTAAATCATATTATGAAACTACTGAAAGAACTCCTTCCCGCCTGTTTTTTGCTTGAGCCTAGCCACTTTGAAGATGCGCGAGGCACTTTTGTTAAAACCTATCATGAAGGCATCTGTAAAAGTTTAGGCGCCAATCTGGATATCCAGGAGGAGTTCTATTCTATTTCACGCAAGGACGTCATCCGCGGCATGCACTTTCAGCTGCCGCCGCACGATCACGACAAGCTGGTTTACTGTACCCGCGGCGCCGTCCGCGATGTACTGTTAGACCTGCGAAAAGGACCCGGCTACGGCAAAGTGGCATCCGTCGACCTGTCTGGAGAAAATGGGCTGATGGTCTTTATTCCCAAGGGAGTAGCTCATGGTTTTGTTGCGCTGACAGAGGAAGCGTTGATGCTGTACAAGACCAGCACGGTGCACACGCCGTCTGCCGACTGCGGCATACGCTGGGACAGCTTCGGGTTCGATTGGCAAGTGACAGCACCGATCATGTCGGCGCGCGATGAGCAGCACGACGCCTTTGCCGATTTCATTTCTCCGTTTTAGTAGGATATATTCCGTGAAAGTATTTCTTACTGGCGCTACCGGTTTTATAGGCAGTCAGCTGGTCAAACGTCTGCTCGCCGATAATCACGAGGTTGCCATCCTGGTACGCCAGCATTCCGATCTCAGCGTATTGCAGGATGCCTTGCCAAAGATTAGCGTGCATATCCATGATGGCAGCTATTCCACCTTATATGCGGCATTGGAGCAAACTCGGCCAGACGTCGTGTGCCACGTTGCCTCCTTGTTCCTGGCACAGCACAAGCCGGAAGATGTGAACCGCCTGATCGAGTCAAATCTCGGCATGCCGACACAGTTGCTTGAGGCTATGCAACAGTTGGGCTTGCGTCGCCTGATTAATACCGGCACGTCCTGGCAGCACTTCGAGGACGCGGCATACAATCCCGTTAACCTGTATGCGGCCACCAAGCAAGCATTCGAGGACTTGCTGGCCTACTATGTATCCGCGCACGGTTTTCAAGCCATCACACTGAAGCTGTTCGACACTTACGGCCCCGGCGATACTCGTGCGAAACTGTTCAGCTTGTTGCGCAAGACAGCCCGCAGCGGCGTCAACCTGCGCATGTCGCCGGGAGAGCAACTGCTCGACCTCGTGTACATCGATGACGTACTCGATGCCTACCTCCTGGCCATGCAGCGCCTGCCCTCAATTGGCGCAGCGGAATGCTATGCCGTCAGCAACCCCGCTCGTCTGACCTTGAAAGATCTGGTGCGGGTTTATGGCGCCGTCGTAGGCAAAGACCTGCAGATCGAATGGGGCGGCCTTCCCTACCGTCCACGTGAAACCATGCAACCGAGTACGCGCCAACCTCGCCTGCCAGGCTGGCAGCCGCAAATTACGTTGCAACAGGGGATCGCGCGCATGGAAGCCGACACGCTCATCGACGGCTTGCTTGCCGGACAAGGTAAATGAAAAAAGACATGCTCTGGGGCTATCTGTCTCAGTTTTTGCAGTATGGAGCAGCTTTGCTGGTTCTGCCACTATTGCTGAGAAAACTGAGCAGTGCCGAGCTGGGCATCTGGTACGTCTTCATGACGATATCGGCGCTGGTGACGATGCTCGACCTCGGATTCACGCCCACGCTGGCGCGCAATGTCAGTTATGTCCTGGGCGGCGCGAAACGCCTGCTCAAGGATGGTTTCGAAGTGCTGAGCACACCATCCCCAGTCGACTATAGCCTGTTCAATGCCATCATTCATGCGGCACGGCGCATCTTCATGGTATTGGCCGGCTGCGCCTTCCTGTTGCTGGCCACCCTGGGTAGCTGGTACATCGTGCATGTATCGCAAGGGCAGATCGCCCCGCAAGAGGTATTGCTTGCCTGGGGTGTGTTTGTTGTCGCTACGGTTATCAATCTGTATTACAAATACTATACGCCATTACTGCAAGGACGCGGCCTGTATGCCGCCTTCTATAAATCGAGTGCCCTGTCCAATCTCGGTTTCGTGATTGTGACAGCGATACTCTTGCAATGCGGACTGACCTTACTGGCAGTGGCGCTGGGATACCTTGCTTCGGCACTCATTGGACGCTGGCTCAGCTGGTATTATTTTCACGACCAGTCTTTCCAGGCAGCCCTGCGTCAGGCGCCGCATTCCAGCATCTCCACGCGGGATATTTTCGGTATTCTCTGGCATAACGCATGGCGCATGGGCCTGGGGGTCATCGGCGCCTTCCTGATACTAAGGGCCAATACGCTGCTGTCGTCCGCTTACCTCGGCCTGGCCACCACCGCCGCTTATGCACTGACGCTGCAGGTCTATTCCGTCTTGCAAAACATGTCGATGGTTCTGTTCAATATCCAGCAACCCAAACTTGCGCAATACCGTGTCGCGAATGAACCAGGGCGCCTGCGTCACACCATACAGCTCGGCATCGGTTGTGCACTCGGGATCTTTCTCTGTGGCGCGATCATCCTGGTGTGT
The DNA here is from genome assembly GCF_030397595.1 of Janthinobacterium sp. SUN033. Lineage (NCBI taxonomy): Bacteria > Pseudomonadati > Pseudomonadota > Betaproteobacteria > Burkholderiales > Oxalobacteraceae > Janthinobacterium > Janthinobacterium sp. SUN033. The sequence continues at coordinate 890,781 of NZ_JAPQNV010000002.1, forward strand.
TTTGGCCCGACCATGATCAAATGGATCGGCGGTCAAACCGGGCTGCTGGCATTGCCACTGCTGATTTGGGTCGGGATCATGGTTCTGCTGGAATTGAACCACTCGCTGGCAGCCAGCGTCATTGTCACAGGTAACCGTGTGCCATTTGTCAAACCTGCGCTCGTTTCCGGGCTGGCTATTGTCACGCTCTCATGGCTAGGCCTGCGTTTGGGAGGGATGGGCCTGACGTGGCTCATAGCAAGTCAATTTACGGTACAACTCGTCTATAACAATTGGAAATGGCCATACATGGTCTGGCTCGAACTGTATCGCAATAAAGCGTCGCCTGCCGCCTCCTCGCCCCATCAAATGAAAGTGTAACGTTTGAACATTCTCGATATTGAAGACCAGTTTGCCATTTGTGCAGATCGTCCTTCGTCACTCATCATTGATGGAGGCAAGCGCCTCATGCCGACACTGTCCATCATGATCCCGACCTATCGCCGCCCGGACATGCTGGCGCAGGCGATTCGCTCGGTACTGGCCCAGGCAAGCGATATTGACTTCGAAATCGTCGTCGTGGATAACGACCATTCGATGAGCGAACAAGTTGACGAACTGATTCGTCAATTTGCAGATGATCGCCTGCGCCTGTTCCGCAACAGCGAAAATCTGGGCATGTTCGGCAATTGGAACCGCTGTATTGAACTGGCGCGCAGTGAATGGATTTCCATTTTGAATGACGATGATTTACTGCATCCGGATTTTGTCGCTGAAATGTTCTCGGTGCTGAAAAAAGATCCTTCGATCAGCCTGCTATACTGCCGCTCCATTTTTATGGATGCCCGTGGCAGTCTTAACCAGCAGCTCAAAAACAGAATCAAACAAGGTCTGAAAAATATCAAGAATACATGGTTTTTGCCGCAGTTGAGCCGCATCCCGATTTCCCACGTCTATATGGATGCGCCATCGAGCGCCCTTGGCCTGATTTTCAAACGTAGTCACGCCATGCAAATTGGTGGCTACAAGGCGTCTGCCTTTCCCAGTTCAGACTATGTATTTTTCACGATGTATTTCCTGAATTTCGGTGCAAGCAGACTGAACAAGACCCTGGCGTATTATCGCATTCACGAAAACGAAACCGCCAATCCCGCCACCGGCGAAGGGTTTATTGCAAAAAACATACAATTGCGTAGGGCGCTGGAAAAACACGTCGATGTACCACCATCGCTGCTACGTCAGTATGCTCAGTTCTATGCATTGGTCACGATAAAACAATATAAAAACTTCTGGAATATAGACCTTGATCTCCCCCGTCTGCGCCGGGAACATGGCTTGAGCAAACTGCCAGCCACGCCATTTTTTCACCTAAGCAGACTTGTATTGCGCCTGTGCTTTCTCTTTTCTCGGAAAAAATAATTGAATTTGAATTCGAATTCAACAACATGATTCAATGATATTTTTATGACAAAAATAAATACACCGAAGAAGAAGATACTCATTGCCGCTTACGCCATCTCACCGTATTCAGGCTCCGAATTTGGCGTAGGATGGAACTTCGTTTCCAAGCTGAGCGCGTTTTACGACATTACCGTGCTGTACGGAACGTCCGGTGTCTGCATGGGAAATCATGAGGCGATGCTTCAATATCGCCAAAGCAATCCAGACGATGGCGTCAACTATGTGTATGTCGAGCCGAACCGATTAGTGCGTTTGTTCGACTGGATGAACCGTTCGATCACCCCCCTGTTCTTTTCATTTTCTTACATGTTGTGGCAACGCCAGGTACTAGCCACCGCAAGAAAAATACAGGCAAATGAAAATTACAGCCTCGTGCACCAACTGAACACGATAGGATTTCGGCATCCGGGTTTTCTGTGGAAACTCGATCTCCCCTTTGTCTGGGGGCCGGTCGGTGGAAGTTCGAACTTGAACGATATATTTTTCCCTATATTGGGCAAAGGAAACTTTCTTCGGCACAAGTTGAGAAACTGGACAAATAGCTACTTCCTGCAATACTCGGCACGCGTCAAAAATGCGGCAATGGCAGCAAAGGCAATTTTTTCGGCCACCTCGGCTGATCGCGATAATCTCCAGCATTTTCTGCATGTGGATTGCCAGATCATTCGTGAAAACTCGCTCTTGAATCTACGGGAGACGATCAAGCCGACAGGTGCAGAGGTGCAATTTGTCTGGGCTGGCCGCATCGACGAACTCAAGGCCCTGAACCTCGTGCTGAGCGCCCTGGCGCACTTGTCCGGACGACAGGACTGGCGCTTGCACGTCATCGGTGACGGACCGTGCAAAGCAGTGCTGCAGGCCCAATCCAAGGCTCTGAAACTCGATGAGCGGATCATGTGGCATGGACAGGTGCCGCGCGAGCAGGTGCTCGACATCATGCGTGAAGCAGATGTCCACGTCATGCCGTCTATGATGGACAGCAATCCCACCGTATTGCTGGAAGCGTTTGAAATGGGTTTGCCCAGTATCGCGCTCGACCAGTTTGGCGCACGTGACCTGATAACAGCAGAAACTGGCTTCAAGGTAACGCTCAACACTGTAGAGGGCATCATTGAGCAGATGGCGGACCACATGGCATTTTGTCTGAACAATCATGCAGCGCTCGATCACATGAAAACCAATGTCCTGCAGCGCCAGGCGGAACTGCACTGGGATGTGACAATACGTCAGGTGCGCGACATTTATGAAAAGGTGACGCATGAGTGATTTTTTTTCAACGCTGGCGTCACGCGCAAGAAAAGAGAAATTCGCCATCGATCCGGACGTTCCCAAGGCCTATCTGCTGCGTTTTTTCGCTGGCAAGGTCATTGACCTCTTGCGCGGCATTCTCGTGTTTCGACGCCTGAACGCGCGCATTTTTGTCGGCAGGAAGACAGCGATTTTGTGTACCTCGAAAATCCGTACCGGCCGCTTCATCAAATTTGCATCCGAATGCCATGTGGATGCCCTGTCGCGCGATGGAATTCATCTGGGGAATAACTTTTCCCTGGGACGTGGTGCATCCATTGAATGCACAGGATCGCTGGCCACCCTGGGCAAGGGGTTTTCTGCAGGAAATAATGTAGGAATTGGTTCCTTCAGCTTCCTGGGCTGTGCGGGCGGCATCAGCATCGGTGATGACACCATATTGGGTAATTTTGTCAGCATGCATTCTGAAAATCACAATTTTGAGGACAGCGGCGTCCCCATCCGTCTGCAAGGCGTCACTCAGCAAGGCATACGCGTAGGGAACAACTGCTGGATCGGCGCCAAGGCCACCATCCTGGACGGTGCCGAGATTGGCGACAATACCGTGATTGCCGCCGGTGCGGTCGTCACTGCGGGGAAGTATGAAGGCAACGCCGTATATGGCGGCATTCCGGCACGTAAATTAAAATCACTTATCGCATGACGCACATACCTCCCGTCTCCTCAGCGGAGTCCGTAAAAATCGACCTGGTGTTCTGCCATTTGCTCAATGACGCATCCGGCAGTCCGCGGGTACTGCGAGGCACCATCCGTGCATTGGTTGACGATCCCGCTCGCGCGATGCTCTTTGTTGGCTCCCAGGGTCGTGGCGTCCTGGAAACGTGCGGCATTCCACTCAGCCGATATTGGTACCACCGTTCGCGGTTGCGTATCATTACTCTCTGCAATCTGTTACTCAGCCAGATATTTCTGCTGTTCTCCTTGCTTTGCCAACGCAACATCGCCAAGGATGCTGTGATTTATGTGAATACCCTGCTGCCTTTCGGTGGAGCGCTATATGGCAAGCTCACCGGGCGCAAGGTCATCTATCATGTCCATGAAATATCCATAGAACCCAAGCCCTTGCGTCTGTTGCTCTGCACGATCGCGCGCATGTGCTCGGCCTACAATATTTATGTGTCGAAGTCGCACGCGGAAGCCTTGCCTATCGCCGACGTGCCGGCCGTGCAAATCTACAATACGCTCGACGCGGACTTCACGGCGGTCGCAGCGCAAGCCAGCTATCAACCGCGTCACGATGGCATCTTTACGATACTGATGCTGGCATCGCTGCGCGATTACAAGGGTGTGCCGGAAATGGTGGCGCTGGCCGCCGCGCTGGCCGACCGCAAAGACGTGCAATTTGAATTGGTGGTCAACGACGATCAGGCGGCCATCACGCAATATTTTGCCCATATGCCGATAACGCCCAATCTGCGCGTATATCCTCGCACCGACAATCCCGCCATGTTTTATCAGCGCGCTGGCATGCTGCTCAACCTCTCGCGCGTGGATAGCTGGATTGAAACCTTCGGACTCACGGTGCTGGAAGGCATGGCTTTTGGCCTACCCGTGCTTGTACCACCATTGGGCGGGCCGGCAGAGCTGGTCAACGACATGCAGGAAGGATTTCTGGTCGACTCACGTGACTTTGCACTGTTAAAACAAAGAACGCTGGCCCTTGCAGACGATACCGCCCTGTGCCATGCCATGTCGAAAGCGGCACGCGCCAGGGCCGAGAACTTTTCACAAGAGAAGTTTTCCCAGGCGCTCAGGGGGCTCGTGGGGATGCTGAGATGATGCGACCAGTACACTTGCCTTCACTGTAAAGACGTGCTCCATCCAATATCACGGGAAATAGTTTGTTAATCGGTAAAATAATCCATACGCCACGTCAGATCGGTGCACCCTCGCAACTACTGTTCTGGGGCCTCCTGCTATCTGTACTTGCTCTCTTTTTCAGTTCCAACTATCTCAAACTGGGCAGCCTGTTTTTGACGGCGCTGTATATCGCGCTACCGGTAAAAAAAGTATGGCGCTATCGCGGTGAGAAGCTGGAACTCTACTTGTTGCTACCATGCATCATTGGCCTGCTCTTTGCATGGAAAAACCAGCTGGCCGATACGGTTCGGGATATTCTATTCTTTCTGATTCCGTACATTTACTTCATGGCAGGGAAAAGATTTTTCAAGCAAGGTGGGAATATCCGCCAGCTGATTTTTGGTTATTCGAAAATATACTGCGCCATATTTTTACTGCTGCTGTGTTTCTTCTGGTTTGAGATGGGTTTTATCGGGGTGCTGCAAATACGTGATTTTGTCAGCCCCGGCAGCTTCCTGCTGGTCTACTGCATTGTCATGCTGTATGAAAAACGAAAGTCCTGGAAACAAGTATTGCACAACCCCTGGTTTATTGCGGTACATGCCGTTTTTCTCGCTCAGTTTTCGCGCACCTATGTTCTCATCCTGGCGGCTTTTTTTCTTCTCTCGGGAAGAAAAATCATCGACGCCAAAATAATGTGGCGCGCCTTGGCCCTTTTCATTCTTGCCGCTGCCGTTGCAGGCGCCTTTGGCCTGTATGATTTGATCGGTGAAACACTGCACAAGGCAATCTCAGAACTGCATTTTAATGAAGAATGGACTCAGGAGGACATCGGCACCAGCTATCGCGCCTACGAAATTTTTGCGTCATTTCGCGAATTCAAGAACTATCCCGTCCTTAACGAGATTTTTGGCGGCGGATTCGGCGCATTAGTGCATCTCGATTTTCCAGTTCCATTGGGCGGTGCCGAATATTCGGAAATTCCATGGATGCACAATGGCTATCTGTACATTCTCGTCAAGAGCGGCCTGGCTGGTCTGCTGTGTTATTTCATTTTTTTGCTGAAAATGTTCAGGCGTGCCAAACACTGCACGGCCCCCCATGGCAGGATGATGATACTCGGCAGCATCGCGGGACTGTTGCTGTCCAACATGGTCATCTGCGGCATCTTCAGCAATGAATCCGTATTTTGTTACATCGTGTTAGGTTATTTCTCAAGTTTTCTTGCAACAAAAAAAACAGGTTCACATTAATATGAAAAAAATCGCTATCGTAGGTTCCGTCGGATTACCAGCCAAATATGGAGGATGGGAAACACTTGTCGACCACCTGACGGCGCACTTGTCCACTTCCTTCGATTTCACCGTGTATTGCTGTGCTGAAAAATACCCGGAGAAGCTGGCAACCTATAATGGCGCCAAACTGGTCTACATCAACCTCGATGCCAACGGCATGCAAAGCATCATCTATGACCTGTGGTCGATGTTGAAAGCCATCCGTTATGCCGATACGATCGTGGTCTTGGGCGTTTCCGGCTGCGTCTTCATGCCTGTGCTGAAGGTCATATCGCGCAAAAAATTTGTCATCAATATTGATGGCCTCGAGTGGCGCCGGGCCAAATGGAGCGGCTTTGCCAAATGGTTCCTGAAACTATCGGAATCGGCCGCCGTACGCTATGCCGACCAGGTCGTGACGGACAACAAAGCGATCCAGGACTATGTCAAAACGCAATATGGACGCGATAGCGCACTGATCGCCTATGGTGGCGACCATGCTGTACGTCCACAGCGGGATGATGCCATATTGGCAAAATATGAGCTCGATCGCGTGAAGTACGCATTTAAAGTATGCCGCATCGAGCCTGAAAACAATATCGACATGATCATCGAGGCATTCGCCAGCGCCCCCACGATGGATCTTGTCATCGTGGGCAACTGGGACAATAGCGAATATGGCAAGCAATTACGGCAAAAATATGCCGGAATTGCCCATTTGCATTTGCTCGACCCCATCTACGATCACACTATCCTGAATCAGCTACGCGCTGCCTGCCAAGTGTATGTCCACGGCCACAGCGCTGGCGGAACCAATCCTTCGCTGGTCGAAGCGATGAGCCTGGGCTTGCCGGTGCTTGCCTATGGCTGCATCTTCAACCGCGAAACCACCAACCAGCAGGCTTATTTTTTTGACACGTCTGCAGAATTAACTGAACTGCTGAACAGCCTGACCGAAGCCAAGTTGACGCTCTTGGGTCATCAGATGAAACAATTGGCGGATCAATTGTATACATGGAACAGAATTTCGAGCGGCTATGCAGACATCTTTTAACCCCCGCAGTTTTCTCGTGACGGGCGCCTCGGGCTTTGTCGGCCGGGCGCTGACACAGCATCTTGGCGTCCAGGCCGGGACGTGCGTGGTGTGCGCAGCCCGTAGCCACATCCCATGCACGGCGCCAAACATGACGTTCTTCCAGTGCGACGATGCGCTTGAAACACAGGAGTGGCACGCGGCGCTCGATGGTGTGGAGGTGGTCGTTCATCTTGCGGCCAGGGTTCACGTCATGCGCGACACGGCAGCGTCTCCTGCGGACGAATTTCGTCGTATCAACGTGCAAGGCAGCGTCAATCTGGCCCGCCAGGCAGCGGATGCCGGCGTCCGCAGATTCATCTTCATCAGTTCGTTAAAGGTGAATGGCGAGCAAACGCTTCCTGGTCGCCCGTTCCAGGCCAGTGATGCAGCGAATCCACAAGACCCCTACGGCACGTCCAAACACGAAGCCGAACAGGCCCTGCTGGCCATTGGTCGCGAAACGGGCATGGAAATCGTTATACTGCGTCCACCGCTGATCTACGGGCCTGGCGTACGCGCAAATTTTGAACGATTGATGCGTTTGGTACAGCGCGGTGTACCATTGCCACTCGGCGCCGTACACAATGTCCGCAGTATGGTTGCACTGGATAATTTTGTTGATTTGATTGCGCTCAGTACATGGCATGCACAGGCACCGGGGAAAATATTCCTTGTGTCAGATGACCACGATGTCAGCATTGCACAGTTACTGCGCATGTTGGCAAGCGGCATGAAAAAACATATTTGGCTGATACCCGTTCCTCCCTGCCTGCTTGTGGCGTTGGCGCGCCTGGCAGGAAAATCGATGGATGCGAACCGCTTGCTTGACTCATTGCAAGTAGATATTAGCGAGACCAAACGCATGCTGAACTGGCAGCCCCCCCATGCAATGCAGGACGCCATCAACAAGACGGTGACTTCTTTTACTTCAAAACAATAAAAATACTCCAATGAAAAGATTATTTGATTTCGTCCTTTCTTCCGTAGTGCTGCTGGCCTTTGCCATCCCGATTCTCATCGTCGCCATACTTGTCAAGCTCACCTCCCAAGGGCCTGCCATTTACTGGTCGGACCGGGTCGGGGTGCGCAACAAGATTTTCCGCATGCCAAAGTTCCGTACGATGCGTATAGACACACCGGCCGTGGCAACGCACTTGCTCACGAATCCCGGGCAGTTCCTCACGCCGATAGGCTCCTTCCTGCGCAAGTCCAGCCTTGACGAGTTACCGCAATTGTGGAGCATCCTGCGCGGCGACATGAGCTTTGTCGGGCCCCGTCCCGCCCTGTTCAACCAGCAGGATTTGATCGCGCTGCGGACGGAATACGGCGTCGACCGCATACTGCCAGGCCTGACCGGCTGGGCGCAGATCAATGGCCGCGATGAATTGCCGATTCCGGAAAAGGTCAAACTCGATCTGGCCTACATGCAGCAGCAATCGTTCTTCTTCGACTTGAAAATTATCCTCCTGACGGCGCTCAAGGTAGTACGCCGCGATGGCGTCACGCATTGATGAGTTTTACATTGGAAACAGTATTGTTTTTGCGATATTCCAACGGTTTGCAGCAAAGCCAACGCTGCCCTTATCCTTTCTAAAGTAATTATTCGTCAAAATGAAACTAATTATTGATTTATCACGATTCAAGAAACAGCTCATTGCTGTTACTGCTGATTTGATATTCTTGCCATTGACCTTTTGTCTGGCGATTATTTTGCGCTACGATGTCGTTAACCTGAACTTGTTCCTCAGCTATTTCTGGATCATCGTTGCGGCCCCCATCGTCGCCATCCCCATCTTTATCAAAATTGGCCTGTACCGCGCCGTCATCCGCTTCATCGATCAGAAAATCGTGTATGTGGTCGTCTTCGGTGTCACGCTGTCGGTCGCTGTTTTACTGGCACTGGCGGGGCTATTGACGCATATGGCCGGAGTCTCGCGCGGCGTATTCGGCATTTATTGGGTAAGTGCCTTGACCTACGTGGTGGCCAGCCGCTTTCTCGCACGGGGCGTGCTACTGCACCAGATGGGACGTCGCTATACGCGCGTCGCCATCTATGGCGCGGGCAAAGCGGGCGTGCAACTGGCCAGCGCCTTGCGCGCAGGCCGCGAGTACATGCCAGTGGCGTTCATCGACGATATGAAAGAATTGCGCGATGCAACTATTTCTGGCATTAAAGTCCATCCGTCCAATGCGCTGGCCGACGTGATCGAGAAATATGGGGTTAACGAGATACTGCTGGCCATGCCTGCCTTGAACAAAGGCGAACAGAAAAAAATCCTCAATAGCCTTGAACACCTGAAAGTCAAGATCAAGGTTACCCCGCCGGTGGAAAGCCTGGTCAGTGGCGAGTTACGCGTGCAAGATGTCCGCGACATCGAAATTGAAGATTTGCTGGGCCGTGACCAGGTATCGCCCGATCTGTCGCTGATATCCAGTTGCATTATCGGCAAATCCGTCATGGTCACGGGCGCTGGCGGCTCGATCGGTTCCGAACTGTGTCGCCAGATCATCCGATTGAAACCTGCCCGCCTCGTCTTGCTGGACATGTCCGAATTTGCCCTGTATTCCATCAAGCAGGAGTTAAAAGGCATCAATGAAGGATATGAGCTGGGCGTCGACATCCTGCCCTTCCTCGGCAGCGTGCTCGATACCGAAAAATGTCAGCGCATCTTGCAATCCTTCTCGGTGGAGACGCTGTATCATGCGGCAGCCTACAAACACGTGCCGTTGGTGGAGCATAACCCCGTTGAGGGGGTACGCAACAATGTCTTCGGCACGCTCAGCATTGCCAAGGCGGCAATGGCGGCCCATGTCAAATATTTTGTCCTGATTTCCACGGACAAGGCGGTACGTCCGACCAATGTGATGGGCACGACCAAGCGCCTCGCGGAACTGATTTTGCAGGCATTTACACGCGAACAGAGCCACACGCGCTTTTGCATGGTTCGTTTTGGCAATGTCCTGGGCTCGTCTGGTTCGGTCGTTCCCCTGTTCCGCCGACAGATCGAGGCCGGTGGTCCCATCACCCTGACACATCCGGAAATCACACGCTATTTCATGACCATTCCCGAGGCCGCCCAACTTGTGCTGCAAGCCGGCGCCATGGGCACGGGCGGCGATGTGTTCGTTCTTGACATGGGCGAGCCCGTGAAGATCATGGATCTGGCTGAACGCATGATCCATTTGAGTGGCCTGGAAGTGAAGAGCAAGTCGGCACCGGACGGTATTGAAATACAGCATGTAGGTCTGCGCCCCGGAGAAAAGCTCTATGAAGAGCTATTGATTGGGGGCAATGTGGAAGGCACCGAACATCCCCTCATCATGCGGGCAGAGGAATCGGAAGTGCCTTGGCAAGATTTGAAAAAGATCTTGGAGGAAATGGATCTTGCATGCAATGACTTCAATTTCGAGGCGCTACGCAATCTGCTGCTGCGGGCAGTTCACGAATATGTACCGCAATGTGGTATCGAAGACCTGATCTGGTCGGAGCAGCGGCGTCGACAGGCTACCGCGGAAGATAAGTCGCCACCGCTCAAGGATAGTAATTTTTTGACATGAACCGGGCGACCGACTGAAGCCCGCCTCAAATAACAATGGGGCGGGGAATATATGGGTAACGAGACAAGAAAGCTAACAAATTGTAACAAATGCCTATTTTCACGTCTCCCATTATTCCCCTATAATATTTTGTGAAAAAATCTGCTCTCCGAAAAATGAAGCTCGCAATATAAGAACCAACATCGATTATTGTCCTTGGCACATTTTTTTCACTCAATAGCAATCAAATTGTTCCTCAAGAATAACCGTAGAGAACTCATGCCCCTCAGGTAATGCATACCGCGAAATCATATTCACCCGGCATCCTCAGGCAGGACTGAGCGACATGGCAGACTAGCCCTTTGAAACATCCTTGCCACTTTTATCTTGAAAATGGCGAGCTGGAAAATTAAAAAAGAGAACTTATGGAAAAGCATGACGAATTGAATGAATCGGAAGTTTACGTTGAAGATGATGACTTCAATTTGACAAATTTCCTCACTATCTTATGGCAGTCGCGTGGCGTTATTCTGGCGGGAACCGCCTTGGTGGCGATACTCGGCACATCCAGCGCCTTATTCCTTGGCAAATACCAAAGTGAAGGTTTTTTACAGTTCGGCGGCGCCATTCCCGAGAAAAAAATAGAGAAAGATGGAAAGGAAGTCAAAGAACAGGCGCCCGGTATCGCTTTGGCTGACTACAAGCGCTTTTCATCGCCATTAAACACCAGCGAACGCTTTAATGAATTTATCAGGCAAAACAATATAGAGAATGACCCTACTGTCATCGCGTTGAGCCAGACATTTGCCGCGCGCGGGGGGATTGCCAAGGTGATCGAACCGATCTTTCCGTTCACCAAGCTTGATGCCAAAGAATTGATGAGCAGCACCAAGGACGCTGACAACAATGTCATCGCCGTTTCCATCAACTACGCGGCCAAGACACCGGAAAGCGCGCAACAAGCAGTGAGCTTGCTTGGCCGATATACAGTCGACACCATTGTCTACATGATTTATACGGATATTTTGCGCTTTAAAAATTCCGAAATTTCCGCTGCCATTACCAAGCTGGATAATAAAATCATTGAAAACAAGGAAAAAATCGACTCGTATCAGCGCAAAGGCGTCAGGCTCAAGCAAATCGTGACGCGCTATCCGGACGCTGCCAGCCAGGCTTCCCGCCAGCTTGTATCAATCACCGAAGATACGGCGCGCTACCTGTCGCCGCTCAGCCAGCTGATGACCAGCGAAGTCGAGATTACTGAAGCGAATGAAGCCATCTACAAGGCAAAGCGGGAACAAAAGCAGTATATGATACTCGCAGAGTATTATGATCGCGCGAAAGCATTGGCCGAGAGCACAAAATCTGGCGAAGCTATTCTGCGCGGACTGGAACCAATCAAGAAAACCGTCTTTAGCGGCAAGGATATGGAAGACGAAACGATCAAGGAAGTCTATAACAAGATCAGTGTCGATAATAGTTCCGCCATTAGTCTCTATCTGGAAAAAACACGCTTTATTGCTGGCCCCAGCTTGCCCAAGAATCGGACAACCCGTACCTCAGTTGCCCTGCTAGGCAGCCTGCTGGCAGGCTTGAGCATCTCCATCTTGTTCGTGCTGGGGCGTCGTTGGTGGCAGAATAACCGTCAACAGCTGCAAGGCTGATTGCGGTAGTACAACACGCACGCCGGCGCCACCAACTGGTTCGACAGCCGTCAATATCCGGCGGCCACGACCATCTCAAGGCCGGCGGTAGCGTCTCCGCCTCTTCATCATAAAAAAACCCAAAAAGTGCGCATTGAACTTTTTGGGTTTCATTCATCAATTCAGGCACTGTTGCTACCCGAACGACCATGGGTAGCAGCCAGTCGCGACAGTCAGCTCTTCAACAAGCCACCCAGCAACGCGGCCACCTTCTGCTTCGGCTTGGCCGCGGCAGGCGCCATGCTGGCGGCAGCCGGGGCTGCTGCCTTGGCGGGCTCATACGGCTTCAGGAACCAGGGATCGGCCTTTTCGCGGCGGGCGCCGGGACCAAAGGCGGGACGCGCACCGCGCTCGACGGAGCGGCTGTCGCGACTCTCGCCGGCATGGCGGCTCTCGGGTGCGCGCGCAGGACGCGCCTCGCCGCCTTCGCTGCGGCGCGGCGGACGGCGCTCGCTGTCGCTGCTGCGGGCAGGAGCCGGATTGAAGCCCGTCAATTCACCGCGCTTGATGCTTTGCTTGATGAGTTTCTCGATATCGGCCAGCAAGCGCTCGTCTTTATCCGAGTAGATCGAAATGGCGTCGCCCGAGGCGCCGGCGCGGCCCGTGCGGCCGATACGGTGCACATAGTCTTCCGCGTTGTACGGCAAGTCGAAGTTGATGACGCAAGGCAAGTCGGAAATATCCAGGCCGCGCGCCGCCACGTCGGTGGCCACCAGCACGTCGATCTCGCCCTTCTTGAACGCTTCCAGCGCCGCCATGCGTTCCTGCTGGCTCTTGTCGCCATGAATCGCCGTGGCGCTCATGCCTTCCTGTTCCAGCACGCGGGCCAGGCGCGAAGCGCCGATCTTGGTATTCGAGAATACGATGACCTGCTTCAGGTCGCGCTGGCGCAGCAGATGGGCGACCAGGGCATGCTTATCGCCTTCCGTCACCTTGTACACCACCTGCGTGACCTTGTCGGCCGTCTGGTTGCTGCGCGCCACTTCGATCGTCAGCGGATCGTTGAGGAACGTGGCAGCCAGCTTCTTGATTTCTGGCGAGAACGTGGCCGAGAACATCAGGTTCTGGCGCTGTTTCGGCAGCAAGTTGATGATGCGTTGCAAGTCCGGCAAGAAGCCCATGTCCAGCATGCGGTCGGCTTCATCCATGACCAGCATCTGCACCTGGCTCAGGCTGATGTTCTTTTGCTCGATATGGTCAAGCAGGCGGCCCGGCGTGGCGATGACGATTTCCACGCCGCCGCGCAGGATGACGGTTTGCGGCTTCATGTCCATGCCGCCGAAGACGACGGTCGAGCGCAACGGCGTGTGCTTGGCGTAGGCCTTGACGTTTTCGGCCACCTGCACCGCCAGCTCACGCGTCGGCGTGAGGATCAGGGCGCGCACCGGATGGCGTGCCGGCGACATGCTGCTGCTGGCATGCGCCATCAGCAACTGGATGATCGGCAAGGAAAAACCGGCCGTCTTGCCGGTGCCCGTCTGCGCGGCCCCCATTACATCGCGGCCTTGCAGCACCACGGGGATCGCTTGTTCCTGGATCGGTGTCGGATGGGTGTAACCCTGGTCGGTCAGTGCGCGCTGGATTTCAGGCGCGAGGCCAAAGTCGGCAAAAGTCAGGCTGGGCGCCACGGCTGCGGCAGGTGCTGGTGCGGGTGCAGCGGCGGGCGCCGCTTCAGGGGCAATCGCCGGGCTGGGCGTAGGAGTCGATTCGGTTTCAGACATAAATTTTCTGGTGTGCCTCCGCACTGCGGAAGCCATGCTTTCTCAATAAACAACATTTCGGGGCACAGGCAGCTCCGTCTTGCAAGCCATGGATCATTGTTCTTGCGGCACCTCCGTGCTCCGGGACATGCTGTAGGGCGTATGCGGGAGCGTCGAAGAGATGTGCTGCGATGGCGGCGGAGATCGCGCCGGCGGAACATCGCGCGCAGAAGATACAATATCAGTGCTGTAAACGATACCCTAATTCACCGCAACTGTACACGGAAACCGTGATTTTTGAGCAAAAAGCGTTCCAGCAACGGCCCGCCGGGATGCCGTATGATGGCAACTTCGATGCCAGCTCCGATGCCTCTTCCGCCGCCCCCTGCCCTCACCATGCCCACCCCGCCTCTGCCCCACGATCCGCCACCGCAAGCGCCCAGCAAACCGGGTAATGACGAGTGTTGCCACAGCGGTTGCACCTTTTGCGTGCTGGAAATGTACCAGGAAGACCTGGCCGCCTACGAAGAGGCCCTGAGGGCGTGGCAACAGCGCCAGCAAGCCGCGGCAGCCCCCGCCCCTCAGGGCATCAGGAAAGCGCGCAAGCGCGCTTAATTTCTGAATTAAAAGCTTTCCCACTCATCCACTGGCGCCGCGCGGCGCGCCGTGCCGGCCAGTTGACGCGGCGCAGGTGCCGGCGCCACGGTTGCCGGCGTCTTGACGGTGACAGGCGCGCGCGGCCCGGTTGCAACGGTACTGGCTGCGTCGAGCTTGAAGATGCTGACCACGGCGCTCAGGCTGGCGGCCTGCTCCTGCATCGATTCGGCCGCTGCCGCCGCCTCTTCCACCAGGGCCGCATTTTGCTGCGTCACCTGGTCCATCTGGGCGATGGCCTGGTTGACCTGCTCGATACCGGCGCTCTGCTCGCTGCTGGCGGCCGTGATCTCGCTCATGATGTCCGTCACACGGGTGATGCTGGCAACGATGTCATCCATCGTGCGGCCCGCCTGGTCCACCAGCTTCGATCCCGCCTCGACTTTCTCGACCGAATCGCCGATCAGGACCTTGATATCCTTGGCCGCTGCGGCCGAGCGCTGCGCCAGGTTGCGCACTTCCGTGGCCACGACGGCAAAGCCCCGTCCCTGTTCGCCCGCCCTGGCCGCCTCGACGGCCGCATTCAGGGCCAGGATATTGGTCTGGAATGCAATGCCGTCGATAACGGCGATGATGTCGACGATCTTGCGCGACGAGGCATTGATCGACGCCATCGTGCCCACCACTTCGCCGACCACCTTGCCTCCCTCGATGGCGATACTCGACGAGGTCAGCGCCATGGTGTTGGCCTGGCGCGCATTGTCCGCGTTCTGTTTCACGGTCGACGTCAACTCTTCCATCGAAGAGGCCGTTTCTTCCAGTGAACTGGCCTGCTCCTCCGTGCGCGACGACAAATCCTGGTTGCCGGCGGCAATCTGGCTCGACGCCGTGGCGATGGTATCGGTGCCGCTGCGCACCTGGCCCACCAGGTTTTGCAGGCTGGCATTCATGTCTTTCAGGGCCTGCATCAATTGCCCCGTTTCGTCTTGCGATTGCACAACGATATGCGCCGTCAAATCGCCGGCCGCCACCTGGCGCGCCACGCCGACGGCCGCGATCAGCGGACGCGCCACGCTGCGCGCCACCCACAGCGCCAGCAGCATGCCGATGACGACGATGCCTACCAGCAAGCCGATCAGGCTGGCGCGCGAGGCCGCATAGGTTGCGTCGGCGCTGGCGCTCGAGCGCACGCCGCCATCCGTATTGATCGACACCAGTTTATCGAGGACCGTCATCATGTCCGTCATGACCTGGGCCGACGGCCCCACGGCCAGCGCGCGCGCCTCTTCCTTTTTCATCTCGCGCGACAGGCTCAGCATGGTTGCGTGCAGGCGCATGAATTCATCGTTGAGCGCCAGGAAGCGCTCGAACACTTCCTTCTCGCCCGGTTCCGAAATCAGGCTGCGGTACTTGTCGCCGTCCACCTTCAGCTTGGCCTGGGTTTCCGTCATGCGCGTTTCATTCTGCGCCATGTCGGCATCCTGTGCGGCCAGCATGTGCGCCAGTTCCCAGCGGCGGAAATCGCTGACGTCGCTGCGCATGGACATGGCCGCCAGCACGCTGGGCATCCAATTATCAGACAGATCCGTCGACGCGGTATTGATGCGCGCCATGGAAAAGATCGCCGACACGCCCAGCGCGGCCGTCAACAACAGCACGGCGCCAAACGACAAGATCAGCTTGGTGGCAATTTTCAAATCAAAAAACCATTTCATGCGTTGCTTTCCTTCATAAACGGGTAAACGGGACAAGACCGCGGGACAAGACAGCCGCACGCTGGCAAAGGCACGGCGCGCGCAGTGAGGGCAGGCTGCGGGAAAGGGAGCGGTGCTGGAGAGCAAGTGCAGCAACTCATACCGGCACAAACCAAATTTCCGCAGTGCAACATTTTATCACCGTCGCACCAGACGCAGAGTGGTTTGATCGCGGCATGCGGCCAAAGTTCGCGGATAACGCGACGTATTTTTGTCCAGGCACGGCTGTTTCCACAGGGAAAAAAGCAGGAACAGGCGTAGGAGTCGGATGACACGAGGCAATGTTCCTAGCCTACATAAGCGCGTCGGCTCATCCGATGCCCGTCCACAGCCCCCGGTTCTATAGTGGATACAAGATTCAGCACAACGCTAGCAAGCCAGAAAAGCAGCGCCATCCAACAAAATCAGAAGACGAGGCCCTACCATGTACAAAGCTTATAGCAACCTGACACCAGCAACGAATACCCACGCCGCCGTCCAGCACAACTGGCAAGCCGCTCCCGCCACGCCCATGATCAGCATCACGGGCGCGCAACAGAACGAATTGCTGCGCGCTTTGTCGCGCGCCGATCTGGAGCGCCTGTTTTGCCAACTGGAATTGGTCGCTTTGCCTGCCGGCAAGCACCTGTTCGACTGTGGCGGCAAGATTGAATACACGTACTTCCCCACCAACGCCATCGTTTCCCTGCTGTATGTGATGGAAGACGGCGCCACCACCGAGATCGCCGTCATCGGCCGCGAAGGCGTGGCCGGCGTGGTACTGTACGAAGCCGAGCGCGCCACCTGCACGGCCATCGTGCAAACGGCCGGCTACGGTTACCGCCTGAAAACAGCCTTCCTGCGCGAAGTGTTCAATGAAGGCGGCGCGCTGGCGCAATTGCTGATGCGCTATACCAGCGCCATGTTTGCGCAAATGGCACAGAACGTGGTGGGCGGCCGTCATTGCAGCATCGAGCAAAAGCTGTGCCGCTGGCTGCTCGACCGCCTCGACCGTTCGCTGTCGAACGAGCTGAAGGTGACGCAAGACACCATGGCCAACATGCTGGGCGTGCGCCGCGAAAGCGTCACCGTCACGGCCCGCAAGCTGCAGGACGAAGGCTTGATCCAGTACCGCCGCGGCACGGTCGAAGTGCTCGACCGCGAAGGCCTGGAAGCGGCCGCCGGCAATTGCTACAAGGCAGCCCGCGCCGGTTTCGAACAATTCCGCAGCGGCATCAGCGCACACAATTAAGCAGGACGCTGGCCAGCGGGCAGGCAAGCGGGTATCGTAGATACTCCTGACTACCCCGGAGACTGGCCATGAAACTGATCGGCATGCTCGACTCGCCCTATGTGCGCAGGGTCGCCATCTGTTTGCAACTGCAGGGAATTTCCTACGAGCACTTGCCGCTCTCCGTGTTCCGCAACATGGATGCCGTGCGCGAGATCAACCCCGTCATCAAGGTACCGACCCTGGTACTGGACGACGGGCAAGTGCTGATGGATTCCACCTTGATCCTGCAATATCTGTCGCTGCTGCGTCCGGACACCGCCGTCCCCGCCCTCGCCGACAGCGTGCGCGCGCTGCGCCTGACGGGCCTGGCCCTGGCCGCCTATGAAAAAGCCGTGCAGATCGTCTACGAACGCAAGCTGCGTCCGCTCGACAAGCAACACGCGCCGTGGCTGGAACGGGTCAGCATGCAGCTGCATGCCGCCTGGAACGCGCTGGAACAGGAATGCGCGCACCTGCCCCTGCCTGGCGAGACTGGCAGTATCGACCAGGCGGGCGTGACCATCGCCGTCGGCTGGAGCTTCGCCCAGCTGGAAACGTCCGATATCGTCAAACCCAGCGATTACCCGGCCATCCACGCCTACACGCGCTCGGCGGAAACCTTGCCCGCCTTCCTGGCCACGCCGCCAGTCTGACGCGCCGCAGGCTATTTGCCTGCGCCGCCCGGCCCGGGTATAGCGACGGCCGGATCGAAGTGCCACCAGAGCGGCCTGACATCGTCAAACGCGTGATAGTCGGGAGCAAAGGCCGCCCGGGCAGGATCATCAAAACTGCCCACCAGCAAGGCCACCGTCGGCGCATCGTCGATGGCGCCGACGGAACTGCCGCACGCGGCGCAAAATGCCCGGCTGGAATACTCGGAAGAACGGTATGTTGCCGGTGCACCGGCCGTACCCGTCCAGCGCACTTGATCGCGCGCAAACTCCACCCACGCCACCGTCGGCGCGCCCGTATGCTGCTGGCAATTGCGGCAGGAACAGCTGTGCGGATTGCTGCCCTCGCCTGTCGCTTCAAAGCGCACCGCGCCACACAGACAGCCGCCTGTTTGCACCACATTCTCCATCGCTTCTCCTCGTTTGCACCGTTGCGTGCCCTGCCAGCAGATACGTACCCGGTACAATATTGCCATAAACCCACCCTGGCGCAGCCCAAAGTACGCGGCGCCGGCATTATGAAAGAATAAATGGAAGACATCAATTGCGAAGGCTTGCCGCACATCCGCGTACTGGCAGGCGAAAACACCAGCGGTCCCGTGTATGAAACCCTGCCGGCGCGCCAGATCGACGAGCACGTCTACGAACTGCTGGCCTCGCCCGGCCTGACCCTGAACCTGGCGCGCGGCGACATCGTCAACATCGCCGACCCGCTCGCCCCCGCCGAAGTACTGAAGCGCGGCGGCAACTTCTGCATCCATATCTACGACGCCGACGACGTGTCGCAAGAGGCAGTGGACCAGCTCGAACGCGACGTGCAAAGCCAGCTGGGCGGCACCCTGGATGGCCAGTACAAGGGCAACCTCACCTTCAGCGTGCCGGGACACCACGGCATCTACAACGTCAACGGTCCCTTTGACGCCTTCCGCGAAGCGACGGGCGTGGAATGGTACTTCGCCAATATCTACGTCAACCTCGATGACGACGATGATGAAACCTTGCTCAACTGGTGGGTGGATATGTAAGCATGCCCGTGCGCCAGGCGGAGCCATGACACATGTCAATGTTCTGTATTGCTCTGGCACACATCAAGGTGCTTGCCCGCGCCTTGCATACGCTCTCTCTATCGTCAACCACAGAGAGCAACGATATGCCCTACATTGCGCGCGCCGACTATGCGAAGCAAAAAGAAATCGTGGGAAATGGCGAGTGCGTCACGCTGGCAAGGCGCCTCACCGGCGCCCGTGCCTCTTCGCTTTGGCGCGAAGGTGACAAAGTGCCGGACCTGCTGGAACACGGCGGCATCGCGAAAGGCACGCTGATTGCCACCTTCGTCAATGGCCGCTATCAGAATCTGCGGCAGGGCAATCATGCGGCGCTGTTCATCCGCCAGGTACCTGGCGGCATAGAAATTTTCGACCAGTGGCGTCACCACAAGCCCGGCGCCCGCGTGATCTACTTCGGCCGTTCGGCGGCCGGGGCATCGAATCGTCCCGAACTCTATTCGGTAGTGGAATGAAGCTGCTCGCACTGTTGGCATTGGCCATCGCTGCCGCGGCGATGCAGTCAGCTAACGCAGCCCCCCTTTCTTGCCCGCAAGCGCCTCCCTCAAGCTGGAACCTGCCGGCCAGCAAGCTCGATGGCGTACGCGTGCTGTCCTATCCGGCAGATCAGCCGCCAGCAGCGGGCGACGCCTTGCCTATCCTGGCCCCGGACAAGGAATGGACACGCAACGGCACCTTGCATCAACGCTGGGACATCAATTTTGATGCGCCCGAGTATCTGTTTCAGGTGGACTGCCTGTATGCGGGTACCGAACGCTACCTGCGCATGGCTTTGCCAGGCGTCAAACAGTGCGTCGCAGCCATTGCACAGCGAACGAAAATGGTCAGGTTTCAGTGCAATTAGACAACGCGCCTGGCATTCAGCGCAGTGGATACCGCTACCGAATGGACGCATGAGTCTATCGTTCCCGTTAAACGGACTGCAGCTTGTCCTCGCCACCCGCCAGCGCTCCATGTGGCTGGCACCAGACGAACTTGCCTGTCACTGGCTGGTACAGCAAGGGACTTTCATCGGCAATGGCCAGCAAGCAAGGCCAGCATGCGGCAAGCGCGGCGGGTGTCAGCGCATAGGCGCGCGCCCGGCTGGCCATGAACAGGACGGGTGCCGCCCCGGCAGCGTGAAAGTGGGAAGCGAGAAACGCGGCCACGCATCCTGATTGCGCCGGGTGCTCGCTGGAAACGGCGTCAAACTCGGCCAGCCAGTCCGGCCCCGCTACCGTTGGCTGCAGGCGGTGTCCCTCGCGCAACTGCAACGGGTGCGTTTCATCGGGCTGGGCCGACACAAGGCGCGTCCACAACTGCGCCGCGGCGTGGGGCGTCAGCGCTTGCACTTGCGCCCGCATCTGTGCGGGGATGGAGAAATCGGCATCGAAGAACGGCCAGTCCGCTTCAGGTTGCAGCGGCCGGCCAGCATCGTCCTCCAAGACTCCTACGATTGACATATCTCAAGGTAGCGGCCCAGCACCTTGTCCATGCCCTGCTCGATGCACTCGACCACCAGCGCGTGGCCGATCGACACTTCCAGGATGCCGGGAATGTCCAGGAAACGCGCCAGGTTGTGCAGATCGAGATCATGCCCGGCATTCACGCCCAGTCCCAGCGCCTGCGCCCGCCGCGCCGCCTGCAGATACGTATCGAATACGGCATCGCCGTGCCCGCTGCCATGGCTTTCGGCAAACCGCTCCGTGTACAGCTCGACCCGCGCCGCGCCCACTTCGCGCGCCCATTCCAGCGCCGGGTAGTCGGCATCGACAAACAGGCTGACGCGGATGCCCAGGTCATTCAATTCCGCAATGACGGGACGCAGCAGCGCTGCGTGCTGCTCGATGTCCCAGCCGTGATCGGACGTCAATTGCCCCGGCATGTCCGGCACCAGGGTGCATTGCGCCGGGCGCGCACTTTTCACTATTTCCAGAAATTCCGCCGTCGGATACCCCTCCACATTCAGCTCGCGCCCCCGCTCCGCGCACAGGCGCTGCAACGGGGCAACATCGTCGTAGCGGGCATGGCGCTGGTCAGGGCGCGGATGCAAGGTGATGCCGGCGGCGCCCAGGTCGAGAAAGCGCGCGGAAAATGCGAGCAGGTCCGGGAAGTTGCGGCCGCGCGAATTGCGCAGCAAGGCGATTTTATTGACGTTGACGGAGAGCTGGGTCATGTGCGGGTATGGAATGAGGGTAACAGGTGTGGCAGCGATTGTAGCGGATCGCCCGCGCAGGGCACGACCAACCGAACTCAGCGCTACGTGCTACGATGCAAGATAGATTTCCACGCTTTCAACAACACGCCATGAAATACAAATTATTCCTGTTTGACCTGGACGATACCCTGCTCGACTTCCGGGCATCCGAAAAACGCTCGTTCCTGCACACCATGCACGAACTGGGCTTGCGCGACGGCATCGACGGCTTGTTTTCCCAATACCAAGAGATCAACGTCGACCTGTGGAAACGTTTCGAAACGGGTGACGTGAGCAAGGATTTCCTGAAGGTGGAGCGCTTCCGCAAGACGTTTGCACTGAACCACATCGCCATCGACCCGGAACTGGCCAGCCGGCTGTATCTGGACTCCCTGCCGGACACGGTCGTGCTCATCGATGGTGCCAAACAAGTGTGCGAAACCTTGTCGCGCATCGGCGAAGTGGGCATCATCACCAACGGCGTCGAGTCCATCCAGAACCGCCGCATCGCCGCCTCCGGCCTGGGCGACTACATTTCCTTCGTCGCCACCTCCGAAGCGTGCGGCCACGCCAAGCCGGACGTGCGTTTCTTCGAATACGCGGCCGACATGGCGCGCGCATGCAGCAAGGACGCGACCATCATCATCGGCGACCGCCTGGACGCCGACATCCTGGGCGCCAACCGCTACGGCATCGACAGCTGCTGGTTCAACCCGGACAGCATGGCCAATACCTCGGCCGCCATCCCTACCTATGAAGTGGCCAGCCTGCAAGACATCGTGCCGGCGCTGGACGTGATGCAGATCAACTTGAAACAGGCTTGATCTTCAACAAAGGCTGCACCTGAAATACGCCGGCAGCGGCACGAAAACACGCCGCTGTTCGCGTACCATCAGGATTCGTCCATCCTGATGCCTGCCCATGCCTTCCTATACCGTCCTGCTCGCCATCGCGGCCTTGCTCCTGCTCTTTGCCATGCTGGCCGTGCGCGGAAACGCGAAGTCCCGTGCACCGCTGCGGCTGCACAGAAAACCCGTCATGACGGCGCGCGAGCAGCAGATGTACCACCTGCTGCAAACGGCCTTGCCGGAATGCACGGTCCTGGCGCAAGTGGCGTTTTCCGCGCTGGTGACAGCGAAAGGATGGGCGAACAGAAACCGTTTCGACCGCAAGGTGGCCGATTTTGTCCTGTGCAGCCAGCAACTGAACGTCATCGCCGTGATCGAGCTCGACGACAGCAGCCACAACCGCCGCGAACGCCAGGACAAGGAGCGCAACGCCATGCTCAGGCTGGCCGGCTATGTGACCTTGCGCTATGCCAATTTCCCCACGCAGCAGGCGCTGCGCGCCGATGTCGAGCAATTGCTGCTGAAAAAAGCCGGCGTCGTATCGGCCTGATGACACCATCCAAACATCAATCGCGCGTCAGCACTTCCAGCAACTCGATCTCGAAGACCAAATTGGAGTTTGGCGGAATCAAGCCCACCTGCCGCTCGCCATACGCCAGCTCTGCCGGCACCCACAGCTTGCGCGTGCCGCCCACCTGCATGCCCTGCAAGCCCAGAATCCAGCCCTGGATTACCTTGTTATTGCTCAACACGCAGCGAAAAGGTTCACCCCGCTTGTGCGACGAGTCAAACTCCGTCCCATCTTCCAGCCAGCCCCGGTAGTGCGCCGTAATCAGCGCACCGCGCGCCGCCGGCTTGCCGTCACCGACCACGATATCGTCCATCTTCACTTCAGCCGTCATCTCATTTCATCCTTGATAAATCGCAATGCCGCGATTGTACGACAGCACGAAAAAAGCCCCGGCAGTCACCCGCCGGGGCTCGTTCTATTGCTGCAAATTCTGGTGGGCCTTCCGTGAGTCGAACACGGCACCAACGGATTATGAGACACATGCTCTATCGCGACACAAAGACATGGGCAAGAGGGAAATTATACCATTGCCGAAAAACAACTCTTCATTTAGCTAAAAATATTAGAATCGGACACTAGTGCAAAAGATAGAAATTACATTTTATATATCTTAGTTACGAGAGTCTTATTAGCATCACTATCTGCCGAACCCCACAATATTTCAAATATAATATCTATTTTATCTTTAAATTCATCAGAAATCTCCCAAGAAATAATTTCTGAATCCTCCGGATCCAATGTAAAACAAACAATCCCAAGAGAACCAAAAACAGAGGACAAGCATTGAAAAACAACATAAATTAAATTTTCAGTAAATATACTGCTTTTATATCCATCATCAAAATCCTTCATTACCGAGAATACAGAATTTATATGATCATCAAATTTCTTAATTCCTCTAGCTTTAAGAAAGTATGAAAAGAAACATAGATATAAAATTGCCTGCTTGGGCAAATATACTTTAAGAAATGAAATTACAGAATCCACTCCCATCACTTCAGGGGGAACAGAAGTGGCATTAGAATTATGACTAACAGGTACAATAAATGACCCTGATTTATCGATCCTATTTGAAAGTTCAGTAAGACCATCGTGCGTATTGATAACATTACTCTCTATAAGAGCTAATTTTTCAGCAATGAGTGTCAGCCCCCCCATTTCTTTCCGCAATGAATTTGCCGAAGCCCCAATATCCTCTTTAATTGTTGCCAACTTTGTTAATTCCGACACCATAGTAGTATTGGTTTGTTGTTGTGCCGCCCCCTGGTAAAAGGCATAAATAATTGCAATAACACCGACAAGAATTCCAACCAATGTTCCACCAAAAGCAAATGCATCTACCACACTTTTAATATCTGAATAACTATATACCAATGAATATACCGTATGAAGAAGTATTAGCTCAGCCAAAACAATAATTAAAACCCAACTAAAATTTATTTTCATACGAAATCCAAATTATTTAACAAAAAAATAAATAAGCATTACTTATGCATATCATTCTCTACTCAAGTAATACAAGGAAGACTATCAGCATAATGGGCGAGATGACCAGCAGAGAAATGAGCGGAACGCCTTACCATCTGCGCACTCTCCCAGCCACCTAACTCTTGCAGCACGTTCAATGGCGTACCATTTTGCACATGCCAGCTTGCCCAAGTGTGCCTTAAATCATGCCATCTAAAATCATCGATACCACACCTCTTTAACGCTTTATACCATGCAACTGTCGTTACTTGGGCCACTGGATCTCCTTTATAGCTAAATACTCGCGTCGGATGCCTACCAAACTGCAATGAAACCACACGTAATGCATCTAGATTTAATGGAACTACGATAGCCTTACGTGTTTTCGACTGGTCAGGATGTATCCAAGCCACGCGCCTAGGCAAATCAACTTGAGACCAACATAGACCTGTGACATTACTTTTACGTAGGCCCGTAGCAAGCGAAAATGCCGTCATTTCAGCTAAGTGAGGCGGCAACTGAGCAAGCAATGACTCTGCCTGACTTTTAGTAAGATAACGAATACGACGGACAGGTTCCCGCAGCAATCTTACTTTAGGCACTACAGGCAACCATTCCCAATCTAGAGATGCGCGAATCAATATGGAACGCAGCAACGCAAGCATCCTATTGACTGTACCGTTTGCAACTCCTGTAGCAATCTTCTTGTGTGCCAACGAGTCAACTACAGGACGCGTGATATCAGCAATAGGAAGGCCGCTTAGATAACTATCAAGCCAGCGAATAATACACTTATCTGATTTCAACGATGCCTTATCTGCTTTCTCGATTAGCCACCGAGCAACGGCGTCATCCCAAGTTTTTTGCATGACACCGTCCACTGGAAAAACCAACTGCGACGACTCCGAAACTCCCATAGCCAGGCGACTCCAAATGTTGCATTGAATAAACTATACAACATTCAAAACGGACATTCATGCACAGTGTTAAGCAAGCCCGGAGCAGTCGCAAGGTAGACAACGCCAAGCCCATTGTTGCACCATGTCTGCAAGCCATCCATGTAATGCCCCTCAATCGTCCGAAAAGCGGCCTACACGGTGGCAGGGTCAAATCCGTCATTCAGACACAAGCCCAACCATAGCCACGTTGAAGAACGATAATGGCCTATCGCGTACGTAATTGCGAATACAAGATCGAACGGTTGACAGAGTGCACGACGCCTCTTATGCACTCCATACCGCTGTAAAGATGAAATTAGTGAGGAAACCAGCTAGCTAATCCGAATGAAAAATCCTTGCGCTGATTGTCATGCGCATAAAAAAGCCCCGGCAGTCACCCGCCGGGGCTCGTTCTATTGCTGCAAATTCTGGTGGGCCTCCCGTGAGTCGAACACGGCACCAACGGATTATGAGTCCGCTGCTCTAACCAAGCATGAGCTAGAGGCCCAGGGGACTGCGGCGTGGCGGCGCTGTTGAAACCCGCCTCGCGCGGCCGTTTTGGAAACGGACACGCGAGGATAGGGGTATCAGGGGCGTACGTCAAGCCCTATTGGCTTCTAGTTGCCTTCCAAGAAGCTTTTCAGCTTGTCGGAGCGCGATGGGTGGCGCAGCTTGCGCAGCGCCTTGGCCTCGATCTGGCGGATGCGCTCGCGCGTCACGTCAAATTGCTTGCCCACTTCTTCCAAGGTGTGATCGGTGGACATCTCGATGCCGAAACGCATGCGCAGCACTTTCGCTTCGCGTGGCGTCAGGGAATCGAGCACGTCCTTGACCACGCCCCGCATGGATGCGTGCAGGGCCGCATCGGCCGGCGCCAGGGTGTTGTTGTCCTCGATGAAGTCGCCCAGATGGGAGTCGTCGTCGTCGCCGATCGGCGTTTCCATCGAGATCGGTTCCTTGGCGATTTTCATGATCTTGCGGATCTTGTCCTCGGGCATTTCCATCTTGATCGCCAGGGTGGCCGGATCGGGTTCCGCACCCGTTTCCTGCAGGATTTGGCGGGAAATCCGGTTCATCTTGTTGATCGTCTCGATCATGTGCACGGGAATGCGGATCGTGCGCGCCTGGTCGGCGATCGAGCGCGTGATGGCCTGGCGAATCCACCAGGTCGCATACGTGGAGAACTTGTAGCCGCGGCGGTACTCGAACTTGTCGACGGCCTTCATCAGGCCGATATTGCCTTCCTGGATCAGGTCGAGGAATTGCAGGCCGCGGTTCGTGTATTTCTTGGCGATCGAAATGACCAGGCGCAAGTTGGCCTCCGTCATTTCGCGCTTGGCCTTGCGCGCCTTCATTTCACCGGCCGCCATCTGGCGGTTGATATTGCGCAAGTCCGGCAACGGCAGCACGACCCTCGCCTGCAGGTCGATCAGGCGCTGCTGCAGTTCCTTGACGGTCGGAATGTTACGGCCCAAGATGGCGCTGTAGGCGTGTCCTGCGTTGACTTCGCCATCGACCCAGTCCAGGTTGGTTTCATTGCCCGGGAAGACCTTGATGAAGTGGGCGCGCGGCATGCCGCAGCGGTTCACGGCCACGTCGAGGATTTGCTTCTCGATATGGCGCACTTCGTCGACCTGGCCGCGCAGGGTGTCGCACAGCTTTTCCACCACCTTGGCCGTGAAGCGGATGCCCAGCAATTCTTGCGATATGGCTTCCTGCGCCTTGGCGTACGGCTTCGAGTTGTAGCCTTCTTTTTCGAAGGCGCGGCGCATCTTGTCGAATTGCTGAGAAATGACGGCGAATTTTTCCAGCGCCGTGCGTTTCAGGGTTTCCAGCTGTTCCGCGGAGAAACCGGCGGCGCCCGACGCGCTCGCTTCTTCTTCTTCTTCTTCTTCCTCTTCTTCCGCTTCGCCTTCTTCCTCGTCTTCTTCGACGGGAGCGGCGACGACAGGGGCGGCGGCGACCGGCTCGTTTTCATCGACGAGACCGTCGACGATTTCGTCGATCTTGATCTCTTCGTTGGCGATGCGGTCGGCAGCGGCGATGATTTCGGCGATCGTCACGGGACAGGCGGAAATGGCCTGGATCATGTCTTTCAAGCCATCTTCGATGCGTTTGGCAATCTCGATCTCGCCTTCGCGCGTCAGCAGCTCGACCGAGCCCATTTCGCGCATATACATGCGCACGGGATCGGTGGTGCGGCCGAAGTCGGAATCGACGGTCGACAGTGCGGCCTCGGCCGCAGCTTCCGCCTCGTCATCGCTGGTGACGACGGCAACGTTATCGGACAGCAACAACGTTTCCGCATCGGGCGCGTGCTCGTAGACGGCGATGCCCATGTCATTGAAGGTACCGATGATGCCTTCGATGGCTTCCGGATCGACGATGTTTTCAGGCAAGTGATCGTTGATTTCCGCATACGTGAGGAAACCGCGTTCCTTGCCGAACTTGATCAATGTCTTGAGTTTCTGGCGCCGGCGCTCGAGTTCTTCCTCGCTCGCTTCCGTATCGGACGAGAACGCGTCCTTCAGCAGCGCGCGCTCTTTCGCCTTGCGGTCCTTGGCCTTGGCCTTGTCGACGGCCTTCAGTTCGGCCCGCTCGACGGCGTTCAGGGCGGCGACTTCATCATTTTCTGGCTGGAATTCTTTTGGCTTGCGGCCGCGGCGGCCTGGCACTTTTACCGACGGCAAGACATAACCGGACGTATCGATGGCTGCCAGGGTGGCAGCGTCGGTGGTCTGGCTGACCACGGGCGCGCTGGTAACGCGCGCTTCTGGCCGGTCGAGCGCCTTTTCGGCTTTCGTGGTAACTTTAGTGGGCTTTGCAGCCGCTTTGGATTCGGGTTTCTTGATTGGCACAGGCGCTTTCGATTACACAACGACTTGCTTTACGGTGGATTAGGATAAAGTTTGCTGCCAGTTCCCTGTCTACCTGCGGGAACCACCATCTTCGAACCTGCCGACTACGCAAATTCGACACTGTTACGTTACTTACACCTCATCGGCCACGATCCGCGGGAAGCGCAGCAATTCCTGTCCACCGGCTGTTGCCAGCCGCCTCGGCAAAAATTCCTGCATCGACCGCGTTGGGAGCGAGAGCCTGGCGCGGCTTGCCAGCGTCTGCGAGCCTTGCCCGCAACGCCGAAAACGCCAGTTGGCCCTGGCTGCCGACACGATCCACCGCGCCGATCAAGAGCCTAACTTACTGAAAACAAATACTATTTACGAAACAGAACTAGCTTGCCAAAGCACACAATACTTAGCATTTAATTATAGCACGCGAAAAATGTTTTTCCAGTGCGCGCCATACCCTCAAGGCAAGGTTAGCGATTCACCAACTCGGCATCGCGCTCGCGCTCCAGCGCCCCTTGCTCCTGCATGATTTCGCGGTAGCGTACACCAATTTTCTCGGATGGCAAACCCGACGCAAACAATTGCTGCAATTCCGCCTTCAAGGCATTCAATTTGATCTCGCGGATGGTGCTCACCAACCACGACAATTCGCTGTCGTAATCGGATTCCGTACCGGCCGCGATCTCGCCGATGATCTCGTCATACTCGCTGCCCAACTCCTTCAACTGCTGCGCCAGCGCGGCAAAACTGCCGTGCTCGCCCAGCGCCTGGCCCACGGCCACCAGTTGCCCCAGGCTGTGCGCCGCATCCGGCCCCAGGTGCTGGAAGGCGGCCAGGGCGGCTTCGTCGATGCGCATCGTCAGGGGCGGATGTGCCACCAGCATGCGCATGATCTTCAATTCCAGGCCGACAGGCACGGGGCGGCCCGATTTCGGCGGCGCGCGGTGCGCCACGGCAACGGGCTTCGCCAGCTCGAACAGGGCTTCGATCTCGGCCGGCGTGGACTGCGTCAGCTGCGCCAGTCCCCGCACGATCTGCAGGCGCAGGGACGACGGCGCCATCAGTTGCAGCAGCGGCTTGGCGTCGAACTGCACGCGGGCGCGCCCTTCCGGTTCCGACAGATCATGCTCGCCCGACACCTCTTTCAGCAAAAATTGCGACAGCGGCATGGCTTCATGCACTTGCTGCTCGAAACCTTCGGCGCCGAATTCGCGGATGTAGCTGTCCGGATCGTGTTCCGACGGCAAGAACAAGAATTTGATGGTCTTATTGTCCGACACGTGGGCCAGGCTCGCTTCCAGCGCGCGGCGGGCGGCGCGGCGGCCGGCCTTGTCGCCGTCGAAGCTGAAAATCACGTTGTCCGTCTGGCGCAGCAGTTTTTGCACGTGCGTGGGCGTGCACGCCGTGCCCAGGGTTGCCACGGCTTGCGGGAAACCCATTTGCGCCAAGGCAACGACGTCCATATAGCCTTCCGTCACCAGCACATAGCCGGCATCGCGGATGGCCTGGCGCGCCTCGAACAGCCCATACAGTTCGAAACCCTTGGAAAACAAGGGGGTTTCCGGCGAGTTCAGGTATTTCGGTTCGCCATGGTCGAGCACGCGGCCGCCAAAGGCGATGACCTGGCCCTTGGTATTGCGAATCGGAAACATGATGCGTTCACGGAAACGGTCGTAACGCTTGCGGTTGTTGCCCTCTTCATCGACCTTGTCGATCACGAGACCGGCCTCGGCCAGGGCCACCACATCGTAATCGGGGAAGACGGAACGCAGGTTGTCCCAGCCGCCGGGCGCGAAGCCCATGCCGAAGCGAGCGGCCACTTCGCCCGTCAAGCCCCGGTTTTTGAGGTAGGCGATGGCTTCCGGCGCGTGGCGCAATTGTCCGCGGTAATAATCGCACGCCTGCGTCATGGCGTCGGACAGGGCCAGGCTCTGCGCCTGGATCTGCGCGCGCTGGGCTGGCGGAATTTTATCGTCCGCTTCCGGCACGACCATGCCCACGTTCTGCGCCAGGTCCTTGACGGCGTCGACAAAGCCCATGCCCGAGTACTCGATCAGGAAGCCGATCGAGGTGCCATGCGCGCCACAGCCGAAGCAGTGATAGAACTGCTTGGTGGGGCTGACGGTAAAGCTGGGCGATTTTTCACTGTGGAAAGGGCACAAGCCCATGAAATTGGCGCCACCTTTTTTCAGTTGCACATAGCGCCCCACGACATCGACGATATCGACGCGGTTGAGCAAATCGGAAATGAAGGATTGAGGTATCACTGGCTAGGGCGGGTCTTGTTATAGGTCAGACTATACTACCGCACGCGGCCTGAGGTTGAGCCAGGTCAACGTGTGGGCTGTTAACAGGCTGCCAGCGCGACGGCTGGCAGCCCTTGCTACTATTGTATGCTTACGCTGCCGGCGTCAAGGCTTTCTTGACCAGGGCGGACACCACCGTCATGTCGGCGCGACCAGCCAGCTTCGGCTTGACGATGGCCATGACCTTGCCCATGTCTTGCGGACCGGCGGCGCCCGAGGCGGCCACGGCGGCAGCCACTTCGGCCGCCACTTCGTCTTCCGACAGGCCCGCAGGCATGTAGCCGATCAGGTGCACCAGTTCGGCTTTTTCGATGTCGGCCAGGTCGGCACGGCCACCGGCTTCGAACTGGGTGATCGAATCCTTGCGCTGCTTGATCATCTTTTCCACGATGGCCGTCACGTGGGCATCCGTCAATTCGATGCGCTCGTCGACTTCCTTGCGCTTGATTTCCGCCAGCAACAGGCGAATCGTACCCAGCTTGCCCGCTTCCTTGGCGCGCATGGCGTTTTTCATGTCTTCGGTAATTTGTTCTTTCAAGCTCATGGCAATCCTCGTGTTGGTAAGTGGGGTTCGATGCTGATCTGTGTACTCCAAGCAGGCAGCCACAAAAGCGAAAACCCGCTGCGGCGAACCGGAGCGGGTATGCGACTCATCTGAAGTATCACTCCAGGCGAATCAAAACAAAACCCGTGGCGAACAATGCGCCGAACTACCCGGGTTGGTTCTGACTGAACAGTCTTAGAATAATTTTTTCGGCAGTTGTTGGCTGCGGATGCGTTTGTAATGACGCTTAACAGCAGCTGCCAGCTTGCGCTTGCGCTCAGCTGTTGGCTTTTCGTAGAATTCGCGTGCGCGCAATTCGGTCAGCAGACCCGTTTTTTCGATGGTGCGTTTGAAGCGACGCATTGCGACTTCGAACGGCTCGTTTTCTTTAAGGCGAATAGTGGTCATGTAAAATTCAAACCGTTGAGGTGGTGTATAGGAAGAGATAGATAGTAGCAGCTTTTATTCGGAAAGGGAAGCCCCTCCCCCACTTGCGTGCGGCATGCAGCCTGCAGTCGCTGCCGGAATGTGGCGTAAACCACGCACCGGGGTCGGCGCACCGGGCGCCAGAACCCCATCCTACAGACTTGCTTACTGCAAGGCAATACCTGCCGCCACGCCGGAAGCCCAGGCCCACTGGAAGTTGTAACCGCCCAGCCAGCCCGTCACATCGACCGATTCACCGATGAAATACAGGCCCGGCACCTTATTCGCCATCATGGTCTGCTGCGACAATTCCCGCGTGTCGATGCCGCCACGCGTCACTTCCGCCTTGCGGTAGCCTTCGGAACCGTTCGGCACGATGGACCAGGCATTGATGGCCTGGCCCAGCTTGCGCAGCTGCGCGTCGGGCATGTCGGCGATGCGCGCATCCGGCGCCAGGCCATTGACAGCAAGCAAACAGTCGGCCAGGCGCTGCGGCAGCCATTGCGCGACGATATTGCCCAGTTGCTTCTTCAAGGTGCCCTTGCCTTCAATCAAGGTCTGCGCCACGTCCACTTCCGGCAACAGGTTGACGACGATGGGCTCGCCCGGCAGCCAGTAGCTGGAAATCTGCAGAATCGCCGGGCCCGACAAGCCGCGATGGGTGAACAGCAAATCTTCGCGGAAACGCGCACCCGTGGCCTTGCGGCCTTTCAGGCTGCCCGTTTCCACATCCACTTCCAGCGCGATGCCGGACAGTTCCGCGAACGGCGCCCAGCTGGCCGGGTCGAACGTCAGCGGCACCAGGGCCGGACGGGGCTCGACCATCATCAAATCGAATTGCTTGGCGATGCGGTAGGCGAAATCCGTGGCGCCGATCTTCGGGATCGACAGGCCGCCCGTGGCGATGACGATGCTGGCCGTCTCGATGTCGCCGCTATCGGTCTGCAGCACGAAGCCGCCATCTTCCTGCTGCACAACATTGTCGATCTTGCACGGCATGCGCCAATGCACGCCGCCAGCGGCGCACTCGTCCTTGAGCATGTCGATGATCTGTTCGGCCGATTCATTGCAGAATTGCTGGCCCTTGTGCTTTTCGTGGTAGCCGATCCGGTATTTTTTCACCAGCGCGAGGAAATCCTGCGGCGTGTAGCGCGACAGCGCGCTTTTGCAGAAATGCGGGTTTTCCGAGAGGAAATTTTGTGGCGTGGCGTTAATATTGGTGAAATTACACCGCCCGCCACCCGAGATGCGGATCTTTTCGGCCAGCTTGGCCGCGTGATCGATCAACACCACGCGCTTGCCTTGCTGGGCGGCAACAGCCGCACACATCATGCCGGCCGCGCCCGCGCCGATCACTGCCACATCAAATTGTTTTGCCATAAGAATTCCGGTCACCGCTGATTACAAAGACGCCATTGTAAACTGCGGCGGCGCGGCTAGCGCGGCCGTGCTGCAATCTGCCGCGATGCCATCAGGCATTGCTCCACCTGCTCGGCGATCGACGGCGGCACGGGCACCTCGCCGCGCAGCACGGCGGCGATCCAGGCAGCCGTGGTGACCGCATCGCGCTCGGCCGGCAAGTGCGGCAACTCTTCCACCAGCAACTGTTTTTCCACCAGCACCGTGCGTTCGCTCCCGTGAAACCAGTCGATCTGCTGCGCCTTGTTGGCGTTGGCCACCGTTTCGCCTTCCGTGCCGCGCATCAGGAAAGCGTCGCCGCGCGCAGAATCTGATGCAGTCAGGAAATATTCACCGAGCATTTCCAGGTATTCCGGGTGCGTGTACGACACCAGGCGCAGGGCGGGACCGGCGAACGGCTGCATGATTTTCACCAGGGTGTGCGTGGAATTGCGCACGCCCAGCACGCGCCGCAGGGACAGCATGTGTGCCAGACGCGGCGCCAGCGCAGCGATGGGCAGGAAGGCGGCTTCCCCGCGCGCCATGGCGGCCTCGGCCTGCGCATGGTCCGGCGAGGCGGGCACGCCCAGCGCGGCCAGCACTTCGGCCGTCGTGATGCGGCCCGGGTCGCCCGTCACGCCATGCACGAGCACGGGCGCCCCCGCGCGCGCCAGCAGCAGCGCCAGCAGGGCCGTCAGGTTGGCCATCTTGCGGGCGCCGTTGTAGCTGGGAATGATGATGGGCGCGAATTCGCCGGCCGGCGCGGCCAGCGGGACGAATGACGCTTCGGCCGCGTCGAGGAAGCCGGCGATCTCGTCCACGGATTCGCCTTTGATGCGCATCGACAACAAAATGCCGCCCAATTCCAGGTCCGACACGCGGCCCTCGAGCATGGCGCGGTACAGGGCGCGGGCGTCATCGCGCGTCATGCTGCGCGCGCCGTTCTTGCCGCGTCCTATTTCCTTGATGAAACGTGCTGCGGGGAATGGCTCGCCGGCCACATCGGTATGGGGGATGGAAACAGTCGTCATGGCGCCAGTTTACACGGATTCTCCCCCTTGCAGACGGGCTGGAAGCCGCCATGGACGCCGATGCAACAGTCTTTCGAGCTATTTCTTGGATGGAACTGCATCCAAACGCGCCACCGCTGCGTATAAGACTGCACAGGAGGACTCATCATGGAACACGCAAGCAAACAGGAAACGGCCTTCGTCGGCATCGAAACGAGCAAGCTGCTGCTGAAAGCCGTGCTGCTCTCGGGCGGCGAAGTGCTGTGCAAGGTGCTGGAAAACGACGTGGCCGGCTACCGCTGGCTGCGCAGCTGGCTGCAAAGGAACGACGTGTCCGTCATGGGCTTGCGCGTCTGCATGCGCGTGAACGAGCCGCACAGCGAGGCGGCCGCCAGCGCGCTGGCCGGCATGGGCATGCTGGTCTGCGATGCCGAGCCCGGCCGGCTGGAAGCGTATGCGCGCGGCTGCGGCCTGCCCGGCGGCGCGGTGCGCGGCGCCGTGGTGCTGGCCAAGTATTGCGCGGCGGCACGCCCTGTCCCCTGGACGCCGCCTTCGCCCGCCTACATGGAGCTGCGCCAGTGGCTGCGCCGCCTGCAAGCCGTGCGGCAGCTGCGGCAACAGGAAATGACGTGCCTGGAAACCCATTTCCATGCGGGCCAGATTGCGCTGCATCAATTGCTGCGCCAGCAGATCGCCTGCCTCGATACGCAGATACGCCAGCACGAAAGCGCCATTCTTGCGCATGTGCGGCGCCATCCCGGCCTGTCCCGGCCACCCGAGCTGGCCGGCAATTACCCGCGCATCGCCCGCTACAGCGTTGGCGCCAGCCTGGCCGGCGGTCATTGAGCGCCCGGAAGCAAGGGGCCGGCGGCGTGCCGGCCCTGCCATAAAAACAACTCAGCCATTCCCGTTTTGGCCCCATCCCCGCCGCCAGGCCGCATTTCCGCTACACTATTGCCTCTTAAAGAACGCAATAGCGAAAGCCGAGCCAGAATCATGAATACGCCAGACATCGAAAATATCAACGTCACCTCTTTCGCGCCCATGCCGACACCGGCCGAACTGCACGCCAAGCTGCCCCTGTCGGAAAGCGCCTTCGACACCGTCAGCCGCGGCCGCGAAGCGCTGCGCAACATCATCGACCGCAAGGACCAGCGCCTGTTCGTCGTCGTCGGCCCGTGCTCGATCCACGACCCCGTCGCCGGCCTCGATTACGCGCGCCGCCTGAAAGCGCTGCAAGAGGAAGTCAAGGACACGATGCTGCTGGTGATGCGCGTGTATTTCGAAAAACCGCGTACCACCACGGGCTGGAAGGGCTATATCAACGACCCGTACATGGACGACTCGTTCAAGGTCAACGAAGGCATGGAAAAGGCGCGCCAGTTCCTGCTCGACGTGTGCGAACTGGGCCTGCCCACCGCCACCGAAGCGCTGGACCCCATCTCGCCGCAATACCTGGGCGACCTGATCGCCTGGACGGCCATCGGCGCGCGCACCACGGAATCGCAGACGCACCGCGAAATGTCGTCCGGCCTGTCGACGCCCGTCGGCTTCAAGAACGGCACCGATGGCGACATCAGCATCGCCGTCAACGCCATCCTGTCGTCGGCGCACCCGCACTCCTTCCTGGGCATTAACGGCGAAGGCAATGTGGCCATCGTGCGCACGCGCGGCAACGCGTACGGCCACGTCGTGCTGCGCGGCGGCGACGGCCGCCCGAACTACGATTCCGTGTCGATCGCCATCGCCGAACAGGCGCTGGCCAAGGCCAAGCTGCCCGCCAACCTGGTGGTCGACTGCTCGCACGCGAACAGCTACAAGAAACCAGAACTGCAGCCGCTGGTGATGGCCGACGTGGTCAACCAGATCCGCCAGGGCAACCGCTCGCTGGTGGGCGTGATGATCGAATCGAACATCGTCGGCGGCAACCAGAAGATCCCGCAAGACCTGTCGCAACTGACCTACGGCTGCTCCGTCACCGACGGCTGCATCGACTGGGACACGACGGCGACCATGCTGCGCGATGCGCATGCGCACTTGTTGAACCGCCCGGCGTAAGCCTCTCGCGGAGACCAAAAACGGCGCCCTGTGCGCCTTTTTTTTTCACACGGCCATCTGCACATGCGGCAGCACGGCGAACGATCCCG
Organism: Janthinobacterium sp. SUN033; assembly: GCF_030397595.1. NCBI lineage: Bacteria > Pseudomonadati > Pseudomonadota > Betaproteobacteria > Burkholderiales > Oxalobacteraceae > Janthinobacterium > Janthinobacterium sp. SUN033. The sequence goes on from NZ_JAPQNV010000002.1 coordinate 926,636, forward strand.
CCAGCGCCTGTTCCGCCTTGCTGGCCGGGATATTGAGTTCATTGACGTCCAGGTAGATGCGCCCATCGAGGATGCGCACGGCGTACGTGCGCGCCATGCCCTGCACGGGCGCCACCAGGCGCCCCGAATCGAGCTCGATGATCCAGCTGTTCTTCGGTCCCATCAGGTTTTTCTCCATCAGCACCCCGTGCGCCAGCGGGCCGCCCAGGCATGGCACCGTATCGAGCAGCGCGTACACCGTGTCATCCAGGGCGCGAAACAGCGCCACGCCGGGCAAGTCCTGCCAGGCCAGGCCCCGCTGCACCATGCGCGCGCCCGCCGGCGGCATGTCCTTCAGGCGGCAAATCATTTTCCATTGTTCCGACATCGCTAGCTCCCTTGAGAAAGGCACACGCCTGTCTAAGCAAGAGCGGTGCCAGTGCCGCACGGGCAAAAAATGGCCAACATGCAGGGGGAAACCCCAGCGCGGCGCACTGCGCAAGTGCACACTGCCGCCGAAATGGTGCGCCCGCCGCACGGTGGACCAGCCGGCTTTCCTTTACAATGGCGGATTACTCCTCCCTATTCAGTACCTTCATGATTGTTCTTGGCGTCGAATCCTCCTGTGACGAAACCGGCCTGGCCTTGTACGACACGCAACGCGGCCTGCTGTCGCACGCCCTCTACTCGCAGGTAGCCATGCACGAGCAATATGGCGGCGTGGTGCCGGAACTGGCGTCGCGCGACCATATCCGCCGCGCCATCCCGCTGCTCGATGAAACCCTGGCCAAGGCCGGCATCACCCTGCCCGAGATCGACGCCATCGCCTATACGCAGGGTCCCGGACTGGCCGGCGCGCTGCTGGTGGGTTCCTCGGTGGCCTGCAGCCTGGGCCTGGCCATCAACAAGCCGGTGCTGGGCATCCACCACCTGGAAGGCCATCTGCTTTCGCCATTGCTGGCGTCGGAGCCGCCGGAATTCCCCTTCATCGCCCTGCTGGTGTCGGGCGGCCACACGCAGCTGATGCGCGTCGATGGCGTGGGCCAGTACACGATGCTGGGCGAAACGCTCGATGACGCGGCCGGCGAAGCGTTCGACAAATCGGCCAAGCTGCTGGGACTGGGCTATCCGGGCGGCCCCGCCATTTCGCGCCTGGCCGAATTCGGCGACCCGCTGGCCTATAAACTGCCGCGTCCCATGCTGCACTCGAAGGATTTCAATTTCAGTTTCTCCGGTTTGAAGACGGCCGTGCTGACCGTGGTCAAGAACCATGAAGAAAAAGTCATCGCGAATATCTGCGAACAGGACAAGGCGAATATCGCGCGCGGCTTCGTCGACGCCATCGTCGACGTGCTGACGGCCAAATGCGTGGCGGCCCTCAAGCACACGGGCTTGAAACGCCTGGTGATCGCCGGCGGCGTGGGCGCCAACGCGCAATTGCGCGCCTCGCTCAACGTGGCCGCCGCCAAGAAGCGTTTTAAAGTGTATTACCCGGAGCTGGAATTCTGTACCGATAACGGCGCCATGATCGCCTTTGCCGGCGCCATGCGCCTGCAAATCAACCCGCAGGCGGCCAAGCACGATTACTCGTTCAATGTGCGCCCGCGCTGGCCGCTGGACGAAATCCGCGAAGTCTGATCACTCCAGCAGGAAGTTGCGCGCGCCCGCCAGGGCCGCGCCTTCCGCCACCGTTTCATCCTTCAAGCCCACGCCCGACAGCTGCCGGCTGAACGCCTGCGACAGCAGATAATGCAGCCGGTACGCGGCCGGCGCATACGCCAGCCCTTCCGGACGCACGTTCGAGATGCAGTTGCGGCGCTCGTCCCGCAAGCCTGTTTTTGGCGCCCACGTCAGGTACAGGCCCAGACTGTCCGGGGAACTGAGGCCCGGCCGCTCGCCGATCAGCACCAGCACGGCGCGCGCCTTCAGCAACTCCCCTATTTCGTCGCCGATGGCCACCCGTCCCTGCGCCACGATGTGCAGCGGCGACAGCGTCCACGCTTCCAGCGCCAGCCGTGCGCGCAAGGCGGCCAGGAAGGGCGCCGCGTGGCGCTGCACGGCCAGCGCCGACAGGCCATCGGCCGCCACCAGCGCCAGATCCACGCCTTGCGGCAAGGCCGCCAGGCGCGCGCGTGAAACATCGTCGAGCCGGCGGCCCAGGTCGGGACGCTGCAGATAGTCGGCGCGCGTGGCGGCGGCGCTGTGCAGCTGCACGCAGGCTTGCCCCTGTTCTGTCAGCGTCTGCGCCAGGGCGCCGCCATCGAGCGCCAGGTGCACGGCGTCGCGCGCCTGCGCGTGGGCCAGCTGGAACGCCAGCTGCGCGCTGGTCGGCACGCTCACGCCGCGGCGCCCCAGCGCGATGCGCGCCGCCGTATGCGCGCGCAGCGCCTGCCACGGGCTTTTCTCGTCCATGTATCCTCCCTAGCCGTTCAGGCGCAGCAGGGCCGCCTGGAAGGCGGGCGCCAGCGCCGTGTTCAGACGACCCTGCGCATCCGTGATCCGCATGCGCGCCAGCCAGGCCGCGAATTCGGGCGCGGGACGCAGGCCCAGCACGCGGCGCGCATACAGGGCGTCGTGGAACGAGGTGCTCTGGTAGCCGAGCATGATGTCGTCCGCGCCCGGCACGCCCATGATGAAATTGCAGCCGGCCACGCCCAGCATGGTCAGCAAGGCATCCATGTCGTCCTGGTCCGCTTCCGCGTGGTTGGTGTAGCACACGTCGCAGCCCATGGGCAGCCCAAGCAGCTTGGCACAGAAATGGTCTTCCAGTCCCGCGCGCATGATCTGCTTGCCGTCGTACAGGTATTCCGGGCCGATGAAGCCCACCACGGAATTGACCAGCAGCGGCTGGAAGGCGCGCGCCACCGCATACGCTCGCGCCTCGCACGTCTGCTGGTCCATGCCGTGGTGGGCGCCGGCCGACAGGGCGCTGCCCTGCCCCGTCTCGAAATACATGACGTTGTTGCCCACCGTGCCGCGCCCCAGCGACAGGGCCGCCGCCTGGCCCTCGGCCAGCAGCGACAAGTCGATGCCGAAGCTGCGGTTGGCCGCCTGCGTGCCCGCCACCGACTGGAATACCAGGTCGACGGGCGCGCCGCGGCGTATCGCCTCGAGCGTATTGGTGATGTGGGTGAGCACGCACGACTGCGTGGGAATCTGATATTGATCAATGACGGCATCGAGCAGGTGCAACAGCGCGACCACCTGCGCCACATTGTCGGTGGCGGGATTGATCCCGATCACGGCGTCGCCGCTGCCCAGCAGCAGGCCATCGAGGATGGAGGCGGCAATCCCCGTGGCGTCATCCGTCGGGTGATTCGGCTGCAAGCGCGTGGACAGGCGGCCTTCCAGGCCCAGGGTATTGCGAAAGGCCGTGACGACACGGCACTTGCGGGCCACCAGCACCAGGTCCTGCAGGCGCATGATTTTTGAGACGGCGGCCGCCATTTCCGGCGTGATGCCGGCGGCGACCTGGGACAGCGTTGGCGTATCCGTCGCGTCATCGAGCAGCCAGTCGCGGAAATCGCCCACGCACAGGTGGGAAATCGGCGCCAGGGCGGCGCGCTCGTGGGTGTCGATGATCAGGCGCGTGACTTCATCGTCTTCGTACGGCACCAGCGCCTCATTGAGAAAGGTCAACAAGGGCACGTCCGCCAGCGCCAGCTGCGCCGCCACCCGTTCACGCGCGCTGGCGGCCGCCACGCCGGCCAGCACATCGCCCGAACGCGGCGGCGTGGCCTTCGCCAGCAGCTCCTTCAGGCTGGCGAAGGCATAGGTATGACTGTCTATCGTATGGCTGAAGCGGGGCATGGTTCGGTTCCTCCCATCCCCATCTTACGCCAACTTATAAACTGCGCAGCGCCCCTTCCAGCTGTGGGTAGCGGAAGGCAAAGCCTTCGCCCAGCAGCCGGCGCGGCGCGACCCGCTGGCCTTCCACCAGCAAGTCGGCCTGCTCGCCCAGCATGGTGCGCATGACGAAGGCCGGCGTGGGCAGGAAGCTGGGGCGGTGCAGCACGGCGCCCGCCACTTGGGCGAAGCGACGCTGTTCGATGGCTTCCGGCGCGCAGAAGTTATACGCGCCGCTGACGATGGCATCTTCGCTGCGGCGCGCCAGGTGGGCGATGCCGCGGATCACGTCGCGCACGTGCACCCACGTGACCCACTGCTTGCCGCTGCCCAGCGGGCCGCCCACGCCAAAGCGGATCGGCAGCAGCATCTGCGGCAGCGAACCCTGGTGGCCGAAGACGAGGCCAAAGCGCATGCAGCCCACCTGCACGCCAAATGCCTCCGCCTGGCGCGCGGCCGCTTCCCATTCCTGGCACAGCTGCGACATGAAGATGGCTTGCGGCGCGCTCTCCTCCGTCAGTTCCGTGGCGTCGCCCTGCGGCTGCACGCCGTAATAGCCGATGGCCGACGCCGACAGCAGTACGCGCGGCTTGTGCTGCGCGCGGGCGATCCACGCCACCAGTTCCTGCGTCAGCGCCACCCGGCTGCGGCGCAGCGCCGCCTTGCGCGCCTCCGTCCAGCGCCGCCCGACGATGCGCGCGCCGGCCAGGTTGACCACCATGTCGATGCGCTGCGCATCCGCCAATGCGTCCAGCGAATCGATGCAGCGCACCTGGCCATCGAAGGTCCACGCGGCCTGTTTCGGCTGGCGCGTCAGCACCGTCACCGCATGCCCATCGGCCAGCAAGGCGCTGACCAGTTGCTGGCCGATGAAACCCGTGGCGCCCGTCACCAGCACGGACTGCGGCGCGGCGGCAAAGCGCAGGTGCTCTTCCTGCTCTTGCTTTTCCTGCACCTTGCGCCGGCCCAGCTGCCACACGGCATACGCGTCGCGCAGGCCGGACAAGCCCACGCCCACGCCGCACAGGGCGAGGAAGACGCTGAGCCAGCCATACGGCTGCCACACGAGGGCCGTCGGCAACGTCGCCCACTCGCTGCTGTTCAGGGCCAGCAAGGCGATGAAGGCGCCCGCGTTAATCGCCAGCACCGTGTGCGTGACCCGCTCCGTGGCGGGCAAGAGGCGGGTCTGGTCTTCCACGACGAAATCCCATAGGGTCAGCACGATTTCCACGCCAAACACGATGACCAGCACCCAGGCCCAGGCGCCATGCCACTCCCAGGCGGCCAGGCCCACGAACAGCAAGCTGTAGATCAGGGCGCGCGTCGCATGGATGGTCAATTCCAGCCTTGCGGACGCCTTTTGCGGCAGCGCCTCCGTGATTTCATGGTGGTAGATGGTGTCGAAGGCGCCCAGGCAGCCTTGCGCCGCCATCAGTTGCAGGGCCAGCAGATGCGTATTCATGGTGTTTCCTTCATTTCCGGTGCGGCGGACTCGCGAAACACGCCCGCCTGGGTGAACGTGGTGCCGAACAGCGCGTGGCGAATCTCGATGCGGATGTTGAACTGCTGCGGCGTCTCGTTGCGGTGGCACAGATAGGTCTTGCCGGGCGTGAGCACGCCGGGCAGCGGCAGGCGCCAGCCGAAGATATCGAGGAAATAGCCGTCGCTGGTGAAGTGCAAATTGCCCTCTTCCACGTGCAGCAGCAGCTTCATGCCCAGCCCCATGCCCACGTATTCGAGCACTTCGCCCTTTGCGCTTTCGGCCATATAGGAGGTGAAGCGGATCGGCGCGCGCCCGTGCAGGCGGTAGGTGCGCTGCTTGAAGATGAAGGGGCAGCCGGGGCGCGAATAGACTTCGATATCCACGGGAAAGTCGTGGTCGTCATGCGGAATCAGCGCCCCATCGATGAAGGGGCGCGTCAGCCAGCCGAGGCATTTCCCCAGGCGCGAGCTGCTGAGTTCACTGAGTTCACCCCGGTAGTACAGGGGCTGGCCCGGCGCGGGATTTTTCTCGAAGCGGCGGCGGATGTCCGGGTGCAGGGTCAGCCACTGCTCGCCCATCACCTTCTTGAACAGTTCTCCTTCCGAGGGGCCGTTCATGATTCCCCGCGCTTGCCCGGTTTGTCTTCCGGGCTGAGGAACTTGGCCACCTTGCCGCCCATCGACAGCATGCGCTGCAAGGTCGCCGGCGGCAGGTTCTTATAGTCGCTGTAGGTGCTGCTGAGCATTTCCAGAAACGCCAGCACTTCGCCCATGCGTTCGAGCGTCGCCGGCGGTATCGCTGCATCGTGCTCGCCCTCGATCGCGCATTCGCGCAGCACCGTCAGGGTGGGGTCGATCTCGCGCCGCTTGCGCTCTTCCATGATGACGCGGAAGATTTCCCACACATCCTGCAGGGCGACGAAATGGTCGCGCCGGTCCCCCATCACGTGCGTGATGCGCGCCAGGCCCCAGCTTTGCAATTCCTTCAGGCTGTTGCTGACGTTGGACCTGGCCACGTTCAGGCTGGCCGCGATGTCTTCCGCCGTCAAGGGTTCGTTGGCCAGGAACAGCAGCGCATGGATTTGCGCCACCGTGCGGTTGACGCCCCAGCGGGTGCCCATCTCGCCCCAGTGCAGAATATATTTCTGCGTGGTTGGACTCAGTTCCATGATTTTCTCTTATTTCTGTCGTTACAGAAATGTAAGACGGAACGGAAACCGAGTCAAGTGCGATTCGTTACAGGTCCCTGCCGGCGGGCGGCTGGCCCATGGCGCGCAGGAATTGCTGCTGCGACGCGTGCAGCTGGCCATAACCGAGTTCGCGGTACACGAGACCGTGGCGCGGCGCCAGTTCGGCCAGGATGCGCGCCAGCGCCGGGTAGTGGCGGTGGTTCCAGGTGGGGAACAAGTGGTGCGTCAGGTGCAGATTCAAGCCACCGAGCCAGTAACCGAGCCAGCGCAGGCGGCGCGGCTGCGGCGTCCAGTCGCAAGACGTGTAAAACGTGTGCTGGTACCAGTCGTGCGGCAGCGTACCGTCCGCGCCCGGCTGGAAAAACTCGACTTCGGCCCAGTGCGTGCCCAGGATCAGCGCCACCAGCGCGCACGAGGCGATCATCTGGCCCACGAAATACGCGCCCAGCACCACGCCCCAGCCGATGCCGTGCTGCTGCAGCACCCACATGGGCAGCGCCAGCACCAGCGCCACGTGGCCCAGCTTCCAGCCCAGGAACGACAGCCAGCCGCGCCAGCCCTGCAGCCGGCTGTGCGCCGCCACGGGCGTCTTGCCGAAGCGGTCCAGCCAGTCGCCATACCAGTTCAAATAGGGCAGCGACAGGGCCGCCACCACGGGCCAGTACAGGTATTGATAGCGGTACTGCGGCGACCAGCGCTGGAACGGCGTCTGGCGCAAAAACGGATTCGGTTCCGTGTCGAGGTCATAGCCCTCCACGTTGGCATACGTGTGATGGAAATGCACGTGGCGGATGGTCCAGAAATCCGTATCCACGCCCACGGGCAAGCCCACCAGGCGGATCAGCACGCGGTTCCAGGCTCCCTGGCGAAAGACGGCGCTGTGGGCCGCATCGTGCAGGGTATTCATGGCCAGGGTCATGGCCGCGACCAGGCAAGCGACATAGCTGGCGACAAACGGCCAGGTGCTTTCGGCGCGCAGCGCCAGCGCATACAGTCCCACCGTCAGCGCGGCCAGGAACACGGTTTTCGCATGCAGGCGCGCGTCGCCGAAGCGGTGTTTTCCTTCGTCCGCCAGGTAGGCGTCGGCGCGTGCGCGCAATTCGCGGCGGAAGGCGGAATCGCGTGCGGGCCGGAAGCGCAGCGGCGGCAGCGAAGGTACAGGCTGCGTCACGCGCGCGTCCCCGCCGCTGCCGGCCACCACAGGCGGCGCGCGCCGTCGAGGCCATGCGCCAGCAGCGCGGCCAGGAAAACCATGCCCCACGCATCGCGCGCGCCATACCAGCCCAGATACAGGGCCGGCATGGCCAGCGCGATGGCGACCCAGGCGATGGCACCCCAGCGTCTCGCATCCGACAGGCCGCCCAGCGCCAGGGTGCCGCCGAAGATCAGCGCAAACAGGATGGCTTGCTGCGCGCCCGCCAGCAGCGCTTCATGGTTGACGTAATAGATCACCAGGCCAAACAGGATCACGCCGCCGGTGCCGATGAACAGCTCGGGCACGTGGAAAGTGCCGCGCGACTGCCAGTGGGGGAAACGCGCGCACAGCCATGTGAACAGTTTGCCATTGCTGGCCAACAGCGGGTTATGCGTGGGTGTCATGCCCTTCACGCCATAGCGCATTTCCACGCCCTCGAGTTCGGGCTGGAAGCTGCCGAACAGTTTGTCCCAGATCAACAGCGTGCCGCCGAAATTGCGGTTGACGTAGCGTTTATCCGTGCCGTGGTGCACGCGGTGATGCGACGGCGTGACCATGAAGCTATCGAGGATGCCGGACTTGTTCACCAGCGCATTGTGGTTGTAGAACTGCACCGTGTAATGCAGGGACGAGACGACGAGGAAGATTTCCAGCGGCACGCCCAGCACGGCCAGGATGGCGATGAAGGGGAAATTCGTCAGCGACGAATACCAGGAATTGCGCACGCCCAGCGACAGGTTGAAATGCTCGCCCTGGTGGTGCACCACGTGCACGGCCCACAGCAGGGGGATTTTGTGATGCAGCCGGTGCATCCAGTAAAAGCACAGGTCCCAGGCAAAGAAGGCGAAGACCCATTGCGCTGCCACGGGCCACTGGTCGACGACGTGCAGGTTCGCATGGCGCAGCAGCAGGGCGAACGCCGCCACTTCCACCCCGCGGAACACCCACATCAGGATATGGCCGGAGTTGAGGTTGAAGATCACGTCCTTCCACGGCACGGGGGTCTTGCGCACCCATTTGAGGATCAGCAGTTCGGCCAGCACGAAGGCCAGCATGATCAAAAACGACAGGGCAAAGGGATTCATCATGATGCGGTTTTTATGGAAACGGCGCGGCGGGCAGCCAAGGATACCTGCATTTTGGCCAGGATGCCGCCAGCGACGCCAACGGCCAGGCCGGCGGCCAGGTCGATGCTCACGTGCCGGCGCAGGGCGATGATGGCGTAGCAGATGGCCACGCCCAGCACCACGGCCAGCGCGGAACGCAGCAGGTGGCGCCTGCCGCACAAGGCCCACACGCACAGCAATGTCAGGGCGCCGTGCAGCGACGGCAGGCAGTTTTGCGTGGAGTCCGCCGCCTGCAGCAGGCGCAGCGCCTGCGTGCTCCAGGCACTGCCCTCGCCCACGGGCGGATACGCGAGCGTGGTCGGGTACAGCAGGAAGACCACGCCGCAAGCCAGCGCGGAAAGCGCCATGGCGCGCGCCAGCCAGCGTACCTTCGCCGCATCGGCCGCCAGGTAGGCGTAGGGGATCAGGATAAAGAAGGACAGGTACAGCCAGATGGCGGCATCCGTGTAGGGGATGGCGCGGTCGATGGCCGTTTCCGGCAGCAGCACGCCCTGCCCTTGCAGAAGGTCGCTGGAAAAATACACGAGGCCGACGCTGCCCCAGCCGGCCAGCAGGTGCAGCAGGCGGCCGCGTACGGTCATGGAAGAAGGATTCATGCGCTTGCGAGGCGCCGGATGCGGCGCCGTTTCATGGTGGGGTCAAAGGGAGGCAGTTCGCCGCTCACCGTCCAGGCCAGGCCGTCGACGGCCACGCCCAGGCCGCGCAGCACCGCTGCCAGGTGCGCGCGCAGGGCGGCCAGTCCTGCCTCGTCGAGCGCTGCGTGCAATTGCAGGGACGCTACGCCCGACTGCACCAGGCGGTAATCGGCGTCCGGCGGCAAGGCTTGCGCAAACGCGCGCGTCAATACGTCGGCAAACACGGCGACGGGTGCGCCGCCGTTCGCCGATGGCACGGATGGCAAGAACAGCATGTCGTCGCAGCGCCCTTCGATGCCGTCGATGGCGCGCGTGGCGCGGCCGCACGGACATGGCGTGGTGCGCGCGAGCAGGATGTCGTCGAGGCGGTAGCGCACGATGGGCTGCGTGATGCGCGTGAAGTCCGTAATCACGGGCACGAAGCGCCTCTGTTCAGCGTCCAGCCACTGCGGCTCGATGTGCACGTACTCTTCGTTCAAGTGCAGCACGCCATGCTCGCAGCTGCTGGCGAGGAAACCCTCGGTGGCCTGGTAGATTTCATGCACGGCGCCAAACGCCTGCACGATCAGCGCGCGGTCCTGCGCTTCCAGCACTTCGGCCACCGAGATGACTTTTTTCGGCGCCAGCGCCAGGCTGCCGTCGATGACGCGCAAGGCCAGCTGGCGCAGCACCTGGGCCGGCGCGACGATGACGGAAGGTTGATATTGCGCAAGCCGCGCGCACAGGCTGTCGAACGGTTCGAACAAATCGTAGAAGGCAAAGGTCAGCCACGGCGAGCGCACGGCCGTGTACAGATTGCTGTTCGCGCGCAGGAACAGCGCCACTTTTTCGCCGGAAAACAGGCCGTCGGGCAGCGCCTTGGCCAGCATCACGCCCGCCCATTGCGCCTTTTCGCGGGGGCTGACGGTAAACACGGCGCGCCGCGACGAGGTACCGGACGACAGGCCTACCGTGATGTCGCCGACGGCCGGCGTAAAGTCGCGGCTCTGCTCGGCCGCCATGGCTGCCGCCATCGCCTGCGCCAAAGTCACCCCTTGCGTATTCATGGCGTCGAAATGCTCGAGCATCAGCGCCTTGTTCATCGTCGGCCACTGCGCCAGAGGCAGATCGCGGAACGGCGCAAAGTAGGTGCTGCGCGCGCACAGCACCTCGGTGAAGCGCGCCAGTTGCTTGTGCTGGTAGGCGCCCAGCTGCGGGCGGCTTGTGAACCGCAGGCGGCGCGTGCGCCAGTACGACAATAACAGCCAGAAAAGACGCTTCACGGGCGGCCCGCCACAGGAACATAGTCCGCCGTGTCTTCATGCGTGATGCGGATGTGCGCATTGCCCGACCGGTGCAACTGGTGCAGCCGGTTCAGGGTGGCGTAGTACGGCGCGCGCTTGTGCTGGATGAGGAACGACAGTTCGGACGGTCCGCGCAGCTGCTGGAAGCTTTCCGGTACCCAGGCCGCGTCCGACGCCAGCAAGGTCCAGCCACTATCCTGCAGCACGAAGGCGCCCAGGTGGCCGATGGCATGGCCGGGCAGGTCGACGATGTAGATTTCGCCCGTGCCGCTGACGTCGCGCCCGTGCGTAAATGGCAGCAAGGCCGCCGGCAAGGCCGTCTCGGGCACGCTTTCCACGAAATCCAGGCGGTCGGCGATGTCATTCGGCAGCAGTTCGGGCACGAAGGCCTGGCGCACGGCGGCCACGCCGGACAAGCGACGCACGGCATCCCAGCCCGTTTGGGAGGCCATCAGCCGCGCGCCGGGAAAGTCGCGCAGGCCCGCGATATGGTCGGCGTGGAAGTGCGACAGCAGCAAGGTGTGGATATCGCCGGGCGCCACGCCATGCGCGCGCAACTGGCCCTGCAACGATTCACTGTCATCGAAGGAAATCGGCGTCACCCACGCATACATGCGGTACACGCCCTTCGACGTGGCGGCGCGGAAGTGCTCGGCGTAGCCCGTGTCCCACAGGTACAGGCCCGCGCGCGTTTCGATCAGGTAGGCGCGCGAGGGGAAGCAGCGGCTGGCCAGCCCGCTGCCTTTCAAGACCATGCACGAAGGATGGGTGCAGTGGCCGACCCGAAACGCGGTGATGCTAGCCATTGCGCTCCTTGCCCACCTTGTGCGCCGCCGCTTCCTGGCGCATCCACTGCGCCGTCAGGGCGATGCCTTCCTGCAGGCTGACGATGGGACGGTAGCCGAGCACCTTGCGCGCCTTGGCATTATCGAGCGTCATGTCGAAACTGAGCGCGCCGATGCTGTAGGGCGTGAGCGATGGTTCGCGGCGGGTAAAGCGCGAGGCGAACTGCATCAGGCGCGCGACCAGCGCCAGCACGCGGTAAGGCACGCTGACGATCTCGAACGGCTGCTGCAGATAATCGCAGAACAGGGTGCGCAAGATGTCGCACAGGCGCGCCGGTTCGCCATTCGTGATGTTGAAGGCGGCGCCGGAAGCGATGGTCTTGTGCACGGTGGCCAGCCACATCGCGTGCGCGACATTGTCGACATAGGTGATGTCGATGGTGGCCGCGCCGCCGTTGGGCAGGGGCAGCTTGCCGCCGCGCTCCTGCAGCACCCGCGCCAGGCGCGGGATCAAGACCTGGTCGTGCGGGCCGAAGATGGCGCGCGGGCGCAGGATCACGCACGTCATGCCGCGGTGGCGGTCGACGCAATCCTGCACCAGCTTTTCCGCCATCGCCTTGCTGCGCGCATACGCGTTGACGAAGGCATCGGGGCGGAAGGTTTCCGGCACTTCAAGGTGGTTGCGGTAGTCGAAATAGATGGCCGGGGTGGAGATGTGCACGAAGCGCGCCACGTGCAGGCTGGCGGCCGCGCGCAGCAACTGGCCCGTGGCCGTGACGTTGGCGGCGATGAAGTCGCGTTCCGGCCCCCACGGCGAGGACAGCGCGGCGCAGTGCCAGACGGTGTCCATGCCGCGCACCAGTTCATCGACCTGGCGTGGCGATGCCTGCGCCAGGTCGAGCGCGACGAATTGCGCGCCCATGCGTTCCAGTTCGCGGCCGACGGCGGCGTTGCGGCCCGTGGCGCGCACTTCCACGCCCTGCGCCAGCAGGGTGCGCACGGCATTGCGCCCCAAGCCGCCCGTCGCTCCCGTGACCAGTATCCGCCTCATCGCACCACCTTCACAGGTCAAGAATCATGCCGCCGATGGTCAGGCCCGCGGCCGTGCCCATCATCAGCAAACGCTGGCCTGCCACGGCCCGCCCCGTCATCACCGCCTCGTGCAGGGCGGTGGGCAAGGACGCGGCCACCTGGTTGCCATGCGTTTCAAAGATCTTGATGATTTTAGCATCGGGAACGTCGAGGATGCGCGCCGCATGCGCGAGCCCCAGCGGGCTGGCCTGGTGCGGCACGACCACATCGACTTTTTCCAGTCCCGCGCCCGATTCCTGCATTAGTTCCGTCAGGAAATCCGGCATCACCTTGACGGCCAGGCGGAACACGGCCTTGCCATCCATGCGGAACAGGTAGTCGCCCGGCTCGCAGCCATTGCGCGGGTTGCGCTCGGTGCCGCCGCCACGGATTTCGCAGTAGCGCCGCCCTTCCGGATACGTGCCCATCTTGTAGGCGCGGATGCCGACGCTGCCATCGCCGCGCTCGACGATGACGGCGGCGGCGCCGTCGCCAAAGATCATCGACGCTTCCGGCTCGCTCCAGTCGACGCCGCGCGAGGCGAGGTCGGACGAAACGATTGCGATGCGCCGGTAGGCGCTGCCCGCCAGCATGGACGCGGCCACGCGGAAGGCGGCCATGAAGCTGAGGCAGCTGGCGTTGACGTCGAAGCTTTGCGTGCCTGGCGGCAATCCCGCATGTTCGGCCACGAAGCAAGCCGTATTCGGCAACGCTTGCTCGGGCACGCCGTTGGCGCAGATCAACAAGTCGATGTCGGCCGGACGCAGGCTGGCATTCTTCAGCGCGTCGAGCAGGGCGGCGGCGCCCAGCTGGCTTTGCGATTCATCGGGCGCGGCGACAAAGCGCGACAGCACGCCGCTCTTGCGCAGGGTATAGCCAGCCGGATGGCCCAAAGTCAGGTCCAGGCTGGCGGAAGTCACACTCTGCGACGGCACGGCCTTGCCCGTCGCGATCAGGCGAACTGGAATCATGTTGGCCTTAACAAAGTAAATATAGTTATGAATTAATCACGTGCCAGCGGCGGCAATGCAACACCGCAGTTCTTGCAGAAACTGGCATCGTCATCGAGCCCTTCCTTCAGGCACGTGGGGCAGGTACGCGTGGTGACCAGCTTGGAACTGCGCTGCACCGTCATTTCCGCGCTGATAATGCCGGTAGGCACTGCCAAGATGCCCCAGCCGAGCAACATCATCAGGGAAGCGATGGTGCGCCCGATGTCGGTCCTCGGCGTGATATCGCCGAAACCCACGGTGGTCATGGTGCTGATGGCCCAGTAAATCGACGTGGGGATGCTGCTGTAACCGTTCTCCGGTCCTTCCACCACGTACATCACAGTACCCAACAGAAAGACCACCATCATGACAAAAGACAAGAAAATGAGGATTTTGCGCCGGCTGGCCAGCAAGGCCCGCCCCAGCACCGTGTATTCATGCACATACGACGTGAGCTTGAGGATACGGAACATGCGCAGCAGGCGCAAAATGCGCACGTCGATCAGCACATGCGCGCCCGGCAGCAGCAAGCCGATGTAGGTCGGCACGATGGCCAGCAAATCGATAATGCCGAAAAAACTCTTGGCATAGCGCACCGGATGCTGCAGGCAAGACAGGCGGGCGAAATATTCGATGGTAAATAAAATGGTGAAAAACCATTCCAGCGCCGTCAGCCAGGTGCCATAGCGCTCGGCCACGGAGGCGACACTGCTGAGCACGACCACCGTCACGCTGATCAGGATGGCGGCGATCAGCAGCAAATCGAAGGCGCGGCCCGTGCGCGTTTCCGCCTCGAAAATGACGGTGTACACCTGCTCGCGCCAGCCCCGCTCGGGCTTGCCATATTTCTGCTGCGTTTCCTGCGCCGCCAGTTGCTGCGGCGTCAAGGGCGCCGCTCCGCTCTTCGTCGCGGCTTTCATGTGGGTAATGTGCTCATATACTATTATTGTATAGATAATTGACAAAGCACGGCGACACGCACGGTTGCGCTACAGGTTTCACTACAACAACACTACGACAGCTTTTTCGCCAGCAGCACGGCATTGCGCCGGTCGCGCTCGGCTTGCACGATGTCCGCCGTGCGCGCTTCCGACAGGCCCACCGTGTGCAGCACGGTGGCCGTCAGCTGCAGCGCCGATTCCAGCGCCTCGGGCACGACCAGGGTGGCGCCCGCCTGTATCAGGGCCACGGCATGCGCCTCGTCGCGCGCCCGCGCATACACGGGCAGCTGCGGATATTCGCGGCGGATCGATTTCACGGCATGCAGCACGGACGCCGCATGGTCCATCGTCAGCACCACGGCGGCAGCCCGGTCCGCATTGACCTTTTGCAACAATTCCGCGCGCGACGCATCGCCGAAATACACGGGGAAGCCGCGCGGATGCAGGGTCGTCACCAGGCGCGCATCGTTTTCAATCGCCACATACGCGATATCCTGCTCCGTCAGCACCTTGGCCAGCAACTGCCCCACCCGGCCAAACCCGGCGATGATGACGGTGCTGCCCTGCGGCGGCGGCGCGCCGTGCGCCAGGTCGGCCAGCTGATGGTGGTGGCGCTGCTCCCACCAGTTGCCGAAAGCGCGCGCCGCCTTGGCCAGCGCCGGCGTGGCAAACAGGCTCAGGCCCACCACGAGCATGACGAACTGCGCCACCTGCGGGCCGATCAGCTTGGTACCCAGCGCATACGCGACGACGATGAAGGCAAATTCGCCGCCCTGCCCCAGCAGCACGCCCGTTTCCACGGCACGCCCCCAGTGGAAGCCGCCGATGCGGAAAATCACGCTGATGACCAGGGTTTTCAGCGCGAACAGGCTCAGCACGGCCAACGGTATCAAGACCGGCGACTTGAGGATTTCGCGCACGTCGATCTGCATGCCCACGGACATGAAGAACAAGCCCATCAGCAAACCCTTGAAGGGCTCGATCGTCACTTCCACTTCGTGGCGAAATTCCGTTTCCGCCAGCAGCAGGCCGGCCAGCAAGGCGCCCAGCGCCATCGACAGGCCCGCCAGGTAGGTCAAGCCCGCGATGCCCAGGGTGCTGAGCAGGGTCAAGGCCATGAACACGTCGGGCTGGCGTTTCTTGACGAAAAACTGGAACAGCGGACGAATCACGCGGCGCCCCAGCAGATAGATCAGCAGGATGGCGCCGGCCGATTTCACGGCCGCAAAGCTGAGCAGATACGCGAGGTCGTCGCTGCGCCCGCTGGCGAACACGTCGATCAGGATGAACAGCGGCACCACCATCAAATCCTGGAACATCAAAATGGAAAAACCCGCCTGGCCGGCCGGCGTCTGCAGCGAGCGCTGGTCGGTCAGCAATTGCATCACGACGGCCGTGGACGACAGCGACAACACCAGGCCCAGCACGATGGACGCTTCCAGCGACAGGCCAAAGTAATACGCGACGCCGCCGATCAGGCAGGCACTGACGGCCACCTGCCCCACGCCCGCGCCAAATACCCAGCGCCGCAGCGCCCACAGCCGTTCCGTCGACAGTTCCAGGCCGATCATAAACATCAGAAACATCACGCCCAGCTCGGCCAGGCCGCTGACCTGCTCGGCACGCACGAACGAGAAATACGTCAGCCACGTGAAGTCGCCCGCCCACAGGCCGAAGCCGAACGGGCCGAACAGGGCGCCCACGGCCAGGAAACCGAGGACCTGGTTGACCTTCAGGCGTTGCAATAACGGAATAAAAATCCCGGCCAGGGCGAGAAACAGCAGGGTTTCCCGCAAATACGGTAAGGCGTGTTGCTCTTCCAAAATAATCCTAACTAAATATCATTCATGCTGAATTGGTCGTGTCGCATGCGCGGCCATGGCGAAGTAAGTGCACACACGATATTTTGCCACAAGGCAACAAATTCGCTACGGACGTACCGCTTGCGGCGGCGCCAGCATGTCCGCGCGGGGGCGGCCCCAGCCCGGCACGTAGGCGGGACACGGCCGGTTGCGGAACTGCTGCAGTTCGACGGTCGTGAAATTGGGCAGCATGCCGGGGTTGAAGCGCACGTCCGTCAGCTTGTCCGCATTCAACCTGGGCATGCGGGCAAAGCGGAACCAGGCGTCGACATAGCAATTGTCTTCCTGCAAGGCACGCAAGGCGGCCAGGCTGCCCTCCGCCTTGGCCGACACGGCGATGCCGGGCGCCAGTTGCTGGCCTTGCTTACCCGTTTCCACCAGGCCGGCAGGGCAGGCAGCGGGCGCCAGCGCATCAGGCAGCAGGCTCAGGGTGCCGCGCCGCAGGGTGTACACGTCCGTCTTGCTGTCGAGCGAGACATAGATCCAGCACAGCGGGTTGCTGGGAAACGCCGTCATCGCCACATCCCACACGCGCGTGCCGGGATCGAGGCGCTGCACGGCCGCCTCGATGCGCGCACGGCCGAGGGCCGACGCCACGCCCTGCGTGCCGATGAACGTGGCGGCCAGCGCGAAGGCCAGCAGCAGCGGTCCGCGCCCCCGCTCGCCGGCCCGCCCCTGCAGCACGGCCAGGACCACGCCCAGCCCCAGCAGGATGAGCAGCGAAGCGGGCGCCAGATAGGTTTTATAGGTGAAGAAACACAGGGCCGCCGTCAACCCCGCCAGCAGCACGCTTTTGACGATGCCGTAGTGCAAGGACATGATCACGGGCACGCCCAGCAGCACCCAGAACATGGGCTCGACGATGAAGACCATGTCGCCATACAGCCAGCGGCTGTCAAACGGATAGAACGGGTGCAAGCCATAGGAATTGAGGAAATCCATGCCCATGTGCAAGCAAAAGCCCAGCAGCAGGCAAGCGGCCAGGCCGATGCGGGCGGGTACGCTGCTTTTCAGCAGCCGGCGCGCGCCGGGCCACAGCAGCCACAGCAAGGCCAGCAACAGCAGCGCCTGCGGCAAGGCCAGCAGCAAGGTGTGCGTGTGGCCGCGGTGGTGCAACATGTAGCCGAACGGGCGCGGCAACAGCCTGGTCAGCACCAGGTCGAGGTCGGGCGCGTTGCTGGCAAACCATGCCGAAAATAAAAACAGCGCGCGCCGGGTGCGCTGTGCGGGGGCCTGCGGCTCGGGCGGCAGGCTGCGGTGTACCAGTTCGCCGACCCCGAGGCCGATGACCGAATGCGTAATATTATCCATAGGGCAATTTTACAGGATGCCCGCCCTGGCGTGCTCTTGCACGACTGCCTGCGCGACAAAGCTACAGCTTCTCCAGCTCCGGGCCACGCATGCCCACCAGCAAGGCGCGGCCGTCGGGCAGCACGCGGAATTCGCCATAGCGGGCCTTTTCCCAGCGCGCCGCGTCGCCTTCCTTGAAGAACCAGGCATCGCTGACGAGCACCCAGTTCCCATCCTTCGGCGTCAGTTCGAGCAGGAATTCGCCGGGCGCCAGCGCCTCTTGGGTGTACGGGCGCAGCAATTCCGCCACGCCGCGCGCATCGCGCATCGCCACCACAAGGGGCCGGCCAGGCGTCCTGTCCACGCTGGCCAGGGTGGACAGGACGCCCAGGTTGACGAAATTGAGGCGCATGTAGTCGCCCTGCATCAGCGAACGGGGATCGACGGGTTCCAGCGCCACAAAGATCGCTTGCCCTTTGGCAATCAGCTGCTCTTTTTGCCAAATGCCGCCATTGGCGACCAGCAACACCAGCAGCAAGCCCCCCAGCACGCCCAGGCGCGCGGCGCGGTGCTCAAGCACCACGCCCGCCGGCTTGCTTTCCACCAGGTGCAGCACGGCGCTCCGCGTGGCCAGCCACGACAGGGCGCACAGCAGCGCGCCGGCCATGGCCAGCAGCGCCGCCTTGCTGGCCAGCGGCCAGGCCAGCTGATAATAAAAGCTGCCGAGTATCCACGCCGCCGCCAGCGCGGCCGCCACGGCCACGCGCGAACGCCCGCTCGTCAAACAATACGCAAGGATCAGCAGCACGGGCCCCAGCGCCGGCATGAACCACGCCAGCACGATCAGCACCAGCGCCACGCCGATGGCGGGCAACTGGCGCAGCGCCGGCCAGCGCCATCCCGCCCAGGCGGCCGCCGCCGTTGCCAGCACGAGGGACACCCCATTCAACACTTGCGCATACCAGGCAACGGCCTGGTGCCGGGTCGCTTCGCGCGCCACGTCGCCGACAATACCGCCGCCCAGCGCGCCGCCCAGCATGAAGGTCATGCCGGACCAGAAGACCAGCCCCAGCAAGATTGCCAGGACCCACCCCGTCGACAGCGATTCCAGAAAGGCAGCGATGGACGCGCCGCGGCCATCGTTGAACGCCTGCTTTTGCAGCCAGTGGGCGCCCAGCCAGAGTGCCAGGGCCAGCATCCAGGCGCTGTACAGCTGCGTGGGGTCGTTCTCGAAAATCCAGTCGCGCGTGCTATCGATGATGCCCAGCCCCAGCAAGCCGCAGGCGACCAGTCCCAGCAGCACGCGCAGCCAGTCGCGCGGCAGGGCGGCGGCCGTCAGCAGGCACGCCAGGCACATCAGCAGCGACGCCGTCTGCGTGGCGTAGTCGCGGAACAGGGCATAGCCGAGCAGGCTGCCGCCCACCAGCAGGCATGGCACGGCCAGTTGCTCGACAAACAACGCCACGCCGCGCGTGCGGATCAGCAGCACGGCCACCACCAGCACGATGGCGGCCACGACATACGCGCCGGGGCCGTGGCGCACGACGCTTTCCAGGCCCGCGCCCAGCGCCAGGACCAGGGGGATGGCGGCCAGCCAGGCGCCGAGGGCCGTCATCAGCACCAGCGGCCACGGCCGCACATCCTGCACGGGACGGGCGGCGCCGGACGGCAACAGGCCGGCGCGCGTGGCGTCGTCGATCAGGGTGGCGAGCGCATCGGCTCGCTGACTATTGATATGGCTCATGCCGCCTCCCGGCGCGTGCGCCACAAAATGCCTTGCACGGTGAGCGCCAGCAGCACGGCCGCGAACAAGCCCAGCATCACCAGCCTGCCGATGCCATCGCCATTGCCGCCGCCATGGAACAGCACGTGCCCCAGTCCCCACACCAGCAAGGTGTTCAGGCCCAGCGCGACGGCGCTCAGGCCGAACACGTCAAAGAACTGGCGCGTGGCCAGCAGGACGCCGGCGACGGCCAGCAAGCCGAGACCGGCCCAGTACGGCGATTCGATCTCGCTGCCGAACAGGGCGCTGACGGCCGTGCCCGTGATGAGGAAGGTGGCCAGCACCAGGCCCAGACGCAAGGCCCAGTTGCCCGCGCCCGTCCAGCGCGCCAGCAGGGGCGAGACGAACGCACAGCCAGCCAGCACGGCCAGCCAGCCGCCGATGAAAATGGGCAGATCGGCCGAATCGACGCGCCAGCTGTTGTGCGCATGCGCCTGCATCCACAGGGTGGCGGCCGTCGACAGTATCAGCATCCACGGCGTCCACAGCACGTCGCTGCGCGCCACCAGACACAGGGGCAAGGCCAGCGCGGCCCACAGGGCGAACAGCTGCCACGGATCGGCGCCCGTCTGGTACGTTTGGCCGAAATACGCGAACAGGCCGCCGATGGCCAGCAAGGCCAGCAGCAGCAAGGGCACGCGCGCTTTCGGCACGGCAAACGCGCCCACGCAGGCGGCGGCCAGCACGCCTTGCAGCAGGGCAAAGCGGCCCATGCGGCCCAGGTCTTCCCAGTTGGCGGCCACCCAGCAGATCAAGCCCATGCCCAGCAGCACGGCGCCCAGCACGGCCACGCCACGCGGCAGCCAGTAGGCCAGGCGCGCCGGTTCGCGCTGGAAGCCGGCCACTTCCTGCAACTGCCGGGTTTGTTGGGCATCGAGCGCATAGTCCGAGGCGAGTTGGTACACGGCGAGGCGTAAATCCATCGTCTGCTTTCAGGTTGATTGGTCGTAAGAAAGCGTCAGCGCTCGACGCTGACGCCGCGCCAGAAGGCGACGTGGCCGGCAATTTGCTTGGCGGCATCCTTGGGCTGGGGGTAATACCAGGCCGCGTTGGCATTGACGGCGCCATCGACGACGAGGTCGTAATAGCTGGCCGTGCCCTTCCATGGGCAGATGCTCGTGTGGCTGCTGGGACGCAGGTATTCCTGCGTCACGGTAGCTAAAGGAAAATATACATTGTTTTCAACGACTTGCACCTGCGCATCGGTGGCTTGCGCGATGACGGCGCCATTCCAGCTGGCTGTTGGCATTTGACTATCCTCCTTCTG
This sequence comes from Janthinobacterium sp. SUN033, assembly GCF_030397595.1. Classification (NCBI taxonomy): domain Bacteria; kingdom Pseudomonadati; phylum Pseudomonadota; class Betaproteobacteria; order Burkholderiales; family Oxalobacteraceae; genus Janthinobacterium; species Janthinobacterium sp. SUN033. The sequence continues at coordinate 947,364 of NZ_JAPQNV010000002.1, forward strand.
CGCCGAGTGTAGCGCAAAAAGTCCGCCATGGCGCGCGCCATTGGCGCCCCGCTCAAGCGCCGGCGATGATCTGGCGCAAGGCTTGTTCGAACACTTCGGGAGGTTGGCCGCCGGAAATCAGGTGACGCTCGTTGATGATGACGGCGGGCACCGAATTGATGCCGTTCTGCTGGTAGAACTGTTCCTGCGCGCGCACCTCGTCCGCATACGCGCCGGAGGCCAGCACCTCGGCCGCTTTCACGCCATCGAGCCCCACCTTGCCGGCCACGGCCAGCAGCACCGCGTGCGAGGACGGATCCTGTCCCTGCGTGAAATACGCATCGAACAGCGCCATTTTCAATGCCTTCTGGCGCCCTTCCAGTCCGGCCCAGTGCAGCAGACGGTGCGCGTCAAACGTGTTGTAGATGCGGCCGCGCTTGTCCATGGCAAAGGTAAAGCCCAGCTGTTCGCCGCGCGCGCGGATGGCTTCGCGCGACTGCGCCATCTGTTCCGGGGTGGAGCCGTATTTGCGGGCGATGTGTTCGCCGACATCCTCGCCTTCGGGCGGCATGTTGGCGTTCAGCTCGAAGGGCTGGAAGTGGATGTCGGCCTGGACGGTGCCTTGCAGCGTGTCCAGCGCTTGCTCCAGCGATTTCAGGCCGACCACGCACCAGGGGCAGGAAACGTCGGAAACGAAATCGATACGGATGGGGGTAGGTGTGGCGGGAGTGGAACTCATGGTGGGCAGCCTTTGCGCGAGTCGGTGGCGGCCGCACCGCGCGGCGCCGCAAGCACAGCATATGCGTGCGGCCCGCGGGAAATCAAGCGCTTACTTTTTCTTGGCGGGCGCCTTGGCCCCATCCTTTTTGCCGCCGATCTTGCTTTCCTTGCCAGAGAGCAAGTTCGCGATGTTCTGGCTGTGGCGGTAAGCGAGCAGCACGCTCATGACGATGACGGCCAGCAAGATGGGATCGACGCCGAACAGCAAGCCATAGTAAAACGGCGCAAACAGGGCCGCCACCAGGGCTGCCAGCGAGGAATAGCGGAAGGCATAGGCAATGATCAGCCAGGTGGCCAGGGTCGCCAGGCCCAGCCAGGGATTGATGCCCAGCAACACGCCGAGGGCCGTGGCCACGCCCTTGCCGCCGACGAAGCGGAAGAACACGGGCCACAAATGGCCGAGGAAGACGGCGATGGCGACCAGGGCCACGGCCGTGTCGCCCACGCCCAGCGCGCTGGCAAAATGGTCGGCCAGGAACACGGCCAGCCAGCCCTTGGCGCCATCGCCCAGCAGGGTCATGATGGCGGCGCCCTTGTTGCCGCTACGCAGCACGTTGGTGGCGCCCGGATTTTTCGAGCCATAGGTGCGCGGATCGGCAATGCCATAGACCTTGCTCATCACCACGGCAAACGATATCGAGCCGAGCAAGTAAGCGGCCACTGTCATTGCCACGGTTGTGATTACTGGATTCATTTCTTCCCTTTATTGTGTTTATTGCACCAGCATCGAGGCTGGCGCAGCAGAATATACACCAGCGCCCCGTCCAGGGACAGGGCGGAGCCCCGCTTTCTTGCTCTCTTAATCCTGCAAGGCGCACTGCACCGGTTTGGCTTGCAACAAATCAACGAGCACCTGCGGCGCCAGCGAGACGAGGAAACCGCGCCGCCCGCCATTGATATAGATGCGCTCGAGCGCCAGGATGGATTGCTCCACGTACACGGGCATGGCCTTCTTCGTGCCGAAGGGCGAGGTGCCGCCGATCATGTAGCCGGAATGGCGCTGCGCCACTTCGGGCTTGCACGGCTCGACGGACTTGCAGCCGATGCCACGCGCCAGATTCTTGGTCGACACCTTGCAATCGCCATGCATGAGCACGATCATCGGCTTGGCCGCCTCGTCCTGCATCACCAGGGTCTTGATCACCGCGTGTTCGGGCACGTTCAATTCGCGCGCCGAGACGCTGGTGCCGCCGTGCTCCTCGTAAGGATACGGATGTTCTTCGAAGGAAACTTGATGCTTGCGCAGCAACTGCGTCGCCTGGGTTTCGGAAATATGCTCTTTTTTAGCCATGCGTGATACGCTGATCGTTCAGTGAGGAGTGCTAATTATGCAGGAAGAAATCCGCTTTGCCACATTCAATGTCTGCAACCTTGCCCCCGCCGGGGCGAAATTGTATGACAACCTGGAACCGTTGAGCCCGGCGCAATACGAAGCCAAGGCGGAATGGACGGCGCGGCAAATCGACCTGCTCGACGCCGACGTGATCGGTTTCCAGGAAATTTTCTCGCAAGCGGCCCTGCGCGACGTGCTGTCGCGCACGCGCCATTACCGCGCAGCCACCCTGGCCGGCTACGATGCCATCGATGCCGCCGGACGCATGCTGCCCACGGTGGCGCTCGTGTCGCGGCTGCCGCTGGCCGGCGCCGGTGTTGCCTGGGCAAATTTCCCCGCCGGCGTGAGCGTGCCTGCCGAAGACGATGCTGGCCGCTTCGCCCGCGCGCCGCTGCATGTCCAGGTCATCTTGCCTGGCGGACAACTCACGGACGTGGTCGTGGTGCATTTGAAATCGCGCCGCCCCGACTACCGCCATGGCGACGGCAACGATGCCACCGCCTACGCGCTGGCCAACCTGCGCTCGCTGCAGCGGCGCGGCGCGGAAGCCGTGGCCCTGCGCGTGCTGGCAAGCGAACTGGGCCACAGCGGCCGTCCCCGCATCGTGCTGGGCGACTTCAACGACATCGCCAATGCCGTCACCACGGCCATCGTCATGGGGGCGGGCGCGCCGTGCGAAGCGGGTGCCGAGATGCGCGAACGCCTGTACGACGCCAACGCCATCCAGCAGCGCCAGGACGCCCTGCGCCACGTGGGCTACACGAATATCCACGACAGCGCCTACATGACGATCGACCACATCCTCGTTTCCGAACATTTTCATCCAGCCTCGCCGCGCGCCATCGGCGTGCTGCAGGAAGTGACTTATCTCAACGACCATCTGCTGCTGGGCTTGCGGCACGCCTCCGACCATGGCCAGGTGCTGGCACGCATCAAGCTGCTGGGAAATATTGACTAACTCAGCTGCTAATTAAGCAACTTCGCCAGCGCGCTGCCCTCCACTTGCGCGCTGGCATAGCGCCCCTGGTATTGCTGGCAGCCCTGCCCCCGCAGATACGCCAGTTGCTGCGCCGTCTCCACGCCTTCGGCGATCACCGTCAATTGCAGCTCGCGCGCCATGGCGATGATGGTGGCGGCCACGGCCGTGTCGGACTCGCCCGCCGCGCCGTCCGCCGCGGCGGGCAGGAACGAGGGGTCGATCTTGAGTTTATCCACCGGGTAATGGCGCAGATTGGCCAGGCGCGAATAGCCGGTGCCGAAGTCGTCGATGGCCAGCCTGGCGCCCAGCGCGCGCAGTTGCGCCAGCACGCCGGCCAGGCGCGCACCGCCCTTCATCAGCAAGGACTCCGTCACTTCCAGTTCCAGGCAGCCGGCAGGCAAGCCCGACACGGCCAGCGCCTCTTGCACGCTTAGCAACAAGTTATTGTGCAGGCATTGCGCCGGCGACAGATTCACGGCCACGCGCCAGGCATGGCCCGCGTCGTGCCAGGCACGCGCGCGCAGGCAGGCGTGGCGCAGCACCCAGTTGCCTATCGACACCATCAAGCCGCATTCCTCGGCCACGGCGATGAAGCGCTCGGGCGGCAGCACGCCCAGTTGCGGGTGGCGCCAGCGCAACAGCGCTTCGGCGCCGACGATCTGCCCGCTGGCGACATCGAGCGCAGGCTGGAATTCCAGCACGAATTCCTCGCGACCCAGCGCCTCGCGCAAGCCTTGCTCCAGGCTGGCCCGCTCGACGATCTGCGCATTCATCTCGGCATTGAAAAACTGGAAATTGTTACGCCCGCTTTCCTTGGCGTGATACATGGCGATGTCGGCGTTATGCACGAGGCTATCGATGCTGTCGCCATCGCTGGGAAAGATGGCCACGCCGATCGAGGTGGACACATGCAATTCGTATTCGCCCAGCTGATAGGGCTGCGTGACGGCATGCAGCAAGCTGGACGCCACGTGGGCCACCTGGTCGATGCCGCCCACCTCGGCCAGGATGATGACAAACTCGTCGCCGCCATGCCGGCTGACCGTATCGACGCCGCGCACGCAGCGCACCAGGCGCCGCGCCACTTCCTTGAGCAGCAAGTCGCCCACGTGGTGGCCCATGCTGTCGTTGATGTGCTTGAAGTGGTCGAGGTCCAGGTACAAAATGGCCAGCATGCTCAGCTTGCGCCGCGCGGCCGCCAGCGCCAGCGACAGCCGGTCCAGCAACAGCACCCGGTTCGGCAGGTCGGTGAGGAAATCGTGCTCGGCCAGGTGGCGCGTGTGCTCCTCGTTTTTCTTGCGCTCGCTGATATCGCTGAGGATGGCCAGATAATTGCTCAATTGCCCCTGCGAATCGCGGATGGCCGTCAGCGACAGCCAGGCCGGGTAGCGCCCGCCCGCCTTGCGCTGGCCCACGATATCGCCTTGCCAATATCCGTTGTCCCCGACTTCGTCCCACACGTGGTCGAAAAACGCCGGCGCGTCCGGCTCCGCGCCGTGCAGGACGAAGGGCTTGCCCAGCATGTCGTCCAGGCTGTAGCCGCTGATCTCGCTGTACGCGGGATTCATGCTGACCACGCGCTGCTGCGGATCGAGCACGACGATGGCTTCGCGCGCATGCTCGACCACCTGCGCCGACAGGTACAGGGCGCGCTCGGCAAGTTTGCGCGAGGAAATATCCCGGATCACGGCGTAAAACAGATAGGTGTGGTCGAGCGTGACGGAAGTGAGCAGCACTTCGCCCCAGAACAGCTCGCCCGCGCAGGTCTGGTAGCGCCAGTCGTAGCGGCAATTGCCGTCCGCGTGGGCCTGCCCCGCCAGTTGCGTGCCGCGCAACGCTGACAATTCGCCATCGGGCTGGCGCAAGGGCGAAAAATCGCTGAGGCGGCGCCCCAGCAGCCGTGGCCGGTCCTCGCATTGAAACAGGACGATGGCGGCCGGATTGGCGTCGGCGATATGCTCGTCACGCAGCAGCAGGATGGCATCGGCGGATTTCTCGTACAACTGGCGGAAATTGTCGCCCATCAGCAACAAGGCGCCCTGCGCGGCGCCATCCTGGCCGCTGGCCGTGATGTCGACGTCGATGCAGACCACTTGCCGCACTCGCCCGGACTGGATGACAGGAAACACGGTGGAACAGATGCAACGCGGCGCGGCCCCATCGGCGCCGAGCTTCCACAGGCGCGTGCTGCGCGCCTTGCCGCTGTCCCACACGGCCGCCAGTTCGCCGGCAACCTCCTCGGCCAGGGTGGCATCCGGCAGCGAGGCGGCCACCCTGGCCCACGGCTGGCCCAGCGCCAGCTCGGCCGTGACGCCATACAGGCGCGCCGCACCCAAGCTCCAGTAGCGCACGATGCCATCGCGGTCGATGCCGCGCACGGCCAGGCCCGGTGCCTGCTCGACGGCGGCAACGATGATGGCCAGCAGATCGAGCGCCTTGCCGGCCGCTCCCGCCTGCGGTTCGGCAGCGGCCAGCAAACGGCCCGGCGACGGGGCGGCCCCGGCAATCCGTTCAGACATCAGCCCCCCGTGGCGCGGCCGCACGGCAACCGGCGGGCGAATGGCCTGTCCGGTGGCGCAACCATCCCCCCCATTCTTGCGCGCCGGCGAATCGGCTTCTTGAGGATGCGCAAGCATCGTGACGCGCAAGGCGTCGATGCCGGCAGTGTCTTTGGTCGCCGTTTTTTGCATTCCAGCCCCGATTTTGTGCAATCTGTCGCACGGCGATGGCGGCCGGGCTGGATTCTTCCTAAAGTGGCAACATGCGCATCGCCGTGAACGGCTGCAGCGGCAGGCGTGTTGTCTGCGGCCGCCACGGTGATGCGCTACCCGAATTCCCCCGGCCAGCGACAGGCCGGGTCCGCACCGAGACCTGGCGCCGAACCCCTGCGCCGCTCCTGACCAAAAATACCTATGAAAAACGAGACCCTGCCCCCCGCCTCTCCCCTTGCAGCCACGCGCCGCCGGCGCTGGCGCACCCCCGTGCTGATCCTGGTCGTGCTGGGCCTGGCCGGCGGCGGCTGGACGGTGATGCAATCGAAGCAACAAGCCGCCAAGGCGGCCGAACTGCAAGCGAGCAAGAAGAAGGAGCAGGCCAAGACGCCCGTGCACGAACTGGCGCAAGGCGACGTGGCCGCCATCGCGGCGCGCGCGCTCAGCATCAGCTTGCCCCTGTCCGGCTCGCTGGCGCCCGTGACCCAGGCCACCATCAAGGCCAAGGTTTCCGGCGTGATCCAGGAAACGACCTTGCAGGAAGGCCAGCAAGTGGCGAATGGGCAAATCCTCGTGCGCCTGGATGCGGCCGACCTGCGCGCCCGCCTGACGCAGCAGCAAGCCATGCTCGACGAAGCGCAGGCGCGCTTGTCGATGGCCAGCAAGAATGAAGCGAACAGCCAGGCCTTGCTCAAGCAAAAATACATCTCGCAGACGGCGTACGACACGACGCAAAACTCGGTCGACCTGGCGCGCGCCAACGTCAAGTCCGCCGCCGCCATGGTCGATATCGCCCGCATCGCGCTGGCCGATGCGGTGATCCGCGCGCCGATGGCCGGCATCGTCAGCAAGCGCCACCTGCAGGCCGGGGAAAAAGTCTCGCCCGACATGCCCGTCTACACCATCGTCAACCTGGCCCAGCTGACCCTGGAAGCGCCCGTGCCCAGCGCGGAAATCCCCCGCATCAAGCTGGGCCAGGACGTGCACTTCAAGGTCGACGGCTTCGGCGCGCGCGACTTCGCCGGCAAGGTCACGCGCATCAACCCCACCACCGAGAGCGGTTCGCGCGCCATGCTGGTCTACATCGCCGTCGACAATGGCGACGGCGCGCTGCGCGGCGGCATGTTCGCCAAGGGCAGCATCGTCACCGAACGGTCAAACGTGGCGCCGCTGGTGCCCCTGACGGCCGTGCGCAACGAAAAGCAGGGCCCCGTCGTGTACGCGCTGGTGAACAACAAGGTGGTCGCCCAGCCCGTCACCTTGGGGCTGCGCAACGAGGATGAAGGCTATGCGGAAGTCAAATCCGGCCTGGTGCCGGGCGCGAAAGTCATCATCGCCAGGCTCGATGGCGTCAAGCCGGGCCATGGCGTGACTTTCGCCGCACCGGCCGCCGTCCCTGCCGCGCCGGCAGCCGTGCTGGCTCGGAAGGATTAAGCCATGTGGATGACCAAAGTCAGTATCCAGAACCCCGTCTTCGCCACCATGGTCATGGTGGCGCTGGTGGTGCTGGGCATCTTCTCCTACCGGGGTCTGGGCGTGGAAAGCATGCCCAGCGTGCAGTTCCCGTTCGCCGCCATTGAAGTGAACTATCCGGGCGCCTCGCCCGAAGCCGTGGAAAACGACATCACGCGTCCCATCGAGGACGCCGTCAACACCGTCAGCGGCATCAAGACCATCCGCGCCAACTCGTGGGAAGGACGCGCCGGCGTCTACCTGGAATTCGAGCTGTCGACGAACATGGACAAGGCCATGCAGGACTTGCGCGACAAGGTGGCCCTGGTGCGCCCCCGCTTCCCGAAAGAAGCCAAGGACCCGTTCATCGCCCGCGCAGAAGGCGACAACGAGCGCCCCATCGCCACCATCGTGCTGACCTCCACCGGGCATGACCTGCGTTCGCTGTCGACCATGACGGAGCAGATCATCAGCAAGCGCTTCCAGGGCGTGGCCGGCGTGGGGCAAGTCAAGCTGCGCGGCCTGCGCGCGCGCCAGATCCTTATCAGCATGAAGCCGATCGAACTCAATGCCCAGGGCATCGGCGTCGATGAAGTGATCCGCGCCATCCAGGCCACGAATACCAATTTGCCGGCCGGCTCCATCAGCCATGGCGCGGCCGAACAGCTGGTGCGCGTGGAAGGCAAGATCAAGGATGCGCGCGAATTCGGCAAGATCATCGTCGCGCGCCGCGCCGTCGGCCCCGTCTACCTGGACCAGGTGGCCACCGTCGTCGACGGCGAGCAGGAAGAACTGTCGATCTCGCGCATGAACGGCCAGCAGGCCGTGACGATGGAAATCACCAAGGTGCAGGACGCCAACGTGGTCGAAGTGGGCACCGGCATCCTGAAAGTGGCGGCGGACCTGAAAAAGACCCTGCCGCCCGATATCACCCTGCGCGTGCTGGACGACGAATCGGAGCGCGTGCAAAGCCAGCTCGATAACGTCAAGCGCACCATCATCGAAGGCGCCGTGCTGACCATGGTGATCGTCTTCCTGTTCCTGCATTCGTGGCGCTCGACCATCATCACGGGCTTGACCCTGCCGATTTCCGTGCTGGCCAGCTTCATCGCCATGAAGGCCTTCGGCTTCACCCTGAACTTCCTCACCTTGATGGCGCTGTCGCTGTGCATCGGCCTGTTGATCGATGACGCCATCGTCGTGCGCGAAAACATCGTGCGCCACCTGGGCATGGGCAAGAACCACTACAAGGCGGCCAACGACGGCACCAATGAAATCGGCCTGGCCGTGATGGCCACCACCTTCGCCATCGTCGCCGTATTCGTCCCCGTCGCCTTCATGGACGGCATCATCGGCCGCTTCTTCCTGCAGTTCGGCATCACCGTAGCCGTCGCCGTTCTCGTCTCCCTGTTCGTCAGCTTCACGCTCGACCCCATGCTGTCGTCCGTCTGGCGCGACCCCGTCAAGGACCGCTTCAAGTACGCGCCGTGGCTGGGCCGCTTCATGGCCTGGATCGAGACGGGCATTGACCGCCTGCATGTATGGTATGGCAAGGTGCTGGCTGTCGCTTTGCGCTGGCGCAAGACGACCCTGGCCACGGCCGTCGCCCTGTTCGCAGGCAGCCTGATGCTCGTGCCGATGATCGGCGGCGAGATGTTCCCGGAAACGGACCAGGGCTGGGTCAACCTGCGCTTCAAGACGCCCGTCGGCTCCAGCCTCGAATACACGGATACCAAGGTGCGCCAGATCGAAACGGCCCTGAAGGAATTCCCAGAAATCGACAGCCTGGTGGCCAATATCGGTACGCAGGACGGGCGCAACACGGCCGAGGTGAACCTGAAGCTGACGGACATCAAGAAGCACAAGCGCCGCTCGCAGCAGGAGCTGGAAAAGCTGATCCGCGAACGCCTGGCGCCGATCGCCGGCATCACCCTGTCCGTCGGCCAGCGCCCCATCTTCATCGCCATCCTCGGCACGGACGAAGGCAAGCTCGATGCGGTGGCGCATACCCTGATGGACAAGATGCGCGGCATCAAGGGCCTGGCCGACATGGAATACAGCCAGGAAGGCGCCAATCCGTCGACCACCGTGAAGATCAATAACGAACTGGCCAGCGACCTGGGTTTGTCGGTGCAGCAGATCGGCAACGCCCTGCGGCCGTTCGTGGCGGGCGACACGGTCAGCCACTGGTTAGCCGGCGACGGGCAAAACTACGACGTCAACGTGCAGTTGCCCAAGTCGGGCCGGCAAAAGGTGGCCGACCTGGCCGACCTGTCGCTGGCCTCGAGCAAGCTCGATGCGAACGGCAAGCCCGTCATGATCCCGCTGCGCCAGGTGGTCGACTTCGTGCCGTCATCAAGCCCGCAGGTGCTGAAGCGCCAGGCCTTGCAGCGCCGGGTGGCCATCTATGCAGGCACGCAGGGCCGCCCTGCAGGCGACGTCGACGCCGACGTGCAGAAAGCCATCAAGTCCATCGACCTGCCGCCCGGCGTGCGCTTCGACGTGGCCGGCAATGCGCAGCAGATGGCCGAAACCATGGGCGGCGCCATGATGGCGCTGGGGATCGCCGTGATCTTCATCTACCTGGTGCTGGCGTCGCAGTTCGGCAGCTTTTTGCAGCCGATCGCCATCATGGTGTCCCTGCCGCTGTCGCTGATCGGCGTGCTGGCCGCCCTGCTCATTACGGGCAGCACCCTGAACATTTTCTCCGTGATCGGCTTCATCATGCTGATGGGCCTGGTGACCAAGAACGCGATCTTGCTGGTGGACTTCACCAACCAGCGCCAGCGCGAAGGCCTGGGCCAGTTCGAGGCGCTGATGGAAGCGGGGCAAGTGCGCTTGCGCCCCATCCTGATGACGACACTGGCCATGGTCTTCGGCATGCTGCCGATGGCCATCGGCATGGGCGACGGCGGCGAATCGCAGGCGCCGATGGGCCGCGCCGTCATCGGCGGCGTGATCACCTCGACCCTGTTGACCTTGGTGGTGGTGCCCGTCGCCTACACCTACCTCGACAGCCTGGGCAAGCGCGCCGCGCGCTTTTTCGGCGGCAGCGGCGAGCACGCCGACTCCGCCGACGACGGCAAAGCACACGCCCACTGATTGACCGGTCGCCTTCACCGTCCCCGCATTGGCGGGGACGACGCGGCGGCTTCCTGAAGAGAGCTTCAGTTGACCAAAGCAGCCCCACTGGCTAGACTGTCCCCGTTATCAATGATATGGAGTGACTCGTGGGTGCTTGTTCCAGTGACAGTAGTCGATTGACCATCGGCGATCGGCCTTAGGCAAGACGCGCGCATTCCGCCCGCCCTGCCCATGGCAAGGTGCGGTTTTATCAGCGGCAGTATTCTCTCGCCGCCACTTCCCTCCTCATCGTTCCACCGTTATCGTCTGCTGCCCCCTTTCGGGGCGAATTGTCTTCGCCCCCCGCACTCGCCTGTTCCTCCCCAGCCGGGAGAAACTGATGGTGGTATTTGACTTTGCGCTGCGCGTTGCCGCGGCATTGACCCTGGGCGCCATGATCGGCGCCGAACGCCAGCTGCGCCAGCGCATGGCGGGCCTGCGCACGAACGCGCTGGTCTCCGTCGGCGCCTCGCTGTTCGTGATGGTTTCCGTGCTCGAAGGCGACAGCGCCGGCCATATGCGCATCGCCGCGCAGGTGGTCTCCGGCATCGGCTTCCTGGGCGCCGGCGTCATCATGCGCGAAGGCATGACGGTGCGCGGCCTGAATACGGCCGCCACCCTGTGGTGCTCGGCCGCCATCGGCATACTGTGCGGCCTGGGGTTTGCACTGGAAGCGGCCATCGGCACGGGATTTGTACTGGTGGCCAACCTCGTGCTGCGCCACCTGGCACAACGCATCAACGCGCACGGCAGCGAAGCGGGCATCGAGACGGAAAGCATCTACCGCGTGACGGCCGTGTGCGAGGCGGAGCAGGAAGTCCTCGTGCGCAACCTGATGCTGCGCATGATCAGCGGCATGCCGGCCCTGATGCTGCAATCCTTGCACAGCGAGGATGCCGCGCACGCCGGACGCATCGAAGTGCGGGCCGACCTGCTCACGCCCCTGTCCAGCCTGGGATTGCTGGAGCAGATCGTCAGCCAGGTCAGCCTGGAAGGCAGCGTCTCGGCCGTGCGCTGGGCGCTGGTGAACAACGCGGAATTTGTCGCCGAACGGGGAGTGTGATGATGAAAAAATGGATGCTGTGGTTTGCCAAACGGGGGCCTGCCGTCGCCACCTATCGCCTGACCGTCACCTGCCCCGCAGCGCAGGCCGACCACGTCGTGCGCCTGCTGCTGGCCGAACTCAAGGGCGCGGGCCTGGCGCCGTCGCAAATGCTGCGCAGCTGGGACGCGGCCAGGCAGGTTGTGCAGCTGATCGCCACGGTGCTGTGCCAGGCCGTGCAGCGCGCCGTGCTGGTGCGCTTCGTCAACCGCGCGGGCGCCTGGCCGCAAGTGCGGCAAGTGCGCTGGGAAGGCGTTGCGCCTTCAGCTTGAGGCGGGCAGGCGCATGAGGAACAGCGCGCCGCCTTGCGGGCGGTTCTGCGCCTCGATGCTGCCGCCATACGCGTGCACGATGGCTTGCGACAGGGCCAGGCCCAGGCCGAAACCGGGCGCCTCGCCCGCGCGCGCCTGCGCGCCCCGGTAAAAACGTTCGAACAGGTGCGGCAAGTCTTCCACGCCGATACCCGGTCCCGCGTCCGCCACGCCGACGATCGCATGCGCGCCGTCGCGCGTCACGTGCACGGTGATGACGCTGTCGGGCGGCGAGAACTTCACGGCGTTATCCAGCAAATTGGCCAGCACCAGGTCGACCGGGCCGGCCGCCACCCTGGCCTGCACGTCTGCACTTGCATCGAAGACGATGCGGATGCCGCGCTGCGCTGCCGCCTTTTCCAGACGCTGCGCCGCCGCCCGCACGAGCGGATTGAGTTCGATGGTTTCCACCGCGTTGCGCTCCTGGCCCACGTCCAGGCGCGTGAGCATCAAGAGTTCTTCCACCAGGGTCGTCAGGCGCTGCACTTCATCGAGGCACGATGCCAGCGCGTCGACATATTCGGGCGACTCGCGCGGGCGGCGCAGGGTGATTTCGATTTCCGTGCGCAGACGCGACAGGGGCGAGCGCAATTCGTGCGAAGCGTCAGCCGTGAAGCGGCGCTGCGCGTCGTAGCCGTGTTCCAGGCGGTCCAGCATGGCGTTCAGGGTATCGACCAGGCGGCCGATCTCGTCCTGCGTGCCGGGATGGGGCAGGCGCTGGTGCAAACTGGCTTCGCCGATCGAATGCGCCTGGTCCACCACGTCGTCGATGGCGCCCAGCACGCGGCGCGTGAGCATTTCGCCGGCCAGGCCCACGGCCGCCAGCAAGGCCAGCGCCATGGCGCCAAACAGCACGGTGGCCGCGGCCAGCACGTGATTGGTATCGTCGAGCGAACCGGCCACCTGTACCGCCAGGCGCGCGCCGGACGAAGGCACGGGAATCGAGACCATGCGCAGCGGCTCTTCGCCGAACTTCGGCAGGGTCTCGAAAATGGTCTCGCCGGCCGCCAGGCGCGCCAGCAAGGCGGGAGGGGCCGGCAATTGCGCCGCCTCCAGGTTGCGGCTGCGCGCCAGCACGCGGCCTTCGCCATCGATGATCTGCACCAGGCGGTCGAGCCGCGTCAATGACGGCGGCGCCAGACCCGGCGCCACCTCGTGCACCTGCACGGGCTGGCGCGGCGCGGCCGGCAGCATGGCCATTTCCGTCTCGGCCAGCGCCAGCAGGGCCGCATCGAGCTGGCCATGCACGGCGCGCGACAGCCCCCAGTAGCCGGCCAGCGCCGTACAGGCGACGATGGCGAGGATGACGGCCAGGTGCACCAGCAGCAGGCGCTTGCGAAAGCTAGCCACCGTTGTTTTCCGCCAGGCGGAAGCCGCGTCCGCGCACCGTGTGTATCAAAGGCGGCAAGCCCGGCGCATCCACTTTCCCCCGCAGGTTGCGCACGTGGACATCGATCAGGTTGTCGATGCCGATCAGGTCCGCCTGCCAGATCTGCTCGGCCAGGCGCGCGCGGCTGACCACTTCGCCCGCCTGGCGCAGCAGGATCAGCAGGATCGCGTATTCCTTGGGCGTGAGCACCAGCGGCACGCCAGCCCGCGTCGCCTGGTGGCTGACGGGATCGAGCGTCAGGTCGGCCAGCGCCAGCACCAGCGGGCGGCTGATGTCGGAGCGGCGCAGCAGGGCGCGGATGCGCGCCAGCAGCTCCTCGAATTCGAACGGCTTGGTCAGGTAATCGTCGGCGCCCGTGTTCAGGCCCGCCACCCGGTCGGCCGTGGCGTCGCGCGCCGTGAGCATCAGCACGGGCGTCTGGATGCCGCGCGCGCGCAAGTCGCGGCAAAAATCGATGCCCTGCTTGCCCGGCAACATCCAGTCCAGCACGATTGCGTCGTAGTCGACGGCGTAGCTTTCGTCCTCGCCCTCTTCCGCGCTGTGCGCCACGTCGACGACAAAGCCTTCTTCCTGCAAGCCCCGCGCCAGCAGGCGCGCCGCCTTGCGGTCGTCTTCCACCAGGAGGATTCTCATGCCTGCCTTTCGCATTGCGCCGTGTTTTCCATGCTGGCATTTTACCGCGCCGCACCGTGCGCGCACGGAACCTGAAGAATGATTCAGGCGTTCTTGGGCGCTTCTTCAGGACCACATTGCTATGCTTTCCCGGCGCTGTTGTGACGCTGCCTGCGCCACCTGCGCCCCTCTCATTGCCCGCCTGGGCACGGCATCCACGCATGCCCCCTCACCATCAATAACAAGGAAACACGGGATGAACACGACCACCCGCAACGCCCTGGGCGCCAGCTGCGCCCTCGCTCTCGCCTGCTCGGCCCTGGCCGGCTGCGCCAAACCGACGGCGGCAGCCACGCCTGTCGCCCAATCGATGCATCAGGATGACGGCAGCATCGCCGTCGACAAGATGTCGCCGCTGCGCCAGCGCCTGCAGATCGCCGCCGTACTGGAACAGGACATCGCCACGCAGACGGAGGCGCCGGGCAGCATCGAGGCCATGCCGGAGAAGCTGGTGAAGATCACGCCGCCCCTGGCCGGACGCATCACGCGCTTGCAGCGCGCCCTGGGCGACAGCGTGAAGGCGGGCGATCCGCTGTTCACGCTGGACTCGGCGGAACTGAGCGCCGCCTACGCGGACGACAGCAAAGCCAGGTCCGCCCTGCTGCAGGCGCGCCAGGAACTGGAACGCCAGAAAACCCTGTTCGAGGCGGAAATCGCCGCGCGCAAGGAGTACGAAGCGGCGCAGGCCACTTTTGCGCAAGCCGGCAGCGACGCCCAGGCCAGCGCCGACAAGCTGGCGCAGTACGGCGCCGGAGCGCGCGGGTCGCGCCGCGACTACGTGCTGCGTTCGCCGATCGCCGGCACCGTGATCGCCATGGAAGGCGCCCAGGGCGGCTACTGGAACGATATCAACGCGCCCGTCATGACGGTGGCCGACCTGTCCACCGTGTGGCTGTCGGCCAACGTGGCCGAGAGGGACCTGGCGCAGGTGGCCGTGGGACAAACGACCAGCATCACCGTCGACGCCTGGCCCGGCAAGGCTTTCGAAGGCAAGGTCGCGTATGTGGGCGCCGTGCTCGACCCCGAGACGCGTACGGTGAAGGTGCGCGTGGCCATCGACAACCGCAGCGGCGCCTTCAAGCCCGGCATGTTTGCCCACGCGGGGTTCGCCGGCGCCAGCCGCCGCGCCCTCCTCGTGCCCGCGTCCGCCCTGCTGCAAAGCGGGCCCTCGACGCGTGTGATGGTCGAACGCAGCGCGCTGGTGTTCTCGCCGCGCGCAGTGGAAGTGGGCGCCAGCCATGGCGACCAGGTGGAAATCGTCTCCGGCTTGCGCGCGGGCGAACGCATCGTCGTCAAGGAAGGAGTGCTGCTCAATGATTGACCGTTTCATCGCCACCTGCTGCCAGCGGCGCGGCATCGTCTGGCTGGTACTGCTGTTCGTCGCCTCCTACGGCGTCTACTGCTGGAAGCAGCTGCCCATCGAAGCGTATCCCGACATCGCCGACGTCACCTCGCAAATCGTCACGCAGGTGCCGGGCCTGGGCGCCGAGGAAATCGAGCAGCAGATCACCATTCCGCTCGAACGCGCCCTGCTCGGCACGCCCGGCATGCACGTGCTGCGCACGCGCAGCCTGTTCGCCCTGTCGCTGATCACGGTGGTGTTCGAGGATGGCAGCGACGGCTACTTCACGCGCGAACGGCTGCAGGAACGCCTCGCCAGCGTCAACTTGCCGTATGAGGCCAAGCCGGGACTCGATCCGTATACCTCGCCCACGGGCGAGATCTACCGCTACACGCTGGAATCGAAGTCGCGCAGCCTGCGCGAACTGTCCGAGCTGCAGTTCTGGACGGTGATACCGCGCCTGCAGCAGGTGCGCGGCGTGGCGGACGTCAGCAATTTCGGCGGCCTGACGACGCAGTTCATGCTGGAACTCGATCCCGCAAAACTCGACAGCTACGGCTTTTCGCTGGCGCAGGTCAAGGACGCCATCAACGCCAACAACATCAGCGGCGGCGGCAGCGTCATCGACCGCGGCCAGCAATCGTACGTGGTGCGCGGCGTGGGCTTGCTGCATTCGCTCGATGACATGGGCAACGTCGTCGTCAGCAGCAAGAACGGCGTGCCCGTGCTGGTGAAGGACCTGGGCAAGCTCGCCTACGGCAACGTGGAGCGGCGCGGCATCCTGGGCAAGGACGACAATCCCGACACCATAGAAGGCATCACCCTGCTGCTGAAGGACTTCAATCCGTCCGAAGCGCTGGCCGGCATCCATGCTGCCGTGGACGACTTGAATGCCAATGTGCTGCCGAAGGATGTGAAAGTGGTGCCCTACCTGGACCGCAGCTCGCTGATCGACGCCACCCTGCACACGGTCAGTTACACCCTGGGCGAAGGCATGCTGCTGGTCGCCCTCGTGCTGCTGCTGTATCTGGGCAGCCCGCGCGCGGCCGCCATCGTCGCGCTGACGATTCCGCTGGCCCTGCTGATCGCCTTCATCTTCATGCACCATTTTAAAATTCCCGCCAACCTGCTGTCGCTGGGGGCGATCGACTTCGGCATCCTCGTCGACGGTTCCGTGGTGGTGCTGGAAAACATGCTGCGCCGCCGCGAACGGGAGCAGGAACGGCCTCTCACCCTGCAGGACGCCATCGATGCGACCCTGCAGGTGGCGCGTCCCATCATGTTCGGCATGGCCGTCATCATCGCCGCTTATTTACCCCTGTTCGCCTTCCAGCGCATCGAATACAAGCTGTTCTCGCCGATGGCGTATGCGGTGGGCGCGGCGCTCGTCGGCGCGCTGGTGGTGGCGCTGGTGCTGATCCCGGGCCTGGCCTGGCTGGCCTTGCGCAAGCCGCGCCGCACCTTCCATAACCGCGCGCTGGACAAGCTGGCGGGCGCGTACGGCCGTTTCCTCGAACGCATGGTGGGCAGGAAGCGCTGGGTTGCGATGGTGTGCGCCGCCTCGCTGGCGTGCCTGGCGCTGCTGGGCGGTAGCATCGGACGCGACTTCCTGCCCTACCTCGATGAAGGCTCGTTATGGCTGCAGGTGCAGATGCCGCCCGGGATCACCCTGGACAAGGCATCCGAGATGGCCAGCGAACTGCGGCGCGCCGCGCTGGAATTTCCCGAAGTATCGACCATCGTCACGCAGACGGGGCGCAACGACGACGGCACCGATTACTGGACGCCGTCGCACATCGAGGCGAGCGTGGGCCTGCATCCGTACAAGAGCTGGAAGTCGGGCATGAGCAAGCAGCAGTTGATCGCCAAAATGAACGCGCGCTTCGCCAGCATGCCCGGTGTCACCGTGGCTTTCATGCAGCCGATGATCGACGGCGTGCAAGATAAATTGTCGGGCGCGCACAGCGACCTGACGGTGAAAATCTTCGGAAATGACCTCGACGAAGTACGCGGCATCGCCGGCAAGGTGGCAAATGTCCTGAAGACTATCCCTGGCGCCTCCGACGTGGCGGTGGACGTGGAGCCGCCGCTGCCCAACCTGAAGGTGAAACTGGACAGGGCAAAGGCGGCCCGCTACGGCATCAACGCGGCCGACGTGGCCGACCTGATCGCCACCGGCATCGGCGGTGCGCCCATCGGCCAGGTGTACGTGGGCGAGAAAAGCTACGACATCGCCGTGCGCTTCCCGCCGGCCACGCGTTCCAGCCCGGACGCCATCGCCAACTTGAAGCTCAACGCCGCCAACGGCGCGAGGATTCCGCTGGCGCAGGTGGCCACCATCAGCACCACCTCGGGCGAAAGCGTGATCGTGCGCGAAATGGGACGGCGCCACATCATCGTGCGCCTGAATGCCCGCGGGCGCGACCTGGCGAGCTTCCTGGCCGAAGCGCGCCCGCTGGTGGCGCAAGCCGTGGCCGATGAACACCAGCGCATCAGCGTCGAATGGGGCGGCCAGTTCGAAAACCTGCAACGCGCGCAAAGCCGTCTGGCGCTGATCCTGCCGATGACCCTGGGCGCCATGTTCCTGCTGCTGTTTGGCCAGTTCCGCAATCTGCGCCAGCCCGCGCTGGTCTTGCTGGCCGTGCCGCTGGCCATGCTCGGTGGCCTGGCCGCGCTGCACCTGCGCGGCATGACCTTGAACGTGTCGAGCGCCGTCGGCTTCATCGCCCTGTTCGGCGTGGCCGTCCTGAATGCCGTCCTGATGCTGGCACAGATCAACCGCTTGCGCAGCGACGAGGGAAAAATCCTGCGCGAGGCCGTGCTGGAAGGCGCGCGCGACCGCATGCGTCCCGTACTGATGACGGCCACGGTGGCCGCCCTGGGCCTGACGCCGGCCATGCTGGCGACAGGCCTGGGCAGCGACGTGCAACGCCCGCTGGCCACCGTGGTGGTGGGCGGCCTGGTGACGGCGACCGCGCTAACCCTGCTGCTGTTGCCGGCCCTGTATTACCTGATCGAGGCGCACCTGCAAAAACGCCGGACCGACACCGAAGGAGAGACCCATGACACGTTTTAATGTACTGCTGGCGGCCTGGCTGATTGCTCCATGCGCCATTGCCGCACCCTTGAGCTTTGAAACCTATCTGTCCGCCGTGGAAAGCCACAGCCTGGAACTGCAGGCGCAGCAGCAGGGCATCACCTCGGCCAAGGCCGGCATCGGCATCGCCGGCTTGCGTCCCGATCCCGAGTTCACCCTGGGCGCCACGCGCGAAACCGTGCGCAGCGTCGAACACCGTCCCGTCACGTGGAATCCGGCCATCAGCATGGCCATCGAGACGGGCGGCAAGCGCGCCGCGCGCCTGAAGGCGGCGCACAGCAATGTCGCGCTGGCAGAGGAGACGGTGGCCGGTTTCAGGAGCGAGCTGTATGGCACGGCCGCCGCCGCGTTCACGGAAGCATGCCGCACGCGCGAGGTCCTCGCGCGCAAGGAACAGACCATGGCGGCCCTGTCGAAGGTAGTCGAGGCGAATACCGTGCGGCGCAAGGCGGGCGACGTGGGCGGCATCGAGCTGCTGCAGTCGCGCGTGGAACGCGACCAGTTCCAGGCCGACCTGGCGCAGGCGCGCAGCGAGGCCGATGGCGCCATGCTGGCCCTGTCGCCGCCGCTGGGACGCCAGTTCGATGGTCTGTTTCCGCAGGCGCAACTGGCGTGCGACTTCGCCGCGTACGTGGGCGGCGACGCCGGCGTGCTGGTGCCGCAGGCGCTCGAGGCCCGCAACGACGTGCGCATCGCCCGCGCCACCTTGGACAACCTGCGCGACGGTGCGGCGCTGGTGCGCGCCAACCGCGCCGTCGACCCGACCGTGACCGTAGGCTTGGCCGCCGCACGCGGCTACCATGACGGCAGCGACGCCAGCGGCAATCCCGTCGATGGCGCGCCCCGCTCCCGTGCGCTGTCCATCTCGCTGGCCATCCCGATCCCCCTGTCGCGGCGCGACAAGGGCGACGTGGTGCAAGCCGAAGCAGGGGTCACGCAAGCGATGCTGGCCCTGCGCCAGGCCGAATTACAGGCGGAGACGCAAGTGCGCACGGCGCAGCGGCAGCTGCATGCGGCGCAGGACAGGCTGGCGCGCTACCGCGACGGCGTGCTGGTCGATGCGCAAAAGGTAGTCGACGGCATGCGCCTGTCTTACTTCAGCGGCAATGCCTCGCTGCTGGAATGGCTGGCGGCGCAGCGCTCGGCCGACGAAGCGTACCAGGGCTATGTGCAGGCGCGCGCCGATGCGGCCATGGCCAGCACGCAGCTGCAACTGGCGCTTGGCCAGCGGCCGCGCTTGTAGCGGGGGAAGGGAGAACGAGGGGATACCGGCGCGGCGATGCCGCACCGGTCGTCAGGAACGGGGAGTTACTGGGGCTGGGCGGGTGCGTCGCCTTCGGCGGCCGGATCTGCGTCGACGTCGGCGTCGTCCGCTTCCGGCTCATCGCCTTCGCTGCCATCGGCCGGTTTCGGATTGTTCTTCGCTTCCAGCTTGCGTCTGGCTTTTTCCTCGGCTTTCTTCTTCTTTTCCAGCTCTTTTTGCCGTTTTTCGTATTGGAAATTTGTCTTGGCCATTTACTACCTCTTTAGTTTTTTATTGTTACAGATAAGCACATAGGGCACATTATGACGCAGTTGGAGCAAATACAAAATTTTTAGCCGCGCGGATGATGCTGCGCATGCAGCAGTTTCAGCCGTTCGCGGGCCACATGCGTGTAAATCTGCGTGGTGGAAATATCGGAGTGCCCCAGTAACAATTGCACAACACGCAAGTCCGCGCCATGGTTGAGCAAATGCGTGGCGAACGCATGGCGCAAGGTGTGCGGCGACAGCGGCGCCGTGATGCCGGCGTTCAGCGCGTGTTTCTTGATGATGACCCAGAACATTTGCCGCGTCATGGCGCCGCCGCGCCGCGTGACGAACAGCGCATCGTCCATCTGGCCATCGAGGATGACGCCGCGCGCTTCCTTCAGGTAGCGCTCGATCCACAGCCGCGCCTGCTCGCCGAACGGCACCAGGCGCGTCTTGCTGCCCTTGCCCGTGATGCGCAGCACGCCATCGTTCAGGCTCAGTTCCACCGATTTCAAGTCCACCAGCTCCGACACGCGCAAGCCGCTCGCATACATGAGCTCCAGCATCGTGCGTTCGCGCAGGCCCAGCGGCGTGCTGACGTCGGGCGCCGCCAGCAAGGCTTCCACTTGCGCTTCGCTCAAGGTGTGCACGAAGCGCGCTGGCTGCTTGGCCGAGACCATCTTCAGGCACGGGTCGGCCGCGATATGCTTGTGCCGCAAGGCCAGCTGGTAAAAGCGCTTGAGCACGGACAAGCGCCGGTTCGACGACGTCGCCTTGCTCTCGTCGTGGCGGGCCGCGAAATACGCGTCGACGTCGGCCGTGGATACCTCGTACAGGCCCTCGCGCCCGGGCCGGTTCACTTCCAGCCAGCGCGCGAACAGGCGCATGTCGCGCCGGTAGGCGTCCAGCGAGTTTTTCGACAGGCCGTCTTCCAGCCACAGGCTGTCGCAGAATTCATCGATCAGGGTAGTGTTGTCGGGCGCCAGCAGGCTGTTCATCATCGTTTGGACCACCCCATGCCCGCCACGCCTTCATGCGCCAGCAGCCAGCGCTTGACGCCCAGGTGGAAGCCCGTCGCATCGTCGTGGTGGGCAAAGCCGCCCAGGCCGCCAGCGGCCGTGACCCGGTGGCAGGGGATCACCACGGGAAACCAGTTGGCGCCGCAAGCCTGGCCCACGGCGCGCGGGGCCGAGCCGATCAGGCGCGCCACGTCGCCGTACGTGCGCACCTGGCCGCGCGGAATGCCGGCAATCGCCACCCATACGCGCTGCTGGTAGGCGCTGCCCGCGTCTGCCAGCGGCAGGTCGAAGACATAATCGGGATCAAGGAAATAGCGCGCCAGTTGCCGGCACGCCCGCTCGGAGACGGCATCCTGCGCATCTTTTTCCGCGAAGTGCGGCGGCAAATAAACCAGTTCGCATAACTGGCCATCCTGCGCGCGCACGCCCATGGCGCCGAACGGCGCGGCCACGATGGCGCTGAACAGTTCACTGCCCTGTTGTTTTTTCATCTGCTGATCAAATTTCAAGTGTGGCATATATACAACCTGCCGGCGCATCTGGCTGCGCCCTAGTGATTATGCACCGACTTTGGGCGTGCCGGCGGACGTTTCCCCCGCACGAAAAAAAAGCGCACCAGTCGGTGCGCTTCAAATATTGCTTCACGTTCCCGGTCGTTTGGGTCCGCCGGTGCCGGCTTATGGCCGCAGACAGCTATGACTCAACAACTTCTGTGAAACGTGTGTCTCCTCAATATATCCCCGGTATCAATACCGTTTTTATAGACCACTCCCCCACTAACCTTGTTACCAATTCTGTCTTTCAGCCTTGCTACCAGGGCGCATATGCATATACGTGTTTCCCCTTAAGGCTGCCCATCATAGCGCATTTATTCGGCCGGATCGACTTTTTTTGCACCATGACGGGGACAACTGTTTTAGTTGTAAATTAAATTTGGCAACCACAGCGAGATTTGTGGTACGTAGGTAATCAGCACGAGGAAGCCCAGCATCGTCAGCAGCCACGGCATCACGGCCACGGTCAGCTCCGAGATGCCCATCTTGGTGATGCCGGACGCCACGTACAGGTTCAGGCCCACGGGCGGATGGCACATGCCCACTTCCATGTTGACCACGATCAAGATGCCGAAGTGCACAGGGTCGATGCCCAGCTTCATGGCCACGGGGAACAGAATCGGCGCCATGATCAGCACGATGGACGACGGTTCCATGACGTTACCAGCCAACAACAGCAGCACGTTGACCACCAACAAGAAGCTGATCACGCCCAGGCCCTTGCCCGTGATCCATTCGGCCATCGCTTGCGGAATGTTTTCGCTGGTCATCAGGAACGAGAACAGCACGGCATTCGTGATGATGTACAACAGCATCGCCGACATGGCGGCCGAATCGAGCAAGACCTTGCCCACTTGCTTGATCTTCAAGTCCTTGTAGACGAAGACGGCGATGATGAAGGCGTACACGGCAGCCATGGCGGCCGCTTCCGTCGGCGTGAAGGCGCCCGAATAGATGCCGCCCATGACGATGACGATCAGCAGCAAGCCCCAGGCGCTTTTCTTGAACGTCACGAAGCGCTCGCCCCAGCTGGCCTTCTGCATGCGCGGATAGTTGTGCTTGCGCGCCAAGAACCACGTGGTCAGGCCCAGCAGCATGGCCAGCATCATGCCGGGAATCACGCCCGCCATGAACAGTTTGCCGACGGACGTGTTGGTGCTGACGGAATACATCACCATCACGATCGATGGCGGTATCAAGATGCCCAGGGCGCCCGAGGTGGTGATGACGCCGGCGCCGAAACCGCGCGGATAGCCCTGCTTGACCATGGCCGGCAGGATGATGGAACCGATCGCCACCACGGTGGCGGGACTGGAACCGGAGACGGCGGCAAACAGCGCGCACGCCATCACGCCGGCCAGCGCAAGGCCGCCATGCCAGTGGCCCACCATGGAGCTGGCGAAGTTGATCATGCGCCGCGCCACCCCGCCATGCGTGAGGAAGTTACCCGCCAAAATGAAGAACGGGATGGCCATGATTTCGAATTTTTCGATGCCCGTGAAAATTTTCAGGGCCACCGATTCGATGGGCACGCTGGTCATGGTAAACAGGAACGTCAGTACCGTCAGGCCCAGCGAAATGGAAATGGGCATGCCGGTCAGCATCAGCGCCAGCAGCAATACAAAGATGATCAGCGCGTTCATGCCTTGGCTCCTTTTTCTTCAGCCGTCAATTCGTCTTCCAGCCCCTCGACATGCGAATGGTCGTGTTTCGGCAAGGCGCCCGTCTTGATGAAATGCACCATCACCTGCAGGAAGCGGAAGCACATCAGGTAGGAACCCAGCGGGACGGCCAGGTAAACCAGCCACATCGGCACTTCCATGTCGGCCGAGGTCTGGTCCGTGTGGCCGATCGACCACACGAAGCTGGCGCCCAGCGTGCCCACGATGCCCGTAAACAGGGCGCCGGCCCCCAGGCCGAAAACGATGAAACGGTCGCGCCAGCGGGGATTCATGCGGTTGATCAAGACGTCGACGCCCACGTGGATGCCCGTGCGCACGCCGTACGCGGCGCCGAACTTGGCCATCCAGACGAACATGTAGATGCACAGTTCCTGGGCCCAGCTGGTATTGATTTGAATCAGGAAGTCTTGCAGGCCGGGGATAGGCAAGCCCGCCAGGTAGCGGTGCACGACCGCGACGAAGATGATGAAGGTGGCGGCGCCCATCAGGGACGCGATCAGCCACTCTTCCAGGTGATCCAGAAATTTCATGGTGGACTTTCAAAGAATGCGGGTACGCTGACACCCGCGCAGGACGCGCAGGTGCCGTTGCTGCAGAAAGACAGGGATGTCCCTGGCAGCCGCGCCGGGTGGCGCGGCCAGCGCTGTTACTTCGCGCTTTCCTTGTTGATGGCCGAGATCAGGTCCTTGCCGATGCGCGCTTCCATGGCCTTCTGCACGGGCGCCAGCGCCTTGCGCCATTCGGCCTGCTCCTGCACCGTCAGGGTATAGATCTGCGTCCTGCCCGCCTTCTTGATGGCGTCGAGGGCCTGGTCGTTGTCGCGCTGGGCGATGGCTTTTTCAAACGTGGTCGCCTCGCGCATGGCTTTTTCCAGCTGGCCGCGGATTTCGGGCGGCAAACCATCCCAGAATTTCTTGTTGACGATGACGGCATAGCCCAGGTAGCCGTGGTTCGACACGGTCACGTGCTTTTGCACTTCATGCATCTTTTGCGTGTACATATTCGATGGCGGATTTTCCGTGCCGTCGACCACGCCCGTCTGCAGCGCCTGATACACTTCGGAGAAGGCCAGCACCTGCGGGTTGGCGCCCAGCGCGCGCATCTGTGCGTCGAGCACCTTCGACGACTGGATGCGCATTTTCAGGCCCTTGAAGTCGGCCGGCGTATGCAGCGGCTTGTTGGCCGACATCACCTTGAAGCCGTTATCCCAGTAGGCCAGGCCCGTGATACCCTTGGGTTCCAGTTTCTTCAGCAGGCTCTTGCCGATTTCGCCTTCGGTGACGTTGTACAGCGCCGTCTTGGTGGGGAAGATATAGGGCAGGTCGAACGCTTCGAATTCCTTTACGCCCAGGGGGCCGAACTTGGCCAGCGACGGCGCCAGCATCTGCACGGCGCCCAGCTGCAGGGCTTCAAGTTCTTCCTTGTCCTTGTACAGCTGGCTGTTCGGGTAGAGTTCGACCTTGACCTTGCCATTCGTGGCTTTCTCGGCCAGCTGCTTGAAGCGCTCGGCGGCCTGGCCTTTTGGCGTATCGGTGGCCACGACGTGGCTGAATTTGATGACGATGGGCGCTTGCGCATAGGCGTGGACGCCGGCGGTGGCGCCGATGGCAGCGCACAGCGCGACGAACAGGGTTTTCATTGGCGGCAGTTGCATTTTTGTCTCCTGAGTGGTTTTTTAAAAAACTTTATTTTTTGTCTACTTGGATATTGTGCCAAAGAAACTGCCCCGGCTATTGTGGTTAACCACAATAGCCGGCTCCCGATAAGCCGCTACCCTGCCAGCCATGCCGACTTCCCCCACCTTTGCGCGCCGTTTCAAGCTATCGAGCCCGATGCGCTGGCTGCTGCCCGTCATCCTGCTGCTGCTGTTCCTGTCCATCCTGTTCTGGCTGCCCTGGCAAGCGCGCCAGATGGAAAGCAACGAGCGCCAGGAGCAGCTGATCGCCGACACCCTGTGGGTGGAACAGACCATCCGCTTCCAGCTGGCGCGCAACGAGGAAAGCCTGTTCAACCTGGGCGTGGACATCGCCAGCGCCTCGCTGGGCGCGGAAAAAGTGCACGAACGGCTGCAGCAGATGTTGCGCAATGGCCGCGAATTGCAGCGCGTGCTGTGGCTCGACACCAGCGGCAAGGTGCTGGCCACCAGCGACAACAGCCTGCCGCATGCGTTGTCGTTTTCGCCGGCCTCTCTGACGGCGGCCGACAATGCGCGCCGCCTGCACCGGGGACAGTACGCCCAGCCTTCGCAGCAAAGCGGCTTTCCCGACGCGCCGCCCGGCGCCATGCTGATGGATTACCACCAGCCCCTGTTCGACGGCCAGCGCTATGTCGGCAGCCTGGTGGCCACCTACCAGATCAGCAGCCTGCTCGATGAAATGGTGCCGTGGTGGTTTGCGCAGGACAACCAGATTTCGCTGATCGACCGCGACGACAAGGTGCTGGCGCGGCGCGCCGCCGCCGGTCCCGGCCACGGCGTGTACACGCACAAGCGCGCGCTCGACGTGCCCGGCGCCACCATCACCCTGTTTACCGACAGCGTGAAAAGCCAGCCCAAGCTGCTGCCCAATCTGCTGGTCGGCTCCGTCATCGCCCTCTCGCTGGGTTTATTATGGAGCCTGCTGGCCCTGTGGCGGCATATTTCGCGCCGCCTGGTGGCCGAGGGCGCGCTGCGCCAGCAGATGCTGTTTCGCACGGCGATGGAAAACTCGCTGGTGACGGGCATGCGCGCACGCGATCTCGAAGGAAGAGTCACATATGTGAATCCCGCGTTTTGCCAGATCGTCGGCTATCCGCCCGAGGAAATCCTGGGGCGTCTGCCGCCCATGCCCTACTGGGTGCCCGAGGCGCTGGAGGAATACCAGCAGCGCTTCGTCAAGGCCCTGGCCGGCAATCCCACGCCGCAGTTCGAAACCTATTTCCAGCGGCCCGACGGCACGCGCGTGCCCGTGCTGATCTTCGAAGCGCCGCTGGTGGACAAGAACGGCCAGCAGACGGGCTGGATGGGTTCCGTGCTCGACATCTCGGACCGCAAACGCGTCGAGGAACTGAATCGCCAGCAGCAGGAAAAGCTGCAAACGAGCTCGCGCCTGGCCACCATGGGCGAGCTGGCGTCGATGCTGGCGCATGAATTAAATCAGCCGCTGGCGGCCATTTCCAGCTACACCACGGGCGCGCTGAACCTGATCCGCCGCGCCATCGAGCATGACGCCCCCGTCGATCCGGGCACCCTGAAGCCGGCGCTGGAACAGGCCAGCGCGCAGGCGCAGCGGGCTGGCCAGATCATCCGCAGCGTGCACGATTTCGTGCGCAAGAGCGAGCCGCAGCGCCAGGATATCGCCATCCGCACCCTGATCGACGGCATCCGCGCGCTGATCGACCTGCAGGCGCGCAAATACTATGTCACCATCCAGGAAGAGCTGCCGCCGGATCTGCCGCTGCTGCGCGCCGATCCCGTGATGATCGAGCAAGTGCTGCTGAACCTGACGCGCAACGCCATCGAGGCCATGCAGGATGCGGCGCCGGGACGGCGTATCATGCGCCTGCGGGCCAGTCACGATGCGCAGCAAGGCATGGTGACGGTGGACGTGATCGACCATGGCCACGGCATTGCGCAGGACGTGGCCGAGCGGCTGTTTTCGCCGTTTTTCTCGACCAAGTCCGAAGGCATGGGCATGGGCCTGAACATCTGCCGCACCGCCATCGAATTTCACGGCGGCGCGCTGACCTTCAACGCCAACCCCGCTGGCGGTACGATCTTTACCTTCAGCGTGCCGGCCGCGCCGCGCGCGCCGCACTCGCATTAACGCATAACGCATAACGACAAGCCGGAGACACCATGTTACACATCATCGACGACGAAGAGGTCGTACGCGACTCCCTGTCCTGGCTGGCCGCCTCGCGCAGCATCGAAGCGCGCAACTACGCCAGCGCCCAGCAATTCCTCGATAGCCTCGACGGCAGCTTCGACGCCGCCGGCGACTGCGTGCTGCTTGACGTGCGCATGCCCGACATGAACGGCATCGCCCTGTTCGACCAGCTGGTCAAGCGCGACCTGACAGCGCGCCTGCCCGTGATTTTCCTCACCGGCCACGGCGACGTGCCGATGGCCGTCGACAGCCTGAAACGGGGCGCCTTCGATTTCTTTGAAAAGCCGTTCAACGACAACGACCTGATGGACCGCGTACAGCAGGGCCTGGCCAACTCGCGCCAGGCGGGCGAACTGGCCGCCGTGCACGCGCGCCTGGCCACCCTGTCGACGCGCGAACGCGAAGTGCTGGACCTGATTCTGGCGGGGAAGATGAACAAGGTGGTGGCCGACAAGCTGGGCATCAGCATGCGCACCGTGGAAGTCCACCGCGCGCATATCTTCGACAAGATGCAGGTCAAGACGGCGGTGGAGCTTGCGGGGTTGTTGAAGTAGACTGAAATCCGGGGTCAGACCCCGGATCGAGGTTTCAAGTATCTAATCAGTCGTCGTGATGCTCATGGTGCTCTTCCACGCCATGCTTCCAGTAACTGGCCACATGCAGGTGCTGCTTCGGCACCCCGGCGTCGATGAAATGTCCGCGCAAGCCCTGCACCTGCGCATGCTCGCACGCCACCCATACATAGCCATCGCCATCCTGCGGCAAGGCGACCTGCGCCAATTCCTCCAGCAGCAGCGGTCCCTTGCGGCCATGGCGCGCCACCCAGCGCACGTCCAGCTGCGCCGCGCACTCCAACGCGATCTGTTCGCCGTCTTCGACGATCTCGATCACGGCCGTCGCGCGCGCCGTGGCCGGCAGCTGCTCCAGGCGGCGGGCAATGGCCGGCAAGGCCGTCTGGTCGCCCACCAGCACATACCAGTCGAAATCGAGCGGCACCAGCATCGAGCCGCGCGGTCCGCCCACGCCCAGAGTCTGGCCGGGTGCAGCTTGTGCCGCCCAGCTGGCCGCGGGGCCGTCGCCATGCAGCACGAAGTCGATTTCCAGCTCGCGCCGCGCCGCGTCGTAGCGGCGCGGCGTGTAGTTGCGAGCGATGGGACGCGCGCCTTCCGCGTACTGGATGGGATTCGAACCATTGCCCAGCACGGGAAACACAGGAGTGGTCTCGCCGGAGGCGGGGAAGAACAGCTTCACGTGGTCGTCGTGCGCCGGCGAGACAAAGCCGTCCAGGTCGTCGCCGGCCAACGTGATGCGGCGCATGTGCGGCGTCAACTGCTCGGTGCGCACGACGGTGAGCACGCGCAGTTTCAAGTCATGCCGCACGCGCTCGATGGCATGCGGGCGTGGTGCTGCTGGTGATGCAGTAGTCATGGCTTATCCTTGTAAAGTAGGCTCAGTGGCCGTCGACGATGGCGTTGGCCGCCTGTTCCAGCACGGCCGAGACGCGCTCGGCTTCCGCGTCGCTCCAGTTGGTCTTGTTCAGCAAGAGCGCATGCTTGAGGGTGTGCATGGCCTGGCGCACGCGCTCGGGCAAGGCGTTGCGCGCCTGGACGCGGGCAAACATGTCGAGGCGCGCCAAGATGCCATCGACCTGGGCACGGTTCTCGTCGAGGTAGGCGCGGCCCAGGTCCGTGATCGTGTAGAGCTTCTTGCCGCTGGCGCTTTCGGAGGACGTCACGTGGTCCTGCTCTTCCAGCAGGGTCAGGGTCGGATACACGGCACCCGGGCTGGGAGCATAGGCGCCGCCGCAACGCTCTTCGATGGCCTTGATGATTTCATAGCCGTGGCGGGGGCTGATCTCGATCAGCGCCAGCACGATCAGGGGCAGGTCGCCGCGGCCGAAGACGCGCTCGGCCCGTTCGCCGCGCCCGCCCCGGCCACCGGGGCCGCCAGGGCCCATGCCGTCGCCGCGCTCGTCGAAGCCACGCGGACCGCGGCCGTGCAGGTAGTGTTCGTGGCGATGCTCGCCGTGATGGTGGTGCTGGCCACAATGACCGTGATGATGATGGTGGCCGCCGTGGCCGTGTTCTGCGTGGTGTGAGTTTCTCATGTTTTCTCTTTAAAGATATATCGTTAGTAGGTATCGCTATTTTATAACGATATATCGATAAGTCAAGGAGAAATTTGTTATGCTCGTCTTTCTTCAATCGACACGTCCCTGCCATGCCTGACAAAACCGCCGCTGAAAAAATGTATGTGAAAAATGCCAAAGCCCTGGCCGTGCTCAATGACGGCGGCGAGCATACGGCCCTGCTGGCGCAGCTGCCGGCCGAGCGGCGGGTGAGTGAAGGAGAAAGCGCCGACTGGATCGTGCTGTTCGCGCGCAGCCGCGCGGAACTGGAACGGTTCCTGCCGGTGGCGCAGGCGCGCCTGGCGCCCGGCGGCGCGGTCTGGGTGGCGTACCGCAAGGGTGGCGTGAAGGCGGGCAGCGACATCCACCGCGACGATATCCGCAATTTTGCGCAAACCATGGGACTCGACAGCGTGGCAATGATCGCCATCGACGCAAACTGGTCGGCGCTGCGCCTGAAGCAGGCTTGAGAGGGGGTTAAACGACGCCGTGCAAGGCCAGCGCCCACTCGACGTGCTCCCGCACGATGGCCGACGGGTGCTCGCGGCGCGACAGCAGGGCCGCGACGATGTCGGCCTGGCCCCGGGCCTTGGCGGCCGCGTTGCCCATGCCGACGGCCAGGTTGCGCAGCCAGCGTTCGTGGCCGATGCGGCGAATCGCGCTGCCTTCCATGCGGCGGTTGAATTCTTCTTCCGTCCAGGCGAACAGCTCCACCATGCCGGCGCTGCCCAGGCTGTGGCGCTCGTCGAAATCGGGCACCACGGCGCGCTGAGCGAACTTGTTCCACGGGCAGACGGTCTGGCAATCGTCGCAGCCGTACACCTTGTTGCCGATCAAAGGCCGCATCTCGACGGGAATGGCACCCTTCAATTCGATGGTCAGGTAGGAGATGCAGCGGCGCGCATCGAGCTTGTGCGGCCCCAGGATGGCTTGCGTGGGGCACACCGTGATGCATGCCGAGCACTGGCCGCAGCGCGGCGTTTCCGGCGGGTCGACCGGCAGCGGCACGTCGATGAGGATCTCGCCAAGGAAAAAGAAGGAGCCGCCCTGGCGGTTGATCAGCAAGGTGTGCTTGCCGCGCCAACCCAAGCCGCCCTTTTGCGCCAGCTCGACTTCCATCACGGGCGCCGAATCGCTGAAGACGCGGTAGCCGAAGTCGCCGATTTCGCCCTTGATGCGCTCGGCCAGCTGCTGCAGGCGCGAACGCATCACCTTGTGGTAGTCGCGGCCCCGCGCATACACGGAGATCACGGCCGCCGCGGGATCGGCGTCGCGCGCCGCCTCGCGTTCGCGCCAGTCGGGCCCCAGCGCCGGCGGCAGGTAATTCATGCGCGCGCTGATGGCGCGCACCGTGCCCGGCACCAGTTCGGCCGGGCGGGCGCGCTTCATGCCGTGGCTGGCCATGTAATCCATTTCGCCGTGATACCCTGCATCGAGCCAGGCTTGCAAGGGCGCTTCCATGTGCGACAGGTCCACGTCGGCGATGCACACCTCGGCAAAACCCAGCTCGCGCCCCCATTCTTTAATGGTGCGCGCCAAGGCGGCGAGATCGGTGACGGTGGCGGACATAGGGGACTTTACGGAAAACGGCAGGCGCGCGGGCGGTTACAATGACAGCAGCCTCCATTTTATGCGATACAGAAGATAATGACCGAACACTTCAAAGCCCACCTCCACGACGAAGCCGGTACCGCCGCGCTGGGCGCCGCGCTGGCGCGCGCGCTGGCGCCGGGCCTGGCCATCTACCTGCACGGCGACCTGGGCGCCGGCAAGACGGCCCTCACGCGCGCGCTGCTGCACGCGGCAGGCCATGCTGGACACGTGAAAAGCCCCACCTACACCTTGTCCGAACCGTACACGGTGCAGCTCGATGGCCAGAGCGTCAACGTCATCCACTTTGACCTGTACCGCATGGGCAGCGCCGAGGAATTCCTCGACGCCGGTTTTCGCGAAGACTTCGACGGCCGCAATATCTGCATCGTCGAATGGCCGGAGAAAGCCGAACCGGTGCTGCCGCCGGCGGACCTGAATATTTATTTGAACGTTGCGGGTACAGGACGTGATGTAGAATTGCAAGCGTCTTCTGAATTGGGTCTGTCATGCCTTCACCGTCTCAAATTCGCCCCGAACCTTTGATCTCCTCGCCCATCACCCGGCGCACGGTGCTCAAGGCCGGCGGCACCCTGCTGTTGTCCGTGTTCGCGCCCATGTCGGCGATGGCGGCGCAAATTCTCGCCGTGCGCGTCTGGCCGGCCGAGGACTACACCCGCGTCACCCTGGAAAATGACAGCATCCTCAAGGCGACCCACTTCATCGTCAAGGATCCGGAACGGCTGGTGGTCGACATCGAAGGCCTGGAACTCAATCCCACCCTGAAGGGCCTGGTGGCGAAGATCCAGTCGAACGACCCGTATATCAAGCAGGTGCGCGTGGGCCAGAACCGGCCCAACGTCGTGCGCCTGGTGTTCGACCTGAAGGAAGAAGTCACGCCGCAGCTGTTTACCCTGCCGCCGGCCGGCTCCTACAACCACCGTTTGATCTTCGACCTGTATCCCGTGCGCGAGCCGGACCTGATCGCGCAGATGATCGAAAAGGGCGACTGGTCGAGCGACCCGGCCAAGCCGCCCATGGCCGGCACGCATACGCCGCCGCCCGCGCTGCCCCTGCCCGAGAGCGGCAAGCCGCCCGTGGCCGCCGTGGCGCCGCCGGTAGCGCCCATCGTGCCGCCCGTAGCCGATATCCGTCCGGAGCAGCGCCCCGAAGCGCGCCCGCTGCCGGGCCAGAAAGTGGTGCGCATGATTACCATCGCCCTCGATCCCGGCCACGGCGGCGAAGACCCGGGCGCCATGGGCAGCCGGGGCAGCCGCGAAAAAGACGTGGTACTGGCCATCGCCAAGCGCCTGAAAACCAAGCTGGAACTGCAGCCCAACATGCGCGTCATGCTCACGCGCGACGCCGACTTCTTTGTCCCGCTGGGCATGCGCGTGGAAAAGGCGCGCAAGGTGCAGGCCGACCTGTTCGTCTCCATCCACGCCGACGCCTTCATCCAGCCGACGGCGCGTGGCTCGTCCGTGTTCGTGCTGTCCGAAAAGGGCGCCACCTCGACGGCCGCGCGCTGGCTGGCCAACAAGGAAAACCAGGCCGACCTGATCGGCGGCGTCAACGTGAAGAACCACGACAAGCAGCTGGCCAGCGTGCTGCTCGACCTGTCGACGACGGCGCAGATCAATGACAGCATGAAGCTGGGCAAGGCCGTGCTGCGCGAAATCGGCGGCATCAACCGCCTGCACAAGGGTTCCGTCGAGCAGGCCGGCTTCGCCGTGCTGAAGGCGCCCGACATTCCCTCCATCCTGATCGAGACGGCCTTCATCTCGAACCCGGAAGAGGAAGCCAAGCTGACCGACAACGGCTACCAGGACCAGATGGCCGACGCCATCGTCACGGGCATCAAGAATTACTTTGCCAAGAATCCGCCGCTGGCGAAAAGCCGCCTGACCTGACATGAAAGCCTAGCATGAGCAACAGCACTTTTGGCCAGCTGCCGGCCGTGACCATCCGCGCCGCCGACGGTGCGCAGGCGACCGTCACCCTGTACGGCGGCCACCTGGTCTCGTGGCGGAGCAGCGATGGCCA
Source organism: Janthinobacterium sp. SUN033 (assembly GCF_030397595.1). Taxonomy (NCBI): domain Bacteria; kingdom Pseudomonadati; phylum Pseudomonadota; class Betaproteobacteria; order Burkholderiales; family Oxalobacteraceae; genus Janthinobacterium; species Janthinobacterium sp. SUN033. The sequence goes on from NZ_JAPQNV010000002.1 coordinate 980,029, forward strand.
GGAGCGCCTGTTCTGCAGCCGTGCATCGAGCCTCGATGGTAGCCGCGCCATCCGTGGCGGCGTGCCCGTGATCTTCCCCCAATTCGGCGCGCGCGGCACGGGCATGCGCCACGGCTTTGCGCGCGTGGCGACGTGGCAGCTGGAATCGACGGGCGACGCCGATGGCGCCGCGTGGGCGCAATTTGCCCTGACCCAGGCCGACTTGCCGGAAGCGATCGCCGCCAGCTGGCCCTGGGCCTTCACCCTGCGCCTGCGCGTGGCGGTGCAAGGCCAATCGCTGGAGCTGAGTCTGTCCGTGCACAACACGGGCGAGCAGGCGTTCCCCTTCTCGGCCGCCCTGCACAGCTATTTTGCGATTGATCAATTGAGCGAGGCGCGCATTGGCGGCCTGCAGCGCGTGCGCTATTCGGACGAGACGCCGCAAGATGCCTTGCAGGCGGAAGAGGTGCTGCAATTCGCGGACAAGCTGGACCGCATTTATTACCAGTTGCCGGGCGCCTTGCAGCTGCAGTCCGGCGACGCCACCCTGCACCTGGAGCAGCAGGGCTTTACGGATGCCGTCGTGTGGAACCCGGGCGCGCAAGACGCGGCCGCCCTGCCCGACCTGGCCGACGACGAATACCAGCGCTTCATCTGCATCGAGCCGGCCCTGATCCAGCCCGATTCGCTGGCTGCCGGCGCCGAATGGGTCGGCCGCCAGCGCCTCGAATTTATGTAAGAGTGACTGAAAAAGTCCAGGGCTAGGCGCCTTGCCGAAGGCAGTACGCATGTACGACGAGGCATGGCAACAACGCCATGGGCTTTTTTCAGGCGCTCTTAGTTTGATTCCTTGATGATGCGGCCGTTGGTCGGCTGAATCGGGCGCGCATTTAACGGATACAAACGGCTGAACAGCGCCATCTGCGCCGGCGAAGCCTGCACCGGCTGCTTCATCACCATCCACAACACGCCTTCGCTGCAAGGCGGCTCCGTCATCGATCCCATGTAGGTGTAGTAATCGCGCCGCGTCGGCAGCATCTCGGCCGGGTCGAGCAGGATGGTCGGCTGCATGGTCTCGAATTTTTCCAGCGGCAGGTTATTCCACACGGTCTGGATGGTCGCCTGCGGCGCACCCCGCTCCAGCAACAACGCCAGCACGGCTTGCCGGCCTTCCGCATCGCGGTGCACTAGGTGCACCACCATCTCGAAAGCCTTGCCATTGATGCGCTCTTCGGACGGCCGGTGGAAATGGAATTGCTGCAGCTCGAACATGCGGTTCTGCACCGTGATGTAATTGCCGCCGCTGACGCCCACCTGCACCGTGTGGCCATTGTCGACCACATTGAACGACGACGGGTGGTAGTCAAAGCTGATCTGCTCGAGTTCCACCTTCATGCCATCGCGGATGTCGATCGGCGACTGGCGGTTGCCATTGCCGCACTTGGCCCAGTCGACATTGATCTTGCTCCAGTTGGACGGGCCGCTGTCGCCCTCGTACGACCAGTGCGTACCGCGCGGCACGGGTGGCGGTGGCGGCGGCGCGGCCTTCACCACGGCGGCGCGCTTGGCGCGGGCGGCGGCGCGGGCCGCCTGGGTGGCGCGCATTTCCGCCAGGCGCGCCGCGATGCGTTCGGACAGGTCGACTTCGGCCGCTTCTTCCTTCTCGCGCGCCGTCGGCGCGACGACGACAGGCTCCTTGGCCTCCTTGCCCTTCACCGATTCGGTCAGGGTTTTCATGGCGGCCGCACGCGCCGACGCCGACATGGGCGCGGATGCAGCGGCGCTCGCCGAAGCGGGGGCATCTTTGGCGCTTGCCATGGCCGCCATCGCGGCAAGGCTGCAAGCTAACAGGGCGCTCAAATGTCGCATGGAAATCCAGAAAGTGAGAATACCCTCTGGTTTACGGCTGGAAAGCAACAAAACTTGAATCAGGGCGGGAGCAAAACAGAAACAAGACAGAGAAAAACGGGATCCGGGGCCGGCTGCGGGCTGTGCCGCAGCGCACTGGCCCCGGATCCATGCGGCCTTACGCCGACTTGCCGACCATACGCTTGTAGAGTTTCCACATGCCGCCCAGCACCACCGGCACGACGGCGGCGCCGACTCCGATCAGCACGATCAAGGTCAGGTGGTCGCGGATCCATGGGATATTGCCGAAGAAGTAACCGGCCGTCACCAGACCGACCACCCACAACAGGGCGCCCGTCACGTTGTACATCTGGAAGCGCGCATGCGTCATGTCGGAAATGCCGGCCACGAACGGCGCGAAGGTGCGCACCACCGGCACGAAACGGGCCAGGATGATGGTCTTGCCACCGTGCTTTTCAAAGAATTCATGCGTGCGGCGCATGGCATCCTTGTTGATCCAGCGGTAATCGTGGGTAAACACCCTTTGCCCGATGGCCTCGCCTATCCAGTAATTGAGCGTGTTGCCCGTGACGGCGGCCGTCACCAGCAAGGCTATCAGCAAGCCCAGGTGCATCTGTCCCGTCGCGCAAAACGCGCCGGCGATAAACAATAAGGTATCCCCAGGGAAGAAAAACAGCACCACGAGGCCTGTTTCGCAAAAAATAATGGCAAACAGCACTGCATACACGAGGGTACCGTACTGCTCGATCAAGAGACCCAGCGTCTTGTCGACATGCACGATCATGTCGAGGAATTGCACAAAATCCATATATTTTTCCCTAAAGGTAGCGGCGGAATCATACACCACCCGGCCAGCGCAACGGCAGTCCCCGGGCCGATATTTCGTGATTAATTCGGCAGCGCCCGTGGCGGCGTGGCATTTTAAGTAAAGGTTAAGGAAACGCCTTATCGGCAGGCAACTGTCAGGATTGCCATATGCAATGTTTTTCCAACGAAATATTGGCATTCCGGTATACACTTTCTGCACGGCGCAACCCGCGCCGACCAGGAGAAAACATGTATCGACACCCACTGAGCGGCCTGACCATGGCCACCGTACTGGGCCTTGCACATCTGGCTGCCCACGCGGCGCCCGTCCAGATCAAGGCGCCCGCCGAACTGCCCGCCAAGGCGACCTTGGCCGACGTGATCAAGGCTTCGAAGCCGTCCGACTGGCGTGCGCTGGACCCGGACAACACCCTGTACCTGGACATTCCCGCCGGCCGCGTGGTGATCGAACTGGCGCCGGACTTCGCGCCGAAACACGTGGCCAACATCAAGGCCCTGGTGGCCGAGCAGTATTACGACGGCCTGGCCATCACGCGCGCGCAGGACAACTGGGTGGCGCAGTGGGGCGATCCGAACGAGAAAAATCCAAAACCGATCCAGCATGCCCAGCGCACCCTGCCCGGCGAATTTACGGTACCTTTGACAAACGTCAAGAGCTTCACGCGCCTGCCGGACGTCGACGGCTATGCGCCGCAAGTCGGCCATTCGAACGGTTTCCCGTCCGCGCGCGACCCAAAAACCGGCACGGCCTGGCTCACGCATTGCTATGCCACCGTGGGCGTGGGCCGCGACAGCGCCAGCGACAGCGGCGGCGGCACGGAGCTGTACGCCGTCATCGGCCAGTCGCCGCGCCACCTGGACCGCGACATCACCGTCGTCGGCAGAGTCGTCTCCGGCATGCCATTGCTGTCCACCCTGCCCCGCGGCACGGGCCCCATGGGCTTTTATGACAGCCCCGAGAAAAACGTGCCGATCAAGGCCATCCGCCTGGCCGCCAGCGTGCCTTTGGCACAGCGCAGCAACCTGGAAGTGATGCGCACCGACAGCGCCACCTACCAGGCCGTGCTGGAAGCCCAGCGCCACCGCGGCGGCCCGTGGAGCAAGGTCACGGCCGGCCATGTCGACGTGTGCAATGCGCCGATACCGGTGCGGGAGGTGGCGAAGTAGCCGGTGCCCGGCAATTCGCAACCCGTTATAATCAGGGGATGAACGCTCCCATCACGCCCCACCGCCCGATCCAGGCCCTGCCTGACCAGTTGATTTCGCAAATCGCCGCCGGCGAGGTGGTCGAACGGCCATCCGCCGTCGTCAAAGAGCTGCTGGAAAACGCGCTCGACTCGGGCGCCACGCAGATCACGGTGCGGCTGGAAGAAGGGGGCGTGAAACGCATCGCCATTACCGATAACGGGCGCGGCATCGATAAAGATCAGCTGCCGCTGGCCCTGGCGCGCCACGCCACGTCGAAGATCGCGTCCCTGCACGACCTGGAAAACGTGGGCACGCTGGGCTTTCGCGGCGAAGCGCTGGCCTCGATCGCCTCGGTCGCCGCCGTCACCGTGACGTCGCGCACGGCCGACGCGGCCCACGCGTGGGAAATCGTCGGCTCGCACAATGGCAGCGTCTCGCCGTCGTCAGGCGCGCACGGCACCACGGTCGACGTGCAAGACCTTTATTTCAACACGCCCGCGCGGCGCAAATTCCTCAAATCGGAACAGACGGAGTATGGCCACTGCGCCGAAGTCGTGCGCCGCATTGCCCTGGCGCGGCCGGACGTATCGTTCTCGCTGTCGCACAATGGCCGCACCATCGACCAGTGGAATATCAGCGAACTGGCCAAGCGCAGCGCCCACATCCTGGGTAATGACTTCGCCGAGGCCCGCCTGGCGCTGGACGAATCGGCCGGCACCTTGCGCATCCACGGCTTTGCCGGCTTGCCGACGGCGTCCAAGGCGCGCGCCGACGGCCAGTTCTTTTATGTCAACGGGCGCTTCGTGCGCGACAAGCTGCTGGTGCACGCCGTGCGCATGGCCTACCAGGACGTGCTGCATGGCGACCGTTTTCCCTCCTACGTGCTGGCGCTCGACCTCGACCCGGCGCTGGTCGACGTCAACGTGCACCCGTCGAAGATCGAAGTGCGTTTCCGCGACAGCCGCTCCGTGCACCAATTCGTTTTCCACGCGGTGCAGCGCGCGCTGGCGCAAACGTCGGCCACGGCCTTCGGCAGCGTGCCGGCGCCCCTGCCGGCCGCCTCCAGCCTCGGCGGTGATACCGCGGGCGCGGGTTTGGGTGGACCTGGCATCTGGCGCCGCGAACAGACGCAAACGTCGTTCGGCGCGCAATTTACGAATACCTTCGCGCTCGCCTCGCCCGGCGCGGCCCGCCCCTTCTTTGCCGACGCACCAGGCGTGGCGCAAGACACAGCGTCGTATGGCGCCTTGTTCGGCGGCGGCGCTGCCAGTTCTCCCATCACGCAGGCGGAGCCCTACATCGCCTCGCCTGAAGCGATGGCGCGCGAAGAATATCCGCTGGGCTTTGCCCTGGCCCAGCTGCACGGCATTTATATATTGGCGCAAAATACCAAGGGCCTGGTGCTGGTCGACATGCACGCGGCGCATGAGCGCATCCTGTACGAACAGCTGAAAAACGCGCTGCAGGCGCAGGTGTCCGGCCAGGACATGCAGGTGCAATCCTTGCTGATCCCCGTGACGTTTTATGCGGACGCCATCGAAGTATCGACGGCGAATGAAAACCAGGACACCTTGAAGGCGCTGGGCTTCGACATCGCCGCCCTGTCGCCCACCACCCTGGCCGTGCGTTCCGTGCCGACCCTGCTGAAAAACGCAGACGCGCAAACGCTGGCGCGCGACGTACTGCGCGACGTGCGCGAATACGGCGGCTCGCGCGTGCTGATCGAGCGCCAGAACGAATTGCTGGGCACCCTGGCCTGCCACACGGCCGTGCGCGCCAACCGGATTTTATCGGTACAGGAAATGAATGCCCTGCTGCGCCAGATGGAAAGCACGGAACGCGCGGACCAGTGCAACCATGGCCGGCCCACGTGGGTGCAGGTCGAGATCAACGCGCTCGATAAACTGTTCCTGCGCGGGCAATAAAATTTCGGGGTCAGACCCGCCGGGTCTGACCCCAGCCTTTGCCTTGGGGTTCCCATCGCAAGTACATCAAAAAGTATCATGAAAAACACCCCACACCTCCCCCTGGCCGTCGCCATCATGGGCCCCACGGCCAGCGGCAAGACGGCCAGTGCGCTGGCCATCGCGCAAGCCATCCCGTCCGAGATCATCTCCGTCGATTCCGCCCTCGTCTACCGGGGCATGGATATCGGCACGGCCAAGCCATCGAAGGAAGAACTGGCCCAGGTACCGCATCATTTGATCGACATCATCGACCCGCTCGACGCGTACTCCGTGGCGCAGTTCCGCAACGATACCCTGCGCCTGGTGGCCGAGATCACGGCGCGCGGCAAGCTGCCGCTGCTCGTCGGCGGCACCATGTTGTACTTCAAGGGCCTGGCCGATGGCCTCGACGACTTGCCCGGCGCCGATCCTGCCTTGCGCGCCCAGCTGGAAGAGGACGCGGCCGCCATCGGCTGGCCCGCCATGCATGCGCGCCTGGCGCAGCAAGACCCCGTCACGGCCGCGCGCCTGGCGCCGCAGGACGCGCAGCGCATCGGCCGCGCGCTGGAAATCATCGCGCTGTCCGGCCAGCCCATGTCGGCCCTGCTGGACCGCCGCGAAAAAACCGTGCTGCCATTTCAATTGCAATCGTTCGCGCTGGAACCGTCGGACCGCGCCGTGCTGCACGCGCGTATCGCCACGCGCTTCGACCTCATGCTGAAAAACGACGCCCTGCTCGATGAAGTGGAGCAGCTGCGCCGCCGCGGCGACCTGCATCCGGGCTTGCCCTCGATGCGCTGCGTGGGCTACCGCCAGGCCTGGGATTACCTGGACGGCCGCATCGACCGCGCCGCCTTGCGCGAGACGGGCATCATCGCCACGCGCCAGCTGGCCAAGCGTCAGCTGACCTGGTTACGCTCCATGCCGGAACGCCTCGTCATCGATTGCCTGGGGCCCGATCCGGCCGCGGCCATGCTGGCGCAAATCCAGCCCTTGCTGACGGCGTTACAAAAATAATCACGCCAGCGCCGGCGCGTGAAAAAAACGCACATTTTTTTGCGCCGGCATTGACAAGAAAAAGGGAAGACTGGATAATGCTCGGCTGTTGGGTGATATAGCTCAGTTGGTTAGAGCACAGCATTCATAATGCTGGGGTCGGTGGTTCAAGTCCACCTATCACCACCAAAGAACATCGATCAGGTTTCCCCTGGTCAAAACGAGCATCCGGTTTGACCGGTCTGTTTGGTGATATAGCTCAGTTGGTTAGAGCACAGCATTCATAATGCTGGGGTCGGTGGTTCAAGTCCACCTATCACCACCAAGAATTTGCAGTATTGAAGAACCCGTCCCTGCCCCGTGCAGCGGCGGGTTTTTTCATTTCCGGCGCCGCCTCGCGTGCGGCCTGTACGCAACACCAGCCCCATCCACATGCAATCGGGGATTGTGGCAATCCGCCGCTGGCGATTACAATGAGAATAATTCTCATTTATATTATTCGTCGCCCATGTCCGCCATCCAGCCCAGCCTGCAACAGCAAGTGCAGTCGCTCTACAGCGAGCATCACGGCTGGCTGGTCGGCTGGCTGCGCAAAAAACTCAGCTGCCCGCATGGTGCGGCCGACGTGGCGCAAGATACATTTGTGCGCATCATCGCCTCGCGCGACGCGCTGTTCGGCATGCGCGAGCCGCGCGCCTACCTGTCGACGACGGCAAAGCGCTTGCTGCTCGACCGCGCGCGCCGCCAGATACTCGAGCGCAGCTACCTGGCGGAACTGGCCCTGCTGGCCGACAGCCTGCCCGGCGCACCCTCGCCGGATGAAGTCCTGATGGCCGTGCAGGCGCTCGAGCAGATCGCCACGGCGCTGGCCGGCTTGTCCGCCAAGGCGCGCGACGCCTTTTTGCTGCACTACCTGGAAGAGCAGCCGCAGGCCGCTGTCGCAGCACAACTGAACGTCTCCACGCGCATGGTGCAAAAATACCTGGTGCAAGCCTTGCTGGCCTGCCGCCACGCCTGCCCGGCCCTGGCGGCATGAATAGCCCCCGCACGGATATCGCCGCCGAACAGGCCGCACGGTGGATCGTGCGCCTGAGCGCCGACGACCCGGCCGAGCGCGACTCCGCGCAGGCCGGCTTCGCAGCATGGAAGGCCGCCGATCCGCTGCACGCGACGGCGGCCGCTGGCATGGAAAACCTGCTGCGTCAGTTGAACGCCGTGCGCGAGCCGGCCGGCGGCGACCATCGCCCCGCGCGCGCCGCCCTGGCCGCCATCGCACCCAAGCCCCGCCAGCGTCTGCGCCAGCTGGCCGCGGCCAGCGCCGTGGCCGTGCTGACGCTGACCGGGGCGCTGGCCTTCAGCGAACGCCCCGCCTACCTGCTGGCCGACCTGCGCAGCCCCACGGGACAATGGTCCACGCACACCCTGGCCGATGGCAGCCAGCTCACCCTGGCCGGCAACAGCGCCGTCAACGTGCATTTCAATGCGGGCGAACGACATGTGGAACTGGTGCAGGGCGATATTCTCGTCGACGTGGCGAAGGATGCGCAGCGCCCCTTCATCATCGACAGCCGGCAGGCGGCGATCCGCGCCCTGGGCACGCGTTTCAGCGTGCGCAGGGAAGACGGCGCCACCATCTTGAGCATGCTGGAGTCCAAGGTGCTGGCGCAAGTGCCGCAACATCCGGCCGTCGTGGTGCAGGCGGGCCAGCGCACGCGCATCACGGACGATGGCGTGGGGCCGATCACGGCCATCGATGCAGCCAGCGTGCAGGAAGCGTGGCGCGCGTACCAACTGGTGGTCGACGACCTGCCGCTGGCCGAGGTGCTCGACGAGCTGGCGCGCCACCGCCCGGGCCAGCTGCATTACGACCGCGCGCAGATCGCCGGCATCCGCGTGGCCGCCGTGCTGCCGCTGGACGACACGGACAAGGCGCTGCAGCTGTTGATCGACAATTTCCCGCAACTGCGCATCCGCATGCTGACGCGCTACCTGGTGATGGTTGATGTCCCCGCCAGCGGCTCCGCAAAAAATAAATAAGAAATTGTGCGTTCGCGGTTCCACTTTGCGCATCTCGTGCGTCAAGGCAGCTGAGATCATTCAAAAAAGGCTGTCACCATGTACGCTCAAGTCGTTGCCGTTTCCTCCCCGAACACCCTGCGCACGCGCCTGCGTCCGCTCGCCCTGGCGGCCATGCTGCTGGCAAGCGCCGGCCTGCACGCCCAGGCAGTCGCCCGGGCTGCCCCGGCTGTCGCCAGCTACGCCATCCCCGCCGGCCCGCTGGCCGGCGCCCTGAACCGCTATGCGCAGCAGGCAGGCGTGTCCATCGTCGTCGATGCATCCCGGGTGCAGGGCTTGACCAGTGCAGGCTTGCAAGGCAGCTACGCCATCGATGACGGTTTCGCCGTCCTGCTGCGCGGCAGCGGCTACGCCATCGGCAAGACGCCGACCGGCTATGTGCTGGTGGCCGCGCCGGCGTCCCCGCCCACGGCGGCGATCGGCGCGGCTTCAGCGGCCGAACGCACCATGCCCTCGATTACCATCGTTGGCCAGGCCGAGCAAGGCGCCACCACGGAAGGCAGCGGCTCCTACACAGCGCGCAAGCTCACCATCGGCAAGGGCGAGCAATCGATGAAGGACATCCCCCAATCCGTGAGCGTGCTGACGCGCCAGCGCCTGGACGACCAGGGCATCACGGACTTGCGCGAAGCCGTCAACAACGTCACCGGCGTGGTGGGCGTGCATGGCGTGGGGCCGGGCGTGGTGATCACGGCGCGCGGCTTCCAGATCGACCAATGGCAGTACGATGGCGTACCCATCGACCGCAATACCTATGCGCTGGGCAACTGGGGCCAGGAAAACATGGTCATCTACGACCGCCTGGAAGTGCTGCGCGGCGCCGCGGGCATGCTGGTCGGCACGGGCAGTCCCGGAGGCTCCGTCAGCCTGGTGCGCAAGCGCCCGACCGCCGAGCGCAGTGTCAGCATGACGGCGCGCGCCGGCTCGTGGGACCATTACGGCGCCCAGCTCGACGTCAGCATGCCCCTGAATGCGGACGGCAGCCTGCGCGGACGCGCCATCGTCGATGAAGACGATACCCATTCCTTCGTCGACCAGGTGTGGAGCCAGAACCGCACCCTGTACGCGGCGCTCGACTACGACCTGGGACCGGCCACCACCCTGGGCCTGGCCATCAGCAACGTCAACGACCACGGCCGTCCCACCTTTATCGGCCTGCCCCGCTACGCGGACGGCAGCGCGCTGAACCTGCCCCGCTCCACCTTCACGGGCGCCGACTGGAACCGCAGCGAAGCCAAACAAACCAACGTGTATCTCGATCTGGAACACCATTTCAACAGCCAGTGGAGCCTGAAGGCATCCGCCGTGAACATGAAGGAAAACACCGGCTCCGTGCACCAGCGCGTGGCCTTGCCCATCAATCCCGACGGCAGCGGCGCGAGCTATGCCGACTTTGGCATGGATTTCGACAACCGCAAGCGCGGCATCGATACCTACGTGCGCGGTAAATTCGACGGCCTGGGCATCGCGCAAGAAGTCCTCGTCGGCGCCAGCTATGTCACGATGGCGTCGGACGACGTCTACGCCCGCGTCTGGGAATCCGGTGCGGACGTCTTCAACATCAGGCACAACCGCCCATGGCAAGACCTCGACAGCATCGCCGCGCGCCCGAAGGGCGTGCGTCCCGTCAGCACCTATGAAATACGCCAGAAAGGCCTGTATGGCAGCTGGAACGGCCAGCTGACCAGCAAGCTGAAAGCCGTGCTGGGTGGACGCTTCAGCTGGTACGACTTCGTGTATGCGACGCCCAAAGGTCCTGAAGAACAGCTCAACGCCACCGCCAAGTTCACGCCATCGGTAGGCCTGATCTACGCGCTCGATCCGCAATGGTCGGCCTACGCCAGCTATGCCGACATCTTCACGCCGCAAAGTATCCGCGATGCGCAAGACAAGGTCCTCAAGCCCATCACGGGCAGCAACTACGAGGCGGGCATCAAGGGGGAGCTGATGGATGGCAAGGTCAACACCTCGCTGGCCGTGTTCCGCTACGACCACAAGAACCGTGCCGTCACCGACTATGCTGCGGGCATGGTGTGCCCCAACGGGTACTGCTCGCGCGCCTCGGGCAAGGTGCGCAGCCAGGGCCTGGAAGCGGAAGTGTCGGGCGAAGTGGCGCGCGGCTTGCAGCTGTCGGCCGGCTACGCCTATACGACGACGACCTATCTGAACGACCCGGACGAGCAGGGCAAGGTCTTTTCCACCTGGACGCCCAAGCACATGCTGCGCGTGTGGTCCAGCTACACGCTGCCCGGCGCCTGGGACAAATTCAGCGTGGGCGCCGGCGTCAACACGCAAAGCCATACGCTCGATACCAATAGCACCTTCAAGGTTGCCGGCGTCTCGATCTGGAATGCACGCATGGCCTGGCAAGCCACGCCGCAAGTGGCCCTGTCGCTCAATATCAACAACGTCTTCGACAAGCGCTACATCATCCCGGCCTACAACACCACCGGGTCGAATAACTACTATGGCGACCCGCGCAACGTGCAGTTCACCCTGAAGTACACGCCGAAGTGGTAAGACGATCGAGAGGCTGAGCACCGGCACGCTGGCCATGGCGCGGGACTGGCATTCAGTTTGCGCCGCGGCCGGGATTTTCGGCTAAGATGATGGCGCGGCATTGCGCCGCACCGCATCGTGCATCGGCCTCTCATTCATCTACACCGTCAATGGAACAAAAAGACAAGTCTTGGGTCACTTCGGTGGACGTCGCCAAACGGGCCGGCGTCTCCCGCTCCGCCGTCTCGCGCACGTTCACGCCCGGCGCCAGCGTGGCGCCCGAAACGCGGGCCCGCGTGATGGAAGCCGCACAATCGCTGGGCTACCAGGTCAACATCCTGGCGCGCAGCATGAACCAGGGACAAAGCAACCTGGTGGGCGTCGTCATCACGGGCTTCACGGACCCGTTCCGCGTGGCCCTGCTGGGCGAAGTCACGCGCAGCCTGAGCGAACATGCGCTGGTGCCGCTGCTGATGAATGCGGAAGACCCCGAGCGCCTCAGCGAATTGCTGCGCATCCTCCTCAGCTACAAGATTTCCGGCGTCATCATGACGTCCGGCTCGCCGCCATCCGCCGTCGCCACGGAATACCTGCAGCGGCAAGTGCCGGTGGCCATGATCAACCGCGCGCGCGACCTGAAAGGCGTGGACGTGGTCAATAGCGACAACCGCCACGGCGGCGAACTGGCGGCCAGCACCCTGCTCGACAGCGGCGCCAAACGGCTGACCTTCATCAACACGCGCGCCAGCAGTTTCAGCGGCATCGCGCGCGGCCAGGCCTTCCTCGACCACCTGGCGCCGGCCGTGGCGAAGAAACGCTGCACGGCCGGCGAATACCTGGCCGACGCCATCGGCTACCAGGCGGGCCAGGAAGCGGCCGACGCCCTGCTCTCCTCGGGCAAACTGCCTGACGGCGTCTTTTGCGCCACCGACCTGATCGCCTGCGGCTTCATCGACGCGGCGCGCAGCAAGTATGGCATCGACGTGCCCGCGCAACTGCAGGTGATCGGCTTCGACGACATTCCCATGGCCGCGCTGGACGCCTACCAGCTGACCACCATCCGCCAGGACGCGGGCGAACTGGCGCGCCGCGCCGTCAAGAGCCTGGTCGAGCGCATGGAAAAATTTGCCATGCCGGGCCGCCTGAAGGAAGTGCCCGTCACCCTGGTGCGGCGCGGCACGACACGCTAAGCCATTCAATGCGACAGATGGCGCAACGCCGTCTGCCCGCCCGCCACGGCCGGCCGTTCCCCGTTTTCCACACTTTTTCATCCCTCGCCTGTACTTGTTGACATCAAAAAAAATCCGGGTTACTGTTTGCACACGCATGCTGCACACGTGTGCAATTTCTTCAAACAGGCCAGTTCTGGCCACACCACAAAAAAAGCGCCCCGTCCATGGAGGCGCCATCAAGGAGACTGTTATGTTGAACCACGTTCTAAGAATCGCCCTGTTCGGCGCCGGGGCCATCGGTCTGGCGGCCTGCACCACTCCCGCCGACACGCAGCACAATATGGCCGCCGCAGTCGCCGCCGATCCGAAGCTGGCGAAGATCGGCCAGATCGTCGTCGTGTACATGGAAAACCGCAGCTTCGACCACCTGTTCGGCACCTTCCCCGGTGCCGACGGCATCGCCAATGGCCACGCGCCCGACACCACCACGCAGACCGCCCCCGATGGCAAGCCCTATGCCATGCTGCCCGCCGTGGCACTCGACAAGGGCGGCCTGGACCAGCGCTTCAAGGCCGACATCGCCAACGCGCCCTTCCGCATGGAGCCGAGCGTCTCGCTGGGCGACAAGACAGCCAGTCCCGTCCACGCGTTCTGGACGCACAAGCGCCAGATCAACGACGGCAAGAATGACCGCTTCGTCGTCGAGGGCAATACGGGTGCCCTGCCCATGGGCTATTTCGACGGCAGCAAGCTCAAACTGTGGGCGCTGGCGCAACGCTACACCTTGGCCGACCGCTTCTTCCAGTCCGCCTACGGCGGCTCCTTCCTCAACCACATGTGGCTGACCTGCGCCTGCACGCCCGTGTTCCCGAATGCGCCCAAGTCCATCGTCGCCCAGGATGAGCGCGGCACGGGCCACAAGAAGGGCGAGGAAGCGGAAGTGACGCAGGACGGCTACGCCGTCAACACCATGCAGGGCCCGCTGCTGTTCGACCCGACAAAAAAACAGACGTTCCTGCCGCCGCAAACCATGCCCACCATCGGCGACCGCCTGACGGACAAGGGCATCTCCTGGGTCTATTATGCGGACGGCTACGACATCGCCGTCGCCTCGACCAAGTCAGGCAAGAAGGCCGACGATTTCTCGTATCACCACCAGCCGTTCACCTACTTCAAGCGCTTCATCGACAGCCCGCAGCAGCGCGCCACGCACCTGAAGGACCGCTCCGACATGCTCGCCGACGTCCAGGCAGGCAAGCTGCCGCCCGTCTCGTTCTACAAGCCCATGGGCAAGAAGAACATGCATCCGGGGATGGATAAATCGAGCGTGGCGGCCGGCGACGACGAGGGCGTGGCCATCATCAGCGCCATCATGGAAGGCCCGCAATGGAAGGACACCGTCATCATCGTCACCACCGATGAAAACGGCGGTTTCTGGGACCACGTGGCGCCACCGAAAGGCGACCGCTTCGGCCCGGCCACGCGCATCCCCGCGCTGGTCATCTCGCCCTTCAGCGAAGGCGGGCATATCGACCATACCGAGTATGAAACCGTGTCGATCCTGAAATTCATCGAGGAGCGCCATGGCCTGGCGCCCTTGAGCGAGCGCGATGCGCGCGCCAACAGCCTGGCCAAAGCCCTCAAGCTGTAATACCCATTCCCTTGCCTGTCTGCCCCGGGTGCGCCGTCTGCGCGGCGCGCCTGGGCTAACCACACCTGAAGGAAACGCCATGCTGCACGCACGCCATCTTCCCCTGTCCCTCCTGATGCTTTCCCTGGCCGCCTGTGGCGGCGGCGACGATACGCCGCCCGTCCCCGTCACGCCCCCGGTAACGCCGCCCGTGACGCCGGCCGCCCCCGCCACCTACTACCAGACCAAGGCGCCCTACACGCCGCAGCAGGACGCCGCTACCTACGAGGCCGCGCCAGCCGGCTACGCGCCCGTGTTCACCGAACTGGTGGCGCGCCACGGTTCGCGCGGCCTGTCGAGCATGAAGTATGACGCCGCCTTCTACAACGTCTGGCAACGGGCTGCAGCCGACGATGCGCTCACGCCGCTGGGGCAAAAGCTGGGCGCCGACATCCTGAAACTGATGAAGGCCAACGCGCTGCTCGGCTACGGCGTGGACGGCATCACGGCGCCCGGCTACGGCAACCTGTCGCAGACGGGCATCAATGAACACAAGCAGTTGGCCGTGCGCATGCTGACGCGCCTGCCTGCCCTGTTCACGCAACTGGGTAACAATGCCGCCAGCGCACCGCGCCAGATCGTCACCGTCAGTTCCGGCGTGGACCGCGCCAAGGACAGCGCCGCGTACTTTGCGCAGTCGCTGGCCGCCACGGCACCAAACGTCGCGCCGCTGATTACCCTGCCGCCCGCCCCGACCGGCTACCCGGCCGGCAAGCCCGTGGCGCAGCCCGATGGCACCAACCGCTTCCTGCTGTATGCGCACAAGCTGGTGCCGAAGACGGATCTGGTCACCGGCACCCTCGACCGCCATTACCAGACTTACCAGGATAGCCAGGCCTATCAGGCCTACCTGGAAAGCCCCGGCTTCCTGGCCAAATACACGGCCATCGACACGGATGCCACGGCGCGTACCCTGGGCCGCGAAGTACTGGAACGCTTGTTCACCAAGGCCTTCGTCGACAAGATCGACAACGGCACTTACCGCTTCGCCAACACGGGTACCTACAGTTTTACCAGCGACGACGGCAAGTTCACCAACACCGTCACGGGCGACGGCGGCACCACCATCAAGGGCCTGGCAGATGCCGCCTCGGTGCTGTACAACCTGTACGCCATCATGGCCGGCATGACGAACGAAGTGAAAGCCGATTTCGTGCAATACATGCCGTCGGACGCGGCCAAGTACCAGGCATTCGTGCAGGATTACCAGGATTTTTACAACAAGGGCCCCGGCACCACGGAAAGCGCCGGCATCACCTGGAACTACGTGCGCGCGCTGCGCGACGACTTCTTCACGGAAGTGGACGCCATCGCGCGCGGCGACCTGTCGCACGGCGCCAAACTGCGCTTCACGCATGCGGAAGCCATCATTCCGCTGGCCACGGCCATGGGCCTGAAGAACGTCGTCGGCGCGCTGCCGGCGGCGCAGACCTACAGCTATGACAACAGCAGCTGGCGCGGCCTGTACGTGGCGCCGATGGCGGCCAACATGCAGTGGGATGTGTACCGCGACGCCGGCGGCAATGTGCTCGTGAAAATGCTGTACAACGAAAAGGAAACGGACTTCCAGGCCGCCTGCGATGGCGCCCGCTTTGCCGCCGGCAGCCATTTCTATGTGTATGCGAAGCTGAAGACGTGCTACGACCACGTGGCGCAGTAAGTACGAATGCAGGCGGGCAGCCGTGCCCGCCTGTTGGACGTTTGCTGCTAGGCTTGCACGTAAGAACCAATCACGTCACTTACGGATAGCCATGCCCCCACCGCTCCCCTTGTCCAGCATGCTGCTGGCCCTCACCATCTGCGCCGCTCCCGCCCAGGCCGCGGAAGGCCATTACCAGACCAAGGCGCCGTATGCGCCGCAGCAGGACCCGGCCACCTATGCCGCGCCACCGGCCGGTTTCCAGCCCATCTACACACAACTGGTGGCGCGCCACGGTGCGCGCGGATTGACCGGCATGAAGAGCGACGCAGCCCTGTATGCGATGTGGCGGCAGGCCGCCGCGCAGGATGCGCTCACGCCTTTGGGGCGCGAACTGGGACCCGACATCCTGGCCCTGATGCAGGCGAACGCCTTGCTCGGTTACGGCGTGGCCGGCATCGAGCGGCCCGGCTACGGCAATCTGTCGCAGACGGGCATCGAGGAACACCGGCAACTGGCCGTGCGCATGCTGGCGCGCCTGCCCACCCTGTTCGCGCAAGTGGGGCAAGACGCCGCGACGGCGCCGCGCCAGCTCGTCACCATCCATTCCGGCGTGGACCGCGCGCGCGACAGTGCGCGCTTTTTTACGCAGTCGCTGCTGGAGCACGCGCCCGCGCTGGCGCCCTTGTTATACCTGCCGCCCGCACCGGCGCCGTATCCGCAGGGACGCAAGGCAGTGGTGCAGTCCGATGGCGTGAACCGCTTCCTGCTGTATGCGCACAAGCTGGCGCCGCAGACGGATTTTGTCGCCGATCGGGCCAACCCGCATTACGCCACCTATGCCGCCAGCCAGGCCTACCAGTACTATGAAAGAACCAAGCAGCTGCACGCCCTGATGGATGCCCCGGCCAGAAAACCGGAAGCGGCCGCGCATGCGCGCCACGTGCTCGAACGGCTGTTTGCACCCGCCTTCCTCGACCAGCTTGAGCGCAGCGGCGCCAGTTTTGCGGATACGGGCAGCTACACTTTCACCAGCGCGGACGGCCAGCTCACGCGCACCATGACGGGCAGCGGCAAGACGGTCATCCGCAGCTTGCATGCGGCCGCGACGAAACTGTATGAGCTGTACGCGATCGCTGCCGGCATGCGCCATGAAATGCCGGCCGATTTCGGCCGCTACATGCCCGCCGAGGATGCGCGCTACTACGCTTATATCGCCGACCACGAGGATTTTTACCAGAAAGGGCCGGCCACCACGGAAAGCAGCGGCGTGACCTGGCGCTTCGCACTGGCCTTGCGCGACGATTTTTTCAAGGAAGTCGATGCGCTGGCCAAGGGAGATTTGCGCCACGCGGCCAAGCTGCGTTTCACGCACGCCGAGATGATCATTCCGCTCGCCTCGGCCATGGGCTTGCAACAGGCGCTGGCCCCCTTGCCGGTATCGGCCAGCGACAGTTATCAAAGCAATCAATGGCGCGGCCAGAACGTCTCGCCGCTGGCGGCCAACATGCAGTGGGATGTGTACCGCAACAGCGCAGGACAACTGATCGTACGCCTGCTGTACAACGAAAAGGAAACGGACTTCCAGGCCAGTTGCGACGGCGCCCGCATGGCGCCGGGCGGCGTCTTCTACGACTATGCAAAACTGAAAACCTGCTACGGCCACGTGGCGGCGCGCTGACGCACTGATGCTGCGCGCCGCCATCGCACCTTACTTCAAGGTCGGCATGGCAAACTCGGCCCCCGCCGCCGTCGAGGCTGGCCAGCGCTGCGTGACAGCCTTCTGTTTCGTGTAGAAACGCACCGATTCCGGGCCGTGCGCATGGTGGTCGCCGAACAGGCTGCGCTTCCAGCCGCCGAAGCTGTGGAAGGCCATCGGCACGGGGATCGGGACATTCACG